>CBFHNZ010000018.1:0-20416 GCA_965657415.1 Puniceispirillaceae bacterium (SeqCode) | reverse complement strand
ACCGCCGATAATGGCGATGGTGCCATCATGCCAGGCTTCGTGCCGACAAAGGCATCACGCTCGCGCCTGGCCTTTCTTGCCGGGGCCCGGGCAACAGCATCGAACGCGTCCGAAGCTGATGATGATGCCAGTGGAAACGCTGACGGGGACACTGAGGCGCAGCAGATGTCGATTGACGAGGCCATCGCCAAGGATAGCGCGGCGGCCTTTGGCAGCGGCATGCCGGCCGCAACTGATCCTGTGCCCGACGCCACCCCGGAAGGGCCTGCGATATCCAGTTCGGCCCCCGCAGCACCATCTGAAACCAGGGCCGGCGCAGAGCCTGTTATGGTTGCCGATACGCCGGATGAACTAACCACGGCGCGCAAACCCTTCATCCCCGGCGCACCGGCGGTGATGCCCGAGGATGAAACCGTCCCCACCGCAGCACCTGCCGTCGGCAAGACAAGCCTGATCAACAAGATCTCACGGCTGTGGACCGAAAAACCGCAGGAAGAGGCCAGTGCCGAACGGCGTGAGCCCGCCGTCGAAGCCGGACCCGTGACCACCGCCGAGGCCGGTGCGACACCTGCCGAGACGGTCGGGGAATCGGCTCCGTCGATCCTGGACCTGCCACGTGCAGACGCGATGAATCGGGTGCCGGAACCGGCCGGGACAACAACCCTTGACCGGCAGGCTGATGATCTGGAAATCCCGGCTTTCCTGCGCCGTCAGGCCAACTGACAAAGCAGGATCACCAGACCGGATTGACCGAGGGCCCGGCCATGTGCCGGGCCCTTTTTTCATGACTGGCCTCTTGCCCTGTGATCCACTGCCACAGTCGCAATCAATAGCCGGACGCTTGTAACAACCGGTAACCAAATGTGATTTGATTGTGGACCGGCGCTGCTTCTTAATGCATGCGTGGTCAGACCATCGCGGTTGCGGCCCAAAGAATAAGAAAAACAGGCCGAAACAAAATAAACAAGCCGTCAGGGTATCACGCGAATGCAAAGCGACCGACTATTGCACGACAGGGCTTTTCAAAGCTCCATGCAGTCTCAGATACAGTCGCAGTCTCAGATACAGTCGCAGTCCCCAATTCAGACAACGGTCGCCGGCGCCATTTCCTTCGATGGTGTTGGCCTTCATTCCGGCCGGTTTGTTCGCGTTGCCATCCACCCCGCCCCAGCCAATACAGGTATTCTGTTCCGGCGCAGTGATGTAACGGAAAGCCGCCAGACGATCGCCGCCTGCCCCGCCAATGTTCGCCAGGCACGGCTTTGTACACGCATCGTCAATGATGATGGTGTCGGGCTGGAAACGGTTGAGCATATCATGGCCGCTTTTGCCGGCCTGGGTGTGGACAACGCCATTGTTGATATCGACGGTGGTGAAGCACCAATCCTCGACGGCAGCAGCCTGCCGGTTGTCGAAGCCATCAACCGCGTCGGCGTCCGCCAGCTTGGCAGCCGCCGCAGGGTCCTTGTCGTCACAGCACCTGTTGCGGTCGAGCATGCTGGTGGCTGGGCCAAGCTGGAACCTTGTGAGCAGCTTGAGATCGACGCCGAAATTGATTTCGACGACGCAGCCATTGGCCGGCAGCGTTTCCTGTACCGGCATGGGGTTGGCACCTTTGAACGCGATCTGGCGGCGGCGCGCACCTTCTGCCTGATGCGCGATGTTGCGGCGATGCAGAATGCCGGCCTGGCCCTTGGTGGATCCCTGAACAATGCGGTGGTGGTCGAAGACGGGACTGTTCTCAATGAAGGCGGGCTCCGCATGGAACGCGAATTCGTTCGCCACAAAATCCTCGATTGTCTCGGCGATCTCTATCTTCTCGGCATGCCCATGCGCGGCCGGATGACGGCATCGCGTCCAGGCCATGCAATGTGCGCCAAGCTTATCGACAGGTTGTGGAATTCACCGGCCTGCTTCCAGATCCGTGAAGATGGCGTGCCAGCTGAACATTCCGACGGCTATGCGCTGCCCGAAGTTGCCGCAGCAGCAGCGGTGTAGCGACCAGCCCCCAGACGTTCGAATACAGTCTGTTTGCCAGCCGGTGCGTTGACACGTTATGTGGCGTCTTTTCACCTGCTTCACTTGCGGCTATTGTGTCCGAATTCTGGTTGTCGGTGCTGTGCCCGGCATCTGACCCAGTGTCATGCAAGAGACCTGCCGCCCCTGTGGAGAGCCGCCTTGGCCAAGATTTTTCTGACATTGATCGCCCTCGCCGCCACGCTCGTGATGGCAGGGTGCGCGTCGCCCGAACCGCTGGAGCAGGTCGAACGTCCGGCCGGGACGCTCTATGATGAGGCGCTGTTGCTTGCATCTGATGGTGAGCCTGGCAAGGCTGCGCCAAAATTTGAAGAGGTCGAGCGCCAGCATCCCTATTCCGACCTTGCCGTACGCTCGCAGATCATGGCGGCATGGTCTTTCTATCAGGACAACAACTATCCCCGCGCCGTGGCATCACTCGATAGGTTCATCGAACTTAATCCGGCCGACAGCATGGTTGAATATGCCTATTATCTGCGGGCACTCTGCTATTACGAACAGATTGTCGATGTCGAGCGCGATGCCGAGATGACGCTGCTGGCAATGAATGCCTTCGATGAAATGCTGCTTCGCTTTCCGCAGGGCACCTATAGCCGCGATGCCAGACTGAAGGCAGACCTTGCACGCTCGCATCTCGCCGGCAAGGAGATGGCGGTAGGCCGTTTCTACAGCAAGCGCGGGCATTATGCGGCGGCCCTGCGGCGCTTTGAAAAAGTGGTACGCGACTATCAGACCAGCAACCAGACCCCAGAGGCATTGTACCGGATGGTCGAATCCTACCTCGCCCTCGGTCTGACCGAGGAGGCCGACCGTGTCGGGTCGGTTGCGGTCTATAACTATCCCGATTCATTCTGGACCAAGGAATTGCTGGCGCTTGCAGAAGATCCAGGACGCTCGCTTCCCAAGGGCATGTTCCAGCGCGCCATTGAATCCGTGTCCGACCTGTTTGATCGCTAGCCATGCTGCACAGCCTGACGGTCTCCAATATCGTTCTGATTGAGCGGTTGACGCTGACCTTCGAGTGCGGGTTGACCGTGCTTACGGGTGAAACCGGCGCTGGCAAGTCAATCCTGCTCGATGCGCTTGGCCTGGCGCTTGGCAGCCGCGCCGATTTCCGCCTTATCCGCGAGGGTGAGCCCGCAGCCCAAGTGTCTGCGGTCTTCCATCTGCAGCCGGATCATCCTGTGTGGGCGCGCCTTGCCGAGGCCGACATCCCGCAGGATGACGAATTGATCCTGCGCCGCCGTCTGAAAAGTGACGGCAAATCATCAGCCAGTATCAATGATGTACCGGTATCGGCTGCGCTGCTGCGCGAGACCGGCGATGCGCTTGTCGAGATCCAGGGACAGTTCGAGGGGCGCGGCCTGCTCGACATCTCGACGCATCTTGGCCATATCGACCGCGCCGCCAACCATGACGACATTCTTGAAAAGCTGCGCTCTGGCTGGACCAACTGGCTGCAGGCACAGCGCAATCTTGCGCAGGCGAAACGCGATCTGGAAACGGCGCGGGCCGAAGAGGAATGGCTTCGCGACGCGGTGCAGCAGCTGGACATGCTGGCGCCCCACACGGGTGAGGAGGATGACCTGTCCGCCGAACGCGAGAGGCTGTCAAATGTCGGGCGGATCGGCGAGGGTCTGGCGGTTGCCGATGACGCGATCTTCAGTGACAGTGGCGCGCAGGCCGTTATCGGCCGGGCCCGCGCCGCGCTCGACAAGGTGGCACCTCTTGCCGGCGGTCTGCTTGATGAAGCACAGGCGGCGCTGGGCCGCGCCGATGCCGAACTTGCCGAGGCCGCCACCGCCATCAACAACGCCGGGCACGCGCTTGAAAGCGATCCAGCCCGCCTGCAGAGCGTTGATGACAGGCTGCATGAATTGCGCCAGCAGGCCCGCAAGCATGACTGCACACCCGATGACCTTGCCGCGGTTCATGAACGACTTGCCGCCAGCCTCGCCGGGATCGAGGACTCAGCCGGCGCGTTGGCCGAACTTGCCGATAATGAACGGCAATGGCGCGACTATTATCAGCAGATTGCCGCCGTTGTCGCCGGCAACCGCGTGAAGGCGGCAACAATGCTGGATGCGACGGTTACGGCTGAACTGCCGCCGCTGAAGCTGGAGGGCGCAAGCTTTGTCACCACGATCACCGACCTGCCGCCGGAGCAATACGGGCCGCTTGGCACGCAGCAGGTGCGTTTTGAGGCCAGCACCAACAAGGGGATGAAGGCCGGGCCAATTGACCGGATTGCTTCGGGTGGCGAGCTGGCACGGTTCCTTCTGGCGCTGAAGGTAGCTTTGGAAAGCGATGCCGCTGGCCGCACGCTGATTTTTGACGAGGTTGATTCCGGCGTTGGCGGCGCTGTCGCGGCGGCGGTCGGGGACCGGTTGGCGCGACTTGGCAAGACCACACAGACGCTGGTTGTGACACACTCGCCGCAGGTCGCGGCGAAGGGCGACCATCACATGCGGATTGCCAAAACGGCGACCGACAGCGGTGTGATCAGCGCCACCGAGCCGCTGTCAGAAGCGGCACGCACCGAGGAAATTGCCCGCATGCTGGCCGGCGAACAGGTCACCCCCGAGGCGCGCGCCGCCGCGCTGGCCCTGTTGGAGAGGTAGGATGAGCGACGTTAAAGCCGTGCCGGACCTGCGTCCGGGCACTACACCGCCATCCGAAATGGACGCCGCCACCGCCCGGGAAGAACTTGCAGCCCTCGCTGCTGCCATTGCCTGGCATGATACGCGCTATCATGGCGAGGATAACCCGGCCATCAGCGACGCCGATTATGACATGCTGGTCGCCCGCAACCGCGATCTTGAGGCCGCCTTCCCCGACCTTGTCCGTGAGGATAGCCCTAGCCGCCGCGTCGGCGCGCCAGCTGCGGCCGGGTTTGGCAAGGTTCGACACAGACGGCCGATGCTGTCGCTCAATAACGGTTTCTTAGCCGAGGATATCGCCGATTTCGTCACCCGCGTGCGGCGCTTTCTGTCGCTTGCCGATGACGCACCACTTGCCTTCGCCGCCGAGCCGAAAATCGACGGGCTGTCTCTGTCGCTTCGCTATGAGGAGGGGCGGTTCGTTCAGGCCGCCACGCGCGGCGACGGCGCCGAGGGCGAGGATGTGACAGCAAATGTGCAGATGGTCGATACCGTTCCGGCGCGGCTGTTCGGCACCCCACCGGCAATCCTGGAAGTGCGCGGTGAGCTGTATATGGACCGGGCCGATTTCATGACTCTGAATGCGGCACAGCAGGCGTCAGGCGGCAAGATATTCGCCAACCCGCGCAATGCCGCCGCCGGGTCACTGCGCCAGAAGAACCCCGCTGTGACAGCCTCGCGGCGGTTGCAATTCTTTGCCTATTCGCTTGGCGAGGTCAGCGCGCCGCTTGCCGAGACACACATGTCTAGCCTCGCCGCCCTGTCCGATATGGGGTTCAGCATCAACCCCCTATCGCGGCGCTGTGATGATGTTTCAGGCTTACTGGCCATCTATGCGGAAATCGGCGCGGCCCGGGCCGGGCTTGGCTATGACATTGACGGCGTTGTCTACAAAGTCGACAGGCATGATTATCAGGAACGCCTTGGCCAGGTGGCGCGTGCGCCGCGCTGGGCGTTGGCGCATAAATTCCCTGCCGAGCAGGCCGAAACAGTGCTGAATGCCATCGACATTCAGGTCGGGCGCACAGGTGCCCTGACACCCGTGGCAAGGCTGGCGCCGATCACCGTCGGCGGCGTCGTTGTGTCCAACGCCACGCTGCATAATGAGGACGAAATCCGCCGTAAGGATATTCGTGTCGGTGACCGGGTAGTGATCCAGCGCGCCGGTGATGTGATCCCGCAGGTGGTGCGTGTAATCGCCGGTGCCCGCCCCGCCGACAGCGCCGAATTTGTCTTTCCCGACACCTGTCCGGAATGCGGCGCGCCGGCAATCCGGCCCGAAGGCGAGGCGGTGCGGCGTTGTACAAACAGCCTCGATTGCCCGGCGCAGCGTCTGGAGTGGCTGAAGCATTTCGTGTCACGCAATGCCTTCGATATCGAGGGGCTTGGCGCCCGGCAGATCGACCAGTTTGTCGGGCTTGGCTGGGTCATGCGACCAGCCGATATTTTCCGCCTTGCGGAGAAGCGCGAAGAGATGACGGCGCTTGATGGCTATGGCGAGATGTCGATCACCAACCTGCTGGCCGCCATCGAGGCCCGCCGCAAGATCGGGTTCGAGAGGTTCATCTTCGCGCTTGGTATCCGGCAGGTCGGCCAGGCAACGGCACGCATCCTCGCCCTGCATTTCACGACGCCGGAGGCAATGCTGGCCGCGCTGTCGCCGCAGGGTGATCTGACCGATCTCGAGACGACAACTGCCGAGCTGGTGGCCATCGACCAGATTGGCGAGGCCATGGTGGCGGACCTGATCGGGTTTTTCGCCAATGACAGCAACCACGCCGCGGTCGAGGATCTGTTGGCCCAGCTGGATGTCGTGCCGCCGGAGCGCCCGTCAGAGGACAGCGCGGTCAGTGGCAAGACAATTGTCTTTACCGGCACGCTTGCCGGCATGTCACGCGCCGAGGCAAAAGCCCGCGCCGAATCGCTGGGCGCCAAGGTGTCTGGCTCGGTCTCGGCAAAAACCGACTACCTGGTCGCCGGGGCTGATGCCGGGTCAAAGGCCCGCAAGGCTGCCGAGCTTGGCGTAACAGTCCTCAGCGAAGAAGAATGGCTGGCGCTGATCAGGAGCGGCCCAGCCGCCTAGACCGGTGCGCAGGCCGCCGCCAGCCAGGCAAGGCAATCCGCCTCGCCGTGAAGTTCCGGTGCCAGCGCCGCCTGCACCCGCGCATGATAGTCATTCAGCCAGTCACGCTCCGCTGGCAACAGCATACCGGCATCGACCAACCGCCTGTCAATCGGGCACAGGGTGATGGTCTCGAACCCCATGAAGCCGTCCGCGTCGGCTGCGGTAACGGTGATCAGCGTTTCGGTTCGAATTCCCCATTCACCGGCACGATAGCATCCAGGCTCATTCGACAGCAGCATGCCGGTCTCCAGCGGCACGGTACCGCGTTTGGAAATATTTGCCGGGCCCTCATGAACCTGCATCACATGCCCCACGCCATGGCCCGTGCCATGCGCGTAATCCAGTCCGGCCGCCCACATCGGTGCGCGTGCGAGAGCGTCAATCTGTTGGCCTGTGGTGCCTTTCGGGAAGCGGGCCATCGCCACCGCGATGTGGCCCCGCAGCACCGCCGTGAAGGCGGTGATCATGTCGGGCGTAGGTGTGCCGATGGCCATGGTTCGGGTGATGTCGGTGGTGCCGTCATTGTAATGCGCGCCCGAATCAACCAGCAGCAGACTGTCCTCGACAAGCGCCCTGTCCTGGCCGGCAACGGCGCGGTAATGGACAATCGCCCCGTTCGGCCCGGACCCGCAGATGGTCTCGAAGCTGGACGCCAGAAACCGTGGACTGGCCCGGCGCAGTGCCAGCAGGTGATCGGCGATTTCGGTTTCCTGCAGGCCGCGCGCCGCCCCGCTGTCGAGCCAGGCAAGAAAGCGCACCATGACAGCGCCATCCTCAACATGGGCCCGCCGCGTGCCATCAAGTTCGGTCGCATTCTTCGGCGCCTTCATCGCGGTCACCGGACAGGGCGCGGCAACAGGTTCGATCGCCGCCCTGGCCAGCGGGGCGTGAAGCTGTTGCGGCAGGCTATCAGGGTCGAACATCACCCGCGCCGCGTTCCCATATCCGGCACGCGGGTCGATCAGATCGGCGAACTGCGCCAGCGGCACGATGGCCACCTCATTCGCCAGATCGCCTTCCATGACAGGCGCAAGGCGATGCGGGTCAGCAAGCAGGATCAACCCATTCTCGCGGTGATACAGCGCGAACAGCAGATTGATCGGCGTGTTCGACAGGTCCGTGCCACGGATATTCACCAGCCAGTTCACCGCATCAGCACGGCTGATCACGACAGCATCACAGCGCGCCTCCTGAAGACGCGCCGACAGGGCCGCCAGCTTTTCCGTCATCGACTGTCCAGCCACCCGGTCAGGCATACGAAATGGCCGTGACGGCGCAGCGCCTGGTCGCTCATCACCCCACAGCGCGTCAATGGGGTTTTCGGCATCGGCGACAAGCTCGGCCCCGGCTTTCAGGCATATCTCCTGCAGCCTTTCAAAGCCACGCACCGTGACCAGCCGCGGGTCGATACCGATTCGCGCGCCGCTAACATGTGCAGAATCAAGGAACCCGCCAAGATCGGCCTCCGGCAGGGTGAATGTCTGCCAAAGCTCCGACTCAGACTGGTTGGCCATCTGCAGGGTGTAGCGGCCATCGCTGAAGAGCGCCGCGTCATTCGGCAGAACCATCCCAAAGCCTGCCGACCCGGTGAAGCCGCTGAGGAAGGCAAGTCGTTCCTCGCGCGCCGGCACCTCTTCTCCCTGAAACATATCCTCGCGCCCGACATACCAACCATCAAGGCCGCGTTGCGCAAGGATCGACCGCAGGTTGGCAAGCTTTTCCGACGGGGTGGCGCTGGTCATGATGGTGTTCCAGAAGATAAGGTGGATGCGCTGTCAGGATGCCACAGCTGCCGGGCCAGGCCAAGACGCGCTGGGCGCATGACCAGTGTGGTCCATTCACCGATCCGAAGGCGTCTGACCAGGCGCAATCCCTCGGCGGCATAGCGGCGTTCGACCATCGTCGCCTGGTGGTTCAGAATACCGGACAGGACCAGCCAACCACGATCCGCCAGGCTGGCCCGCTGGTCACCGGCCATCTGGCAAAGTGGCCGCGCCAGAATGTTGGCAAGGATGATGTCAAAGGGCGCCGCAGCGCGCACCTGCCGTGACAGATATCCCTGCGCACAGACGGTGCGAAACCGGTGCGGCGCGACCCGATTGATCCGGCCATTTTCAGCCGCTGTCACCACGGCAACCCGGTCATTGTCGGCGGCATGAAGCCGGGCGGAGGGCCGGGCCCGCGACGCCGCCAGCGCGAGGATGGCCGAGCCGCACCCCATATCAAGGCAGCGCGGACGCCGGAAGGTGCCGCCACGCAGAATATCCTCCAGCGCGCGAAGACAGCCCTCTGTGGTCGGGTGTGTTCCCGACCCGAATGCCTGCGCCGCCTCAACCTGCACCGGCCAGCTTGCCGCCGGCGGTCGGGCCTCGACATGACCACCGAAAATCCAGAACCGGCCAATTCGGCGGGGCGGAAAGGCGGCGCGATTTTCGGCCAGCCAGTCACGGTCGGGCAGCGGTTCGATGATGACCGGCACCGGTGCCAGCCCGCAAGCGGCAAAACAGGGGCCCAGCAGCCCATCGATGGCCGCGTTATCGGGCTGGGCGGTAAACATCGCCTCGATCAACCAGCTACCGCCAGCATCCCGAAGATGCGCTGTCGCGGCGGCGTCGAGAAGTTCGGAAAACACCAGCTCAAAACTGGCGAGCCGGGCCGCACTCAAACTTTCATCAAGTGTCAGGCGGGCGATATAGAGGCTTGTCATCGTGCTGCCTCAGGGTTTGCTGACAAAGCCGGCCACGACTTTCTTATGGCCGGCTTTGTCGAAGGCAATCTCGAGCTTATCACCATCAACATGGACAACATTGCCCATGCCGAATTTCTGGTGAAAAACGCGATCCCCGGCGGCAAACCCATCCTTGCTGCCGGTTGGCAGAAAATGATCCGTCACCTGATTGTCCTGCCGCGCCGCCATCCGGCGCCAGCCAGGCCCATAACCACCACGCGGCGTATCGCCAAAGGCCCCGCCACCGGCAAGCTGTGCCTGTACAGCACGGCCGAAGGGAATGCCGCCACCAAGCCCTTGTGCAATATCCTCGATCACTGTTTCGGGCGGCAGTTCCTGGACAAATCGCGAGGGGATCGAGCTTTGCCACTGGCCATGGATCCGGCGGCTGCCGGCAAAGCTCAGGAAGATTTTCCGGCGCGCCCTGGTGATGCCGACATAGGCAAGGCGGCGCTCCTCCTCGAGCCCGACGGCACCATTCTCATCGATGGTGCGCTGGCTCGGGAAGACACCCTCCTCCCATCCCGGCAGGAAGACGGTGTCGAATTCCAGACCCTTTGCGGCGTGCAGCGTCATCAGCGTGACCTCACCCTGGTCGGACTCGGAATCACCATCCATGACAAGTGATATATGCTCAAGAAAACCCTGCAGCGAATCGAAATCCTGCATCGCGTTGACAAGTTCGGTCAGGTTTTCCAGCCGCCCTTCCGCCTCAGGTGTCCGGTTGGCCTGCCACATCGCGGTATAGCCGGATTCATCAAGCACCATCTTGGCAAGTTCGGTATGGGGCAGCGATGCCGATAGCTCGCGCCAGCGCCGGATGTCCTGGCAGAAAGTGCCAAGCGCATTTCGCGCCGCCGGCCTTAATTCGTCACTTACCGCGAGATCGATTGCCGCCGCCATCAGCGGCTTGTCGGATGCCCGCGCCTGAATATGGATGGCCTGAATGCTGGCCGTGCCAAGCCCCCGCTTGGGCACATTGATGATACGCTCAAACGCCAGATCATCGGCTGGCTGGGTGATCAGCCGCAGATAGGCGATGGCATCGCGGATTTCCGCCCGTTCATAGAATCTGGTGCCGACAACGCGGTAGGGAAGACCGATGGCAATGAAACGTTCCTCGAACTCACGCGTCTGGAAGCCGGCCCGCACCAACACGGCAATTTGCGACAGATCCTCGTCCGCCGCCTGCATGGATTCGATTTCAGCAGACACGGCGCGGGCCTCGTCAGCACCGTCCCAATAGCCGTTGACGCGCAATTTCTCGCCATCACCGGCCCCGGTAAAGAGCGTCTTGCCAAGCCGCGTCTCATTGCGGGCAATGATGCCTGACGCGGCGGCCAGAATATGCCCCGTCGACCGGTAATTCTCTTCCAGCCGGACGATTTTTGCGCCCGGAAAGTCACTTTCAAACTTCAGGATGTTGCCGACCTCGGCACCGCGCCAGCCATAGATCGATTGGTCATCATCACCGACGCAGCACAGATTGCGCTCGCTGCCGGTCAGCAAGCGCAGCCAGAGATATTGCGCGACATTGGTGTCTTGGTACTCATCGACCATGATGTGGGTGATCCGGCCATGATAGTCGGCCAGCACATCCGGATGGGTCTGCAGGACGGTCAGCATATGCAGCAGCAGATCACCGAAATCGACCGCATTCAAGGCCAGCAGCCGTACCTGATAGGCTTCATAGAGCTGGCGCAGCCGGCCATTTGCAAGATCGCCAGCTTCCGCCAGCGAGACCTTGTCGGGCGTCAGTCCGCGATCCTTCCAGCGCTGGATAACCCCGCCAAGAAGCCGCACCGGCCAGCGTTTGGAATCGATGTCATCCGCCTCCATCAGCTGCTTCAATACCCGGTTCTGGTCGTCCATATCGAGAATTGTGAAGTCGCTCCGCAGCCCGACCAGCTCGGCATGGCGGCGCAGCATGCGCGCGGCAAGGGCATGGAAGGTCCCAAGCCAGACCTGTTCGGCCATCGGGCCAACCATGGCGGAGACGCGCAGCTTCATCTCGCGCGCCGCTTTATTGGTGAAGGTCACCGCCAATATGTTCCATGGCTTTGCCGTGCCGGTGGCGACCAGCTCGGCAAGGCGTGAGGTCAGCACCCGGGTCTTGCCTGTTCCGGCCCCGGACAGGACCAGGAGCGGGCCCGAAAGATTGCGTACGGCTTCACTCTGTGCCTCATTGAGACCGGTGAGCCAGGGATGCTCTGATTGCGGGGAAGTCTGCATGGCGCTCAAAGTCGCAAATCGCCGCGCACGGGTCAACGCTGCAGACCGTCATGCGGCATTTGCACCGGATGCCAGCCTATCTGTTTGGTTGAATTTCGGCATCCGGTTTGCATTTGTACCAGCTTGCGATATCTTCTGGCCTGAAAGATGGCAGAGGCTGTTCGATGAAACTGTATTCTGATCTTGACGGCATCCGGCTTCGCCGGTTTGCAACCGGTGCGCTGATCGCGGCCGCGGCAGCGCTTGCCGGATGTTCGTCGACACCGCCCGCCGAGCGCAGTGACGCGCGCGACCGGTATGAAGATTCGAACCGCAAGGTCTTCGCCTTCAATATGGGCGTTGACACCTATGTTCTGGAACCGGTTGCATCAGGATATCGTGACACTGTGCCGGAAGGTGGGCGGGTGGCGGTCGACAACCATCTTCGGTGGGCTTCGATGCCATCAACGGCGATCAATTCAACGCTCCAGGGCAAGTTTGAAAATGCCGCGCTGGCAACGTTGAATTTCCTTGTAAACGGCCTGACGCTTGGCTTTGCCGATCTTTCGGAGGATGACCAGCAGGTCCATCGCGAGGATTTCGGCCAGACCCTGGCAGCCTATGATGTGCCAGAAGGGTCCTATGTGATGGTGCCGGTTCTGGGCCCCCGTACCGCCCGCTCGCTGACCGGCAATGTAGTGGATTTCGCAATGAATCCGCTGCAGGTCTTCGGCACCAGCAACACCGCCGATGCCGTCAGGACGGCACAGGCGCCGGTCGGCGCGGTCAGCTTTCGCGCCAACACTTTCGAGACGTTCAACGACGTGAAGTACAATTCGCTCGACCCCTATGCGCGGACACGCTCGGTCTATTACCAGGCACGTCTTGGCTTGCTGGAGGACCGTGTGGCCGATAGCGCCGGCAGCGCCGTGTCCGAGGATGAGTTCGATTCGCTGTTTGAGGAGTCCGACTGATGTTTCGTCGTAACTTTCTTGCCGCCGCGCTTCTATGCCTTGGCTTTGCCACCTTGCCGATAAATATTGCCAGCGCCGATGACCGGCAGGCCGCCGCCAGTGGCCTGATTGACCGGATGATTGCCGATCTGCAGGAATTTCTGGCCACCGATACAGGCGATGTCGAGGCACGTTCCGCCGAGATCGACCGCGTTTTGAACAGCTATTTCGACATGGATTCCATCACCCGCTTTTCCACCGGCCAGTATTGGCGTGCGGCCAATGCCGACCAAAGAGTGGAGTATGGCACGCTGTTCCGCGAGGTGCTGTGCGGCACCATCGTGCGCAATTTCGACCAGTTGAACGGGCTGGCCTACAGCCCCGGCGCGACCAGCACGAAGGGGGATAAATTCGTGATTGTCGGCGGCACCTTTACCGATACCGGTGGCGATAGACCACCTGTGTCGGTCAACTGGCGGGTGCTGACCCGCGAGGGTGAGCCACCGCGGGTCTTCGATATCGAGATCGAGAACCTGTCACTCCTGGTCACGCAAAAGCAGGAAAACGTCGCTGTGATCCGCAAGAACAAAGGCCAGTTCAGCGCCCTGATAGAGGCGATGCAGGCGCGACTGGACACGCCGCTGCACAGCAATTGACGGAACAGTTCTGGCGACCTGCCCGCGCGAGGTGATCACCAACATTCATGATGTGTCCGCCGCCTATCGACTGATTGGCCAGTTTAGCGGCTGATTGGCCAGTTTAGCGACTGATTGGCTTGTATTTGATGCGGGTCGGGCGGTCAGCGTCAGCGCCGAGGCGGCGCTTGCGGTCAGCCTCATAAGCCTCATAGTTGCCCTCGAACCATTCAACATGGCTGTTGCCCTCAAAAGCCAGAATGTGCGTTGCGATCCGGTCGAGGAACCATCGATCGTGGCTGACCACAACGGCACAGCCGGCAAATTCCTCAAGCGCCTCTTCCAGCGCCCGCAATGTATCGACATCGAGATCATTTGTCGGCTCATCAAGAAGCAGCAGGTTGGCACCGCTCTTCAGCATCCGCGCCAGATGCACCCGGTTGCGCTCGCCGCCTGACAGCTGCCCGACGCGCTTCTGCTGGTCGCCGCCCTTGAAATTGAACTGTCCGACATAGGCGCGTGAGGCCATGGTGCGCTTGCCAAGCTCAACCTCGTCGAGACCGTCCGAGATGACCTCCCAGACGGTCTTCGAATCATCGAGATCGTCACGCGACTGGTCGACATAGCCAAGCTTCACCGTGTCACCGACGCTAAAGGTGCCGTTGTCGGGGGTCTCGCCGCCGGTGATCATGCGGAACAGCGTTGTCTTGCCGGCACCATTCGGGCCGATGACGCCGACAATGCCGCCCGGCGGCAGGCGGAACGACAGATCATCGATCAACAGCCGGTTACCGAACCCCTTGCTGAGGCCATCGGCGTTGATCACCACATCGCCCAGGCGCGGCCCGGCCGGAATATGAATCTTGGCGGTGTCGATCTGACGCTGGCCTTCATCGGCAAGCATCTTTTCATAGGCGCTGATACGGGCCTTCGACTTGGCCTGGCGTGCCTTTGGCGCGGCACGCACCCAGTCAAGCTCTCGCGACAGCGACTTCACGCGTGCATCCTCGGCCCTGCCTTCCTGCTCAAGCCGCTTGTGCTTCTGTTCCAGCCAGCCGGAATAATTGCCCTCGTAGGGGATGCCGGCACCACGGTCGAGTTCAAGGATCCAGCCTGCCACCTCGTCGAGGAAGTAGCGGTCGTGCGTGATCGTTACGACGGTGCCGGGGAAATCATGAAGAAACCGCTGCAGCCAGGCCACCGATTCGGCATCCAGATGGTTTGTCGGTTCGTCAAGAAGCAGCATGTCAGGCGCGCTCAGCAACAGCTTGCACAGCGCGACGCGGCGCTTTTCACCACCCGACAGCTTTTTCACGTCGGAATCACCGGGGGGTACGCGCAGCGCGTCCATGGCGATCTCGGCCTTGCGCTCGAGATCCCAGCCATCAATGGCGTCAATCTTCTCCTGCAGCTCGCCCTGTTCGGCGATCACCGCATTCATCTCATCATCGGTCAGCTCCTCGGCAAAACGGGCGCTGACCTCGTTGAAGCGGTCCATCAGCTGCTTTGCCTCGCCCATGCCGGCCAGAACATTGCCGGTTACATCCATGCTCTCGTCAAGCTCAGGTTCCTGCGCCAGATAGCCGACCTTGATGCCGTCGGCGGCCCACGCCTCACCATTGAATTCGGTATCAAGCCCGGCCATGATTCGCAGAAGGGTCGATTTACCGGCACCGTTCAGGCCCAGCACGCCGATCTTCGCGCCGGGGAGGAAGGACAGGCTGATATTCTTCAGCACTTCCTTGCCGCCGGGCCAGCTCTTGGACAGGCGATGCATGACATAAACATATTGATGACTGGACATGGTGTGTCTCCTGACTGACCGTATCGGCGACACCGATGGTCGCCGCAAATCTTCCCCGGGGGCCGGCACCTCACGGGCACCTTACGGGCACTGGCCCTGCCAGTTTCTAGCCCGCGCGCCCCCCAATCTCAACATGCAATCGCATGACAGGCTTACAACATCATATGATCACATATAATCACCTTGCAGGGCGGCATGGCGAACAGGCTGAAGCCAGCCCGTGCATCGAACGGGCACGAGCAACACGCTGGCCCGACAGACATGAGGATCACGATTCACCTTGATTCATCAGAGCTGGTCTCTAAGCTGGCAGGCGAATCTGGGGATATCGACGGGGATAAGGATGGCGGAAACCTTGCCAGCGCTGGGGATCGTGATTGATCTGCCGCTCGGAATTCTGATGTGGGCCGCCACCCTGCGTTTCCTGTTATCGATGTTCGTCAAGGAAGACAGTCGGCTTGGCGTGATGCGGGTGCTGAACGCGCTGGTCATGCCACCGACCCGCGCCGTGATGATGATGGCGCCGCGCTGGGTGATTGACCGCACTGCACCGCTCTATCTGGCCTTTCTTCTGTTCACTGCCCGCTATTACCTGCTGCCGCTTCTCATCGGCTATGATGTGCCGGGGTTCGGATCTATGCCGCTGGAAGGTTTGCTGCTGTCGGTCCGTTCCGAGATCGGCCTCTAGGACGCACCTACTTCATAACAATCCGGCTATTCCGTAACAATCTCGATTGTCTGTTCGCGGGCGCCGTCCGGTGACAGGCGCCAGATCTCGCTGCCGTCAGGCCCATCGACAATCAGCACAAAGCCGCCCTCATCGGCGCTTGCCGACCGGATCGACCTGCCATCGGGAATTGTCAGGCTGATCGTCTCGGGCGGCGCACTCATCTTCGCCAGTCGCGAGGCTATGGTGCCGATCACCACCGCCGTCAGCACGATGATCAACACCCCCATGATGATCGCGGCGGCCTTGATCATACCCAGATTGCGGACGATGACGGATGGTTCAGCCCCGCCCCCCTTTTCATCATCTGGCTGCATGTGACTGCCTTTCCGGAGCGCCTCGCCCCACACGGTAGTGTCTTCGCCACCAATATAGGCTAGTCTGCCGGGCAATGACCAGTGACACCACACAACAACTGACCAGCATCGCCGGCGAGACGGCCGACGGGGACCGTCTTGACCGGTTTCTGGCCACCACACTGACCGGCGATGAACCACTGTCGCGCACCCGCGTGAAGGCACTGATCCTGGAGGGAGCGGTGACCGAGGACGGCACGGTGATAAACGACCCGTCGCAGTCCGTGCGTGAAGGCGCGACCTATGTGTTGCACCTGCCACCGGTGCGCGATGCCAAACCGGTGGCGCAGGATATCCCGCTGGACATCCTGTATGAGGATTCCGATCTGATCGTTCTCAACAAGCCGGCCGGCATGGTTGTCCATCCGGGGCCGGGCCAGCCTGACGGCACGCTTGTCAACGCACTGATCAGCCATTGCGGCGACGGGCTGACAGGTATCGGCGGCGAGATGCGGCCCGGCATTGTCCACCGGCTGGACAAGGATACATCGGGCGTGATGCTGGCGGCGAAAAGCCAGCGCGCCCATACCCGCCTGACCGAGATGTTCGCCGCGCATGATCTGGAGAGATGCTATACCGCCATCCTGTGGGGCATGCCGGGCGAGAATGACGGCCGGATCGAGGCACCGCTTGGCCGCTCGACACGCGACCGCAAAAAACAGGCGGTTGTGGAAAATGGCCGTTTTGCCGCCACCAACTGGCGCGTGATCCGCCGCCTGCCGCCCTTTGCCAGCCTTGTGGAATGCCGGCTGGAAACCGGCCGGACGCACCAGATTCGCGTTCATATGGCGCATCTCGGGCATGGCGTGATCGGCGATCCTGTCTATGGCCGACCGATGCGAAGCGGCCAGATGCCCGACGCGCCGGCGCGTGACTGCCTGACCGAGATTCGGCGTTTTGGGCGACAGGCGCTGCATGCGGCGCGGCTGGCGCTGGCGCATCCTGTCACCGGCGATGCGCTGGCGTTCGAGACGCCGTTGCCGGTTGATATGGGCGAGCTGGTCCGCACGATAGAGGATGGAATCGCCCGCCGCGCAATGGCCCGCCCACCGCGGTAGCATAGCGAGCGATGGCATAATATCCCTGTTTTTCAAAGGGAACCATGGCATTTTTGCTGATTGTGCCCATTGACACCGACCTTCAACATCCTACATCAGGTGGATAAAAAGACTTTTGCCGAATACCGCCTTAATCCCGCCCCGAATGCGTGGTTTATTTATGGGTGTGGCAACAGTCACAATAAAGGCCGCTATTCCGTGCATCCCGGCCTCCATGAATAACCGATGGAGACAGACAGATGGCAGTATCCAAGACGACGTACCCCGCGATCAGCCCGGACGGGAACCTGTCCCGCTATCTTGAGCAGATCCGCTCGTTCCCGATGCTGGAGCCAAAGGAAGAATACATGCTCGCCAAGGCGTGGAAGGAGCGCGGCGATGTCGAGGCCGCGCACCGCCTTGTGACCAGCCATCTCCGGCTTGTGGCGAAGATCGCGATGGGATATCGCGGCTATGGCCTTCCCGTCGCCGACCTGATTTCCGAGGGCAATCTCGGGATGATGCACGCGGTCAAGAAATTCGAACCCGAAAAGGGATTCCGCCTCGCCACCTACGCCATGTGGTGGATCAAGGCCGCAATCCAGGAATATATCCTGCGTTCATGGTCACTGGTGAAAATTGGCACCACCGCCGGGCAGAAAAAGCTGTTCTTCAATCTGCGCCGGATCAAGGGCCAGATCCAGGCCATCGATGATGGCGATCTAAAACCCGAACAGGTGACCGAGATCGCCACCCGCCTCGATGTTACCGAAGCCGAGGTCATTTCGATGAACCAGCGTATGGCCGGCAATGACCGGTCGCTGAATGTGCCGCTGTCGCGCGATGGCGAGGGCAGCGGCGAATGGCAGGACTGGCTTGAGGATGATGGTGAGGATCAGGAAACAACCTTTGCCGAGGCCGAGGAGTTTTCCGCCCGCCAGCGGTTGATGATGGATGCCATCGGCGACCTGAACGAGCGTGAGCAGCGCATCCTGCAGGCCCGCCGCCTGGCCGAACCGCCGTTGACGCTGGAGGATCTTGCCGCCGAATTCGGCGTCAGCCGCGAGCGTATCCGGCAGATCGAGGTGCGGGCCTTTGAAAAGCTGCAAAAGGCTGTGCGTGACAAGGCCGATGAGTTGAAGCTGTTGCCGGCCGGCGAGAGCGACACGGCGCTTCTCGGCGCCTAGGCACATATAGCGTTGGCGCGCGCGCCAGCGTGGGCACCCGTCTTTGCTCCGAAATGCGACCGGCCCCCCCGGGAAACGGCCCTCCTCGCCGTCTTGTGAAGCCGTCCTAACGCCTGCTTAACAGCATTCTGACACCATAGGGCGCATGATACCTTGCGCCAGAATCCCCGCTGATCCTGTTTCAGTTGATCCTGACATCCCTGCTGGTCCTCATCCTGACATGAAGGGCCATGCCGGAAGCCCTTTATACTCCGGCCCTTTATACTCCGGCCCTGCTTACACCTGCCCTGTTTACACCGGCCCTGGATACGCCAAAATTTATCGATATGGCATGGCGGGCGCAGCGGTGCTGCTGTTGGCGCTTGCCGGTTGCGGGCATGAGAAATATGGTGACAGCTATCCCGCCACCTCGGATGTCATTGGTGAGGGCGGGGTCGATGGCGGGGTCCATGATGGAGAAAATTCCGATCGGAATATTGCTGGTCAGGCCACCGACGAAGAAACCGGCACCATCCTGTTTATGGCCAGTCCCGGCGGCGGCAAGCCGCCACGTCTGATCGCCCGCACCAACAGCATCACCAGCGTGCCAACGGCCGAATTCCTCGCCCGCGAGGCCCTTGCGGCAGAGCGGCGCGCACCAGACGCCGGCAACAGTCAGGTCCCGCCGCAGGTAGTCACCGAAGATGGCAATCAGGCCAACCCGATTTCGCAGCCGGTGAACGTTTATGGCACCCCCACAGGCGTCCCCACAGGCGCATCTACTGACGCACCAACCATTCTGAAAATCATCCAGGCACCCTAGGACGCGCTGATTGTCGTTATCCCCGTGGTTGATATCTCAGCCACCATCAAGCATGACGATTTACATTGCGCTTTAAGGTGGCGCTTCCAGCCCTTGTATAAGGCGCTGCATTTCGTATTGCTGCATGGTCTCGCGCTGCAGATCCAGAAACATCTCGGACCCGGGATCGGGCATCATCTCGGGCGGCATTTCGGGCATCATTTCGGATTCTGGTTCGCGCCACACCCCATGCATCTCATCGGCCAGGGCCGCGCGGATCAGCTCAAGAAAAATCCGGTCGATCTCTCCTTGTTCGGTCTGGGTATGGTCGGCCGCGGTCATATCTTCCGGCGTCACCCCTTCCGGCGACGCGGCGCAGGCGGCCAGCAGACCCATCAGCAGCACCCCAAATGGCACCCTCAGGGGCATCGGCCCCTCCCCGGCAGCGGTTACGGTTTTGTATGAAATCGCACACACTCACCGGCCTGCCTGGTGCCGGGCCGACCACTACGCAACGTCGCGGTTGCGAGGTTCCCGCCTGTTTCCCATCCATCTGACGAAGGGCGGGTGTTCTATTCGGCGAGCGACCCGACAGAGGGTTCGTCTCCCCGGTCTGGGTCATCGCATCTGGCGACTATGTAGCGGCGGACCGACTGGCGTCAGGCCGGTCACTACACAACGACGCGGAAGCGAAGTTCCCGCCTGTTTCCCGTGAGGGTGTTTCATTCAGCGGGCGACCCGACAAGGGGTCGCGACCGCGTCTATGTGTGCAGTGACGCGGACACGATACTAGGCCCCCCCGACCTTTGCAAATCGGGGGCGGAAATTCCTGAAATCAAAGTGATTTCAGACACTTCACCGCAACACACCACACAGCACGGTCTTAACGGAGTACGAGTGTACTCAAACCACCAGGCCACGTTAACGAAAATTTAGGAGGACAGGGGATAGGGTAGTCACTGTCTAAGCAACCGGAGTGACGGCTGATGGCCGAAAATGACAGAGATCAAGCACCAGAGACTGCAAGGGATCGACTAAGGAAGGAATTGTATGAACTCGCAGATACCATTGATCTGACCAAGAGTGATCCTTTCAATAATCGGAGCCATTTTGCCTAGGCTATCTGAAATTGACTACGCATCGGTTGTAGGTGCTGCCAACAGAAATTTTCCAGG
>CBFHNZ010000017.1:17973-42397 GCA_965657415.1 Puniceispirillaceae bacterium (SeqCode) | reverse complement strand
GCGCCAGCATGGAAAAGCAGATGCGCGCGCGCTTCGGCGTTGAGCCTGCCTATCGTGCCGATGTGCAGGAAAAGGAAGTCGACTTCCGCGCGCACATGCAGAAAATCAAGTCGATGGATGTCGATGGCATTCTGGTAGCGGCACTTGCCGAGACCATGGCCCGTGCGCTGATCCAGTCCTATGAGGCAGGTATTGGCGAAGATGTTCGCCGTATCGGTTCTTCCTCGGCTTCCAACGCGCCGGTTCCGAAGATTGCCGGTGATGCTGCAAAGGGTGTCTTCTTCGCGGCTGCCTATGCTGCCGCTGATGACCGCCCGATTGCCAAGCTGTTCAACGAGATGACCCGCCAGCGTTATGGCATCCATGCGCCGGACCATGATTTCTCGCAGGCATATGACCTGATTCGGATCATGGAAATCGCGCTGAACAACGCTGATCTTGATCTGTCAGATGGTGCGCTTGCTGCCGACCGTACCGCGATCCGCGATGCGATTGCCAATGTTGAGGGCTATGAGGGTCTGGCATCCGGTCCGATCAGCTTCTGCGCGGCACCAACCCCACAGTGCCGTGACGGCAACCGGACCGCGGTTCTCATCGGTTACACCAAGGGTGGTGAGGACTTCGAAACCGAAGTGATCGCCCGTGTGACAATGGAGCCGGATTTCGGCCTCGACTAAGGTCTCAAACAAGGTGGTCGGGGGACCTCTTCCCCGGCCATTTTCCTGTTTCAGTCTTTCAATTTAGTGCTTTTAGACGGACCCGGGGGAACAGCTCGATATGTTATTTCTATCGCGTATTGCTGACCTGATTGACGCGCTTGGCCAACGCCACAGGCTGTTGCCATGGGTGATTGCCTATGTGCTGCTCCTGACCCTGCCGTTCATTCTGTCGACCTTTTTCAATGATTATCTGATCGATCTTGCAAACAGAGCTTGCCTGTTCATCATGCTGGCAGTCGGATTGAACATCGTGAAGGGGTTCTGCGGCCAGGTCACGGTCGGCCATATCGGGCTCTATGCCATCGGGGCGGTCACTTCGGCCGTACTGTCGTTAGAGCCTGGCGGCTTTGGTGGTGCGCTTGGCTTTGGGCTATCGGTCTGGGTATCGATCCCGATTGCTGTGATTGTG
Source organism: Puniceispirillaceae bacterium (SeqCode) (assembly GCA_965657415.1). GTDB lineage: Bacteria > Pseudomonadota > Alphaproteobacteria > Puniceispirillales > Puniceispirillaceae > UBA8309. Next base: position 41,269 of record CBFHNZ010000017.1, on the reverse strand, counting down.
ACGGCCTTTGCCGGCCTCATCGTTGGGCTGCCATCGGTGCGGCTTGAAGGAGCCTATCTGGCGTTGGCAACGCTTGGTCTCGGGGAATCGGTGCGGATCTTCATCGCGGTGACACCGGCGCTAGGCTCCAGCACGGGGTTGATGATGATCCCCGCGCCAAGCATCGGCGGCTTCGTCTTCGACAGTTTCACAAGCTATTATTATCTGGTGATGACGGCCGCCGTGGTTGGCATCTATTTTTCCTTTGCGATCCTTCGTTCGGCCACCGGGCGCGCTTTCCAGGCGATCCGCGAGGACACCATCGCCGCCTCGGTAAACGGCATCAATGTGGTGAAATACAAGCTTCTCGCCTTTGTTCTCAGCGCTATCTATGCCGGGCTTGCCGGGGCGCTGTTTGCGCATATGCCACCGGGCTATCTCCACCACAACAATTTCACCGTCATCGAAATGGTGACCTTGCTGCTGATGGTTGTTCTTGGCGGCATTGGCAATGTCTGGGGCGGCGTCATCGGCGCCATTGTGGTGACCATTGCCTATGACCAGACAAAGGACCTGGTGGTCTATTTCATGGACCGGCCAATTGTGATCCAGCCGCTTGTGTTCGGGCTTTCGATGGTTCTGCTGGTGCTGTTCATGCCGCGCGGGATCGGCGGCTGGTTCGAGGGCGTCCGGCGGAATCGCAGGTTTATTCAGAGAAGCGAGGAGAAGTTGGGTGACGCTGCTAGAAACTCGTAACCTGAGCAAGAGCTTTGGCGGCCTGCAGGCCATCGACAAGGTCAGCCTAAAGGTTGAGCAGAATACGATTCATGGGCTGATCGGCCCGAATGGATCAGGCAAATCGACTTTCTTCAATCTGTTAACAGGCGTTTACCAGCCTGATGAGGGAAGCCACATAAATTTCGACGGGGTAGACATCACCAACAGCCCGGCACATGTCATCGCCGGTCTGGGGCTGGCTAGAACCTTCCAGCTGCTGCGCCTCTATGGCGAGCTGAGTGTTCTCGACAATGTCATGGTCGGCTACCACCCCCACACCAAATACGGGCCGCTGGCACCACTCTTCAATGGTGCCGCTGTGCGCCGCCAGGACAAGGCCGTCAGGGAAGAGATGCAGGAGCTTCTCGAATTCATCGGTCTTGCCGACCATGCCGAGATTCCGGCGGCTGAGCTTTCCGGGGGTCAACGCCGCCTGCTGGCACTTGGCCGGGCCATTGCCATGCGGCCGAAAATGCTGCTTCTTGATGAGCCAGGGGCCGGCCTGTCACCGGTCAATGTTGACAATCTGATGGCCACCATCATGACCTTGAAGGAACGCTACAACCTGACGATCATCGTTGTTGAGCATATCCTGAAAGTGGTGATGTCGACATGCGATACGATCAGCGTTCTCGATCATGGGCAGAAGATTTCCGAAGGCACGCCGGAATTTGTAAAGAATGACCCGGCAGTGGTGGAAGCCTACCTGGGACGTGAAATGGCGGATGAAGATATCAGGGCGGCGATGGACGCCTGATCCGGGGGTGCGTGATTAGATGGAAGGCGCGGTTGCCGGCATCAGGTGGGAGACGAAAGACAGGACGCTTGTTCTGACGATTGATCGCCAGCACCGCCGCAACGCACTTGACCCGGACGCGCATCACCAGCTTGCCACCCTGTTCGACAGCTTTGCCGAAAGTGATAAGCATCTTGTAGCCATTATCACCGGTGCCGGCGAACGGGCCTTTTGCGCCGGGTCCGACCTGACGGTTGCAGCCGGGCTTGACCGGGCCAACCTACCATCGACCGGGTTTGCCGGACTGGCAGAGCGTTTCGACCTGGCCAAGCCGGTGATTGCCGCGGTGAACGGGGATGCCATCGGTGGCGGGATGGAGATTGTGCTGGCCTGTGATCTGTGCATCGCCGTTCCGTCAGCAAGATTTGCCCTGCCGGAGCCACGGGTCGGGCTGGCAGCTAGTGGCGGGTTGCATCGTCTGGCCCGGCAATTGCCGCTGAAACACGCGATGGAGGTTGCGCTGACCGGCCGTATGATCGGTGCTGAGGAGGCAGCTGTGATGGGTGTGGTCAACCAACTGGTAGAGGCGGCGGTTGGGCCTGAAGGTGCCCTGGCCACGGCGCTTGAGATGGCTGCGATGATTTGTGAGGGCGCGCCGTTGGCGGTGCAGGCGACCAAGCAGATGATGATCGACGGCCTTGATCTGTCTGATCTTGCGGCTGCCTACGCAGCGCATTATCCGGCTTATGAGGCGATGCTGAACAGCGATGATGCGGCAGAGGGGCGTGCGGCCTTCCTGCAGAAACGACGGCCTCGCTGGCAGGGCAAATGACCGCAATCAACATCGAGGCCAACAGTGAGGCGCAGGAAAGGACACCGAAGCCATGACAGACCGGGCGAACAGGTTTAAAACCAGTATCGCGACCGTGTCGATTGCCGGTGACTTTCGCGAGAAGCTGGCGGCTATCTCGCGTGCCGGTTATACCGGAATCGAGATTTTTGAGCAGGACTTCATCGCTTTTGACGGCACTCCAATTGATGTTGGCTGGCTGGTCGGTGATTACGGTCTTGAGATCATGCTGTTCCAGCCATTTCGTGATTTTGAGGGGCTTCCCGAACCCTATCGAAGCCGTGCCTTTGATCGGGCCGAGCGCAAGTTCGACCTGATGAACAGCATGGGCTGCGACCTTGTGCTGGTCTGTTCCAATATCGCGGCGGCGGCACTTGGCGGTATCGATCGCGCGGCGGATGATTTCGCCGAGCTTGGTGAGCGGGCGAAAAAGCGCGACATCAGAATTGGTTTCGAGGCACTTGCCTGGGGTCGGCACATCAATGACCATCGTGATGCCTGGGAGGTGGTGCGGCGCGCCAATCACAGCCATGTTGGGCTGATTCTCGACAGTTTCCATACGCTGAGCCGTGGCATCGACCCGCAGACCATCCGCGCCATTCCGGGCGACAAGATTTTCTTTGTCCAGCTTGCCGACGCGCCAAAGATCGACATGGATCTGTTTTATTGGTCGCGGCACTTCCGCAACATGCCTGGCGAGGGTGATCTGCCAGTGGTGGACTTCATGCGCGCGGTCGCCGCCACGGGATATGACGGTCCGCTCTCGCTGGAGGTTTTCAATGACCAGTTTCGCAGTGGCAGCCCTGTAGAGATTGCACGGGACGGTCATCGCTCGTTGATCGGATTGATGGATGATGTGCGGCGCAGCGAGCCAGACATTCGTCTACCGGTTCCCGATATTCCAGCGCGTGCGAACTGCCACGGTGTCGAATTCATCGAATTCACGACAAGCGAGGAAGAAGCTGCCGATATTGCCGCATTCCTGTTCGTCATGGGGTTCACCCATGTTGGCAATCATGTGTCAAAGCAGGTGGCACATTGGCGGCAGAACGACATCAATATCCTGATCAATACCGAGGAATCGGGGTTCGCTCATTCTGCCTATCAGGCACATGGAACCTCGGTCTGTGACATAGCGCTTCGTGTTGAAGATGCGGCAAGGACGGTGGAGCGGGCGCGGATGCTTGGCGCAGAAACGGTGATAACACCGGCTGGCGAGGGCGAATTGTCGATCCCGGCGATCAGAGGTGTTGGCGGTGGCATGATGCGATTCATCGATGGCAAGAGCGACCTTGCCGCGTTATGGGAGATCGATTTCACGCCGGTCGAGGGGGCAGGCGACTGCACCGGTGTCGGCTTGCAACGGGTGGATCACCTCGCGCAGACGATGAAGTATGAGGAGATGCTGACCTGGACGCTGTTCTATACCTCTATTCTCGCGGCGGAAAAGGTGCCGATGGTGGATGTTGTCGATCCTGGCGGGCTGGTCCGGAGCCGCGCCATCCAGAATGCCGGTGGCACCTTACGCGTCACATTGAATGGCGCGGAAAGCCAGAACACGCTTGCCGGCCATTTCATTGACCGGACATATGGTGCGGCCGTCCAGCATATTGCCTTTGTCTGCGATGATATTTTCACCACCGCCGAGGCACTTGCCGCGCGCGGATTCGAGTCGCTGGCGATGTCGGCGAATTATTATGATGATCTTGGAGCGCGTTTTGGACTTGATGATGTGTTCCTCGGCCGCATACAGGCGTTGAATATCCTGTATGATGAGGATGCCAGCGGACGCTATTTCCAGTTCTACAGCCACCAGCGCAGCAGCGAGGTGTTCTTTGAGTTTGTCCAGCGGCAGGATGGCTATGATGGCTATGGTGCCGCCAATGCCCCGTACCGGATCAGCGCCCAGAAGCGGGGTCTGGCCAGCTCGCCCTTTGCCGGCGTGGATGGCAGTATGAATGGCGCGGTGGATGGCAGCTGACCCGTTGAGGGGATCTTCCCGGTACTTACTTCGCGGTGAATTCCCGATAGGGTTGGGCGGTGTCGGGAAGCGCACGCCGGATGCAATAATCCTCATCCCGGAGCTGGCGCACCAATGCCGGCCACATCTCGGCAAAGCCGGCGGCGATTGATGGCGAGGGCGTCGGCAGATCATGCTTGATCAGGCTGTGAAGCTTTGGCAGGGCGTGGAAGGGCACCTTCGGGAACATGTGATGTTCGACATGGTAGTTCATGTTCCAATAAATGAATCGCGAGATCGGATTCATATAGACGGTGCGTGAATTCAACCTGTGATCCACCACATTATCGGCCAGCCCCCCATGCTGCAGCATGCCGGTCATGACATGGTGCCAGGCGCCATAGAGGCGCGGTGTCCCGACAAGCAGGATTGGCACCCAGCTGCCAAACGTGATGGCGGCGGCGATGGTGGCGGCATAGATCAGCATCCAGATCCGGGCCACGCGAACAACCTTTTCATGGTCGATTTCGGGAATGAAGCTGGCTTCCTGCGGGTCCAGTCTGCCGCTGGCATTGAGGAGCATCCGCCTGATCCCGGCAGGAACGTCAATCAACCCCAGAAAATTGGCCACCCATTTCAGGAACACCGGCGGGCGCATCAGCTGAATTTCGGGATCGCGTCCGACGATAATCGTATCGGTATGGTGGCGGGCATGGCTCCAGCGCCAGCTATAGGGGTTTCGGATCATGCAGAAACAGGCAATCTGATAGACGACATCATTCAGCCATCGGGAATTGAAGGCGGTCTTGTGGCCGCATTCATGCCAGCGTGAATCCATCGCCGAGCCATAGAGAACGCCATAGGCAAGAAAGAACGGCACCGCCAGCCAGGATGGGAACAGCCATGCGCCGGCCGTACCAAGCGCCGCCATCGCCGTGAACAGGATGATGGTGTCGCGAATGGCCGGGCCGTCGCGGCGTTGCATCAGTTCGGCAAGCTGCTTGCGCGGCATATCGGTCTGGTACCAGCGGGCACCGGCAAGGCCGGTGGCCATGGCCTGCTCCCCGTCGCGTCCCAGAAGCGAATATTCCCGTGTCCCGTCGGCCATGGCTGTCAAATTCCGTTGTTCTTGGCTCCGAACATAAAAAGTCTAATGCTGACCTGCCGGGATGTTCAAGCGACGCATTGGTCGCACCTGGCGGTCAGCATCATATTTGGGTGAGCCTGTGCCTCAGGCCTTGCTGTCATAGACCAGCTTTGGCAGGGGCGGCGGCGGAGCGTCCATGTCAAAGCCGTGGATTTCGGCCACAACTGCCGACATTTCCGGCGGCATGTTCTGCATGATATGCGCCCATCCAGCTGCCGGATCGTCACCCTCAAAGGTCAGGATGACGAAATCGCCATTCGGTGTTTCCTGAAGAAATGTTCGCTCATGGACCCCGGCCTCCTCGCGAAGCGCGTTGGTCTCGGCCTTGTTGGTGACGGTGAAATTCTCGATGACTTCCTTCCACCATTTCTCCTTCTTGCCTGGAAGGATAGGAATCGCCATTGCCAGCATTGCCATGTTGTGTCTCCCTAAAAAACGATCATTGAAACGAAGAGACAGGTTAACACAGATTGATTGCAGTCCTTTGACAAATGCCGGTGGTGGCAAATGAGGAGGGAGGGAGGCGTCAGCACGCCATTAGCCTCATTTGGCCGGATCATTTCATCCGATCATCATCAAGCAGATTCCTGAACGCCGACAGAACGCGCCGTTGATCGACCTTTTGCACGGCCTTTACCGTGGCAATTTTGTCATCCGCCGTCTGGTCACTGCTGGTAAGGAGCTGTTTGAGGGCGCTTTCGCCGCCCGATCGGGTGCGCTGCTCACGCTTCAGCCTGGCCAGTCGCCGCGGCGCGTCATCATTCCTGTCATCTGGCATTACGGCCTCCCGTGAAAGGACAGATCAAATTCCTGACCGTGAAATGATAGGGCCCGGCGATGCCTTCCGGCAAACCCGTTTTTCCTGTCCGGCTCCTCTCTCGCAGAATCCTGAAAAGTCTTTTGCCGAGTCCCAACTGGACGCCTCTCTTTGCCTGCGACATCCTGTCACCTGGGAGTGCGTCATTGGCCTCCGTTACCTGAAGGAAGGTTATCATGGATGATAAAATCTTTGCTTCGGCCCGCATGACCGCCGCCCTTGATGATGATCAGGCGGCCTATGAGGCCATCCCGTCAGTCAACATATTCGATCGCGATCTTGATCTCTCCCGTCCAACCAATGCCATAGCGCAAGGCGCGTCGCGCTCGCGGCGTCGCTTCAATCGGTGGTGGATCCTGACACCATTGCTGGTTGCTATCGGGTTGCTGTTGTTGGCCTGCGAGGGTGGGTATTAGGATTTCGGCGCGCATGTTGGACGGATGCCGGAAATGGCCGCTGGAAATCGGCGTGCCGGTTGGTCTATGCTGACATTATGGAAAAGTTTCGCGGTATCCTTAATCTGGTCATATGGGCAGCGGCGGCGGCATTCGCCGCCCTTCGTGTTGGCACCTCGGAAGTCTTCATGCTTGGGGCCATTGAGGGGTTGATGGTTCTCATCGCCGCCTTTGTAGCGCACAAGACGCTTGATCTGATTTTTCCGGCAAAACGCCCGCCTGTTGAGTAATAACCATGCGCTGACGGTGCGTGGCGAGGAAGGCAACGCCAGCCATGCTGGAAATTGATTCCCTGAAAACCGATATCATTGAACAGTTCGGCACGCCCTGTGCGGTCGTCGATCTGGATGTTGTCGACCGCAATATCGCCCATGTCCAGGCGCTGTGTGACAAGGCTGACCGGGCCAACAGGCCACATATAAAGACACATAAGTCTCCCTTCCTGGCGCGTCGCCAGATCGGTGCCGGGGCCATCGGCATCACCTGCCAGAAGCTTGGCGAGGCCGAGGTGATGGCGGATGCGGGCATCACTGATATCCTGATTGCCACCAATATCATTGGCGCGGCGCGGTCCGGCCAGCTGGCGGGGCTGCAACGTCGCCTGCCGTTGAAAATCTGTGCTGATAACCCGGTTTCGCTTGCTGCCTATGCCGAGGCCGGGCGGGTGTCGGAACGGCCTGTCCGGGTTTTGATCGAATGTGACACCGGACAGAAGCGGGCCGGTGTCGAGACACCTGGCGAGGCGGTGGCGCTGGCAAGGATGGTACGGGACGACCCGGCACTGGATTTCGGCGGGTTGTTGTTTTACCCGCCGCTTGACGGGTGGACGGCAACACAGCGCTTTCTTGACGCGGCGCGGGCCGGCCTTGCAGATCTCGGCATTGTGCCGGATATCATTTCGACCGGTGGTACGCCAAACCTTGTGAATATGGACCATCTTGATGGCGCCACAGAACATCGCGCCGGCACCTGTATTTTCAATGACAGGATGATGATGGCCACCGGCTTTGCCGGCGTTGAGGATTGTGCGTTGCGGATTTTCACCAGCGTGGTCAGCCGGGCCGGCGCGGCGCGTGGCATTCTTGATGCCGGGTCAAAGACCTTCACCTCCGATACAGGGGGACTGGACGGATTCGGCCTGATCCTCGAACATCCTGAGGCCCGCATCCACAAGATGGCCGAGGAGCATGGGTTTCTCGATTTGTCGGATTGTGGGGCCAAACCTGACATTGGCGATATCCTGCGGGTCATCCCGAACCATGTCTGCGTTGCGGTCAACATGTTTGACCAGCTTGTTGCTGTTCGTGGCAACAGTATTGTCGATGTCCTGCCGGTGGCGGCCCGCGGACGGCTTGTCTGACGCATCGCCGTAACATCACAGGAAAGGACCGAAAGTCATGTCATCCATCAGGTCATCCACCAGATTGCTTGCCATCGGCGAGGTGATGGCCGAGATCAGGGCGCAGGATGACGGTTTCGTGGTTGGGTTTGCCGGCGATACCTACAACACGGCTGTCTATGCCGCGCGCCAGCTTGGTGCGCCGGGTCAGGTCGGCTATGTCACCCGTATCGGCAGGGAACCGCTGTCACAGGCGCTGCTGGACAATGCCAGCGCCGAGGGTCTGGATGTCAGTCATGTTGCCCTTGATGAGACGCGCAATATCGGCATCTACGCCGTTGCCACCGACGCGCATGGCGAGCGTAGCTTTTCCTACTGGCGGGCTGACTCAGCGGCGCGGCAGCTGTTCGCCGTCGAGGAAACGGCGCTGTTCATGCCCAAGGCCGAAATCATCTATCTGTCCGGCATCACGCTGGCGATCCTGACCCCGGCGGGACGGTCGCGCCTGTTCCAGATGCTTGCCGATGCCCGCGCCGCGTCTGGAACGAGAATTGCGTTTGATTCGAATTTCCGGCCGGCATTGTGGCCGGATCACACAACAGCGCGCCAGACCATGGACAGGATGTGGAGCCTGACCGACATCGCCCTTCCCTCGATTGATGATGAGATGGCGCTGTACGGGCTCGACAGCGAGGATGCGGTGATTGCAAGGTTCGCCGCGCGGGACTGGGACGGCATCGCCATCAAGCGCGGTGTTCGCGGCCCCATATCACCGCTTTTGCAGCCGGATGATCTGCCGGATTTTCCGCCAGCTGCCAGGGTCATCGATACCACCGCTGCTGGTGACAGCTTTAATGGCGGCTATCTTGCGGCGTTTCTCACCGGTGCCGCTGAGGCCGAACGGCTGGCGGCCGGACACAGGATGGCGGCCACCGTTGTTGCCGCGCCGGGGGCGATCATCCCACACCGTTGAAGGTGTGGTGTGACCCCCGTAGAATCTCCGATCTCGCGTAGTGCCATTCTGCTTGAAATTGTCGCCGCTTGGGACAACACTTCTTTCTGCAGGGCTGGCGGCGCTTTGCGTCAGCAATAATGGCGCCGCTACGTCCCCGCAGACGGGCAGGGGGTGTCTACTGGACCCGCCCGACGCCGCCTGGCGGCGTATGAAATCCCTCAACTAGTGATGACCTTGAAATCATTCCGCGTGGCGGTGAGGTTTGCCGTGGCGCGACCAGGAGGAAACAGATGAAAGCAGGGGTGATTGGATTGGGAGATATGGGATCGGGTATGGCCAAGAACCTGATCGCCAACGGGTTCGAGACCAGTGGTTTTGACCTCAGTGACGCGCGTATGGCGCAATTTGCCGAGATGGGAGGTGTTAGCTGCACCGCTGTCGGCGAGGTGGGAAGCCATGCCGACATCGTCTATGTGATGGTGATGAATGGCAGCCAGGCAAAGGATGTGATCCTTGGTGAAAACGGGCTTGCCGCATCGATGGGCGAGGGCGGGATCATCATGCTGACCGCCACCATCAAGCCTGCCGAGGCCCGCGCCATTGGTGAGGGGCTTGCCAGCACCGGCATCCGCATGGTTGACAGCCCGGTGTCAGGCGGGTTCCCGGGTGCGCAGGGCGGCACGCTGACGATGATGGCGGCGGCACCGGATGATCTGCTGGAAGCTGCCCGCCCGGCGATGCAGGCGGTATCTGCAACCATTCATCATGTTGGCCATAATGTTGGCGATGGCCAGGTCATGAAGGCGTGTCTGCAGTCGATCATCGGGTCGATCTTCAGCGCCACCTTCGAGGCGGCGGCGCTGGCGGCGAAGGCCGGCGTGTCAGGCCAGGCGTTGTACAATGTCGTTTCCAGCTCGGGTGCTGGCTGCGGCATCACTTCGGGCGCGCTGGAGAATATTATCGACCGCAAGTTTGAGGGCACCGGGTCCGGCATTGGCACCATGCACAAGGATCTCACGATCTCGCTTGCCATGGCCGAGGAGCTTGGTGTGCCGCTATTCACAGCGTCCACGGCGATGCAGATATTCCATCAGGGCAAGACGAAATATCCGCATGGCGACAACTGGATCTGCACGCGGGTTATCGAGGAAATCATCGGTGCCGAGCTGCACCGCTAGAGGAGGTCAAGAACATGAAACTTGGTGTGATCTGCGATGGTATTAGCCGCAACCTGGCACATACCGTTGATGTAATGGACGAGTTTGGACTGGAATATGCCGAGCTGCAATTTGTCGGCGAAAAGGAGGTCGGCGACCATGATGCCGGCGAGATTCGCGAGATCGATGCGCTGCTTCGGGACCGTGGCAAGCCAGTCTCCTGCCTCAGTCGCCATATCTTTGCCGGCATGACGGTGGCCAACAAGGCGGCGGACGAGCTTCACACGAAACATATGGACGCGCTGAAGCGGGTGATCGACATGGCGCATATTGTCGGCGCGCCGCTGGTCCGGATCATGACGCCGAAGAAGGAACAGATCCTGTTTGGCCGCAATGGTGCCGAAAAATGGAATGTGGCGAAGGGTGCGTGGGACGCGATGCTGCCGCTGATCGCGCCGGCCGTTGACGTGGCGCGCGATGCTGGCGTGACGCTGGTGGTCGAGACCGGCAACGGCACCATGGTCAATTCCAACTATACCGGTCGCAAGCTGATCGACGATCTGGATGCCAAGGATGCGCTGCAGGTTCTCTGGGATCCGGCGAATAATTGCTGGTGCCACGAGACCGCCTATCCCGACGGCTATGACGAGGTGCGTGACGGCTATCTGGGCCATGTCCATATCAAGGATGTGCAGGTTGATACGCCACGCGCAACGCTGGAAGTCCGCCCGATGGGCGAAGGCCAGCTTGCCGACCAGTTCGCGCCGATGGCCGATGCCATGCGCAATGATGGCTATGATGGCGTGATCAGCTTTGAATCCGTCTATCACCCAGGTGACGGTGACTTCGAGGCCGGTTTCCGGATCAATATCGACCGCTTCAAGGCGATCTTCGCCTAGCGCGACGTTATCCGGAATATCGGCGGCTACCGGCCATTATAGGCGCGGTGCATTGCCGCCATGCAGGTGACCGCTGCGTGTTTGATTTGTGCGGCGTCATGGCCTGGTGTGAAAAGGCTGGATCCCAGCCCGAATCCATAGACACCGGCGGCGGCATAGGATGCAAAATCATTCGCGCTGACGCCGCCGACGGCGTAGATCCTGATGCCGTCGGGAAGTACGGCCCGCATGGCGGCAATGCCGGCTGGACCCAGAAGGCTTGCCGGAAAGATCTTTAGATCGCGCGCCCCGGCATCGATGGCGGCAAGCGCCTCGGTCGGGGTCATCACCCCCGGCATCATGGTCATTCCCAGATCCAGTGCGCGGGCGATCACCGCCCGATCCATGTTTGGTGCGACGATCAGGTTGCCGCCATTGTCATGAACCCGGTCGACATCATCGGGCTGCAGCACGGTGCCGGCGCCGATCAGGCGTGCCGGGCTGCCATGCCGCGCGGCGACAGCGGCGGCAAGCTTGATCGAGACAAGCGGGGTCGGCGAATTGAGGGGGATTTCGATGGCGTCGAACCCGGCCTCGATCAGCCCTTCCACAACCCCCTCGATTTCCGCAGGTGTGATGCCCCGCAGGATGGCGACAAGGCGTCTGTCGCGGTCGCGTTCGGTCATTGTCTCAGGTCTCCTTTTGTGCGGGTCCCGGTGCGGGCGGAATTCGGTCTGGCCACAGGCGGGACGCAATATCGAACAGTCCGGTCCGGACTGCCGCTTCGGCATCCACCATGTCAAACCTGATGCCGAGCCCGGTCAGCGCCTCTTCATAGCGTGTCGCTATTCCGCCTGTCGCTGCCAGGTAGATTCGGCCACCATCCACCTCATGACAGCTGGCGATTTCGCCGCCGATCATCAGGCCGGACAGCCGGGAGGCCCCATGCGGCGCCACATCCGCGAACAATAATGGACCGGCGCGAAGCCCGAACAGCGCAGCAAGTGCCCGCGCCGGGTCCGTATGGGCCTCGCGGACAGCATCCATGAAATCATCATCGGACCAGTTGTCGGACACCACCGTATGGCGCAGGATTGACTGGCTACCAAGAAGGGCGAACATCTCACCTGTCATCATGGTGCGGAAACCAACCAGCCGGCCGGCCTTGATACGGACCCATTTCGAATGTGTTCCCGGAAGACAGACGATGCCGTCCCGCACCCCGGTCCGGGCAAGCCCATGCAAGGTTGTCTCCTCGCCGCGCATCACGTCGGGATTGGCGGTGTCGCGCTGTGCGATGCCGGGAAGAATCCTGATATCGCGTGTCTGACCTGCAACCCGCACCGCCCTATCCGCCAGCGCGGCGAAGTCGGTGGGAACATCAAGATAAGGCGCTTCCTGCCATCCCTGCGCCGCGCCGGCCATGCCGCAGATCAGAACCGGTATGTCCTGTGGCACCTGCATCGCCGACAGATAGCGCTCTAGTTCTGGACTGTAATCGTCACGCGGCAGGCTGCCCATGCCGCCGTCCGACCGTCGTTCATCCAGCAGAGTTTCTTCCCGGTCGAGCGCCCAGACGCGCACCGTACTGGTGCCCCAGTCGACAAGCACGATATCGGCCATGGCACCGGCAGGGGTCATGGTCCGTGTCAGGCGGGGTCCCGCCCGACCTCCTGGCGCTGCTGGCCAAGCCCGTCAATGGTCAGTTCCATCACATCGCCTTCCTGCAGGAAGACAGGCTCGGGCTTGATTCCCATGCCAACACCCGGCGGTGTGCCGGTGGAAATGACATCCCCCGGATGTAGTGTCATCAGTTCCGACAGGTGCGAGATACATTCGGCGACGGTGAAGATCATCGTCGAAGTGTTGCCTGTCTGTCGGCGAACACCGTTGACATCCAGTGCCATGTTCAGATTCTGCGGGTCAGGCACCTCGTCGGCGGTGACAAGCCAGGGGCCAATCGGCCCGAAGGTGTCGCAGGATTTGCCCTTTGTCCACTGGCCGGTGAGTTTGCTCTGGAAATGCCGTTCGGAGACATCGTTCGAGATGAAATAGCCGGCGACATGGTCCAGCGCCTTGTCGACCGAGACATATTTGCAGGTGGTGCCGATGACCACGCCAAGTTCGACCTCCCAGTCGCTATGCTGTGAGTGGCGCGGCATCATCACCCGGTCATTCGGCCCGACAACGGCCGAGGTGGCCTTCATGAACAGGATTGGATGTTCGGGGATGTCGGCGCCGGTTTCCGCCGCATGATCCGAATAGTTCAACCCGATGCACAGAAATTTGCCTATTCCGCCAACACAAGGACCGATCCTGACAGCATCATCCACCGCCGGCAGCGATGCCGGATCGAGGCCACGCAGCCTGTCCAGTGTGGCGTTGTCCAGTGTGGTGCCGGTGATGTCGCCGACATGCGCCGACAGATCGCGGATCGTGCCGGTTGCATCAACAAGACCGGGTTTTTCCTGGCCGGTGTCACCATAACGAATCAGTTTCATCAGAAATCTCCGGTTGCGTTCATGTGCATGTGGGGGTGCTGGTAGTTGTTGGTGATTGTCAGTGGTTGTCGCGCGGCATGCCGCGTGTGCGGACAATGGATTTGTAGTCGGTTGCACCGTCCAGCACCATCCCCTCGGCGAAGGGACGCACCCTTTCGCGGAAGATCTGCTGCCATGGGGACTGGCTCTCCGGGCTTGGAAACCCGCCGGCATCGGCCAGCGCGGTGGCGCGTGATGCCAGTTCATCCTCCGATATCAGCATATCCACCGTGCAGCTGTTCAGATCGACTCGTACCCTGTCGCCGGTACGGATCAGCGCCAGTCCACCACCATCGGCGGCCTCCGGCGAGGCGTTCAGGATCGAGGGCGACCCCGAGGTGCCGGATTGTCGCCCGTCGCCGATGCAGGGCAATTCATCAATCCCCTGTTTGATCAGATAGGCCGGCGGGCGCATATTGACCACCTCGGCACCGCCAGGATAGCCGATTGGCCCGGCACCGCGCATCACCAGGATCGCGGTGCTGTCCATGGCAAGTGCTTCATCATCGATCCGTGCATGGAAATCGACCGGCCCGTCAAAGACATAGGCGGTGCCTTCAAAGGCGTTCGGGTCATCCGGGTTCGACAGGAACCGTGCGGCAAAGGACGGGCTGATGACGCTTGTCTTCATGATCGCGCTGTCGAACAGATTGCCACGCAGATTGATGAAACCGGCTGCCGGCTTCATCGGGTTGTCGACCGGCCAGATTACGTCTGGATTGGCGATGGCCACATCGCGGCAATTCTCGCCGATGGCCCGGCCGTTCGCGGTGATCGCCTGCGGGTGCGGCAGCAGATCATGCCGCATCAATTCGCCAATCACCGCCGGCACGCCGCCAGCACGGTGGTAATCCTCACCAAGATATTCGCCTGCCGGCTGCAGATTGACCAGCAATGGCACCTGGTGGCCATGCGCCTGCCAGTCATCATTCGTCAGCTCGATCCCCAGATGCCGGGCCACTGCGTTCAGATGGATCGGTGCGTTGGTCGACCCGCCAATGGCGGAATTCAGCACGATGGCGTTTTCAAAGGCGGCGCGGGTCATGATGTCCGACGGTTTCAGATCATCCCACACCATGTCGACGATGCGATTGCCGGTGTGATAGGCGATCTGGCCACGCTCGCGGTAGGGGGCCGGAATCGCCGCTGAACCAGGCAGCTGCATGCCAAGCCCCTCGGCAAGGGAGTTCATCGTTGTCGCCGTTCCCATGGTGTTGCAATAGCCTGTCGAGGGCGTCGAAGAGGTGACAAGGTCCAGAAAGCCATCATCATCGATCTCGCCGGCGGCGATCATCTGGCGTGCCTTCCAGACGATTGTGCCCGACCCCGTCCGTTCACCATCATGCCAGCCATTCAGCATTGGCCCGACAGACAGCGCGATGGCCGGAATATCAACCGTCGCCGCCGCCATCAGCAGGGCTGGCGTGGTCTTGTCGCAGCCGATCATCAGCACCACACCATCAATCGGATAGCCATAGAGTGTTTCGACAAGGCTGAGATAGGCAAGGTTCCGGTCAAGCATCGCGGTTGGCCGCTTGCCGGTTTCCTGGATCGGATGCACCGGCACTTCCATCGGCAGACCGCCGGCGGCGATAATGCCGTCACGAACACGTTTCGCCAGCTCCAGATGATGCCGGTTGCAGGGCGACAGATCGGATCCGGTCTGTGCGATGGCGATGATCGGGCGACCATCACGCAACTCTTCGCGGGTCAGGCCGTAATTCAGATATCGCTCGGTATAGAGCGCCGTCATCTCGGCATCATCCGGATTGTTGAACCATTGCCGCGAGCGCAGCTCAGCCGGTTTGATCTTTCTGTCTGTCATCCCTGCCCCTTTGTTCCCTGACCAGCCGCGGTGACCAGCGCCGCCTTGCCGGCAAGTCGTCCCCGTTCAGTCATGAAACCCTCAATGATGTTGATATCGGGGATATTGATTTAGGCATTTGGCCTACCCCGCCAAAAGCCCCCGATATTGATAGCACCAAACTGCCACGCCGAATCGGCTTTGGCTATGTTCAATGCGTCTGTTCAATGTCCCTTCCCGGAGCCATTCTCGGGGTTTGCTTCTTGACAAGCCATTGCAGCCATTCCTTTACTTTTGCGGGCCGCGACCACTGCGTCGCAACCCATCACTCTGGATACCGGTTTATCTGGCGTTCATTCATGACCTGAAGACCGGACCGCCTGTCCCGGCCGCGCCACCATGAAAACAATCAAATTGGAGCAAGGCAATGACAGTCGGCCTTCTTATCATTGGCGAGATCACAACCGAAATGCGGGATCGGCTTGATGGCAGGCTTGACGTGCATGATGCGCACCGGATCGACGACATGGCCTCCTTTCTGGGCCGCGAAGGTGCCAGCATCCGATATGCGCTGACCGACGGGCATTACGGGGTGCCCCGGGACTGGATGGAGGCGATGCCGAATCTGGCGCTGATCAGCAATTACGGAGTCGGCTATGACGCCATTGATGTCGATCTTTCGGTGTCGCGGGGGGTCCTGGTGACGCACACGCCGCAGGTGCTGAATGACGAGGTGGCGACAACGGCGTTGATGCTGATGCTGGCAAGCTATCGCAATCTTCTGGCAAGCGATGCCTTTGTCCGGGCCGGGCGGTGGCCTGATGAGGGGCACATGAGACTGTCGCGTTCGGCAGATAGCCGGCGGGTCGGGATTCTCGGCCTTGGCCGGATCGGCCTTGCACTGGCGCACAAGCTGGAGCCGTTCCACGCAAAGATTGCCTATCATAATCGCACGCCGCGCGATGTTCCCTATCGCTATTATGGTGATCTTGCCGAAATGGCCGCGGTCTGCGAGGTGCTTTTTGTCGTGACCCCCGGCGGGGACGACACGCGCGGCATTGTCGACCGCAGGGTGCTTGACGCGCTGGGGTCGGAGGGGCTGCTGGTGAATGTGTCGCGTGGGTCTGTTGTCGATGAGCCGGCGCTTGTCACCGCGCTTCAGGATGGTCGCCTTGGCGGCGCCGGGCTTGATGTCTTCGCTGACGAGCCGAATGTGCCGGAGGCGCTTCTCGCCATGCCGAATGTCGTGCTGACGCCGCATATCGGCAGCGCCACCGTGGAGACCCGTCGCGCCATGGGTAATCTTGTCGTTGACAATCTGCTACAGCATCTTGCCGACGGGCGGGTCATCAGCCCGGTGCCGGAATGCCGCGATCTTGCGACAATCGCCGCACGCTTCGACGGCTAGGCCCCCGTTTCAGGCAGCTTGTCGGGAATTAAACAAATTCCGCGGATCGACGTTACAGGGGGTGCATGAGCAGTTTTTCATGTTTCTCCCTCCTGAAACTCGGATCCCCGGTGGTGTGCGCCACCGGGGGTTTTTTTGATATGTATAAAACCCTCCGGGTCTAAAACCTTTGGGCGGTTTGGCATGAAAAAAGGCGGCGATCTTTCGACCGCCACCCCTGTGGTTCATTGATGACGCCGGAATCAGGCGGCCTTGATCAGCTTCTTCGGCTTGCCGTTGATGCTGATCTGCTTCGGCTTGTCGGCTTCCGGGATCTCGCGCTTCAGGAAGACGGTCAGGATGCCGTCGACGAACTGCGCGTCCTCGACCTTCATATATTCGGCAAGCCGGAACATCTTCGAGAAGCCGCGCTGCGCGATCCCCTGATAGAGATAATTGCCGGTGTCCTCGCCCTTGCTGGCCTCGATGGTCAGCACACCTTTCTCGGTCTGGATGCTGATGTCATCGGCACCGAAACCGGCAAGCGCAAGCTCGATCCGGTAATGCTCCTCATCATCCTTGGCGATGTTGTAGGCCGGGTAGTTCGGCTCTTTACGGTCGGACAGGCGGTTCAGTTCTTCGAACAGCGAGTCAAAGCCAACGAACTGGCGGGCCATAGGGGTGGTAAACAGAGTCATTTTCATCTCCTCTTTCAAGCGAGTGTTGTGCCGCCTCCCAATCAGGCAAGGCGACGGTTAGACATATGATTTTGTAACCCGTTACGGCGTTACCAAACTGATATAGGGCGCTAAATAAGTTGTTCAAGGGGGTGGTTAAGCTGCCCCGAAATGGCCATTTTTGGGCCATCTTGCAACCATGCTGCCGGGTCATCATCAAACCATACCTTCATGGTTCCTCCCTGCAGACGGGTCGGCTTTGCCGGCCCGTTTCTTGTGCCCGACCCGCCACTTCCGCGAGGGCGATATTCAGCTTTCCCGCAAGGCCCCGCCGGCCGCATGCCGTGCCGGGAAGGGCCGGGAAGGGCCGGGAAGGGCCAGGAAGGGCCAGGAAGGGCCAGGAAGGATTGTATAAGGATTGTATGATGTGCGCGGTGAAGGTGATCAGTCCCTATTTGACCAAGGGCGGCACCGACACCGCCTCGCCGCTGCGGCTGTTATAGACAACCATCCCGCCGCTTCGCGGGGCGATCCCGGTGATGGCGCTGATCACCACCTGATGCGTGACCATCAATTCCAGCCTGTCCGGTTCGATTTGCGCCATATATTCGCGCAGCGCCGCCAGCGTCAGGTCGCGGTCGACATGCCCGTTAAAAAAGGAATTCAGCCCGATATGGGTGGAAAAGGGGCCGATCGCCATTTCACTGGCGGTGTCCTGGCACCGACACCACTGGCTGCTGAGGATGATATCCGGGGTGATGGCATGGCGTGTCATATAGGCACCGATGGCGCGCGCCTGCTCGCGCCCGGCTTCATCCAGATTGCGCTGCGTGGCGCAGTCATCGACATCGAACCGGGCAGGATCGCCAAAACCGGGCGCCAACGCATGACGCAGGAACAGAACATTGCCGCCAATCCGGTCGATTGCTTCGGCAAGCGGTTCAGCCTGCGCGGCGGGTGTGATGAGGAAGGCCGGCATCGCCAAAAGCGCCGCCAGGCAAATCGCCCGCCAGCGGGCCACCATGGTCTGGCGCACCAGAATGAAAAGTTGCATTGTCATGCAATCGATGTGGGGTCTGGGCCGTGTCAGCACAACCATTTGCCCCCCCTGCCTAGCCAACCGCATCCCTCCAGATGGGGTTGGACCACGCGCTGCGCCCCTGCCCGTCCATCGCGACAATTCGGAAAAATTCGCTGTCGAGGGAGGCCAGATCGAAATTTGCCATCGTCAAGTCGGCCCCGGCAACAAACTGTGCCTGGTGATTGTCGGCGACGAGAATCACCCGCTCAACCGGCGATGTGCCGACATGAAGCGTGGTGCCGTCAATCGTAATGTCGGTGAAGTCCGGACCGGCCGAGGCATAGAAACGACCGGCCTTCAGTGCCACCACGATATCGGCGGCGCTGAGGCTGTCCGCCGCCACCATGACCCATCCGCCAAAGGCATCTCCCGGGACATGGTGCGAATCATCGGTGGCCGTCAGATGCAACCGGTGCCCCGCATGCAGCAGCAGGTCGAGTGTCGCGATGCCGCCGCCGCGCGCCGCCTCAAGGGCCGAACTGTGGTTGTAGATCTCAACCCCATGTGCCCCGGCCGCCGCCAGGCTGCGTGCTTCCTCATCGGTCAGGCAATACCATTCGGGATGCGCGATGGTGACATAGGCCCCGGCCGCCACGGCGCGGCGCACCATGTCCGGGCCGGTCTCGCCGTCGCCCGCCATTGGAAAATCGACTGGCAGACCATTTGCTACAATATGCCAGAGACCATCGCGGTCATGCGCCTTTCCCGGGCAGTGCAGTTCGGCTGAGATGATGGTGACGAAATCTGGACTGTCGAAGGCGGTGGTATCGATGATGGTCGGGGCGCTGAACCGCGGGTCCGACCACAGATGTTCTGACAGACAGGTGAAGTCATACCCTGCTGCGCGGTAAAGCTCGACGACCTCTACCGGGCTGTTCTGCCCGTCCGAATGGGTTGAATGGCCGTGCAGATTGCCGCGATAGACACCGCCTTTTGATGTGAACAGCGTGCTTGCCATGAAATCGCTCCCTCAGATGCCACAACGCCAGCGTTATGTCCGCGATTTGTCACGGTTCTGTGAAACCCTGTCACGGTTGTAAACACCGTCACGGTTTGTAAACCCTGGCACAATCTTGTAAAGCCGGTCTGAAATCTGTGTCAAATATTGCTGTGTCCGTCACGGTTGGTGCCTTGCCGACCAGGCAACTGAAATGCTTTCCTTGACGAGGGGCTTTGCCAGCGTCGACACTGACCTGCACCAGGCCGTTGGGCACGGATGGTGCGGGGAGGCGGGCAAGGCACAGACGGAATGAACAGGACGGTATGCGAGAATTGGCCGGGCATTCATACACATCCCCGCAAGGCGGCGCGGTCGACCCTGATGCGGCGCTCCGATCCGTTGATCATGACACGCCATTGACTGACGCCCTGTTGGACCAGTTCTCGGTCTTTTATGTGATTTCCGTTGTGGCTGTCAGGGCGCTTGAGGAGGCCCGCCGCCAGCGCGCCCTGACCGAGGGCGGTCAGCCCCCGCTGCTGTCGCCAACCGCGAACAGCACCTGACTGATTCTGGCCGCATGGCCATGTAGCAATTCCCGGCTTTTCAGCGCCGCATCGAGATTGAATCGTTGTGTCGGGCCATGCACCGCCAGCGCGGCATAGAAGCGGCCGGTCATGTCATTCACCGGCACCGCAATGGCGACCATGGCGTCATGGAATTCCTCACGGTCAAGACTGTATCCGGCGCGGCGAACTTTCACCAATTCATCGGCAAGGCTGTCGACGTCAACATGCGTGTTTGCCGTCAGCGCGTCGAGTTTCAGGCTGGCAAGAAAGGCCCGCCGCCTTACCGCCGGCAGGCTTGCCATATAGATCTTGCCGCTTGCCGTGCAGTGGAAGGGAACATGCGAACCAATCGGTAGGGCGACGCGAAAGGCCCAGTTCGTCTCGACCCGGTCGACATAGCGCATGCCGCCGGGCTCGGGCCGCACGAAATTCACCGTCTCGCCGGTATCGGCCGCCACCTGGCGGAGAATTTGATGACAGCCAATCCGGCCAGCGGCTCGATTCGCAAGGCCAAGCGCCAGCCTGTCTGTCCGCCGCCCGGGGGACAGCCGCCTGTCATGCTTCTCCAGAATGCCGGCCTCGACAAGCGTCTGACACAGTCGGTGGACGGTTTGTTTCGGCCAGCCGAGACGGCGCGTCAATTCAGTGGGAGTCAGCGGCTCGGCACTGTCTGACAGTTCCTCAAGGATCCTGAAAACCCGTAAATTTGGCGGTACCTGATCACTCATTCCGGCTTGATCCCTTTTCCCACTAAGGATTAACGCTTGCTTTGAGTGCGACATCGTGCATCCTTTCTCCATCATAATTACAAAAAAAGGGATTAAAAGTCTCAAAAACTCATAAAAGAGGCTTTAAGGGTGGAATTCGACTTTGTCATCGTTGGTGCCGGTTCGGCTGGCTGCGTACTTGCGAACCGCTTGTCGGAAGACGGCCGGTATCAGGTTGCTCTGGTCGAGGCTGGTGGGCGTGATGCCAATCCGTGGATCCATATCCCGGTCGGGTATTTCAAGACGATGGGCAATCCGGCCACTGACTGGTGCTACCGCACCGAACCCGATCCGGGGTTGAACGGGCGCGCCATCAACTGGCCGCGCGGGCGCGTTCTGGGTGGCAGCAGTTCAATCAACGGTCTTCTCTATGTTCGCGGTCAGCCGCAGGATTTCGATCATTGGCGTCAGCTTGGCAATGTCGGCTGGGCTTGGGATGATGTGATGCCGCTGTTCCGTCGGTCGGAAAACTGGGAAGGCGCCCTGTCGGATACGGATACGAATTCGGACGTTCGGGGTACGGGCGGCCCGCTGAACGTCTCGAGAAGCCGACTGACGCGCCCGGTAGTCGATGCCTGGGTTGAAGCGGCAACACGCCGCGGCTATCCCCGCAATGATGATTACAATGGCGAGGATCAGGAAGGTGTCGGTCATTTCCAGATGACAATGCGCAATGGCCGGCGCTGTAGCAGCGCCGCTGCCTTTCTGAAGCCTGCCAGCAAGCGCCAGAATCTGCACATTTTCACTGGCGCGCAGACCGAATCGGTGATCATGGAGGGGCGTCGTGCGGCCGGCATTCGGGTGCGCCGCGGCGGTGCGCTGATCGAGGTACGGGCCCGGCGTGAAGTCATCCTGTCGGCGGGGTCGCTCGGCTCACCGCATCTGCTGATGCTCTCCGGGATCGGTGCCGGCGGTGAGTTGCAGCAGCACGGCATCACCGTGGTGAAGGATCTGCCGGGGGTCGGCAAGAATTTGCAGGACCATCTACAGGCCCGCCCGGTCTACAGGACCGGTGGCAGCACCATCAACAGCGAGACACGCCACCCCCTGCAATATATCGGCATCGCGCTGGAATATGCGTTGCGTCGTACCGGGCCGATGGCAATGGCAGCCAGCCTTGGCACCGCCTTCCTGAAGACGCGGCCAGAACTGGAAACACCCGATATCCAGTTCCATATCCAGCCCTTCAGCACCGACAGGCCGGGGGAGGGAACGCATGAATTTTCGGCCTTTACCGCCTCGGTGCTGCAGCTCCGCCCGGAAAGCACCGGTCATCTGGCGCTGAAATCGGCCTCGCCCGATGACCACATCGCCATTCATCCGAACTATCTGGCAACACAGACCGACTGCGATACGATTGTCGCTGGCATTAAGATTGCCCGCGCCGTCTGCGCCGCTGAACCTGTCGCCTCGATGATCACCGGCGAATATTCACCCGGCCCGTCGGTGGCTGCGGATGATGACGCGGCGATCCTTGAATGGGCGCGCAATACGGCGACCACAATCTATCACCCGACAGGCACCTGCAAGATGGGGGGCGATCCGATGGCGGTTGTCGATCCGCGGCTTCGTGTGCATGGCATTGAGGGACTTCGTGTTGCCGATGCCTCGATCATGCCGGTGATCACCTCGGGCAATACCAACGCGCCGGCCATCATGATTGGCGAAAAGGCATCCGACATGGTGATTGAGGATGCGGCATGAGTTTCGAGACGGTCACCGGCATCCTGCAGATCATCTTTGCCGACATCATTCTGTCTGGCGACAACGCGTTGGTCATTGGCATGGCCGCCGCCGGTCTGGCGCCCGAATTTCGCCGCCGCGCAATCATGATCGGCATGATGATGGCGGCCGTCATGCGGATTATTTTTGCCGTCATGGCTTCATTCCTGATCTCGATAAAGGGGATCCTGCTTATTGGTGGGATGCTTCTGGCCTGGGTGTGCTGGCGTTTCTACAAGGACCTGAAGGCATTCAACGCCGCTGAACAGGAAGGCCCGGCCGAAGGCGCGGCGCCAAAGAAATTCGGCGCGGCGCTGGTCACCATCATGCTGGCCGATGTGTCGATGTCGCTGGACAATGTCGTCGCCGTTGCGGCGATCGCGCGCGAGGATACCAGGCTGCTGGTGTTCGGCTTGGCGCTGGCGATTTTCATCATGGCGGTGTTTGCCTCGCTGATCATGAAGGTGATGGTGACCTATCGCTGGCTGTCCTACGCCGGACTGGTGTTCCTGGTCTATCTGACGGTGATCATGCTGTATGACGGCGGGCGGGATATCGGCTGGATACGGGCGTGAAGATGGCCATGACAAAAAGATTCTTGCGAAACGGCAGGTCAATGTGACCTGACCGGGACCAAAGAAAGGAATGTGATTGAGGTGTAGGCGTCGCGGGGCCTTTGGCGGCGTCGGATCAATTTTGTACCGCGAGGGCGATAGAGAGTAGGGAGGACACTATGTCTAAACTCTTGACGATTGTCGGCGC
>CBFHNZ010000017.1:0-17875 GCA_965657415.1 Puniceispirillaceae bacterium (SeqCode) | reverse complement strand
CAAGTATCGTCGGCATTGCTGCGGGCGCAATCATGATGACCAGTGCCATGGCGGCAACCACCTTGAAAATCCAGCTGGCGGTGCCGCTGAGCGCGGATGAAGCTGTCATGGTCAACAGCTTTGCCACTGATGTTGAAGCGCTTACAGAAGGTGAGGTGAAGTTTGAGCTTCTGCCGGCAGGCGCTGTTGTCGGTGTCAGTGATATCATCGATGCGGTGGATTCCGGTCTTGTTGATGGCGGTTTTGCCTGGACCCATTACTGGTCGGGCAAGCATCCGGCGGCCATGCTGTTCGGCTCGCCTGTTGCTGGTGCCGGTGTCGGAATCGATAACATCGCCTTCATGTCCTGGTTCCAATATGGCGGCGGCAAGGAGCTGTATGACCGCCTGTGGGACGAGATGGGTGTGAATGTGAAGGGCTTCATGCTGCAGCCTGTCGGGCCGGAGGCGCTTGGCTGGTTCAAGGAGCCGATCCATTCGATGGATGATTTCCGTAAATACCGGTTCCGCACGCCTCCGGGCATTCCGGGGCAGTCCTACAAGGATATTGGCGTTGCCTCGGTTGCCATGGGCGGCGGTGATATTCTGCCGGCGCTGGAAAAAGGCACCATCGACGCCGCCGAATGGTGTTGCCCGAAGCCTGATTCCATCTTCGGGTTCCAGAAGGTCCTGAAACATTACTACCTTCAGGGCCTGCACCAGGTTGTCGTGAATGCCGATTTGTATCTGAATGGTGATGTCTATGACGCGCTGACACCGACGCAGCAGAAGGCCATAGAGGTTGCCGCCAATGCATCGCTGATGCGTGCCATTTCCTACCGTATCATCGAAAACGGCAAGGCCCTCAAGGACCTGACCGACAATCACGGTGTGATCCTCCATGATACGCCGGCCGATTATTTCCCGGCCTATATGGAGGCTGCCAGCAATCTACTTGAGGAGAATGCTGAAAATAATGCCTTCTTTGCCGAGGTGTGGCAGTCGCAAAAGGATTTTGCGGCCATCGCCGTTCCCTTCTGGGCTGGCGCGCAGGCATCCAATGCAGGTCTCGGCAAGGCGTTCGCCGACAGTGTGAAGTAATCATGTGTCACGGTGGGCTGTTTGGCTGATGGCCCACCGGCTTTTCATTTCATCCTGAGTGGGTGATGACGGTCGACGCCGGTCCGGGGAGGGATGCCATGGCACAGACACCAGATATTGATCAGCTTGAAACGGCTGACGAATTGATTGCCGAGCGCCGCGCCGGCGGGGTCGGCGAGACGCCCGAGGACATGCATCCGGCGATCCGGCGGGTCATCTCGTTTATTGATGTTCTGAACAACTGGGCCGGACGGGTGACCTGTCTGCTTCTTGTGCCGGTCATCATCGCCATGGTCTATGAGGTGGTGGCGCGCAAGCTGTTTCTGGCACCGACCGACTGGGCCTATGACACCAGCCGCATGCTGTCAGGTGCCATGTTCATGCTTGGTGCAGGCTATGCGTTGATGCGCGGGATTCATATCAGGGCTGATTTTCTGTATCGTACCTGGTCGCCACGGACACAGGCGCTGGTCGATGCATTGCTGTATCTGCTGTTCTATTTTCCGGCGATGCTGTTCTTCTTCTGGATCACTTTTGAATATAGTGTGAAGACCTGGTCTCGCTGGGAGCTGACGATGGACTCGGCGCTGATGGCCCCGCTGGCGCCAATGCGCACGGCCATGCCGGTCGGGATTGCGCTGTTGGCCCTGCAGGGCGTGGCCGAACTGGCGCGGGCAATCCATAATCTGTCACCGTCGATAAGGCGAGGGATCATCCGCTTGCTGCCCGTCTACGCGCTGGTGCTGGCAATCATTTTCCTGAACGTCTTCTTCCCGAAGGCGATGCCCGAATGGTCGCTGTTCGCGATCAGCCTGAAGGGCGCCGGCGGCTTTACACCGCAGATGATCGGGGTTTTCATGATCACGGCGATGTTGCTGGCGATTTTTGTTGGCTTCCCGATTTCCTTCACCCTGATCTTCCTTGGCTTTGTCTTCGGTGCCTGGGGATTCGGCACAAAGCTCGTCTTTCATCTGCAAAGTCTGCAATTCAACAATGTGATGCTGGAACAGACTCTTGCCGCGGTGCCGCTGTTTGTCTTCATGGGAATCCTGATGGAACAGGCGGGTCTGATGGAACGGCTGTTCACATCGGTTCAACTGATGCTCTCTCGCACCCGCGGGGCGCTCTATCTGGCGGTTCTGTTCGTCTCGACAATCTTTGCCGCTGCCACGGGCATTGTCGGTGCCTCGGTGACGCTCCTTGGCATCATGGCGGCGAAAACGATGAACCGGTCGGGATATGATGTCAGGCTGGCCGCCGGCACAATCACCGCCGGTGGTACGCTCGGCATCCTGATCCCGCCCTCCATCATGCTGGTTGTGATGGGGCCTGTTCTGGAAGTGCCGGTGACCGATCTTTTTGCGGCAGCGATCATCCCCGGCATTATGCTGGCCAGTCTCTATGCCGCCTACGCCCTGATCCGATGCTGGCTGAATCCAAACCTCGGGCCGACACTCACTGTCGAGGAACAGCCGCCAACATCCCCCTATTACTGGCTCGAGGCCGTGCTGGTCATCGGCGCGATCATCATGCTGTTTACATTGATGGTGATGGGACTGTCAGGTGCGCTGGCCGGCATCTTCCCTGGATCCTCGCTGATTGTGCCGCTTGCCTGGGCCGGCATCATGTATGGCGCGTCACGCTGGGTCCGGACGGCGCGGCCGAAGGGATTTTTCTTCTCTGATCTGTGGCATGAATTCTTCATGGGTCTGGTGCCGCCCTCGGCGCTGGTGGCCTTTGCGCTCGGATCAATCCTGTTTGGCTGGGCCACGCCGACCGAGGGTGCCGGATGCGGCGCGTTCGGGGCGCTGGTGCTGACAATTGCCTATCGCAAGCTGACCACACGGATGTTCTATGACGCGCTGATCAAGACGCTGGAAATCTCGGTCCTGATCCTGTTCCTTGTCGCGGCGTCCAATTTCTTCGGCGCGGTGTTCTCGCGGCTTGGCACGCCGACCATGATCACCGAATTTCTGCTGGCATGGGATCTGTCACCAACGCTGATCCTGATCATGGTGATGGCGATGATCTTCCTGCTGGGATGGCCGTTGGAATGGGTGCCGATTGTTCTGATCATCGTGCCGATCCTGATCCCGGTGCTGATCAAGCTTGAGGTCAATCTTGTCTGGTTCGGCATTCTGGTCGCGGTGAATCTGCAGACGGCCTGGCTAAGCCCGCCGGTGGCGTTGTCGGCCTATTTCCTGAAGGGCGTTGTGCCGGACTGGGATCTGAAGGATATCTATCTCGGGATGATGCAGTTCATGGTGATCCAGGTGATTGGTCTTGTGCTGATATTCCTGTTCCCGCAAATAGCCCTGTGGCTGCCAAAGTTGATCTATGGAGGATAAGCCTGACATGGCCATTACCTATCTGAAGAAAGCCTCGAAGACCCCGCTGACGGGAACCGACGAGACGCGCCGCATTGTCGAGACGATGCTGGCCCGCATCGAGGCAGAGGGCGAGGCTGCGGCCATCGCCTATGGCCGTGATCTCGACAATTACCATGGTGATATCATTGTCCGGCCGGATGTCATCGCCGCGGCCGGTGACGAGGTCTCGCAGCAATTGAAGGACGATATCCGTTTCTCCTTTGACCGGGTGACGAAATTCGCCGAGGCGCAGAAAGCCTCGATCACCGCGTTTGAGACCGAATTGTCGCCCGGCCTGTGGGCGGGGCAAAAGCTGATTCCGATAGAGACGGCCGGATGTTATGTGCCGGGCGGGCGTTATGCGCATGTTGCCTCGGCGATCATGTCCATTGCGACGGCGCGCGTTGCCGGAGTTGACCATATTGTTGCCTGCACGGCGCCGCGCGGCGATGCCGGCCCGAACCCGGCGATCCTCTATGCGATGGCGCAGTGCGGCGTTGACACCATTCTGGCGCTTGGCGGCGTGCAGGGGATTGCAGCGATGACGTTCGGGCTGTTCACCGGCAGGCCGGCGCGCATCCTTGTCGGGCCCGGTAACCGGTTTGTCGCCGAGGCCAAGCGCATGCTGTATGGCCGGGTCGGGATCGACATGTTTGCCGGCCCGACCGAGATTGCGGTGATCGCCGATGACAGCGCCGATCCGCAGATCGTTGCTGAGGACCTTGTCAGCCAGGCGGAACATGGGCCGGATTCGCCGGCCTGGCTGATCACCACCTCGCGCCAGCTTGCCGATGATGTGATGGCGCGCATGGGCGGGCTGATCGCGGCCTTGCCGCAGACGGCGCGCGATGCCGCGACGGTGGCCTGGCGCGATTATGGCGAGGTGATCCTGTGTGACAGTGACGAAGAGGCGGTGGCGGTTTCGGACGAATATGCGGCCGAGCATCTTGAAGTGCAGACCGCGCGTGATGACTGGTACGCGGCGACGCTTCGCAATTACGGCTCGCTGTTTATCGGTGAAGAAACCACCGTGACCTATGGTGACAAATGTTCCGGCACCAATCATATTCTGCCGACAAAGGGAGCGGCGCACTATACAGGCGGCCTGTCAGTGCATAAGTTTATGAAGGTCGTGACAACCCAGCGAATGACCCGTGAGGCAAACCGCGAGGTTGGCCAGGCGGCGGCGCGGATTTCCAGGTTGGAAGGCATGGAGGCGCATGCACGGGCGGGTGATGCGAGGCTTCGTAAATATTTCCCGGGCGAGAACCTTGCCTGAATTTGATCTGTAACGAGAGGAATAGGACAGGATGTCAGTCAATGATGTCATCATGGACGCGCTGAAGGCCAACAATGTCGGCTTTGTGACGACCGTGCCATGCAAACAGCTTGCCGGGGTAATCGAGAAGATCGACCAGTCGGACGATATGATTCACGTTCCGGCGAACCGCGAGGATGAAGGCATGGGCCTGTGCGCCGGCGCTTTCATGGGCGGGCGCCGCCCGGCCATCATCATGCAGAACACCGCCATCGGCGTGACCATCAACGCGCTGACGACGCTGATCCAGTATTACCGGATGCCGTTGCCGATGCTGATCAGCTATCGCGGCGAGGTTGGCGAGCCGGTGGCCTGCCAGGTCGAAATGGCGGTGCATACCAAGGCACTTCTGGCGCAGCTCAACATCCCGACCTATCACTTTCACCAGCCTGATGACGCGGTGGAACTGTCGGGCATCCTGAACCATGCCTATATGGCGCGCAAACCGGTTGCGGTCCTGATGGACGCCACCTTCTGGAAGGGACAATAGGATCATGATCAGAAGCGAGGTATTGAAGACTCTCATTCCGCTGATCTCCGACCAGCTTGTGGTGACCAATATCGGCCTGCCAAGCCAGGAGATGCATCTTCTGGATGACCAGCCGACGAATTTCTACATGCTGGGCACGATGGGGCTTGCCTCGTCGATCGGGCTTGGTCTGGCGCTGGCGCAGGACAAGAAGGTGATCGCCATTGATGGTGATGGCTCGGTGCTGATGAATTTCGGCACACTACCAACCATTGCCAACAACCCGGCGCCGAACTTCATTCTTCTTATCATCGATAATGGCAGCTATGGGTCGACCGGTGATCAGCCAACCTATTCCAGCATGCGCACATCGCTTGCCGAGGTGTCGCGGGCCTGCGGATGCGAGCATGTCGTCGAATGTGACGCTGCCGACACAGCTGCCGCGATGCAGGCCGCGCTTGCCGCCGATCATGCAACCATCATCATCTCAAAATGTCAGTCGGGCAACATTGCGGTGCCTGTCATCGAGCATGATCCAGTGATGATCAAGGAACGCTTCATGGCCGAAGTGGCCAAGTGACGGCGCGGGAGATGTATCCCGGCGCAGCACTTTTCCCGCTTGCTGGGTTTGGTGCCTATGTCACAGGGCAGATCCTGGTGGTTGATGGAGGGTTCAAAGCGAAATGAAGGCACTTGTCTATACTGGCACGCAGGAAAGCCAGATCAGGCAGGTCGAGGCGCCCGTCGCCAATGCCGGCGAGAGCATTGTCGATATTGCCTTCTGTGGGATCTGCGGGTCCGACATGCATGCCTGGCACGGCCATGATGGCCGCCGGGTGCCGCCGCTTGTCCTCGGGCATGAGGCTGTCGGTATTGTCCGCCATGGGCCACTTGCCGGCCAGCGGGTGGCGATCAATCCGCTCATTGCCTGCCTTGACTGTGCGGCCTGCCGGGCCGGTGACAGTCACCTCTGCGCCGGACGCGAGTTGATTGGCATGCGCTATCCCGGGGCCTTTGCCGAGCAGCTTCGCATTCCCGACCGCAATCTGACAGTGATTGATGATGGGCTGCCCTTCGAGGCGGCGGCGCTTGCCGAACCGACAGCGGTCGCGGTACGGACGATCAGGTTGGCCCAGCGTGCCGGTGCCGATGCCGATTCAAGCGCGGTAATTCTTGGTGGTGGGGCGATCGGTCTTCTCTGCGCACAGGTGATGAAGGCATGGGGATTCGCGCCGCCCCATATTGCCGAGACCAATGCGCTGCGCCGCGGGATACTGGAATCGCTTGGCCTTGGCACCAGCTATGACCCGCGCGATGACCAGCCTGCGGATGCAAGCGTCGATCTGGTCATTGACGCTGTCGGCATGGGGGTCACCCGCGCCGCCGCATCCCGCATGGTGCGCCCTGGCGGCGCCATCATCCATGTTGGTTTGCAGGATGCGAAGCCTGGCCTTGATACGCGGCGTATCACCCTTCAGGAAATTGCCTTCTTCGGTGCCTATTGCTATCGGGTGGAGGATTTTGCCGAAGCGCTGGCGCTGCTGACATCGGGCAAGGTGACCGGCGACGGCTGGACGGACATTCGCCCGCTGGATGATGGCGCAGCGTCATTTCAGGACATTCATGATGGGCGCGCTGCGCCAAAGATCATCCTTTCCATGTCCTGAATGGCTGGGGAGCCGAATGCCTTTTCAAAGCTGAGCGCCTTCCTGAAAACGACCTTTTTACAGATATTTAGATAAAATGTAAACATATGTTTACGTTGCTGCGTGGTTCATTCGTAAATGAATGTTTGCATCAGTAGCTTGAAATATATAAACAGTCGTTTACAATTTGATCCTGAAGCTGTCATGACGCATCGGGGTTAAATGAATGTCGGAGCCGGGCCTGCCGGATAGATCACCGGATAGATCACCTGAAAGATCGGCGGCAGGAACATCCGCGGATCGCACCAGATCGGCCATTCTGGCCGCCGCGCGCATCTGTTTTGCCGAGACCGGATATGACGGCACGGGGCTGCGTGCCATTGCCGGGCGTGCAGGCGCGAATGTGGCGCTGATCCAGCGTTATTTCGGCTCCAAGGAAGGTTTGTTCCTTGCCGCGATCCTGCCACGCCTGGATATCGGCCTGCTGCTTGACGGGCCGATGGATGAGTTCGGTGCCCGCGCTGCGGCGATCATGCGGATGAAGGTGGGCCGCGGCGGTGACCCGATGATGGCGCTTTTGCGCGCGCTTGCCACCCCGTCGCTGGCGCCGTCGCTCTCCACCGCATTGTCGCGGCAGGTCATCGCGCCTCTGGCGGCGCGCCTGAAGGGGGATGAGCCGGAGATGCGCGCGGCGCTGATCCTCGCGCATCTTGCCGGCTATGAGACGTTGCTGCGTCTCTTGCAGCAGCCGGAACTTGCCAACGCCCCGGCGGCGCCGCGTGAGACGGCGCTGGCCTTAACCTTGCAGGATCTTGTGGACGGAAGGTGAGTGGCGGGTGTCGGCCATATGGCACCTGGCGCTGGACATTGCCGCCCCGGTTCCCCATCTGCCACTGCATGGATGACCAGACCCAACCCGCCGCGCTGACGGCCAGCGACCGGCAGGCCATTAAAGCACAGCTTGTTGCGCGAACAGGTGCCGACCCGGACAGTACCGCGCCGCGTCCGATGGCGGGTGGTCGTGCCGCCGCCGAAGCCGCGCTTGCCGCGATCGACCCTGTTGCGTATGGCGCCAGCCGCAATCATCTGGAGGGCGCGGTGACACGGCTGTCTCCCTATATCCGGCATGGGATCCTCAGCCTGGATGAGGTGCGTAACCATGCGCTGGCCACCGTGGCGGACCCGCGGCAAGCTGAAAAATTCATTCAGGAGCTTGCCTGGCGTGACTATTGGCAGCGTCTCTACCTTGCCTATCCGGATCGTATCTGGGCCGACGTTGAGGCTTACAAGACGGGTTTCGATGCCGATGACTATGAAGCCGTTCTGCCGGCCGACATCATCGATGCCCAGACCGGCGTGGCCTGTCTCGACCAGTTCATCACCATGCTCTATGAGACTGGCTATCTGCACAATCACGCCCGCATGTATCTGGCGGCCTATGTCGTGCATTGGCGGCGTGTCCGTTGGCAGGCTGGTGCCGCCTGGTTCCTTGAACATCTTCTTGATGCCGACCCGGCAAGCAACAATCTGTCCTGGCAATGGATTGCCAGTACCTTTTCGAAAAAGCCCTATATCTTCAATCTTGATAATGTCGCGAAATATACGGGCCATGGCATCAATACGCGAATGTCCGACAACCGGGTGCTGGCCTATTCCTATGAAAGGCTGAGCGAATTGCTGTTCCCGAATCTGGAGCCGGTCCATGACTGACCTGATCTGGTTGCATGAGGGCGCGCTGCGGCGCACGCACCCTATCTTCGCGATGGCGGATAGAGGCGCGCCGCCGCTGTTCATCTGGGACCGTGATAGATTCGCGGCTGGTCATGTCGGCACGCGGCGTCAGCTCTTCATCTATGAAACGCTGGCCGAGCTTGACGTTGATATCTATGAGGGTGATGCGGTGGACCTGATGCCGCGGCTGATGGCGGCGCACGCCGTCACCCGCCTGCTGGTGCCGGCCAGTCCCGACCCGGTGATCCTGAAACAGGTCGCCGCGATCAGCCAGGCGATGCCCGCCGTGATGGTTGAATTGGTTGAGGACATGCCTTTTGTGACCCTGACAAGGGAACCTGACCTTGGCAGGTTTTTCCGCTATTGGAACAAGGCCCGGAAAAGTGCGATGCGCCCGCATGGCGTCTGAGGCAGGATTCCGACAGCCCGAAACGGCCCGAAAGCATTTGATCCGTGCTGTCCCTTTCCGATAAGCTCGTGACTCCGAATGACCGATGTTCCGGGTGGTCCAGATGACTGATATTCTTGCCGAACTCGAGGCAAGGCGTGCCAAGGCCCGCCTTGGTGGAGGCCAGCACCGTATTGAAACCCAGCATGGCAAGGGCAAGCTGACCGCACGCGAGCGGATCACCCTGCTTCTCGACGACGCCTCATTCGAGGAATGGGACATGTTTGTCGAACATCGCTGCCATGATTTCGGCATGGAGGAGATGAAGGTGCCGGGCGACGGTGTGGTGACAGGCTATGGCACCATCGGTGGCCGGCCTGTCTTCATCTATTCGCAGGATTTCACCGTCCTCGGCGGGTCGCTGTCCGAGACCCATGCCGGCAAAATCTGCAAGATCATGGATCAGGCCATCAAGACCGGTATCCCGCTGATCGGGCTGAATGATTCCGGTGGCGCACGCATTCAGGAAGGTGTCGCCTCGCTTGGCGGTTATGCCGAAGTGTTCCAGCGCAATGTTCTGGCATCCGGGGTGGTGCCGCAAATCTCGCTGATCATGGGGCCATGCGCCGGCGGTGCTGTCTATTCTCCGGCCATCACCGATTTCATCTTCATGGTCGAGGGGTCGAGCTATATGTTCGTCACCGGACCTGACGTGGTGAAAACCGTTACCCATGAGGATCTGACGGCTGAGGAGCTTGGTGGCGCAAAGATGCATAGCCGCGTCTCGGGCGTCGCGCATGGTGCGTTCGAGAATGACGTTGAAATGCTGATGCAGACGCGGGCGCTGATGTCGTTCCTGCCGCTTTCGAACCGTGAAGGGGCGCCGGTGATCCCCTGTCATGACCCGATCGACCGCCCTTCGGCGGTGCTTGACCAGATCATTCCGGCGAACGCCAACATGCCCTATGACATGCGTCAGGTGGTGTTGCAGATCGTCGATAATGGTGAGTTCTTTGAGATTCACACGCATTATGCTGGCAATATTATTTGCGGCTTTGGGCGGATCGACGGCAAGACGGTGGGCATTGTCGGTAACCAGCCGATGGTGTTGGCAGGCTGTCTTGATATCAACGCTTCACGCAAGGCGGCGCGGTTTGTGCGGTTCTGCGATGCTTTCAATATCCCGCTTGTCACGCTTGTCGATGTGCCGGGATTCATGCCGGGTCTGGCGCAGGAAACAGGCGGCATCATCTCGAATGGCGCAAAGCTGCTGTTTGCCTATGCCGAGGCGACAGTGCCGAAGGTCACGCTGATCACCCGCAAAGCCTATGGTGGGGCCTATGATGTGATGGCCTCGAAACATCTTCGCGGCGATGTGAATTATGCCTGGCCAAGCGCCGAGATTGCCGTGATGGGGCCGGAAGGCGCGGCGCGGATTATTTTCCGCGAGGACGCCAAGGACCCGGTCAAGCTTGCCGCCAAGACCGACGACTATCGCGAGAAATTTGCCAACCCGTTTGTCGCCGCCGGGCGCGGCTATCTCGACGACATCATCATACCGCGCAATTCCCGCCGCCGCATTGCGCGGGCGCTGGCTATGCTGGCCGACAAGCAGCTGGAAAACCCGGCCCGCAAGCATGACAATCTTCCACTCTGATCCGCAGTAATACGCCGGGGCCCGACACCATGTTCGATAAGATCCTGATTGCCAATCGTGGCGAAATTGCCTGCCGGATCATACGCACCGCCAGGAAAATGGGCATTGCCACCGTCGCTGTCTATTCCGATGCCGATGCCGGTACGCCGCATGTCACGATGGCGGATGAGGCAGTCCATATCGGCGGCGCGGCATCCGCCGACAGCTATCTTCGTGCCGACCGGATCATCGAGGCGGCCCAGCAGACTGGTGCCCAGGCCATCCACCCCGGGTTCGGCTTCCTGTCGGAAAACGCCGGCTTTGTCACCGCGGTTGAGGCGGCCGGGATCGCCTTCATCGGGCCGGCAACAAAGGCCATTGCGGTGATGGGCGACAAGATTGAGTCAAAGGCGTTGGCACAATCGGCCGGTGTATCGGTTGTTCCCGGTACTCCTGGCGCGGTCGAGGATGTCGAAACCGCCCTCAAGGCCGCGGCCGGGATCGGCTATCCGGTGATGGTCAAGGCATCGGCTGGCGGTGGCGGCAAGGGCATGCGCGTCATTGAAAGCGCCGATGATCTGCCCGACGGCATGCGCGCCGCGATGAGCGAGGCGCAGACGGCCTTTGGCGATTCCCGTGTCTTCATCGAGAAATTCGTTGTCCAGCCACGGCATATCGAGATTCAGCTGCTGGCTGACCAGCATGGCAATGTGGTCTATGTCGGTGAGCGCGAATGCTCAATCCAGCGTCGCCACCAGAAGGTCATCGAAGAAGCACCAAGCCCCTTCATCTCGCCCGAAACGCGTGCCGCCATGGGGCAGCAGGCCGTCGATCTGGCCCGCGCTGTTGATTACCGCTCGGCAGGCACAGTGGAATTCATCGTAGGTGCCGATCAGGATTTCTATTTCCTCGAGATGAATACACGCCTTCAGGTTGAACATCCGGTAACCGAAATGGTCTACGGGCTCGATCTTGTCGAACAGATGATCCGCGTCGCCGCTGGCGAAAAGCTGTCCATCTCGCAGGAGGATATCGTCGCCGATGGCTGGGCCATCGAGGCGCGTGTCTATGCCGAGGATCCGGCCCGCGGTTTTCTGCCCTCCATTGGCCAGCTGATCCGATATCGCGAGCCGCGCGGGGACAGTGTGCGGGTTGATTCCGGGGTCGAGGAAGGTGGCGAAATCTCGATGTATTACGACCCGATGATTGCCAAGCTGGTGGCGCATGCGCCGACGCGAGATGCCGCCATCACCAGGCTGCATCTGGCGCTGGATCATTACGAGATCGAGGGCATCGCCTGCAACCGTCAGTTTCTTGCCGCTGTGCTGGAGAATGACGCGTTCAGAAGCGGTACCCTGACAACCGGCTTTATCGCTGCCGAGTTCGATGGCGATTTCTTGGCCGGACCACCCGATGATGCGGCAGCACCCGGCTTGACCGGGCTTGGCGTGGCGATTGCCGCGCTGCGGGATGAAGACCGGCATTTTGCCACACCGGGCCGCGAATTTGTCGCCATCGACCAGACAGGCCGTCGCAGGATGGTCGAGGTAGTGAAGCTGACCAACATCGCAGCCAAGCTGGTTGTCGACGGCAAGACAATCGTCATATCGGGGCTGATCCGCAGCCCGGTACATCTGTTCGATGGCACAATCAATGAAGAACCTGTTGCCGTGCAGATCCGCCAGTCGGGCCATCGCATCACCCTGATGCGCGGCGCGGCAAGCCTGGCGCTGATGGTGCTGCCGGCGCGCTTTGCGCCGATGCTTGATCATATGCCGGCGCCGGACGAAGGCGCCGGTGCTGATGAAATCACGGCACCGATGCCGGGGCAGATTACCAAATTGCTGGTGGCGGTCGGGGATGAAATCCGCAAGGGTCAGGATGTCGCCATCATCGAGGCGATGAAGATGGAGAACATCCTGTCATCCGAGGCAGGTGGCACGGTGCGCTCGATCGAGGTTGCCATCGGCGACAATCTGAATGTCGATGATCTGATCATGTCGCTCGACCTTGCCGGGGATGACGGCTAACCGGCGCCGTCCTCACGGATCATCTGCGCGGCCTTTTCGGCAATCATGATCGTCGGCGCGTTGGTGTTGCCGGAGACAAGCGTCGGCATGATCGAGGCATCGACAACCCGCAGCCCCGCAACCCCATGAACGCATAGCCGAGGATCGACAACATCTCCGCGCGCCGGGTCCGGGCCCATGCGACAGGTCGATACCGGATGATAGAGGGTAACGCCGGTGGCCCGCGCATAGGCCAGAAGGTCCGCAGCATCTGCCGCCCCGGGCCCAGGTTTCATTTCATGATCGACATGCGGCGCCATGATATCGCTTTCCATGATCTGGCGGGCGATCCGCATGCCGGCAACATGCACCCGGCAATCCTCATCGGCGGCCAGATAATTGGGCCGGATCAGCGGCGCTGCCATCGGGTCGGCGCTGGCTATATGAACGCTGCCACGGCTTTCCGGGCGCAGCTGGCAGGGCCCGAATGTCACGCCGGGAAATGTGTCGAACTGGCGTTTTTCAGGATTGGCAAAGCTGGCATGCGCGATGTGGTACTGGATATCCGGGCCGGCCAGGCCATCGCGGCTGCGCACAAAGCCGGCAAGCATCCCGGCCGGCATCGACAGCATGCCGCGGCGGGTCAGCCCGTATTTTGCTATTTCCAGCGCCAGACCCACACCGCGTGCGCGCCTGTTCAGCGAAATATCGCTTTTCAGCCGCCAGGACAGCCGCGAGATATAATGGTCGGTCAGGTTCGCGCCAACCCCGGCAAGCGCGTGGCGCGCGCGGATACCGTGCCCGGCAATCTGGTCCGGATCCCCAATGCCAGACAGCTCGAGGATCTGGGGCGACTGGATGGCCCCGGCGCTGAGGATCACCTCGCGGCCAGCCCGGATGGTGATGTCGCACCCGGCCTGCCGACAATGGACGCCTGTTACACGCTGATTTGTTGTCGCCGCATCCCCTGCAAAGGCAAGTCCGGTGACATGCGCGCCGGTCAACACGCGCAGATTCGGCCGCCCTCTGGCAGGGTCCAGATAGGCTTTCTTGGCCGAGAAACGAAGCCCGTTCTTCTGCGTCACCTGATAATGGCCAAACCCGTCCTGACTGGCACCGTTATAGTCGCGGTTATGGGCGTAACCGCAGGATTGCGCCGCCTCGATCAGCAGGTCGAGTGCCGCATATCGGGTGCGCAAGGCAGCAACGTTCAGCGGCCCGCCGCGGGCGCGGAATTCATCTGTGTCATCGGCGAATTCGCAATGTTCGGCGCGCCGAAAAAACGGCAGCAGGTCGGCAAAGCTCCACCCCGGATTGCCGCGCTGCGCCCAGCCATCATAATCGGCGGCCTGACCACGGACATAGAGCATGGCGTTGATCGCCGAGGAGCCGCCAAGAACCTTGCCACGCGGCTGTTTGATCCTGCGCCCGTCACACCCGGGTTCCGGTTCGGTCTCGAACATCCAGTTGATTGCCGGATTGACCATCGTCTTGATATAGCCGGCCGGGATATGGATCAGCGGGTTCCGGCCCTCGCCGCCTGCTTCCAGCAGCACGACCGATAGATTGGAATTCTCGCTGAGCCGCGCGGCCAGAACGCAGCCGGCCGAGCCGCCCCCGACAATCACGAAATCTGCGACAAAATCATTGCTGGGCATGATGTGATGGTGCCGTCTTTGCCTGCAGGCGGCAACTGCAAAACCGCCCCCGCCGCCGCTCATGCTTCGGCATGACAAGGGGGGAATTAGCGCGTAGTCTCGGCCAGTATTGTCACGCTGGAGGCAGTAGCCACTTTCATGGACATCCTGCTTGTCTGTCTCATCGCCGCAGGTTTCAGCGGGGGCTTTGTGAATGGTCTCGCCGGGTTCGGCACGTCGTTGTTCGCGCTTGGCTGGCTGTTGCAGGTGATGCCACCGCGTGAGGCTGTGGCGATTGCGCTTGCCTGCTCGATTGCCACCGGTGTTCCCGGTGTTTGGCAGGTCCGCCGCAATATCGATGCGCGGCGCCTTGGCGTGTTTCTGGTACCAGCGCTGCTCGGTATTCCGCTGGGGCTGGTGGCGCTCGATCTGATTGACGCGCAGCTGCTGTCATTGTTTGTCGGCACGATGCTGCTTGTTTATGGCGGCTATTTCGCCTTTCGGCGCAACCTGCCATCCATTGCCGGGCGGTGGCTCGGGCTCGAGGCTGGTATCGGTTTTGTTGGTGGTGTGCTTGGCGCGATGGCCGGCCTGTCGGGCGCCCTGCCGTCCATGTGGTTGGCGATGCGGCCCTGGCCAAAGGGTACGCAGCGCGGCATCCTGCAGCCTTTCAACATGGTGATCCTGACGCTTGCGGCGGGTTTGCTGGCGTTTGACGGCGGATTTGGCGGGTCTGTGCCGTTCAACCTCGCCCTGACATTGCCGGCCAGCGCGATTGGCGCGGCACTGGGATTGTGGCTTTTCAGCAAGCTGTCCGACTATGGCTACCGGCGGTTACTGATCGGGCTGATGCTGATCTCGGGATTGTCACTTCTGATGCGTACCCTTATCGCCTAGGCTGATAGGCTGGATTTGCGGGAGAAGTCATGGTCGATGAATTGATGTCACCTGACGGGCGGCAGCGCTGTTTCGGCAATCGCGCCGGACAGACGGAGCTTGCCCATTATCACGATACCGAATGGGGTGTGCCGGTTCATGATGACCGGCATCTGTTCGAAATGCTGACACTGGAGGGGGCGCAGGCCGGGCTCAGCTGGGAGGTCGTGCTTCGCAAGCGCGAAGGCTATAGGCGCGCCTTCCATGATTTCGACATTGACCGGGTTGCGGCGATGTCTGATGACTCGCTGGAGGCGCTTCGTGATGATCCGGGGATCGTCCGCAACCGTCTGAAGATTGTCAGCACCAGATCCAACGCTGCTGCGGTTCTGGCCATCCGGCGCGAGACGGGGAGTTTCGCCAGCTATCTCTGGTCATTCGTTGATGACCGGCCGGTCATCAATGATTTTGCGATGATTGGCGAGGTGCCGGCTTCAACGCCGCTCAGCGACCGGCTGTCGCGCGATTTGAAGGCACGCGGGTTCAGATTTGTCGGGACGACCATTGTCTACGCCTTTATTCAGGCCATCGGCATGGTCAATGATCATGTCGCGGGATGCTGGTGCCATGACCCGTTGGCGCGGTGCGCTCACAGAATGCCGTAGGTGCGGTCGCGAAGATGCTGTGTCACCGCCTTGCGGTTGCCTAATCCTTTCAGCTCACCAGCATGGATCGGCCGACGCATCGTCAGCGACACGGTGCTGCCCATGAGTTTGCAGATTTCCCGGAACATCAGCGAGTAGGCCAATGTCAGGCTGACTTTTCTTGCCGCCTGGAATAGCAGTGAATTCTGCCCATCGAACAGGAACGGCACGGTTACCGTGTCCGGCTGCATCGCCAGTTTGGCGGCAAACGTCTTCCATTCATTGTCATAGGCGTCGCCGATAAGCATGGGCGCCAGCGAAATGGCCCCGGCCGGAAAAATGATCACTGCACCGCCATCGCGCAGATATTCGGCGGCCTGCTGGCGGGTTTCGATATTGGTCGCCAAGGCGGCTTCGGTTTCATCGAAATCAATCGGCAGGATCTTGTCCATCGTCGCGGGTGCCTGGCGCAGCACCCGGTGCGTGATGATTTTGTAGTCGGACCGAACCTCGGCTACCAGCGCGCACAGCACCAACCCGTCAATAATGCCGTAGGGATGATTGGCAACGACAAGCGTCGGGCCACTTTGCGGCACCATCGCCCCAACTTCCCGTCGCAAATCGATATCGATCTTCAGCCGCTTCAGGGCATCCGCCCAGAAGCTGGCATGGGGACGGTTTTCATCCACATAGTCGAAATACAGCTTGCGAATTTTCGGCTGCCCGCTGAGCCGCTCAATCGACCTGATCACGGTATTCGAAACAGGTCCCATCTCGGCATCGGCAAAGCTGAAAATAGGATGTGCGGCTGGTGAACTTTGCATTCCCGTAATCCGATTTCCCCGCAATCTCTCTGCGCAATCTTTTTGCGATGCGCAGACTGAAGATTACAACTCATACACGACAACTTTGTGACACGATAATGATTTAACCAGCGGTCCTGCTTTGCGGCGTCACCACAAGCTGTCGGCAACAGTCAGACAATAGCCGATCCCGGCATGTCTGCGAGGATGAAATGGCCCAGATTTTCGGCCGTCCGGAAGTGACCAGATCGCCGCGCGAAACACCCAAATCAGCGCGACGGTAGCGCAACCGGCGTAAAACCTGCTGCATAGGGGTGACAGCCCCTGTTTTTCCTGAAAATTAATAACTTATTGATTAATAGAAATTAAATTTAGATATTTCAAAAATAGAGCCGCAATCTTGCTGAAACAGAAAAACTGTTTTTCATCATATAATTTACTGAAATAACTTAATAAAAAGTCAACTCTCCCCTGGGACCCCGAAATAGGTCGCTTAGCAATTGCGCCGTGCCACTTTGTCTCAATACTCTGTGGTCGTTACGGGTGGGTCATATTGTCGCGAAATCGACATGGTTCGTCCGTGCCTTTTCGTTAACGGAGGTACAAAATGAAACTCATCTCGGGTAAGGCTACGAAAACGGCGCTGATTGCGGCGGCGTTGGCCATCACACCCACAGTTGCGTTTGCCGCTGGTGGCAACCTGGAGTCCAACGACTTTGTTGGTATCTCTTTCTGGTTGATCTCGATGGCGCTGGTTGCTTCAACCGCGTTCTTCTTCATCGAGACACAGCGCGTAGAAGGTAAGTGGAAGACTTCGCTTACCGTGTCCGGCCTCGTGACCCTGGTCGCAGCCGTTCACTATTTCTACATGCGTGACGTGTGGGTCGCTACCGGTGAAACGCCGACAGTGTATCGTTACATTGACTGGCTGATCACCGTGCCACTTCTCATGATCGAATTCTATCTGATCCTGCGCGCCATCGCGAATGTCTCTTCGGGCATTTTCTGGCGTCTGACGATCGGTACCCTGATCATGCTGGTCGGCGGTTATGCTGGTGAAGCAGGCTACATGAATGTGTGGCTTGGTTTCGTTATCGGCATGGTCGGTTGGTTCTACATCCTGTACGAAATCTTCGCTGGTGAAGCCGGCAAGCTTTCGGCAGAGCAGGCACCGGAGTCCGTCAAGTCGGCATTCTCCACCATGCGTTGGATCGTAACCATCGGCTGGGCAATCTATCCGCTCGGCTATTTCTACGGTTACCTTGCAACC
>CBFHNZ010000016.1:0-42678 GCA_965657415.1 Puniceispirillaceae bacterium (SeqCode) | reverse complement strand
TGATGCATGCCATCGTTGAAAGACCTAAAGACGCGCATCAACAGCGTGAAGTCGACGCAGAAGATCACCTCGGCCATGAAAATGGTTGCGGCGGCAAAGCTTCGGCGGGCGCAGGATTCGGCTGAGCGTGGCCGTCCCTACGCTGATCGCATGCAGCAGATCATCAATTCGCTCGCCGGCAAGGCCGACCCGTCCTCGGCGCCGCAGCTTCTTGTCGGCAATGGCCAGGACAAGACGCATCTGCTGGTGGTGGTTTCGGCTGACCGCGGCCTGTGTGGCGGTTTCAACGGTGCCATCACCCGCCAGACCCGGACCGAGGTAGCGCGGCTTCGCGGCGAGGGCAAGACGGTCAAACTGCTGATGGTGGGTCGCAAATCGGCTGATGCGCTGCGGCGTGAGCTTGGCGAATCCTATATCGAGGCACTTGAGGGCATTCAGGGAACGTCGGTTGCCTTTGCCGATGCGGCGTCGATCGGCGACAAGGTTCGCAGCGGCTTCGAGGCTGGCGAGTTCGATGTCTGCACGGTCATCTTCAACAAGTTCAAATCCGCCATTTCGCAGGAAGTGACGCTGAAAAAGCTGATCCCGGCCGAGGTCGATGAGTCTGATCCGGCCGACGATCGGCAGGCCGATGATCAGGGCGTGTCCTACGAATATGAGCCGGAAGAGGAAGAGCTTCTTGCCGCGGTGCTGCCGCGCAACATTTCGACCCAGATCTACAGCGCCCTGCTGGAATCCTCGGCTGCCGAGCTGGCGGCGCGGATGACGGCAATGGACAATGCGACGCGCAATGCGGGCGATCTGATTGACCGTCTGACACTGGTCTATAACCGGACCCGCCAGGCGACAATCACCAAGGAACTTATCGAAATCATTTCCGGCGCCGAAGCGGTGTAACGGGCCAGAATTCAATCGCGGAGTAAGGATACATGGCAAACAATATCGGCAAAATCAGTCAGGTCATCGGCGCCGTTGTCGATGTCGAGTTCGAAGGCCATCTGCCGGCCATTCAGAACGCTCTCGAGGTCGACAATGGCGGCCAGCGGCTTGTTCTGGAAGTGGCGCAGCATCTTGGCGAATCAACGGTTCGCACCATCGCGATGGACGCCACCGAAGGTCTTGTCCGGGGCGCTGAAGCTGCCGATACCGGCGCGCCGATCACCGTGCCGGTTGGCCCGGAGACGCTTGGCCGGATCCTGAACGTCATCGGTGAGCCGGTTGACGAAGGCAAGCCGGTAAAGGCGAAGAAATCCTACCCGATTCACCGTCCGGCACCGGCCTATGTCGACCAGTCGACCGAGGCCGAAATTCTGGTCACAGGCATCAAGGTTGTGGACCTGCTGGCGCCCTATGCCAAGGGCGGCAAGATCGGCCTGTTTGGCGGTGCTGGTGTTGGCAAGACAGTTCTGATCATGGAGCTGATCAACAACGTCGCCAAGGCGCATGGCGGTTATTCGGTGTTCGCCGGTGTTGGCGAGCGCACCCGTGAGGGCAACGATCTCTATCACGAAATGGTTGAATCCGGCGTTATCAAGACCGATGGCGAAGGTTCCAAGGCTGCGCTTGTCTATGGTCAGATGAACGAGCCGCCGGGCGCCCGTTCGCGCGTCGCGCTGACCGGCCTGACGCTGGCCGAATATTTCCGTGACGAGGAAGGTCAGGACGTGCTGTTCTTCGTCGACAACATCTTCCGCTTCACGCAGGCTGGCTCGGAAGTGTCGGCGCTTCTCGGCCGCATTCCTTCGGCGGTGGGTTACCAGCCGACGCTGGCCACCGATATGGGCGCGCTGCAGGAACGGATCACCACCACAACCAAGGGGTCGATCACCTCGGTCCAGGCCATTTACGTTCCGGCTGACGACTTGACCGACCCGGCACCGGCGGCCTCGTTCGCGCACCTTGATGCGACAACGGTTCTGTCGCGCCAGATTGCCGAGCTTGGCATCTACCCGGCGGTTGACCCGCTTGATTCATCGTCGCGCATGCTGGATCCGCGGATCGTTGGCGAGCGCCATTACGAGATCGCCCGTAACGTTCAGGAAGTTCTGCAGCAATACAAGTCCCTGCAGGACATCATCGCCATTCTCGGCATGGACGAACTGTCGGAAGAGGACAAGCTTGTCGTGGCCCGCGCCCGCAAGATCCAGCGATTCCTCTCGCAGCCCTTCCATGTCGCCGAGGTCTTCACCGGATCGCCAGGCAAGCTGGTCGGTCTCGAGGACACCATTGACGGGTTTTCCGGAATCATCAACGGCGATTACGACCACCTTCCGGAGGCTGCCTTCTACATGGTAGGCACCATCGAAGAGGCCGTCGAAAAGGGTAAGAAGCTGATGCAGGAGGCCGCGTAAGCGGCCCCGGCACCAAGGGAGACGCGCGCAATGGCACAAACCACGCAACTTGAGCTGGTAACACCGGCCGACATCATGGTCCAGAAAGCGGCCGAGATGGTCGTCGCCCCTGGTGCCGAAGGTCTGTTCGGCGTACTGCCACGGCACGCGCCGCTGTTGTCCGACCTGCAACGCGGCATTGTCGAGGTGCATGAGAACGGCAAGGTGACCAACAGGTTCATGATCGATGGCGGTCTAGCCGACGTATCGGGTGAATCAGTG
This sequence comes from Puniceispirillaceae bacterium (SeqCode), assembly GCA_965657415.1. Classification (GTDB taxonomy): domain Bacteria; phylum Pseudomonadota; class Alphaproteobacteria; order Puniceispirillales; family Puniceispirillaceae; genus UBA8309. The sequence goes on along the minus strand of CBFHNZ010000016.1, from coordinate 40,066 downwards.
ACCATCCTGACGGAGCGTGCTGAGGATCTCGACACGGCAAGCCGTGATGAGGTGAAGTCTCGCGCCGACGCGGCCAGCGGTGCTGAGGCTGATTTCCTGAACGCGGTGCTTGCCGCGCTATAGGTCGCCACAAAGATTGATTGAGGATGCCCGGCCCGGAGCCGGGTTTTCTTTTGGCCGGGTTTTCTTTTTATCAGATTTTCCGGCTGCCGGTCTGTTCGGCCAATTGTGTGTTCAACGCCGCAGAAGGCCGGCGAAGGCGTTCATCAGGGTTGAGTAGACATCGCGCTTGAAGGGCACCGCAAGATCAATCAGCGCGTGCGGGTCAAGCCACTGCCATTCGCAGAACTCCGGTTCGGCGGTGGCGATATTGATATCGGTATTGGCGCCGGTGAACTGCAACGCCACCCATTTCTGTTTCTGACCCCGGTATTTGCCGTGCCAAAGGCGGTCGGCAAGGGGCTGCGGAATGTCATAATGGAGCCACTCATCATGCTCCTGCAGAAGTTCAGCCTTGTTGGTGCCGATTTCCTCTTCCATTTCGCGAAGACAGGCTTCAATCACACTTTCACCATGGTCGATGCCACCTTGCGGCATCTGCCACGCCTCGGCGCGGTTGTCAATTCGCCGCCCGGCAAACAGCTGCCGGTCACCATTCAGCAGAAAGATTCCGACGCAGGGGCGATAGCCCCGTTCTGCATAGGGAATATCGCTCATGAGGCCGGTTTCAAGGCTCCAAATACGGCGACGCCGCGAATAAGGTCAAGCGCCCGCGCCAGCTGGTAATCGATCTTCGATCTGTCAACAGGCGCTTCTGCCGCGTCGTCCTGCACCTTGCCTGTATCGGCGTCGTCTGTGGCGCTGTCATCACTGCCAGCATCATCACTATCGGCATTTTCCCCGCCGGCATTTTCCCTGCCGGCATTTTCTCCACCGTTGTCATCATCGCTGCCATCAAGGGCACCTTTCAGGTCCTCCTCGCGGACAACGCCGCCTTCAACGGGCTCAATCCGCGCCAGTTCAACCTCGATATCCGGCACGATGCCAAGGCCCTGGATCGACACACCGGACGGCGTGTAATAGCGCGCCGTTGTCAGGCGGATGGCTGAGGTGTTGGAAATCGGAATCACCGACTGGACCGACCCCTTGCCGAAGGAGCGGGTGCCGAGAATCACGGCACGCTTGTGGTCTTTCAGCGCCCCAGCGACAATTTCCGAGGCGGAGGCAGACCCGGAATTGATCAGGATCACCATTGGCAGGCCGCGGGCGATATCCCCTGGCTTGGCATAGACATGTGATCCGCCCTCCGGGTCGCGGCCGCGGGTCGAGACAATCTCTCCTGCTTCGAGGAAGGCATCGGACACGGACACTGCCTCGGTCAGAAGACCGCCGGGATTGTTCCGAAGATCAAGCACAACCCCTTTCAGATCATCGCCCTCTTCGCGGAAGAAATCATCGACCGCATCCATCAGGCCGGGCGTTGTCTGTTCCGAGAAGGTGGTGATCCGGATATAGCCGATACCGTCGAAAATTTCAGAGCGGACTGACCTGATCTTGATGAAATCCCGAACGATGGTGACATCGAACGGCTCTTGCTGGCCGCGCTGCACCTTCACCGTCACTTTCGAGCCGACCTTGCCGCGCAACCGATTCACCGCCTCGGACAGTTGCATGCCGATGATCGATTCATCATCGACGGCAATCAGATAGTCTTCGGGCTGCAGGCCGGCGCGCGCAGCCGGTGTGTCATCGATCGGCGAGACCACCTTGACCATGCCCTGTTCCATCGTGATCTCGACACCAAGGCCACCAAAGCGTCCCTTGGTCTGCTCCTGCATTTCCGAGAAATTCTCGGTATTGAGGAAGGTCGAATGCGGGTCGAGTGAGGTCAGCATTCCGGTAATCGCCGCTTCGATGAGGTCGCGGTCCTCAATCTCGTCGACATAGCTCTCGCGGACTCGCTGGAAAATGTCACCAAACAGTCCAAGCTGCCGGTAGGTGTCCTCGCGCGACGAGGATTGTGCCGTGGTCAGGGTCGGGATAACCAGGCCCGCAGCAAACAGCGTTGCGCAGAAGATCGCCACGTGCAACAAGCGGAGACGGCTGACATATGTCCAGATTTCCATTTCACTCGGCTCCTTCCGCGCGTTCGCATAACATGGCTAATGTAATGGTGATTCCAGCTTTTGCAACGCGGAGTTATGGATGCGCTGCCTCACCTGTCATCGGGCAGGTGCAATGGCCGGCCGGTCATCACCGCCGGTCGGTCCAGACCCATGAGATCGAGCAGCGTCGGTGCCAGATCGGCAAGCCGGCCATCCCGAAGTCGGATGCCGTCAGCCGCGCCGACGAGAATCACCGGCACAAGGTTTGTCGTGTGCGCCGTGTGTGGTGAATTGGCGGCTTCATCCCACATCACCTCACAATTGCCGTGATCAGCGGTGAGGATCATGCTGCCACCCTGCGCCAGCACGGCGTCGGCCATCCTGCCAACACAGCCATCGATTGTTTCCACCGCCTTGATGGCGGCTTCAAGATCACCGGTATGACCAACCATGTCGGGATTGGCAAAATTTACCACGATCAAATCGTGCCGATGGCCGGCAAGGCTGTCCAGCGCCGCGGCGACGACGCCCTCGGCACTCATTTCCGGCGCCAGATCATAGGTGGCGACTTTCGGTGACGGCACCATGACCCGGTCTTCGCCAGGGGTCGGTGCCTCATCGCCGCCATTCAGAAAAAAGGTCACATGCGGGTATTTCTCGGTTTCGGCAAGCCGCAATTGCCGCTTGCCGGCGGCAGCCACCACCTCGCCAAGCGTGTTCTCGATCACCTGCGGGCCGAAGAGTGTCGTCATTTTCGCATCGAGCGCTGCTGAATAGGAGGTCATGCCGATCGCCGCGGCAAGCCGCGGTGGTACAATGGTGCCCATCTCATCCGGGATTTCCACCTCGTCCGGATAGAGCCAGCAGGACAGGAGTTGGCGCACCCGGTCGGCGCGGAAATTGATCATCACCAAAGCATCGCCATCGCGCATGCCCGCATAGCCGGCCATGACACGCGGGGTGATGAATTCATCGTTCTCCCCACTATCATGGGCATGCTGCAACGCGCTCAGCGGGTCTGGCGCGGCGGGGTGCCGGCTTGTTGCCTTCACCATCGCCGCGAATGCCTCGGCGGTGCGCTCCCACCTGTGGTCACGGTCCAACGCCCAGTAGCGGCCGATCAGCGTGCCAAAGGTGACATTGGCGGGCAGCGCGGCCAGAAAGGCGGGTAGTGATCTGGCTGCGTCCTTTGGCAGCACATCGCGGCCATCTGTAAAACCATGTATGACGACATGGGTGCCGGCATCGGCCAGTCCGTTGATCACCGCCAGCATGTGGTCCTGATGCGAATGGACGCCGCCCGGCGACAGCAGCCCCATTACATGAACCCGATTGCCGGTACCGGCAAGGTCAGCCGCCATCCTGGCCAGTGCCGGATGCGCCGCCAGCGATCCGTCGGCAAGCGCCGCGTTGAGCCTTGGCAGATCCTGCATCACCACCCGGCCGGCCCCAATATTCATATGGCCAACCTCGGAATTGCCAACCTGACCATCGGGGAGCCCGACATCGGGGCCGGAAGCGGCCAGTCTGGCATGCGGCCAGCGTGCGCTCAGCGAATCGACAACCGGTGTATTGGCAAGGGCAACGGCGTTTGCGTCCGGTGCCGTGCGAATCCCCCAACCATCCATGATGCACAGGATAACAGGCGGGCGGGATGTGGAAGAGTCTGACTTTGACATACTGATTTATAACGCTCGCCAGGATGCGAGTACAGGCCGCGTTCGGCCTTTTGAGGCCCTGCTGCGGTAATTCTCAGGCCCGGTGATAGGGATGACCGGCAAGGATCATCTTGGCGCGGTAGAGTTGCTCGGCCAGCATGGCGCGGAACAGCATATGTGGCCAGGTGGCGCTGCCAAAGGCAATCCGCGCCTGTGCCCGCTCCAGAACCGCGCTGTCATGCCCGTCAGCGCCGCCAATGGCGAAATAGGCCGCTGCCGCACCGTCATCGCGGTGCCGTCGCAGCAATGACGCCAGCGCCTCGGAGGATGTGTCGCGGCCTTTCGGGTCACAGGCGATCAGCGGCGCGGTGGCGGGGAGGTGACGCAGAAGGCGTTCACCCTCATCCCGTGTTCGCGCCGGCCCCGATGGCAGACGCGAATCAACCTCGACAAGCAAGCCGCCCTGCGGCAGCCGGTCAAGCCAGTCCTGGACAAGCGCCTGTTCTGGCGATGCCCGTCCCCGGCCAACAGCAAGAATGACAAGTTTCATCTGATAGATCTTTGCCGTGCTTGGTCTTTATCAGGATTGCATGTGAACAGCATTGGTCCCTATGGAGATCGGGTTCTGGGGGAGATCGGGTTCTGGCGGAGATCGGGTTCTGGCGCTAACGGCGCGGGCACCGCACCGTAACGGCACCGCACAGTAACGGCATCGTACCGTAACCGTGCGGCGCCTCAACCGCGCCTTAACAACGTCGCACAGGAAGACACAGCCAGCCACCGCAACCCTAGCTGCTGACGGTGACGATCTCCTGCGGCCCATCATTGCCCCACATCCGCTCAAGCCCGTAAAACTCACGGACTTCCGGGCGGAACAGGTGAATGATGACATCATTTGCGTCGATCAGCACCCAGTCGGCCTGCCGCATGCCCTCCAGCCCCAGAACCTCGACACCGGCCTGTTTCAGCCGGTGGTCGAGATGTTCGGCCATGGCCGCCACCTGGCGCGACGAACTGCCACTTGCGATGACCATATGGTCGGCCATCGACGATTTGCCCTGCAAGGGAATGGCAACCACGTCATCAGCTTTATCGCTATCCAGGGAGGAGGTGACCAATTCAAGGATCTGGTCGGAATTCGGGATCGATTGCACTCTGCTAATCGTCTCTCTCCGGTTTTGCGCTCTGCCGCCGCGCCCGCTGTCGGGCCTGCCGCAGAGCTGTTGCCGACGCATGGTGCCGACGCCCAGCGATGAAACACCACCCGGTTCTGTCCCGCTCTGCCGAGGCCAGCTCTATGGCCATCTGCCGCGGTGTCATCCGGCGGCGCAGGAGCGCTGCTCCTGCTCTCAACGCGGGATAAGAATAACCCGGCCTGTCAATCACCGCAATGGGCATGGTTCTGGCGATGACATCGTGCCGCTGCCAGTTCGCAAAGCCAACCAGATTGTCGGCCCCCATGAGCCATATGAAGCTGTGCCCGGGGCAGCGCGCGCGAAGCCGCTGTAGGGTCCGGAAGGTGAGGCTTGAGCGGAAGCTGGCTTCCGGGGCGATAACCCGCATCCGCCGCCGGTGGCCGACAAGGCGCCGCGCCGTGGCAAGCCGTGTTGCCAGCGACGCCATGCCGGTTTCCGCCTTCAGCGGGTTTTGCGGGCTGACAAGCCACCATATCTCGTCAAGCCGAAGCTGTCGCTGGGCCAGGGCGGAGAGATGAAGATGGCCGCCATGTGCCGGATTGAAGGACCCGCCAAATAGCCCGACCCGCAGCCGCCGCCGGTCATGGAACAGCTTCGGTGTCCGGTGCCGGCGATGCGCTGCGTGATCAGGGGCGTGTCTGTCCATTGCCCCTGACAACATATTTGAAGCTCGTCAGCTGGTGCGCGCCAACCGGTCCGCGGGCATGCATCCGGCCTGTGGCGATGCCGATTTCGGCACCCATGCCGAATTCACCACCATCGGCGAACTGCGTCGATGCATTGACCATGACAATGGCGCTGTCCACCTGCTGCAGGAACTGCTCGGCGCGCGCAGCATCCTCGGTGATGATACAGTCGGTATGGTTCGATCCATAGGTGGCGATATGGTCTATGGCGGCGTCGATGCCCGGTACGATTCGCACCGAAATGATGCTGTCCAGATATTCGGTTGACCAGTCGGTTTCATCGGCTGGCGTGGCGCTGGTGACAAGATCACAGCAGGCGTTATCGCCGCGAATCGCGCAGCCGGCTCGCTGCAGGGCATCGGCGATGGACGGCAACAGCGTCGGTGCCACTGTCTCATCAATCAGGATTGTTTCCGCCGCGCCGCAGATTCCGGTCCGCCGCATCTTGGCGTTGACCGCGATCCGGACCGCCTTGTCGGGGTCGGCCGCTGCATCCACAAAGAGATGACAGATGCCCTCAAGATGCGCGAAAACCGGCACCCGCGCTTCGGTCTGCACCCGCTCAACCAGCGATTTGCCGCCCCGCGGGATGATGACATCGATCTCACCGCTGGCGGCCAGCATCGCACCGACGGCCCCGCGATCATCGGTCGGCACCATCTGCACGGCATGCGGCGGCAGGCCGGCCGCCGCCAGCCCGTCAGCCATCAGGCTGGCCAGAAAGGCCGAGGTCTCGCGGCTGTCGGACCCGCCGCGCAGGATTGCCGCATTGCCGGCAATCAGGCACAGCCCGGCAGCATCGACGGTGACATTGGGCCGCGATTCATAGATCACTCCGATCACGCCAAGCGGTGTTGCCACCCGCGCAATATCCAGACCGTTCGGCCGCGTCCAGCGCGCCAATTCACGCCCGATCGGATCGCCAAGCCCGGTGATATCCTCAAGGCCCGCCGCCATTGCCTCGATCCGGTCTTCTGTCAGCGTCAGCCGGTCAATGAAGGCGGCGCCAATGCCGTTTTCGCCTGCCCGTGCCACATCCAGCGCGTTGCGCGCCAGAATTTCATCCATTGCACCGCGGATCAGCGCCGCAGCCTGCGTCAGCGCGGCGATTCGGGCCTCATAGGTGGATTGCGCCAGCACCGACTGGGCAGCGCGCGAATCGCGGACCAGTGCAGAGATCATGGTGGCATGGGCCACATGATCGTTGGCAGCGTTGCCGCCTGTATTGGACATCTCTGTCATCATGGCTCCTGTGACGGGTCGTGGCACCTAGGATCCCGGCTCAAGCATGGCCAGATTATCGGCGTGAATAACCTCATCCCGGCCACGATATCCCAGCAAATCTTCGATTTCACTGCTTTTGTGACCAAGGATGGCGCGCGTATCGCCCACCGAATAGGCCGACAGCCCATGCCCGATCACCTGGCGGCTTTCATCCTCGATGGCGATCAGGTCGCCGCGCTCGAACGCGCCGTTCGCCGCCACGACGCCGGCAGGCAACAATGAGCGCCCTTGCCGCAGGGCGCGGACAGCACCGTTGTCGACGGTGATTCGCCCCTTTGGTGTCAACGCGCCACCAATCCATCTCTTGCGGGCCGTCAGCGGCGTGTGTTCGGCGCGGAACAGCGTATGCCGCCCCCCATCGATCAGCTCTCTGACCGGCCGCGCCGTGCGCCCGTCGCAGATGATCATGCCGCAACCGGCATTCATCGCGATCCGTGCCGCCTCAAGCTTGGTCACCATCCCGCCAGAGGCATAGCTGGCATTCGCCGTACCGGCCATTGCCATCACCTCGTCATTGATCGCCGTCACTTCGGGGACATGGCGCGCCGCATTGTCCTGGCGTGGATTGCCGGAATAGAGCCCGTCAATATCCGACAACAGGATCAGCAAATCGGCGCTGATCATGGCGGCGACCCGCGCCGCCAGCCGGTCATTGTCGCCGAACCGGATCTCGGCCGTCGCCACGGTGTCGTTTTCATTCACCACCGGCACCGCGCCAAGTTCCAGCAGCGAGGACATGGTGGCGCGCGCGTTCAGATGGCGGCGTCTTGTTTCGGTATCCTCGGGCGACAGCAGAATCTGCGCCACCCGGATATCGTGGATTGCCAGCGCCTCACGCCAGGCATGCGCCAGCGTCACCTGTCCGGTGGCGGCAGCAGCCTGCTTTTCCTCGATTGCCAGTGCCTTCCCGGTAATTCCGAGGCCGCGGCTGCCAAGCGCGATGGCACCGCTCGACACGACAACCACATTCTTGCCATCAGCGCGCAGCATCGCGATATCGCTTGCCACGCTGCCAAGCCAGTCGGCGTTGACAGCGTTCCTGTCATCATCGATCAGCAGGGATGATCCAATCTTGATGATGACGGTTCGTGCTGCCGCGACGGCGCTGGCCGCGGCATTCACGGTGACCATGGCACTGGCTCCTGCGGCGCGGCCTCGGCCTCGCGCGCGGCGTCGATGGTGCGCATCAGGTCGCGAAGCAGCTCGCGGACACCGGCACCGCTGACCGACGACAATGTTGTCACCGTGCCGGCACCGGCTTGCTGGAGGGCATCCCGCACATCCTCGGCATAGCCTTCGGGTGCCGCGTCGATCTTGGTCAGCGCCAGAACTTCCTGCTTGTCGGCCAGCCCGCCACCATAGGCAGCCAGCTCGTCGCGAAGCGTACGCCAGGCCGCCACCGGGTCTTCGCCGGTGATATCGACAAGATGCAGCAGTACGCGGCAGCGCTCGACATGGCCAAGAAAGCGGTGGCCAAGGCCGGCTCCGCGATGCGCCCCCTCGATCAGCCCGGGAATGTCGGCCATGACGAATTCGCGATCATCAATGCCGACAACGCCCAGATTCGGGTGCAGCGTCGTGAAGGGATAATCGGCGATTTTCGGACGGGCCGCCGAAACGGTGCTGAGGAAGGTCGATTTGCCCGCATTGGGAAGTCCTAACAGGCCGGCATCGGCAATCAACTTCAACCGCAGCCATATCCACATTTCCTGGCCAACCTCGCCGGGTTGCGATTTACGGGGCGCACGGTTTGTCGAGGATTTGAAAAAGGCGTTTCCCTTGCCGCCGGCACCGCCCTTGGCAAGGATGAATTCCTGGCCTTCCTCGGTAAGATCGGCAAGCACCGTTTCCTGGTCGTCGGCCAGAATCTGCGTGCCGACGGGAAGTTTCAGGAAAACCGGCTGACCAGCGGCCCCCGACCGGTCACGGCCGGCCCCCGGTCTGCCAGACTCGGCCTTGAAATGCTGCTGATAGCGGTAATCGATCAAGGTGTTCAGCCCGGCCACGGCGCGTGCAATGACATCGCCGCCGCGTCCGCCATCACCGCCATCCGGCCCGCCGAACGGCACATGCGCCTCGCGCCGGAAACTGACAGAGCCGGGCCCGCCATGTCCGGACCGGGTATAGATCTTCGCCTGATCGAGAAATTTCATCCTGATTTACCCGGCAAATGCCCTGCGCTGGATACTTTTCATCACCCTGCAGGTGACGGCAACAAAAAAAGGGGCACAACCTGCGTCGCCCCCCTCTGTCAGACCGCCGGACCCGGCGACCGATCCTGTTGATCGGGCGCCTTACTCGGCGGCCTCTGCAGCTGGCAGCACATTAACGAACATGCGCCCGCCAGACTTTTCCTTGAAGGCAACCTTGCCCTCTGTCAGGGCAAACAACGTGTGGTCCTTGCCCATACCGACATTCTCGCCGGGGTGAACCTTTGTGCCGCGCTGGCGCATGATGATGTTGCCGGCAAGCACCGATTCGCCACCGAACTTCTTTACGCCAAGACGGCGGCCTGCGGAATCGCGGCCGTTACGAGAGCTACCGCCTGCTTTTTTATGTGCCATGTTCCAGCTCCCTTCAGCTGTCGGCGCGCCCGGCGCGCCGGATTGGACAATCTAACTAGGATTTCTTCGCCGCCGCCTTTTTCGCTGCCGTCTTTTTCGCGGCTGCTTTCTTGGCCGGGGCCTTCTTCGGGGCTGCCTTGGCTTCTGCCTTGGCAGCCGCCTTCTTGGCCGGCGATTTCTTTGGCGCAGCCTTGGCCTCTTCCGTCTTGGCGGCGGCCTTCTTCGGCGCGGCCTTCGGGGTCAGCGACTTGCCGTCCTCGGCGATGGCGTTGATCTTCAGCAGCGTCAGATCCTGGCGATGACCCTGGGTGCGGCGGTGGTTCTTCCGACGCTTGCGGCGGAAGATGATGATCTTCGGGCCGCGGGTCTGCCGCATCACGGTGGCACTGACAGCCGCGCCCTCGACGCGCGGCGTGCCGATGGTCACCTTATCGCCGTCACCAAGCATCACGATATCATCGAGAATAACCTCGGCACCTTCATCGGCGGCGATCCGCTCGACAAGAATTGTGTCGTCTTTCGACACGCGATATTGCTTGCCGCCTGTTTTTACCAACGCATACATGGCTTCCATCCTCGTTCCTCCCGCGCCCTTTGCAGGCCGGCCAGTCTGCGGCCCTGCCCCTGACAGCATGCCGCCGGCTGAGCCGCGTTCCAGCTGTCATTACCCGGGTGGGTGGAAAACAAAAACATACCGCTCTGGAACCCCAAAGCGGATTGCGCTGGAATATACGCCTCGACGCGCCGCTGTCAAGACCGCAATCTCGCTATCCTGCTAGGATTTCAGACGGATATCCGTCGACATTGCCAGCTTTGCCGGTGCGCCGCGTTACCCACCACCGAAAAGACCATGCCGTTTCGGATCGTGCGGGGTGTCGCCCATTTCGAGATGCAGCCTGTCACCGTGCCACGGATGCGCCGCAACAACCGAATCATCAAGTTCAATGCCAAGTCCCGGCGCGGTGGGTGGGATGATATATCCATCCTCCCAGCGCAGCGGCGTTTTCAGCAGGCTGGCGTGGAATCCGTCCATCTTGCCAATCGATTCAAGGATCAGGAAATTCGGAATGCAGGCGGCCAGCTGGATATTCGCCGCGGCGACAACCGGCCCGCAATAGAGGTGCGGCGCCACCTGAACATAGCGTGTCTCGGCCATGGCGGCGATCTTCTTGCCTTCGAGAATGCCGCCGGCCCGGCCAAGGTTCGGCTGCAGGATCGCCGCCGCCCCGCATTCCAGAACGCGGGCGAATTCGAATTTGCTGCACAGCCTCTCGCCGGTTGCCACCGGAATCGTGGTGCCAGCAGCCACCTTCGCCATCTCCTCTGGCCTGTCGGGGGGGCAGGGTTCCTCAAACCAGAGCGGGTCATAGGCTTCAAGGCGCTGTGCCAGCCGCAACGCCCCGGCGGCGGTGAACTGGCCATGTGTGCCGAACAGAAGGTCGGCCCGGTCCCCCACGGCGGCGCGGATTTCGCGGCAGAAGGTCTCGCTTCGCAGCATTGCCTCAAGATCGGGCATGCGGCCGTCATAGACGGTATATTGCCCAGCCGGGTCGAACTTGACGGCGGTAAAGCCCTCGGCAACACGCGCCGCCGCCGCCTCGGCGCTGGCAATCGGGTCGTTATAGAAATCGGCAGCTGCCTTGTCTTCGTCAGGATACAGATAGGTGTAGGTTCGCAGACGGTCATTCACCATCCCGCCAAGAAGTGCATGGACAGGCTGGTCGAGCGCCTTGCCGACAATATCCCAGCAGGCCATTTCCAGCCCGCTGACCACGCCCTGGACCGAGGTGTCGGGCCGGTGCGTGAAGCCGGAGCCGTGCGCCCGGCGCCAGAAATGTTCGATCCTGTCGGGCGGCATGCCCTCGAGATAGCGCTGGAACATGTCCTCGGCCATGTGGCAGACGACTTCCGGTGCAAAGCTGGCGGCGTAGATCTCGCCAATGCCGGTGATCCCGCAGGCTGTTGTCAGGCGCACGAAGATAAAATAGCGACCGCCAAAGCCTGGCGGCGGTGTGCCGACAATGAAGGTTTCCAATGATTCAAGCCGCATTGGCGTGTCCTCCGGTGATTGCGGCACGCGCGCGCGATCGTGATGTCGCGGGCAAGAACAGGGGCTGCCGCGCCGCCGCTGCATCGGTTATCATGCCACGGATGCTGGCACATGGAATCGGCAACTGCAATCATCCGCCATCTTCAGCGCTTCATTGGCATTTAAGAGCGCCATTCACTATTGGCCTTAACCGGGGGGCTCCGCCCATGTTCACATCCCTTCTTGAGGTCGCCCGGCGGCACATCATCCTGTTCGGTGCCATGAAGTTTGGTGCCGGGTTGCTGGTTGGCTTTGCGCTTGGCGTCTATTTCCTGCCGATCCTGACAGCCGAGGATGGGCTCGACAGCGCGGCGCTGGTACAGCTTGAGGCCAGCGCCGAGCGAAACGGCACTTTCACCCGCGATCTGGCAGGCTCCGACGCTTTCCATTGGGGTGAAGGCGTCGTCCATATCAGCCAGCAACGGATCTGGCTGGACGGGCGGATCGCACCCGGCCCGGATTACCGGCTCTATCTGACCCCTGCCTTTGTCGAGGACGAGGCCGCCTTCCTCGCCATCAAGGCGCAATCGGTCGATATCGGGCCGGTCAAGGCGTTCACCAATTTTGATCTTGCCGTGCCGCCGGGTGTCGAGGTTGGTGATTTTCCGGCGCTGCTGATATGGTGCGAGGCGTTTGGTGAATTCATCACCGCGGCGCGGCTGTCCTGATCCCCGTCGCCCGACGACATTCCGCTGAAACCATATTGCTGAGGATTTTATGACCGTTTCGCTTGCCGGCCTGTCCATTCCAGCCCCCGACGCCATAGAGCTGGATGACATCATTGCCATGTATGAGGTGCTGCGCCCGCACATGCCGCCGGTCGTGCCACCCGGCGCGCCGACCCGTGAGGTATCGCACCTTGTCGACATCCTGCCGCATGTTGATGCGCTGATCCTCGACGGGTTTGGTGTGATCAATGTCGGGGCCAGCCTGATCGATGGTATCCATACGGTGCTGGATATGGCGGCGGCCCGCGACATTGCGGTGATGGTGCTGACAAATGGTGCCGGTCAAGGGGCTGATGCCAGCTGGGGTAAATATCGTGACTGGGGGCTGCCGATTACGCGCCAACAGGTAATTTCCAGCCGCGATTCGCTGGAGGCCGCGCTGCCGGATGTGGCGGCGGGGCGGATTGTCGCCGCGCTTGGCCCGGCGGCGCGTCCGTTTGGCCTGGCGGCGCGCCAGCATGGCATTGCCGATGAAGTAACCTTTGCCGATGATGCCGACCTGTTCGAGCGTGCCCAGAGCTTTGCCTTTCTTGGATCGGCTGACTGGGATGATTCGCTCCAGGCGGCGCTGGAAGGGGCGCTGGCGCAAGGCGGGCGTGATCTTCTTGTCGGCAATCCGGATATCAGTGCCCCGCTGGGTGGCGTTTTCTCGGCCGAGCCCGGCTATTGGGCGGTGCGGGCGATGCAGGCCACCGGTATTGCGCCCCGTTGGTATGGCAAACCGCACCGTGCCGCCTTCGATCTTGCCTTTGCAAAGCTGCAACAGGTCTATGGCCGGCCATTCGAGCGGGGCAGGGTGGCGATGGTCGGCGATTCGCTTCACACCGATATTCTGGGCGCGCGGGCGGCCGGCCTGCAGGCGGTGCTGCTGACAGGCTATGGGCTGTTCTGTGATGGCGCCGCGCATGATATGATCAAGGCCTGCGGGATCGCGCCGGACTGGATTGCCGCAACACTTCAGTGAGGCAGGAGAGACCCCCCACCATGCTGCACCGCCGCTTTCATCTCGAAGGGCTTCAATGCGCCTGCCGGATTGGTGCCTATGACCATGAGAGGCTGGCCCCGCAGCCTGTGCTGATCGATGCCGAGATCGTGCTGGCGGATGCCACCGAGCCGACAAGCGACAGGCTTGAGGATGCGCTGAATTACGATGTGATTCGCACCACCATCCTCGATATCGCCACGTCGCGGCATTTCGACCTTCAGGAAACGCTGGCGCGGCAGATTTTCGATTCGCTGGCGGCGCTTCCCGGCGTCACGGCGGTGCGGGTCCGTACCGCCAAGCCGGATGCCTATGAGGATTGCCGGCAGATCGCTTATGAACTGTCGAATATGGGTTGAGCGATGTTCGAAGATGCCGGCTTGCTTCGCGACTATTACCGGACACGTCAGGGCCGCCATGTTGCAATGCGCCTGCGACGTGCCGTGACCAATTTCTGGAGTCGCGCGCCGAATGCCTGCAACGCGGCGATCGGCTATGCGCCGCCGGTCCTGCGGGCCGAGGACCAGTTGCATGCGCTGGCGCTGTTGCCGATGCGCCTTGGCCCGCTGAGATGGCCGAAGAAGGGTCCGGTCCGTGCGGCGCTTGTCGACAGCCGTGCGCTGCCGGTGCAGAACGTCCAGCTTGACAGGCTGTTGTTGCTCCACGCATTGGAGTTCGATCCGAATCCGAGTCGGCTTCTCGATGAATGCTGGCGTGTTCTTGACGGATCTGGGCGGTTGATGGTGATGGTGCCGAACCGTAACGGGTTGTGGGCGCGTGCGGAAAAGACGCCCTTCGGTCATGGCAGACCCTATTCGCGTGGTCAGCTGCGTCATCTTCTTCAGGACCATGGCTTCACCCCGGTCGAGGCGCGGACAATCCTGTTCACCCCGCCGGCGGCCCCCGGGCTGTTTCTCAGAATCGGACCGCAGATCGAACGGCTTGGCCGCAACTGGTCACCCGGCATTGGCGGCGTTCTGGTGATCGAGGCGGAAAAGAACCTTTATGCGCCGGCCGGGCAGACAGGCCGCCAGCGAACGGCGAAATCCGCCATCACCCGCAAGCTTGCGCCGCGCCCTACCGGAGCCATCCGCGAAGGCACGGACTGAACGCCTCTCGCCAAATCGCGCGTCATGCCCCGTCTGTATGATTATCTGGCCCCGGCGGTGGTCTGTCTGCTATAGAAGCTAAGGCGCGACGCAACCGACAACAAAGGCTGGCCGGTCAGGCGGCGTGCTGTCCCGTCCTGTACCAAGTTATTGCCCGACTTATGACCGACCATATATGACAGACCATCTGAACGACCTCAGAGCGACCATCAACCGGCTGGATGACGAAATCCTTGCGCTGGTGCAGCGGCGCATGACGCTTGCCGGCGATATCATCGCGGCGAAACAGGGTCATGCTGCCTATCGCCCGGGGCGTGAGGCAGCGGTGATCGAACGGCTGGCCGCTGCCGCGCCGGATCTGCCGCGCCAGCTTGTGGCGAATGTCTGGCGTCAGTTGATGACCGCAAGCACGGCGTTGCAGGACAACTCGCTCGAGGTGGCTGTCCATCATCAGGCAATGGCGGTGGCGGGCTGGCATTTTGGCGGCCTTGTCACGATCCGCGAATGCGCCGATCTTGATGCTGTCAGATCGCGGCTCGATGCCGGGGTCGGGCTGGCGCTGGTGCCGGAAAGCTGTGAGGCGGAGGTCGCTGCCTGGCTGGTGGCGGATACAGATTTTCACCTGATTGCCAGCACGCCGCCCTATCGCTCGAATGCATTGCCGCCGACATGGATAATCGGTCGGCACCCGGCGGATGCGGTCGAGAGGGAGATGACGCTTGTTGCCCGACATGGCGACAATGGCATGGTCATTGACAGGATGGCGGGGCGGCTGGAAGCGCCGGTTGACGGCATTGCAGATGAACACCGGGTCGTCGGCGTCATTGCCGCCACCCCGGACCAGGAACAGCCATGACAGTGATTTACAGCAGGGTGGCGATCATCGGGATCGGCCTCATCGGATCTTCGGTGGCGCTGGCTGCGCGCCGTGCCGGCATTGTCGACCATATTGTCGGCTGTGACAGTGATCCTGAAGTGGCCCCTGAGGTGATCCGCCTTGGGCTTGCCGACAGTTTCGCCGCAGACGCTCTCGACGCCGTCGCCGATGCCGATCTGGTGATCATGTCGGTGCCTGTCGGCGCCATCGGCGCGCTGGCCGCACAGATCATGCCGGCGATGAAGCCCGGTGCGGTGCTGACGGATACTGGCTCGACCAAGCGGTCGGTGGTGCGCGATGTCACGCCACATGTCGGTGATGGCATTCACTGGATCCCCTCGCACCCGCTTGCCGGCACCGAGCATTCCGGCCCCGGGGCTGGCTTTCCCGATTTGTTCAAGGGACGCTACTGGCTGATCCTGCCAGGTGAGGTGCCGGAGGCCGAAGTGGCGCGGTTTGAATCCTTCGTCACCGCCATGCATGCGGTGGCCGAGCGCATGGATGCCGATTATCACGACAAGGTGTTGGCGCTAACATCGCATCTGCCGCATCTGATCGCCTACACAATCGTCAGCACGGCGGTCAATCTGGAAAGCCAGCTGAAGAATGACGTGATCAGATTCTCGGCCTCGGGTTTTCGTGACTTCACCCGGCTTGCGGCCTCTGATCCGGTGATGTGGCGTGATGTCTTCATCAATAATGACGAGGCGGTGCTGGAGATGCTGCAGCGATTTTCCGAGGATCTTTCGGACCTGCAGCGGGCTATCCGGTGGGGCGAGAAGGACAAGCTTGAGAGTCTGTTCCACCGCACCCGCGAGATTCGCCGCTCGATCATCGATGCCGGCCAGAGCTGAGGCACGGCCCTGGTTACATTTGCCGGTCGTCAGATGCGGATCGTTTCTGCCAGATATTTTGCATATTCGCGGGTCAGCAGCCGTATCATGGCGCGGTCCTGCCACCAGCCGGTCAGATTGAGGTCGGCCGGTGTCACCGGCCATTGATAGAGGTCGAATTCGGGCATTTCGCGGGCAAAGACCAGCAGCGCCCGCGGCATGTGATAGCTTGCCGTCACAAGCCGCAGCGAGCGCATGTCATGGGCAAGCGCCCAGGCACGTGCCGCGGTGGCGTTGCCGCGTGTGTTGCCAGCCTTGAAATCCAGCTCGACACAGCAGAACAGCAACTCGGCCTTGCGATCATCAAGCCCAAGTTCCTGGACCAGAACGGCCCGGTTGACGCCCTCACCGACGCCTGAAATCAGCATCTTCCCACCATCCTGCGCGGTGAGAAGGCGCAGCCCGTCATCAAGCCGCTGCTGCCCGCCGGTCATCACGACGATTCCATCGGTGAATTGCAGTTTGCCCTGTGGTGCCTGCGGCAATGTCAGCACAAAATGCTGCAGGCCGGCGAGAAAAGAGGCGACAGCCAGCACCAGATAGACCGCAAGATATTTCGCCATACGTCGTGACATCACCTATCCGCTCATCCGGTCAAGGATCCGGCCAAGTGCCGGATTCAGCGCCGTCATCAAGGGTGTTGTCCCCGTCATTCCGGGCCCTTTTCACATTACCGTATCATGCTGACCATTCAGATCACCACCGACAATCTATCACATGCTGGCGCGGTGGCGGGGCAAAATGATGGCGTCCAGCGCGGCGGCCGGACTTTCCGAAATGCCGGCTTTGGTGTATCGAGATGGAAGATATCGAGAGGAGAGCAAGGTCAATGCTGCTGACCTGCCCGAACTGCGACACGGTCTTCCGGGTCGATGGCGAGAAGATCAGCGAGGCCGGACAGGCTGTCCGCTGCTCGGTTTGTGCGCATGTCTGGCAGGCCGCGCCGCCGATGCTGGTGGCAGAGGCCGAGCCCGGCGAGATGGCCAGCGCCCTGCGAACGGTTCTGGGCTCCTTCCTTATCATGACTGTCCTTCTGGGGGGTGTCGTTGGCTTTATTGCCTGGCGCGCCACCATCACTGCCTATGCGCCGGGGCTGATCGGCGTCTTTGAAACTGTGGGTCTCTCGGTCCGACCGGACACCAGGCACCTTCGCATTGTCGATCTGAAGGCCGATTATGCCGGCGACACCTTACGTCTCAGCGGCCGGTTGCTGAATGACGCCGCCTTCCTTGCGCATGCTCCGCTGCTGGATGTCAGGGTGGTGTCCGAGGTGGGTGAGCCACTTGCCAGCCGGATCATCCGCACCGATGACGCGGTGATCAGGCCGGCGACGGCAAGCGGATTCTTCACGCAGCTTGTTTTCGAGACCGGCACCGCACCGACAGTTACCGTGACCATGCGCGATGATCCGGTTGTCAGACAGTAAGCGGTACCGCGGTCAGTATGCCAGTCAGGATCGGCCGGGGATTTGGGTGGGGATGACCTCTTCGGCCAGCAATTCGGCGATATCGCGCTGGCGGCGCAGCACATGGCATTCACCATCCAGCACCATCACCTCGCCTGCTGGCGGGCGGGAATTGTAGCTGGAGGCCATCACCGCGCCATAGGCACCGGCCGACATCACTGCCAGACCGTCGCCTTCGGCAAGTGCCGGCATCATCCGGTCCTGGGCCAGATAATCACCTGTCTCGCAGACCGGGCCGACAATGTCCGCCGGGCCTTCCGCCGGGCCGGTCGGGGCCAGCGGTAGCACAGCGTGATGCGCTTCATACAAAGTCGGGCGAAGAAGGTCGTTCATCGCCGCATCGACAATGACAAACCGCTTGTTGTCACCATCCTTGATATAGATCACGCGGGTCAGCAGCGCGCCGTTATTGGCGACGATCGAGCGTCCCGGCTCGAATCCCAACTGGAAACCACTATCGGCGAAAATCCGGCTGACAAGCTTGCCATAGGCGGTGAAATCGGTGGCGGTGCCAGCCTCGTAATCGACCCCGATGCCACCGCCAAGATCGAGCGTCGGTACCGGCAGCCCCTCACCGCGAAGTGCGTTGCCAAAATCAAGAAGCGCCGTATAGGCGCGCTCGAACGGATCGAGGGTAAGAATCTGCGAGCCGATATGGACCGCCAGTCCGGCCGGCCGGATATGCGGATCACCGGCAAGCTGGCGATACAGGGTGGCGGCCTCGTTCTGCGCGGTGGAGACACCGAATTTGGTCGAACGCTGGCCAGTCGAGATTTTCGCATGCGTGTCCGGAGCGACATCAACATTGACCCGTAGCGCCACCGGCGCCTTGACGCCGCGTGCCGCCGCGATACGGCTGATGGCCTCGACCTCGGCCGGGCTTTCGGCGTTGATCTGGCCAATACCGGCATCCAGCGCGGCACCGATTTCGGCGGCGGATTTGCCAACGCCGGAAAAGACGATTTTTGCGGCCGGTACGCCGGCGGCAAGGGCGCGTTGCAATTCACCGCCCGAAACGATGTCGGCACCGGCCCCCTGGCTGGCCAGCAACGCAATCACGCCAAGCGCTGAATTGGCTTTCAGCGCAAAATGAACCTTGCCGTCAACGGGGGCCACCGCGGCGGCGAAGTTGCGGTAATCGGCGCGAATGCCGTCGCCGGCATAAACATAGAGCGGCGTGCCATGCGTCGCTGCGATGTCCGCCAGCGCCAGACCGCCGACAGACAGACGCCCCTCACCATCACGCGTAAAGCTGGTTGCCATGGCCTGAAATCCTCGCCGGCGTCAGGAATCGCTGTCGGCGGATTGCGCCGGTATTTCGGACGGGCGGTAGGGGTCGCCCCGCTTGCCACAGGCGGTCAGTCCGCCGGCGACAAGCGCCAGCACCAGCATTGCAAATCCGAAACGCTTCATCGTCATTTCCCTTCCCGCTCAGCCCTCATCCAGCCCGTAGCGTGTCCGTGCCTCGGCAATCCGCGCGCGCACCTCATCGGGTGCGGTGCCCCCGAAACTGCGCCGCATCGCGACGGCCGCCTCGCATGACAACACCGCCAGCACATCTTCGGTGATCCGGGGTTCGACCGCCTGCATGTCGGTCAGGTCCAGCGCGTCGAGATCGCATCCCCGCTTGGCCGCAATGCCGACAATGGTGCCGCTGATATGATGCGCCTCACGGAATGGCAGTCCGAGGTCACGCACCAGATAGTCGGCAAGGTCGGTGGCGGTCGGAAAGCCCTGCTTCAGAGCGGCGCGCATGGCCTCGGGCCTGGCGGTCATATCGGCAACCATGCCGGTCATCGCGGCGATGGCGATGCCCAGTGCGTCAGCCGCATCAAAGACCCCTTCCTTGTCCTCCTGCATGTCCTTGCCATAGGCCAGCGGCAGCCCCTTCAGAACAATCAGAAGCCCGTTCAGCGAGCCGATGATCCGGCCCGGCTTGGCGCGCACAAGTTCGGCCGCATCCGGGTTCCGCTTCTGCGGCATGATAGAGGACCCGGTGGTGAAGGCATCGGACAGGGCGATGAAACCGAATCTGTCGGAACACCAGATCACCATCTCTTCGGCAAGCCGTGACATGTGAACGGCGCACAGCGCCGCCGCCGCGAGGAACTCGACGGCGAAATCACGGTCCGAAACGGCATCCATGGCGTTGGCGGCCGGCCGGTCAAACCCCAGCAGCTCTGCCGTCATGTGCCGGTCCGTTGGAAACGAGGTGCCGGCAAGCGCCGCCGCACCAAGCGGTGATTCATTCAACCGCTGTCGGGCATCGGCAAAACGTCCACGGTCACGCCCGAACATCTCGACATAGGCCATCAGGTGAAAGCCGAAGGTCACCGGCTGCGCCGTCTGCAGATGGGTGAAGCCCGGCATCAGCGTGTCGGCATGTTCCTCGGCCCGGCGAAGCAGTGCCAGTTGCAGTTCGGCCAGCGCGCCATCCACCGAATCAATCAGCTCGCGCACCCACAGCTTGAAGTCGGTGGCCACCTGATCATTGCGCGACCGTGCGGTATGAAGCCGGCGCGCCGGCTCGCCAACCAGTTCGGCAAGCCGCGATTCAATGTTCATATGAATGTCTTCGAGGGCGGTGGAAAAGGCAAACTCCCCACACGTGATTTCCTCGAGGATGCTGTCCAGCCCGCGATGGATCGCATCCCGGTCGGCATCGCTGATAATCTTGCAGGCCGCCAGCATTGTGGCATGCGCCTTCGACCCGGCGATGTCCTGACGGTACAGCCGTTGATCGTAACCGATCGACGCATTGATATCCTGCATCAGCTGCGACGGTCCGCTTGAGAAGCGCCCGCCCCAGATGCTAGACTTCGCCGGTCCCTTGTCGAATGTGTCCTTATCGGTCATGGCCTGATCTGTCCACGCGCCAGCCTGCTGGCACCCATTAATTCGGAAAATTCCATGAGTTATAGACGGCTTTTGTCGATTTTACAGCCAAAATCACCGGTTCTGGTCCCCCTGTCGCCGCCGCGCATGTTGCCGATCCTGTTGCTGTTCACGCTGCTGGCGGCCGGCCTGCCAATGACGGCGCGCGCTGCCGGGACGGGGGAAGCGCCGCCGCGTGAAGCGGCACCCAATATGGCCAGTCCGATCAGCGACGAGACAGGCAACAGCATCAGTATTGCCGATTTTGCCGGCCAGCCGGTATTGATCAATTTCTGGGCCACCTGGTGCGCCCCCTGCATTGCCGAGCTGCCGGCGCTGTCGCGGGCCGCCGTCGCGCTTGCCGGTGACGGGGTGACGGTGCTGCTGGTTTCGATTGACCGTGGCGGTGCGGCAAAGGCCATGCCGTTTCTGGACACGCATGGCGTGACCGGGGTGGAGGTCGTGCGTCTTGGGTTCGACCCGAAAGCCCGTCTGTCGCGCGAGATGCAGGTTGGCGGCCTGCCGACAACCATCCTCCTGCCGGCCGCACAGGATTCGGCCTGGCGTTTTGTCGGTCCGTTTGAGTGGGATGATGAGGCGATGCTGACCCTTGTCCGCCAGCTTGTGGCCGAATGATTGCCGGCCGGTGTCGCCGGTGTCTTGGCCGGTCACACGCCAGGCTTTTCCATGAAAAAGGGCGGCCATGGCCGCCCCTGTTTCTTTATTGAGGTCTGGCGAGATCAGCCAAGCGTTGTCTCCAACTCCGGCACGGCGTCGAACAGATCGGCGACAAGGCCAAAATCCGCCACCTGAAAGATCGGCGCTTCTTCATCCTTGTTGATGGCGACGATCACCTTGCTGTCCTTCATGCCGGCAAGATGCTGGATCGCCCCTGAGATTCCGACAGCAACATACAGATCCGGTGCGACAACCTTGCCGGTCTGGCCAACCTGATAGTCATTCGGGACAAAGCCGGCATCAACGGCCGCGCGCGACGCACCAACGGCGGCACCAAGCTTGTCGGCAACCTTTTCCAGCATTGCAAAGTTTGATCCGTCCTGCATGCCGCGGCCACCCGAGATCACGATCGGCGCCGAGGTCAGTTCCGGACGCTCGGAGCTTGAAAGCTCGGATTTGACATAGTTTGACAGGCCGGCATCAGCGGACCCGGCGGCAGCCTCGATGGCGGCGTTGCCACCTTCGGCCGCGGCGGCTTCAAAGGCCGTGCTGCGAACCGTTACCACCTTGACCGGTTCATTGGAGGTCACGGTGGCAATGGCGTTACCGGCATAAATCGGCCGCTGGAAGCTGTCAGGGCTTTCGACCTTGATGATATCGGAAATCTGCATCACGTCGAGCAACGCGGCGACGCGCGGCATGATGTTCTTGCCGGTTGTCGTGGCGGGTGCCAACAGATGCGTGTAGCCGGACGCCATCGACTGGATCAGCGGCGCCACATTTTCCGCAATACCATGTGCCAGCGCGGCTTCATCAGCGGTCACAACTTTCGACACACCAGCGATGGTGGCGGCGGATTTCGCAACTTCGCCGGTTGCATCTCCGGCAACAAGGATATGGATGTCGCCCCCAATCTGGGTGGCGGCCGTGACGGCGTTCAGCGTGGCCGGGGCCAGCTGACCGTTATCATGGTCTGCAAGGATGAGAATGCTCATGATCAGATCACCTTTGCTTCATTCTTGAGTTTGTCTACCAGTTCAGCCACATCCGATACCTTGATTCCGGCCTCGCGGGCAGGCGGCTCTTCGACGCGGGTAATGGTCAGGCGCGGCGCGATATCGACGCCGAGATCGGCGGCGCTCATCGAATCAAGAGGCTTTTTCTTTGCCTTCATGATGTTTGGCAGCGATGCATAGCGTGGTTCATTGAGTCGCAGATCGACGGTCACCACGGCCGGCATTTTGATCTCGAGATGTTCAAGACCGCCATCGACCTCGCGGATAACGGCGGCGCTGTCGCCCTTTATTTCGATTCCCGAAACAAAGGTGCCCTGCGCCCACCCCAGAAGCGCGGCCAGCATCTGGCCGGTCTGGTTGCAATCATCATCAATCGCCTGCTTGCCGACGAACACCAGACCCGGCTCCTCGCGGGCCACGACTTCCTTCAGCAGCTTGGCAACGGCCAGCGGCTCGATTTCATGCGGTGCCTCGATATGGATGCCGCGGTCGGCGCCCATGGCCAGCGCGGTGCGGATTGTTTCCTGGTTCTGGCTCGGGCCGATCGACACCACGACAACCTCGTCCGCGCCGCCAGCTTCTTTCAGCCGCAGCGCTTCTTCGACGGCGATCTCGTCAAACGGATTCATCGCCATCTTCACATTCGCCAGCTCAACACCGGTGTTGTCGGCTTTCACCCGCACCTTGACGTTGTAGTCGATCACCCGCTTGATCGGGACTAGCACCTTCATCTGTCACTCCTTCAAAGAGAGTTTCAACTGCCGGTGATCACCAAAATACGGTGATCACGCCACCACCCTGTCTGGGATAATACCCTGAACAAGGAAATACTTGTTCATTTCTGGCCAGAATTTTGTCCGGGACGCCACAACACGTCGGTTTCGCCGCCGCCATTGAGGGTCCGAGCCAGCACGAACAAATGATCTGATAATCTGTTGATATAGCGCATGGCCGCGTCATTCACCACTTCCTCGGCCGCCAGCTCGGTCATCCGGCGCTCGGCCCGGCGCACCACCGTGCGGCCAAGGTGAAGCCACGCCGCCGCCGCCGAGCCGCCAGGCAGGATGAAAGATGTCAGCGGCTTCAGCGATGCGTTCATCTGGTCGATTTCGGCCTCCAGACGCCCCACCTGCTCGTCCGTGACCCGCAGCGCCGGTTTATCGCTCTCCGGCGTTGCCAGATCCGCACCAAGATCGAACAGATCATTCTGGATGCGGCCAAGCATGGTGTCGAAGTCACTGTCATCGGTGCAGTGCAGCCTGGCAAGTCCGATCACCGAATTGGCCTCGTCAACCTCGCCGAACGCGCTTGGCCGGCGTGATGATTTGGCGACGCGCCGCCCGTCGACAAGGCTTGTCTCGCCATCATCGCCAGTGCGGGTATAAATCTTGTTGAGTTTCACCATGACAGGATGCGTCCCCTGGTTGTTTTCTGTGAATGTGGACGGCTAGCTGCTGGCCTGCCGAAACCACATCAGGATCAGGATCAATGCCAGTGCGATGGCCTGAAAGACGATCCGGTAGCGCATGATGCGGTTGGAATTCTTCACATTATATTCACCGCCGCGCGCCATCGTGATCACGCCCCAGAACAGGATCACGGCGACGATGCCAAGCGCGGCAATGAGGATGAATTTATCTGCGGCCATGACTGCGGGCTGCCTTGTGCAAGGGCTGATGCGAGGGCTGGTGCCAGTTACATAGGACGCCGCAGGGCAAAAAGCTAGAGACCCGTCAGATCGGCGTCAAAGCGTCGCGCAGCGGCAACCAGCGTGTTGCGAAGCAGGCAGGCGATGGTCATTGGGCCGACGCCGCCAGGCACCGGTGTGATCGCACCGGCAACGGCCGCCGCGCTGGCAAAATCCACATCACCTGTCAGCCGGAATTTGCCGTCGCCACGTTCAGGTGCCGGCACCCGGTTGATCCCGACATCGATCACTGTGGCACCCGGCTTGATGAAGTCGCCGGTGATCATCTCCGGCCGACCGACCGCGGCCACCAGAATATCGGCGGCGGCGCAGACCGACTGCAGATCGCGTGTCCGTGAATGCGCGATGGTCACCGTGCAGCTCTGTTGCAGCAGCAGCTGCGCCATCGGCTTGCCGACAATGTTTGAACGGCCGACGACAACTGCATTCAGGCCCGACAAATCGCCAAGATGATCCTGTAGCAGCATCAGGCAGCCATAGGGCGTGCAGGGAACCAGCGCGTCCTGACCTGTGGCAAGCCGTCCGGCATTGACCACATGAAACCCGTCAACATCCTTGTCAGGCGAGATGGCGTTGATCACCGCCGCCTCGTCGATCTGTGGCGGCAGCGGCAGCTGAACAAGGATGCCGTCGACACCCTCATCCGCATTCAGCTTGCTGATGATGGCCAGAAGCTCATCCTGGCTGGTGGTTGCATCAAGGCGCTTTTCGATCGAGCGCATGCCGGCGGCTGTGGTGCGTTCAACTTTATTGCGGACATAGACGGCGCTTGCCGAATTGTCGCCGACCAGCACCACCGCCAGCGCCGGCACCCGACCAATCTGGTCGGTCAGCCCCTTTGCCGCATCGGCGACCCGCGCCACAAGCCTGTCAGAAAAAGCTCTGCCGTCGATGACCGTTGCGCCGCCCTTGGCCATCTTAGCGACTTCTGTCTGTGTCATGATAACCCCCAATCTACCCGGTGCCCTTTAAGCGGCCGACTCGCCCGCATTGTGGGATGGCGTGGCAGATTATCCCGCCGGGTATACGCCGCTTTGTTCACCCGAGGCGACATGATGGACGCGCACTGGCACCGTCAGGCAAGTTCTTCAGGCGAGTTCTTCAGGCCAGACCCTCAGGCCAGTCCAGCAAGAAAACCAATAACAAGATTGCGCAGAAACTGCACTGCCAGAAGCAGGATGATCGGGCTGACATCGATGCCGCCAAGATCCGGCAGCACGCGGCGCACCAGACCCATCAGCGGTTCATGGATGCGGCCGAGGAACGTCAGCGCCATGCGCACAAAGGGCTGCCACGGATTGATGATCCGGAAGGCGATCAGCCAGGTAATGATGATGTAGGCCACCATCGTCCAGATATAGAGGTTGACGATCTGGTCGATGAGAATGATGAGAGCGGTCATGCGGTTTTGTCCGGTCGGAACTCGATGACGCGCAGACTACACGCACCTGCCATAGGGATTCAATAACAAGGATAATCAGGATAGGGATAATCAGGATAGGGATAATCAGGATAGGGATAATCGGGATAGGGATAAGGGGAGGGTGGCCCCATTTGATTTTCACCTCACATTCCCGGTTGCACCGGGTGGTTGCAGGTACTAAACCACGCGCCATGGGACATGCAGCGCGAAAATCTGCCAGAAGCGGAATTGTGATCAGTGCCGTCATCGGGTTTTGCCTGCTGGCCGGGTCCGTCTTCTGGCTGGCCGAACGGCAGGCCCGGCAGATGGATGTCGGCTTCCGGAATTTCCAGGAACAGGCGTTTGAGCTGGTGGACCAGACCGGCATGGTGCGGCGCAATGCCGATTTTGCCGGCGCGCCGGTGGCGCTATTCTTCGGTTATACCTATTGTCCGGATGTCTGTCCGATGACGCTGACCCTGCTTGCCACTTCGCTTGATGCGGTGGTGGCGCGCGGTGGCGATACGAAACCGCTGCAGACCATCTTCATGACGGTCGATGCCGAACGCGACACGCCCGAACAGCTTGCTGCCTATCTGTCGCTTTTTGATCTGCCGGTGACCGGTCTGACCGGCGAGGCCCGCCAGCTTGCCAGCGCGCATGAGGCTTTCGGCGCCTATGCAAAGCGCGTCGAGGATGCGGATGGCGTGGTGCTTTTTGATCACACCGCCACCGTTTATCTGTATGACGAGACAGGTGCCTTTACCGGCACCATCACCTTCAATGAGCCGCCGGAATTCACCGTCGAGAAACTGGCTCGGCTGCTCTAGCCGTCGGTCTGTCGCCATGCCCGTGACGGGCTGTCCTGCCATGGCCTGCCGAATTTCCTCACCTGCCGGGATTAACCCGATGCACCATCCATCCGGATTATAATCCGGATGGGGGGCGGCGCGTGCGGATCTGGACAGGATGGCGGCGCGCCGGTCTGGCAGTGCTGCTGATTGTTGGTGGCTATGGCCTGCATTCCAGCCCGGCAGGTGGGTCGGATCCACCGTTGGCACATGCCGGTCCCGGTCCTTCTTTGTCGGTGTTGCTGCCCAACCTGTCGCCGGCCTGGTTTCTCAACCGCACAAGGCGGTTGCTTCATGACGGGCGTGCCGCCGAGGCGTATCAATTGACCCGGGCGGCGCTTGACCTCTATCCGCATTCGACCGAATTGCGGCTAGGCGCGGCCTTTGCGGCCATGCAAACCGGCCGCTGCCAGCTTGCAATCCGTCATCTTGAACCGTTGCGCAACAGGGTGATGGCCGCCATGTATCACCGCCAGGCGAGAGCTGTGCGCGCAGCCTGTCAGGGGGCGTGGCGGTGGCAGGCGCTGATCGGGGCAAGCGCTGGCTATCGACCATCGCTTGTTGATCGTCAGCGCGATGTCGAGATCTGGCTTCAGCCAGGCTCGCGGCTGCATGGCATTTGCCTGCGTCTGGCCGCGCTGTGTGATCCTGCGCGCCCGCTTGTTGCCCGCGGCGGGCGCGACAGCGGCATTGATCTGTGGACGGACCTGACGATCCGGTACCTCTATCGCGCTGACACCGAATGGGATGTCGATCTTGAGACCGTCCTGTTTCAACGTCGGCCCCGGCGGTCGGGCTATGAAGGTGATGGCGCGATCCTGCGGCTGGCGGCACTGTCCCGGCAGGTGGCCGGGCGGCGGTTCCGCTTCGGGGCCGAGGCCGGTGCCGCGCGGTTTCAGCAGGGGCGGGTCGATCTGACGATATCGCAGATACACCGGCGGGCAGATATCGGTCTGTTCATTGCCCACGCGGCCGGTTTGCAATCCCGGATAAGCGCGGCGCATCTCACGGTGCGTTCGCAATGGCTTGATCTGGCGCAGACACGGTATGAATACAGGCTTGATAAGCGGTTCGCCGGACCCCTGACATTGTCGCTTGGCGGCGCGCGAGAACGCTCGCGCCAGACGGGACCCGGACTGATGCCGGGATCACAGGCGCATGAGATGAGCATCGGTTTACGCTGGGTTTGGGAGAAAGTCGCGGCTCACCTTCATTCTGCGCGCCGCCATCAATCCTTTCTCGGGCAATTGCCGTTCCTTGCCGCGCCGCACCGCGCGCGAACACGCACGACACGGCTGGATCTGATGAATGGCACCGGGATGGGCTGGCTAAACCTTAAGGTTGTATTGTCCTTCGAGTATCGGAAAACTTCAACAGCAGATCCGTTTCGACCACCCGCAAGCAAGACATTGCTGTTACGGGTTTCGCGTGAAATCTTTAGCAACCGGTAATGTAAAAATTCTATTACTAGTTGATTTGTTTACGAAAAATGATGTGCATCCTTGAGTTCACACCGGTAGCTTGAGTGCAATGATACTCAAATATGATACTTTTTGTGCAGGCGATATTCTTGAGTATTCGAAGCCACTCAGGTGAAAGCCACTTAGGGAAGCCATTGATGCGCGTTCTACTGGCCTTTGAAAACAGCCTCAGCCGCGATTTTGCACAGAACCACCTGGTCCAGAACCACCAGATGATTGCCGATGCTGGCCTTACCGTACTCACGGCCGCAAGCCTGGCTGAGGCGCTTGCTGTTGCCAACAAAACAGACACGCTCGCGGCGGCGGTGCTTGATCTGCAGATGCCTGACATGAAGGGGCTTCAGGGCCTGCGGCAGTTTCGCCGGGGATGTCGTCACCAGCTGCCTGTCGCGGTAATGGATGCACGGCCCAACACGGTGTCGGTTGCCGATCTCGCGGCTGCCGGCGCGGCCGGGTTTCTGCCCTATAATCTCAACCCCGGTGCCTTTCTGGGGGCACTTCGTCTGCTTGTCGCCGGAGAACGTTATATCCCCGTCGACATGATAACCGCCACACCGCCACTGACGATCGATCTGACGCGGCGTGAACATGACGTTCTTGCCGGGTTGCGGAGTGGGCTGAGCAACCGCGCCATCGCCAAATCACTGTCTCTCAGCGAGGTCACGGTCAAGCATCACATCAAAAGCCTTCGCGGCAAGCTTGGCGCACGCAACCGGCTTCACGCCGTCTGTCGGGCGAATGAGTTGCAGATCCTCTGACAGCGCGCCAACACCGGCCCGGACCTCAGCCCCAATAGCTCCAGAGATTCTGGCCAGAGATTCTGGTTAGCGATTCTGGCTAGCGATTCTGGCTAGCGATTCTGGCGGTTCTCGATCAGGTCTGTCACCACATTGGGATCGGTCAGCGTCGAAGTGTCGCCAAGCTCGGTATAATCATTTGCCGCGATTTTCCGCAGGATACGGCGCATGATCTTGCCAGACCGCGTCTTCGGCAATTGCGGGGCCCACTGCAGAAGGTCGGGTGTCGCGATGGGGCCGATTTCCTTGCGCGTCCATTGCCGGAGTTCGGCTGCCAGCTCGTCGCTTGGCTCGCAGCCTTCGATCAGCGTGACATAGGCGTAGATTCCCTGACCCTTGATGTCATGCGGATAGCCGACAACAGCTGATTCAGCGACCTTCGGATGCGCCACCAGCGCCGATTCAACCTCCGCGGTCCCCATCCGGTGGCCGGACACATTCAGCACATCATCGACACGTCCGGTGATCCAGAAATAGCCATCCGCGTCGCGTCGCGCGCCATCGCCCGAGAAATACCGCCCCGGAAAGGTGGTGAAATAGGTTTCGATGAAACGCTGATGGTCGCCATAGACGGTCCGCATCTGCCCCGGCCAGGACCCTGCGATGCACAGATTGCCATCAACCGCACCGTCAAGGACATTGTTGTCGGCATCGACAAGCACCGGCTCGATGCCAAAGAACGGGCGTGTCGCCGAGCCAGGCTTGGTCGCCGTGGCACCGGGAAGCGGTGTGATTAGAATTCCGCCGGTTTCGGTCTGCCACCAGGTATCGACAATTGGACAACGACCATCGCCAACAACATCATGATACCACATCCAGGCTTCAGGATTGATCGGCTCACCGACACTGCCAAGAAGCCGCAGCGAGGAGCGGTCGCATCCCTTTACCGGTGCCTCGCCCTCGCGCATCAGAGCCCGGATGGCGGTCGGCGCGGTGTAGAAGATGTTGACCTTATGTTTCTCGACAACCTGCCAGAAGCGCGAGCTGTCAGGCCAGGTTGGCACACCCTCGAACATCAGCGTGACCGCACCATTGGCAAGCGGTCCATAGACAATATAGCTGTGGCCGGTGACCCAACCGACATCGGCGGTACACCAGTAGATGTCACCATCATGATAATCGAAGACATATTGATGGGTCATCGAGGCATAGACCATATAGCCGCCAGTGGTGTGCAAAACACCCTTCGGCTTGCCGGTTGACCCCGAGGTGTAGAGGATGAACATCGGGTCTTCGGCGTTCATTTCCTCGGCCGGGCAGTCGGCGGAGGCAGCCGCCATTGCCTCGTGATACCAGACATCGCGGCCCTCGATCCAGTCGATGGCACCGCCGGTGCGTCTGACGACGATGACCTTGCTGCAGTCGGGACAGGCGGCAAGCGCCGCGTCGGTGTTCGCCTTCAACGGCACGGCGCGGCCGCCACGCACACCTTCATCGGCGGTGATCACCATGTTCGAATCGCAATCCTGGATGCGGCCAGCCAGCGCGTCCGGCGAAAAGCCGCCAAACACCACCGAATGAACGGCGCCGATGCGCGCGCAGGCCAGCATCGCGACGGCGGCCTCGGGGATCATCGGCATATAGATGGTGATCCTGTCGCCCTTCTTCGCGCCCTCGGCCTTCATCACATTGGCAAAACGGCAGACTTCCTCATGCAGCGCGGCATAGGTGATGTGACGTGACTCGGCTGGGTCATCGCCTTCCCAGATGATCGCTGTCTGGTCACCACGCGTCGCCAGATGGCGATCCAGACAGTTCGCCGCCGCGTTCAGCGTGCCGTCGGCAAACCAGTTGATATGCAGATCGCCGGCATCATAGGAAACGTCGCTGATCTGGCTGTAGGGCTTGATCCAGTCGATCCGCTTTCCATGCTCGGCCCAGAACGCGTCGGGATCGGCAATCGAGTCGGCATACATTGCCCGATAGCCGTCATCATCGATCAGCGCGTTCGCAACGGTCTCCTTGCCTGGTGCAAACAGTCTGTCCTCGGTCATGAATATTCCTCCCATCCGGCGTGCCGCTCGTCATGCATGGATCCCCAACCATGCAAGAGGCGTGACGCAGTTCAACTCTGGAGGGCAGTTTAGACTGATGGCACAGCGCATCGCAAGGCGCGCGCGGCCTAGCCATGCAGTTCGCCGACCAGCTGTTCGGCCGCGTCAACATCCTCAAGATCAAGCACCTGGCGGGCGATGCCAAGTGAGAAGCCGGCCCGCGCCAGCGAGGCAAGATGGCGCTGCCGCGTTGTCTCGTCACCCGGGCGGGTGGCATAGGGGCCAAGCCGTCGCCGCGCCGCATGGCGAAGTGCCGCTGCCAGCTCGCCATCGCTTGTGTCCTCGTCGGCGGCGGCAAGCGCCGCATCGACCAGGTCGGCATCGATGGCATGCTCTTGCAGGCTGCGGCGGATAGCCAGCGCCGAGCGTCCGCCACGGCGTTTGCTGCGGGCCTTGGCAAGCGCAAAGGCGGTGTCGTCGACATAGCCAAGCCTAACGCACTCATCGACCACCGCCTCGATGGCGCGCGTCACCTCCGCCGCGTCATGCGAGTCGAGCTTGCGAACGGCAAAGCGGCGCAACACCTCGCGAAGGCGTTGTCGCGAGGCAGTATAACGCCCGAGATAATGCACGGCCTTGTTCATCAGGCGGCGTTCTGCTGCCGGTTTCCTGTCGGTCATCGGGTGCGGCTCTCCGTCGGGCTGGCGTCCACTCTATCAGCCGGACGCCCGGATCGCCACCGCCGTCCGAGCGCTGGCGGCACCGATATTGCGAAACCAACCCGGCGGGCCTATGTTCAGCGACATGAATGACCAGACCCCCTCGGCCCCGGCCACCGCTCCCGAAATCCGGCCTGTTACCCGATCTCACCCGCCTGTGGTGCGGCCGGTCCAGATCAGCCATGTCAACTGGATCGGGCTGTGGACACTCTACCGGCGCGAGGTGCATCGTTTCGCCAAGGTGGCGATGCAGACCGTTGCCGCGCCCGTGATCACCTCGATGCTGTTTCTGATGGTGTTCGCAGTGGCCATTGGCGAGCGCGCGCAGCTGGCAGGCGATGTCGACTTCATCGCCTTTCTTGTTCCCGGGCTGGTGATGATGACGGTGCTGCAGAATGCCTTTGCCAATACCTCATCCTCGCTTGTTGTCTCGAAGGTTCAGGGCAATATCGTCGATCTGCTGATGCCGCCGATTGGCCCGGCAGAGCTTCTTGTCGGGCTGGCGGCCGGCGGCATGACCCGTGGCATCGCCGTTGGCCTTGTCGCCGCGGTCGTGCTTGGCCTGCTTGGTGGGCTGGCAATACCAGCCGCGCCGCTGGTGGCGCTTGCCTTTCTTGTTCTGGGGTCGCTGGCGCTTGCCTTTGCCGGTATCCTGGCCGGCATCTGGGCCAACAAGTTCGATGAGATGGCCGCCATCACCAATTTTGTGATTCAGCCGCTGGCCTTTCTGTCGGGCACCTTCTATTCGGTGGAGCGGCTGCCGTCGCCTTTCGACACCATCGCCACGCTGAACCCGTTTTTCTATGCTATTGACGGGTTTCGTTATGGTCTGCTTGGCATCGCCGACCGCCCCGTCATGACGGGGCTAGTCTGCCTTGTTGTTGTGAATGGTGTTCTGGGATGGCTGTGCTACCGTGTGCTGAAATCCGGTTATCGGCTGAAAAGTTAAGGCAGCAGGGCGGATGACTGGCGAATTGTCGGGCGGGGGCATGGTGGCGGACAGCAAGATGAATGAAGTGAATATGGAGACCGGTTTGAAGGAAGGTATTCTGCCGGTGCAGGAAATCCGCGCGGCTGTCGACTCCGGCATGATCAGCGCCGTCGCACCGATCACCGACGCGCAGCTGCAGCCGGCAAGCCTTGATCTGCGCCTTGGCAGCCGGGCCTGGCGCGTGCAGTCATCCTTTCTTCCGGGTGCCGAGATGCGCGTCGAGGACAAGCTTGCGCGTGTTGCCATGCACCAGATCGACCTGACCGGTGGGGCGGTGCTGGAACGCGGCTGCGTCTATATCGTCGAACTTCAGGAATCGCTGCGCCTTGCCGCCGGGCTGAGTGCGATGGCAAACCCGAAGAGTTCGACCGGCAGACTCGATATCTTCACCCGTCTGATTGCCGATCAGGCCCCCGAATTCGAGGCTGTACCCGATGGCTATCAGGGACCGCTCTATGCCGAGATTTCGCCGCGTACCTTTTCGGTGCTGGTACGTCCCGGATCCTGTCTGTCGCAGCTTCGGCTGCGGCGCGGCCCGGCGGCGATGTCGGATGACGCGATGATCGCGCTGCAGCGCGATGTCGGCCTGGTACGCGGGTCGGATGATGTCGATATCCGCGACGGGGTGGCGCTTGGTGTCAATCTGACCCCGGACCCAAGCACGGGCATCATCGGCTGGCGGGCGCGCAAGCATGCCGGTCTGATCGATATCGACGCGCCGGCGACCTGCCAGGTCGACGCGTTCTGGGAGCGTCTGATGGCGGCCGATCTTGTTGCTGGCGGTCTGGTGCTGCATCCCGATGAATTCTACATTCTGGCAAGCCGTGAATATGTCACCGTGCCGCGTGACCATGCAGCCGAGATGCGGGCCTATGACACGCGCGTCGGCGAATTTCGCGCGCATTATGCCGGCTTCTTTGATCCCGGTTTCGGCATGGAAGAACTTGGTGCTGGCGCCACCCGAGCCGTCCTTGAGGTGCGCTCGCATGATGTGCCGTTCCTGATCGAAGAGGGCCAGACGGTCTGCCGGCTTGTCTATGAGCCGATGGCGGCGGTGCCGGACAGCCTTTATGGTGCCAGCGGGTCGGGATCGAATTACCAGTCCCAGGGCCTGCGGCTGGCCAAGCATTTCATTCAGGACTGACTGGATCGAACCCAACCCCGCAAACGCCTTGACAAGTTTGGCAGAAATGCCGAATTTGACAGCCTTCCGATGCCACGAATGAAACCACCGGTGCCGTCGCTGACGTGCTGGTGGTTTGGTTTTTGAGGCTTTGACAAGAAGCGCCTTTATGCCGCCGGTTGCGGCAGACAGACAGAACATGGCCCGTGAAGGGACGGGCCGACAGAACGGAATTCGACATGACCGCTCCGCACACAGCCACGACGCCGTCATCGGCGGTGATGAAAACCTATGGCCGCGCCGATCTGTCCTTCGTTCGCGGGGATGGCTGCTGGCTGATCACCGATGATGGCGTGCGCTATCTTGATTGCGCAAGCGGCATTGCGGTGAACACGCTTGGCCATTCGCATCCGGCGCTGATCAGCGCGCTGCGCGACCAGGCCGGCAAATTATGGCACACCTCGAACCTCTACCGCATTCCGGGCCAGGAACGGGTGGCCGAAAAGCTGGCCGCGCTGACCGGGCTGGATCAGGTCTATTTCTGCAATTCCGGTGCCGAGGCCAATGAATCTGCGGTGAAGATGGCCCGCCGGGCCGCCTACGAAAGCGGGCAGCCAGAGCGCACCACCATCCTGTGTGCCACCGGTTCGTTCCACGGGCGGACGCTTGGCATGCTGGCGGCCACCGACAAGCCGGCCAACCGCACCGGATTCGGCCCGATGCCGGACGGGTTTGACCATGTGCCTTTCGGCAATCTGAACGAGCTTCGCGCCGCGCTTGGCGACCATGTGGCGGCGGTGATGATCGAACCTGTTCAGGGTGAGGGCGGTGCCCGTAATGCGCATGATGATTATCTGCGTGGGGTTCGCGCGGCGGCTGATGAATATGGGGCGCTGGTCATCGCCGATGAGGTGCAGTCGGGCATTGGCCGTACTGGCACCCTGTTCGCCTATCAGGCTTCCGGCATCACGCCCGACATTATCGCCATGGCAAAGGGCCTTGGCGGCGGGTTTCCGGTCGGTGCGGTCATCGCCAGCGCCGCGGTCGGCAACGCCATGACTCCGGGCACGCACGGCTCGACCTTTGCCGGCAACCCGCTGGCCATGGCGGTGGCCGAGGTCGTCCTGGACGAGGTGACGGCGCCGGGCTTTCTTGAGGATGTGCGCCGCCGTGCCGATATCATGCGCGGCCTGCTGGCCGAGGTGGCAGGCCGGCATCCAGATGCCATCGCCGAAATCAGGGGGCGCGGGTTTCTGTGCGGGGTGCGGCTTGCTGAATCCATACCGGCTGGTGACATGGTGGCGGCTCTTCGTGAGTTGAAGATCCTGACCGTGCCGGCGGGCGAGAACACCGTTCGGTTCCTGCCGCCGCTGATCGTCACCGAGGATGAGATCAGGCTGGCGGTCGACGGTTTCGATACGGCCCTCTCTGAGATGGACACACGGCAGGCCCAGGAACAGGCCCAGGAACAGGCCCAGGAATAGGACGGCCAATAATGCGACATTTCCTCGATATACGAGATTTCAGTGCCGAGACGCTGCAGGGCATGCTGGATGATGCTGCCGCGACCAAGACGGCGCTGAAGGCAGGCGCCGAGACGACGAGGCCGCTTGCCGGGAAAAGCGTCGCAATGATTTTCGAGAAGCCGTCGACCCGCACCCGGGTGTCCTTCGAGGTCGGGATCACACAGCTTGGCGGTACACCGCTGATGCTGTCGGCGCAGGATATGCAGATCGGCCGCGGTGAGAGCATCGAGGATACGGCACGCGTGCTGTCACGCTACGTCGATGCCATCACCATCCGCTGCTTTTCCCATGCAACGCTGCTCGCGCTGGCCGAACATGCCAGCGTGCCGGTGATCAATGCGCTGACAGAACGCTCGCATCCCTGCCAGATCATGGCCGATTTGCAGACGATGATCGAACGTCACGGCGCGCTTGACGGTCAGGTGGTGACCTGGATCGGCGATGGCAACAATGTTGCGGCAAGCTGGATCGAGGCGGCGGCCAGATTCGGCTTCCAGCTGCGGCTTGCCTGCCCGGAGGGCTATGCGCCGGCAGCCGAGCTACTGGCCTGGGCGCGGGCCGAGGGTGCCGATATTGTGTTGTATGATTCGGCGGTTGAGGCTGCTACCGGCAGCCAGACCCTGGTCACCGATGTGTGGATTTCGATGGGTGATGAGGAAGGCACACGCCGCGAGGATTTCAAGCCATTTCAGGTTAATCGTGACCTTCTCGAAGTGGCGGCGGGCGATGCCATCGTCCTGCATTGCCTTCCTGCCTGGCGCGGCATGGAGATCACCGCCGAGGTGATTGACGGGCCGCAATCGGCGGTGTTCGACGAGGCCGAGAACAGGCTTCATGCGCAAAAGGCCATCCTGTCCTGGTGCATGGCCGGCAATTAGGAAACCCTTGCGGGCCGACGGCCCGCCAACGCAGCGGAGAGACATGTGGCGTCAATCGATGCAGGCCGTGCCGGCGCGCAGATCCTGCCCTTCTATCTGGCTGGTGAGGATGGTGACACGGCGCTGATCAGGGGACGGTTCGCCAGTGTTGGTGTGCCGGCAACGCAGATCCTGACGCGGCACGGCTATCCCGAGGCGGTGGCAAGTCTCCAGGCCGAGGCGATGGCGATTGCCGCCTGCCTGTCGACCTTCATGAAGTTCGATGGTGTGTTCACCCTGCAGGCCAAGGGCGATGGGTATGTGAAGACGCTTCTTGCCGACATGACTTCGGATGGCGCGCTTCGCGGCTATACAGCTTTTGACGAGGATGCACCGCCGCCGGTCGGGCCCGACATGGCGACCAGCCTGCCGGCCAGCATTCCAGCGCTGCTTGGGTCGGGCTACGCCGCCTTTACCGTCGATCAGGGAAGCGAGAATGGGCGCTATCAGGGTATTGTTGAATTGACCGGCGAGACGCTGAGTGATGCCGCGACAGCGTGGTTCGCCAATTCCGAGCAGGTCGACAGCCATATTGTCGCCGCGGCCGGGCGGTCGGGTGGCAGCTGGACGGCCAGTGCGATGATGGTGCAGCGGGTGGCCGCCGATGGCGGCAATCTTGCCGGTATTTCGCGCGAGGCCCGGGATGACGCCTGGAACACCGCTGAGATGCTGCTTCGTTCGGTCCGCCGCGATGAGCTTGTCGACCCCGGCCTGGCACCGGAGGCGCTGGTATTCCGTCTGTTCAATTCATTGCGCCCGCATGTCGCGCCGGCACAACCTGTAGAGGACAGGTGCCGGTGTAGCCCTGACCGCGCGATTGCGGTGCTGGAACGCATGTCGGCGTCAGAGCTGGCGGACCTGGTGACGGACTCCGGCACCATCGAAGTCACCTGCGAATTCTGCAAGACGACACGCTCGATCGACCCATCCATCAGCGAGGGGCCAATTGACACCCAGACTTTTTCGGGCCCACCGATCACCCGGCAGTGACATCGCCATATTCATGCCGCCTTCTTATTTTAAAGACAGAGTGCGTTCGAATGTGGAGATGCCGACAGATGCCGATGCGCGTGTTCACCCCACCAGTGTTAACACCAGCTCTTAAACTGGTGTTGCTGCCAATGCTGCTGCTGGGTCTTATGGCCTGCACGACAACCGCGCCGCCGCCTGCGCCGGTATCGGTGGCGTCAGCCGGATTCTCGCCGCTGCCGCTGAATGCGCGCCAGCTCGAGATCATCGAAAACTGGGAGATGCCGATCAAGCCTCCCTATATCGGCCATCTGCAACAACCCTATCCCGGCAATCTCGTCTCGCAATGGGCGACACAGGTGCTGTTGCCGGCAGGCGGCAGTGGCGAGATGATTCTCGACATCACCCGCGCCGCTGTCACCAAGGTCAAACTGCCCCCGCAGACCGGGTTGGCGAATGCCCTGACCGACCAGCAGGACAGCGAGATCAGGGTCGAGTTCGAGGCCCAGCTGATGTGGCTGCAGCCTGTTGGCGGGTCGCAGGCGATGATCAAGCTGGCGGCATCACATTCGGTGACAATCCCGGAATCATCCTCGGCGAATGATGTGCAGCGCGCGGTGAATACCAGTCTGAACAAGGCGCTTGCCGGTCTGGATAGCCAGGCCCGGACCGAGCTTGCCAAGCTCGATAATGTTATCCTGCCCTAGGGGTGATCCTGCCCTGGGGTGATTCTGCCCTGGGAACAGTCTCCTGCGGGAAAAACGTAGCGGCAAATCTGTCTAGCGGCGCCAGAAGCCCGGATTCAGCATCACCAGGACGGTGAACAGTTCAAGTCGGCCAAGCAGCATCCCGAACGCCATGATCCATTTCGCCAGATCCGGCAGTGTCGAGAAATTGCCCTTGGCGCCGATCAGATTGCCAAGCCCCGGCCCGACATTGCTGATTGAGGTTGCCGCACCCGACAGGGCGGTGATGAAATCAAGACCAAGGGCACCAAGCAAAATGGCCAGGACGACAAAACAGATGATGTAAAGGTAGAAGAACCCCATCACCGAATCCATCACCTCGTTCGCCACCGGCCGGCGGTTGTAATAGGCAAGAATCACCGCATGCGGGCGCAACAGCCGGTCGATCTGCACGCGCGCCGTGGTCGCCAGAACCTGCAGACGGAACATCTTGATGCCACAGGTCGTCGAGCCACTGCACCCGCCGATAAACATGGTGATCAGCAGCAGGGTCGAGGCAAAGCCGCCCCAGGCCGAGAAATTGGCGCTTCCATAGCCAGTTCCGGTCATGATCGAGACGGCGTTGAAGCTTGCCTGCCGGATGGCGATGGTGACCGGCATGCCGTCCTTGCTGAGGAACCAGATCAGCACCAGAACCACCGCGGCCAGAAGGGTCAGGAACCAGCGCACCTGCGGGTCCTGCAGAAGTGGCCGCCAGCCGCCGCGCACCATCGCCAGATAATGCGCAAAGGGCAGGCTGCCGACGATCATGCCGAAGATGATGATCCATTCGATGGCCACCGAATCAAAGGCTGCGATGGAGGCTGTCCGCGTTGAATACCCGCCGGTGGCGATTGTCGTCATGGCATGCGCAACGGCGTCAAAATTGCTCATCCCGGCAACCGACAGCATGATCGCCCATGTCGCGGTCAGCCCGGCATAGACAAGGCCGATACCACCGGCAAGCTGGGTCGCACGGGGCACAACCTTGTCGGCGGTGTCATAGGATTCGGTACGGAACAACTGCATGCCACCAACCGACAGCATCGGCAGCACGGCCATCGCCATGACGATGATTCCGACCCCGCCAAGCCATTGTAGCAGGGCCCGCCAGATCAGAATTCCGGGTGAGGCCATTTCGATGGTCTGCAGAACGGTCGATCCGGTGGTGGTGATCCCCGACACCGATTCGAACATGGCGTCGGTCAGGCTGAGCTGCAATTCGCAGAACATGAAGGGCAGCGCACCGAAAATGCCGATCGAAATCCAGGACCCGTTTGTCAGCAGAAATGCCTGCCGCAGGCCTAGATCGAAACCCTCACGCTGTGAAGTGGCAAGCCAGACCGAAACACCGACAAAAGCTGTCAGCAGCGCCGACAGCGCGAAGACCTGCCAATCGGACGATCCGAAATACAGATCGACACACATCGGGATCAGCATTGCCGCCCCCAGAATGGTGGTCAGCAGGCCGAGGATGTTCAGGACCGGTGAGAGGATCATGTCTCGGGCACCCGTTTTTTCCCAGTTTGCGGGCCAGTTAGACGGCCGGTTTCGCGCGCCAAATTCCCGGAAGCATAGCCGATCACCTCGCAAGGTCACACAAAAAACCGGCAACGCGATTAATGGGGCCGAAACAGGGGGCCAAAACAGGGGGCCGCATGATTGTTGGGTAAATGTTGTGGCCCGGAAGTTGTGGCCCGGAAGTTTTTCCCTGGATGCTGCGCGCGGCTAGGCGCGACGTGCCTCGCCGAGGAACCTGTCACGAAGATCACGATCAGCCTGAAAGGCACCGGTGAAACTTGTCGTGACCATCGATACATCCGGCTTGTGAACGCCGCGGGTGGTCATGCATTGATGCTGCGCGTCGATCAGCACCGCCACCCCGCGTGGCTGCAGCGCCGTCTGGATGCAGTCGGCAACCTGCGCGGTTAGCGTTTCCTGTGTCTGCAGGCGGTGGGCGAAACTGTCCAGCACGCGGGCCAGCTTTGAAATGCCGACAACGCGCTGGTCGGGAAGATAGGCAATATGGGCGGTGCCGAGGATCGGCACGAGATGGTGTTCGCAATGGCTCTCCATACGAATCGAGCGCAGCATCACCATGTCATCATACCCCTCGACCTCCTCGAAGGTGCTGTTCAGCAGGGCGGCCGGGTCCTCGCCATAACCGGAGCAGAATTCCTCCCAGGCGCGCACGACCCGGGCCGGGGTGTCGACCAGCCCCTCGCGGGCCGGTGATTCGCCCATCCAGCGGAGCAATGTCTCGACGGCGGCCTCGGCCTCGTCGCGCGTTGGGCGCGGGGCTGCGTGCCGTTCATCAGCCGGCTTGGTGGTCTTGTTGGCGGCGTGCCTGTCGGTGCCGTTATCGTATGGTGTCATCGCATTCCTCGTCATGGCCCGCATCATCTGTCGTCCGGGAGCGCCTTTGCAGACGCCGCTTCACCACCGCCTATATGGCGGCAAAGACGGGGTAACGCAACAGGTTAGGAATAGCTGGCCCGTTTCTGCCGCAACGGCATATGGGGCAAAAGACCTTGCCTTCATCGCTGCAACCTCTAATCTGGCAGTCATGCGGGTGTAGCTCAGTTGGTAGAGCACGAGCTTCCCAAGCTCGGGGTCGCGGGTTCGAACCCCGTCGCCCGCTCCAGTATCCAAAAGATGA
>CBFHNZ010000015.1:0-45235 GCA_965657415.1 Puniceispirillaceae bacterium (SeqCode) | reverse complement strand
TGCGTTCGGCGTGATCATCTGGAACGTTGCTGTCACCGAGTCCGAAGCAACAGCCTAATATACCCAATTGTTAGGGGCAGCGCCTGGCGCTGCCCCTTTCACCCAAAGATTTGACAATTTATCGCTCTCTTCTCGTGGAACCAGCTAAAGACGGCACATATGACTG
Source organism: Puniceispirillaceae bacterium (SeqCode) (assembly GCA_965657415.1). Lineage (GTDB taxonomy): Bacteria > Pseudomonadota > Alphaproteobacteria > Puniceispirillales > Puniceispirillaceae > UBA8309. The sequence continues at coordinate 45,069 of CBFHNZ010000015.1, read as the reverse complement.
ACCTGTCCACCCCAGCGAACGAGATTTTCTCCGACCACGGTACGGGCATTCCGGCTTCGCAGTCCATTTCCGAAATTATCCATGATTTCATTGTCGAGCGCATGCCACAGCCCGGCCAACCGCTGGCCGACGCGGCGCTCCATCATTTCGCCGCGCCTGGCAAGATGCTGCGTGCGAAGATGGCGCTCCGGGCTGCCGATTTTCTGAAGGTCGACAGGCCGGCGGCGCTTCACTGGGCGGCGGCCATAGAGGTGCTTCACAACGCGTCGCTGATCCATGATGACATCTGTGATGGTGACCGGTTGCGCCGCGGCCGGCTGGCTGTCTGGTCGGTCTATGGGCGCGATGTCGCGCTGACCCTTGGCGACTGGCTGGTCGCCCTGTCATTCGAGCTTGCCGCTGAAGCGGCGCAGCGCGCGCAGACTCCGATGCTGGTGAAAATCCTGGCAACGCATATGAAGACGACAACGATCGGCGAGGCGCGGGAGTTCGATGTTCGCCCGGTCAAGGACTGGGACCACTACCTGCAGGGGGCTGGCGACAAGACGGCGCCGCTGCTGACCGCCCCGCTTGAAGGTGTGGCGACGATGGCCCTTCATGGCGGTGCCGCCCCGACAATCGGTGACTGTTTCCGGGCGCTCGGAAATGCCTATCAGATTGCCAATGACATCCTCAATTTCTCAGGTGGTGATGGCGCCAATACCTGTGGTTCTGATCTTGGACGGCGCGCGCCGAACGGCGTTGTCGTGCTGTTCCGCCAGTCGCTTGATGCCGCCAGAAAGGCCGAGTTCGATGGCTGGTATGCCAGCGGATCGCCTGACGGGCTTGACCGCTGGGTCGATGAATTACGGCGCTCGTCGGCGCTTGGTGAGGCGGCCCGCAGGATGGATGGTCTGCTTGCAGATGCCACCGATTACGCCGATCGTCTGCCAGCTGAACTTGTTGCCGTGATCACGCCTATACAACAGCTTCTCCAGCAGGTATGTGTGAAATCAGTAGCCTCGCTGAACAAAGGCTGAAACGGCAAATATGACACCGGCCCCAAAGGCGCAACCCTCTCCTGCGGTTTTACCCGCACCCGAAAATGATGTGCTGGTGATTGGTGCCGGGTTTGGCGGCATTGCGGCGGCGTTGCGGATGCGCGCGCGGGGCTACAGCGTGACACTTGTCGACAGGCTGCAGGCCATCGGCGGGCGGGCCCAGGTGTTCGAGCGCGGTGGCTTTCGCCATGATGCCGGTCCGACGGTGATCACCGCCCCGTTCCTGTTCGACGAGCTGTTCGAGCTGTTTGGCGAATCCCGCGAGGATTATCTCGAATTCCGGCCGCTCGACCCCTGGTACAGGTTTCATTTCCATGATGGCCAGCAATTCGATTATCGGGCCACCATCGAGGATACAAACCGCGAGATCGAACGTTTCTCGCCAGCCGATGTCAAGGGCTATGCCGGCCTTCTCGAGACATCGCGCCGGATCTTCGCCATCGGGTTTGAAAAGCTTGCCGACCGGCCCTTCACCCGTTTCACCGCGATGATGGCCCAGGTGCCGGCCCTGCTGCGGCTTCGCAGCTACCGCACGGTGGCCGGGCTTGTGAACAGCCATATCAAGCATCCCCTGCTGCGGCAGGCTTTTTCCATTCATCCGCTGCTTGTTGGCGGGAATCCTTTCACAACAACCTCGATCTATGCGCTGATCCATTATCTTGAGCGGCGTTGGGGTGTTTTCTTCTGTATGGGGGGCACCGGTCGGCTTGTCGAACAGCTGCATCGTCTTCTCGAGCGCGCCGGCGTCACCGTCGAACTCGGCGTCGATATCGAGCGGATCACCATGCAAGGCGGACGTGCCACCGGGGCCACTGCCACCGATGGGCGACAGTTTCGGGCCGACAGGGTGATCTGCAATGGCGATCCGCCAACCATCTATCAGCAGATGCTGCCGGATGAGACACGCTCGAAGCGCGCCCTGCCGGAAAGTGTCACGCAATATTCGATGGGTCTCTATGTGCTGTTCTTCGGGACAAAGCGCACCTATGAGAATGTGGCGCATCACACCATCTGGATGGGACCGCGCTATCGCGAGCTGCTGGCCGACATCTTCGACCGCAAGATCCTGGCGGATGACTTCTCGCTCTATCTGCATCGCCCGACCGCAACCGATTCCAGCTTTGCGCCGGAGGGGTGTGACAGTTTCTATGTCCTCTGCCCGGTGCCGAACCTTCTAGGTGATGTTGATTGGTCGAAAGAAGGGCCGGCGCTTCGTGATCGTATCGTGGCGGCACTGGAGCGCACCATCATGCCTGGTCTGTCGGAGGTGATTTCAGATGATTTCTGGATGACGCCGGAGGATTTCAAGAAGGATTACAGATCGATGCATGGTGCCGGATTCTCCATCGCACCGATCTTCATCCAGTCTGCCTGGTTTCGCTATCACAACCGTGACCCGCACATCCCCAATCTGTATTTCGCTGCCGCCGGCGCGCATCCCGGCGCGGGGATGCCAGGCGTGCTGTGTTCTGCTAAGGTTGTTGAGCGACTGATTGAGGAAGAGGAGCAGGCGGCGGCCAGCCAGCGATTGGCACAGCCGGCCTGACGGCGGGAGCCGGTACCGATGTCGAATGAAAGCCTGACATCCGAAGAATCCCTTGCCGCCAACGGCAAGAGTTTTCATTGGGCGCGCCGATTTCTTGGCGCGCGCATGGGCAACGATGCGGCCCGCCTCTATGCCTTCTGCCGCCTTCTCGATGATATGGCCGATGGTGATATTGAAGATGGTCCGGCCCGTCTGCGGGCGATCCGTGATGACCTTGCCGCCGGCCGGCCAGGTGACGATCCAGCGTTGCGGTCATTTCTGCCACTGATGGCGCAGAAACGGTTTCCCGCTGAAGTTCTGATCGCTCTCATTGACGGGCTGCTTGAGGACCAGGCGCAGGTGGTGGCGCTTGCCGATGAGGCGGCACTGCTGCGCTATGCCTACAGGGTGGCGGGGACGGTTGGCCTGTTGATGTGTCATGTCCTCGACTGTCACACCCCGGCGGCGCGTGCGCATGCCATCGATCTCGGGATCGCCATGCAGCTGACCAACATCGCGCGTGATGTGCTTGAGGATGCGGGGATGAACCGCCGCTATATCCCGGGTGATTGGGTTGCCGGCGCATCTCCTGCCGATATTCTGACCGCTGCAACGGCACCGGGCTCTGATGGCTGTGCCGATGTTCACAGCGATGTTACAGCGGCGGTGGCGCGGCTTCTGAATATGGCGGAGGCGTTTTATGCAAGCGGTGCGCAGGGCTATCGCTATCTGCCATTTCGGGCACATCTCTCGATTGCCGTCGCGGCGCGGGTGTATCGCCAGATCGGGGTGCAGCTTCGCGCCGCCGATTGTGCCTGGCATGATGGCAGGCAGGTGACAGGCATGGCCACTAAGCTGCGCTGTTCGGCGGTGGCCCTGACAAGCCTTGGTGCCCGGTTTGGTGCGCCGGAGGCGCGGCATGACCAGCGGCTTCATCTGGCGCTGCGGGGATTGCCCTATGTTACCTGACGATACAAGACAGCCCCAAAGGCGGGGCCAGGGGCGGACCCGGAAAAAGCCCGTCCGCATCCTTGGGGACGGCTGTGCCGCACTGTCGCTGGCGGCGCGTGCTGATGAACTTCCCGGGCATGACATCACGCTGGTGCGACCGGCGGGGGCGCCCGCCGCGGCTGAACATATCTGGGGGTTCTGGGGCGGTGCCGGCCTCGAGACGGCAACCGGTCTGGCGCGCGCCTCATGGACCCGCTGGGCCATCGCGACCGAGACCGACCGGGTCGTCATGACATCATCGGAGCGGCCCTATTTCGCGCTGCGGCGCAGTGACTGGACATCGCATTGTCGCGCCAGGGCACAGGCAGGCGGTGTTGCGATCGAAACCGTTTTGGACGCTGATGACGACATGGTGGCAGATGCGCCCGCGATGCAGCAATTTGACAGCCGACCACCGCCGGTGCCGCGTGGCATGATGTTGCAGCATTTCATCGGCCTTGAAGTGCGCGCCCCGGCACCGGTGTTTGATCCGGATACGGCGATCTTGATGGATTTTCGGGTAGATCAGTCGCGCGGTATGCATTTCATCTATCTGCTGCCGTTCTCCTCGACCGAGGCCCTGGTCGAATCGACATTGTTCTCACCTGCCACGCTTCCGGATGAATTCTATCTGGCGGCGATTGATGATTATCTGGATCGTCATTGCGGTGTTTCCGACTTTGAAATCCTGCACCGCGAGCGTGGTGTCATTCCACTTGGCATGTTGGACAGGCACGATCCGGCGATCCCGGGGATTGGTGGCAATGGCGGGGCCATCAGGCCGTCCAGCGGCTATGCCTTCATCTTTATCCAGCGGCAGATCGACACCGCCATTGCGGCGGCGCGGGCCACCGGGACTCTGGCCATATCCACGCCGCACCAGACCATTGATCTGGCCATGGATGCGGTGCTGCTGACAGTGCTTCGTCACTGGCCGGAGCGGGCGCCGGAATTGTTCCTGCGCATGGGAAAGGCATTGTCGGGTGATGAATTTGCGCGCTTTCTCAGTGGTGAGGCCGATTGGGCGCTGCGTCTGAAGGTCGTCATGGCGATGCCGAAGCTCCCCTTCCTTCGCGGTGCCTGGCGGTTTGTTGCCAGCGGTGGTGCCATGAAATACGCAGGGGCCGTGTGATGGGGCTCATGGCCGGGATCATGGCGATGGCACCGCTCGACCTTGTGGCGCTGGCGGCGGTGGTGCTGATCGGCCTGCCGCATGGGGCGCTTGACGGCGCTATTGCGATACATCTTGGATTTTCCGACCGGATATTGATGTTCATCCGGTTTCTTGTTCTCTATGTCGCCATGGCCGGGCTGGTGGTTGCTGCCTGGGTTTTTGCGCCGGCGCTGTGCCTTCTGGGTTTCCTGGTCATCAGCATGATTCATTTTGGGGCCGGTGACGCGCGGCACGGCACCGGATGGGTGCGCGGGGCCGAGGTTCTGGCGCATGGCGGGCTTGTCGTTGCCGGCATCAGCCAGATGCACCGCGCGGAGGTGGATGTCATCTTTGCCTATCTCACCGGCGGTGATACGACCCTTGTCTGGCAGGGGCTGGATATGTTGACGGTGATCGTCGGGGCGTCGCTTGTCATCTGCCTTGGCCAGGCATTGTGGTATCGGCGCTGGCGCGGCACGGCGCTGGAACTTGGCACATTGGCGGTGCTGTTTGCGCTGACACCGCCGCTGGTCGGGTTCGCGGTCTATTTCTGCTGTGTGCATTCCGCCCGGCATGTGGGCAGTATCATGGCCAGCCTTCGCCAGCATATGTCTGCCTCGACCATGATGTTTCAGGCGCTGATCCTCACGGCAGCAAGTTGGCTTGTCGGTGCGGCGACGATCTGGTGGTTTGCCGATCTGGCGGATCCCGAACCGGTTATCCTGCGCGTTGTCTTTATTGGGCTGGCGGCGTTGACCGTCCCGCATATGATCCTTGTTGACGGGTTCTATCGCCGCACGACCCGCAGAATGAACCGCCGATTTATGAGCCGGTGACAGCCAATGATGGATGATGCAAACGGCCCCGAAACCAACGGCCCCGACACCAACGGCCCCGACACCGAGGCAAGCCAGCGCAAGGATGCGCATCTGGCGCTTGCCGCCAGCGATCTGGCGATGTCCGGCGTTGATGCCGGCTTCGACCGGGTCAGGCTTGACCACTGCGCGCTCCCCGAATGCGACCTTGCCGCCATCGACATTTCCACCCTCTGCCTTGGCAGACCGGTCAGCGCGCCACTGTTCATCGGGTCAATGACAGGCGGCACCACGCGTGCGGATGAAATCAATCTGGCGCTTGCCGGCATTGCCGAGGCGGCAGGTATTGCGCTGGCTGTCGGCTCGCAGCGGGCCAGTCTCGAGGTCGGACGATCGCAGGCTGCCATGCGTGAGCGCGCGCCGTCGGTGCCCCTGATCGGCAATCTTGGCGGTGTCCAGCTGGCGATGCCCGGCGGCATCGACCTTGCGAAACACGCTGTCGACGATCTGCAGGCCGATGCGCTCTTCATCCATCTGAACCCGCTCCAGGAAGCGGTACAGCCCGAAGGGCAGACGGATTGGCGTCACGTGTTGGCCGGTATCGAGAGCGCTGTGCGCCATCTTGACGTTCCCGTCATGGTCAAGGAGGTTGGTGCCGGCATCGGGCCGGATGTGGCACGTCGCCTGTTTGATGTCGGCGTGCATGCAGTGGATGTGGCTGGGCTTGGCGGTACCAACTGGACCCGTATCGAAGCGGCCCGCCGGGCCGATGCCGCGATGTTTGATCCGTTCCTCGACTGGGGGTTGCCGACGGTCGAGGCGTTGCAGGCTGTTCGCGCTGCCTGCCCGAACGGGCGGCTGATCGCCTCGGGCGGCATTCGTCATGGCCTCGATGTGGCAAAGGCGCTGTGGCTTGGCGCGGCGCTGGCCTCAATGGCCGGGCCGGTACTCCGCGCGCTGACAACTGACGGGGTGCAGGCGCCCAATCCCGCCGCCGCGATGGCGGCAATAGAATGCTGCAAGGAGCAGATTCGCCTGGCGCTGTTCCTGACCGGCGCACAAGACCTGCCGGCATTCGCCAGCGTGTCGGGACATGTTTCGGGTCGTGTGTTGGGTCATGTGGCCCCTCTTGAGGTTGGGCGTTAGAGCCAGCATCAGGACCGGTAGCGTTAACTTTCAGAAATTGTCCTTGCGGCGTCTGATCTCGGCAAAGACGGCGACATCAGGCGCACTTGCCATTTCCAGCCTTGCCCGGATCGCCGGGTCGGCTGCGCGCAGGAACGGGTTGGTCTCTTTCTCCAGCGCCATCATTGTCGGCACCGTCGGATGGCCGGCGGCCCGCAATTCTGCGACCGCTTCGGCACGCCGTTGCAGCGCCTGATTGTCCGGGTCGACGCTCAGCGCAAAGGCGGCATTGGCGGCGGTATATTCATGGCCACAATAGATGATGGTGTCATCGGCAAGCGCCATAAGCCTTGTCAGGCTGCCCCACATCATGTCGGCATCGCCTTCGAACAGGCGTCCGCATCCCATCGCGAACAGCGTATCGCCAGTGAAGACAATCCTTTCCGAGGCAAGGTGGAAATTCAGCATGTCCAGCGTATGTCCCGGGGTGGCCAGAACATCGACCTGCCAACCAGCAAAGGCAAAGCTGTCGCCGTCGGCCATAACATGGGTGATTCCCGAAACACTGGCCGGGCCGTAGGTGGTGGCACCGGTTATTGCGGCGATGTCGGAGAGGCCGGCGGTATGGTCGCCATGGTGGTGCGTGATCCAGATCTGCGTCAATGGCCAGCCGGTGTCGGCCAGTGCGGCGTGCGCCGCCCCGGCATCGCCGGCATCGACCAGCGCCGTCGCGCCGCTGTCGCTGTCATGCAGCAGGACGCCGTAATTGTCCTGATTATAGCTGAACTGATGAATCTCCATCGCCATCGTGAACCTACCAGACGCCGGTGTTTTCCATCGACGCCCAGGGCTCGGCCGGTGCTTTGGCCTCGCCTTCCTGAAGCAGCTCGATGGAGATGTTGTCTGGCGAGCGGACAAAGGCCATGTGGCCGTCGCGTGGCGGCCTGTTGATCGTCACCCCGGCATCCATGAGCTTCTGGCAGGTGGCGTAAATGTCATCGACATAATAGGCGAGATGCCCGAAGTTCCGGCCGCCATCATAATCTTCCGGATCCCAGTTGTAGGTCAGCTCAACCTCTGGAGCGCGCGTTGCTTTGGCAGTGTCGACATCATGCGGCGCGGCGAGGAAGACGAGCGTGAAACGTCCTGCCTCGACTTCCTTGCGGTTGGTTTCGACCAGCCCGAGCTTGTTGCAGTAGAAATCGAGCGAGTCTTCCAGATTGGTGACCCTGACCATGGTGTGAAGATAGCGCATGACGGCTCCGCTTTGCGGTCTGTTGAAAGATAGATGTGGCAAGCATACGGCACGGTACGGTGTTGCGTCCAGCCACCGCCGCGTCAGGTTGGTCGCCGATATAGCGTCAGGTGATGACGCCGCTCATGATGTTCGCCGCGCTGAGCAGCAGGAAAAACCCGAAGGCGCGGCGCAGACCCTTTGGGTTCAGCGCATGCGCGATACGGCTGCCAAGCGGCACCGTGAACAGGCTTGTCGAGAAAATGATGATGGCGGCTGGCAGATTGACAAAGCCAAGCGAGAAGGGAAGGCGGCCTTCGACACCAAGGCCGGCCCAGATGAAGCCGAGTGCCCCCGGCACCGCGATCAGAAAACCGAAAGCTGCGGCCGTGCCGACGGCCCGATGTACCGGCAGGGCAAGCGCACTCAATACCGGCACGGCGATGCTGCCACCGCCAATTCCCATCAGCGAGGAGGCCGCACCAATCAGCGCGGAGATGATGCCGCCACGAACGCCGCGGCCGCTTGCGGCGATCGCAGATGTCTCGGGCGCGGCGTCGGCGGCGGAGGTCTTGCCGCGGATCATCGTCAGCGCGACATAGATGGCGATCACGCCGAACAGCAGCTGAAGATAGCGCGAATCAAGCTTGCCCGAAGCCGCCGCCGCCACACCAGCAGCTACCAGCATGAAGGGCGACCAGTGGCGGAACACCGCCATATCGACGGCGCCGCGGCGGTAATGTTCACGCGCCGAAGACAGCGAGATCGGAATGATCGTCGCCAGCGAGGTGGCAACCGCCATATGCATGATGATGCTCTCTGGCACGTCCAGATAACCGAACAGCAGGAACAGGACCGGCACGATGACAATCCCGCCGCCAACCCCCAGCAGCCCGGCCAGCAGCCCGGCAACAATGCCCGTCACAAGCAATCCTGCCGTCATCATCAGCAGAACATCATTTGCGGGCATCGAGGTGAGGGACAATTCAGGGCCTTTTTTGACGGTGGGATACAGGCTGGTGCCAAGTCAGAATATGCCTCGTTTCTAGCGTGTTGCCGAGGCACCGTCCAGTTCGTGTGCCATGCGCCGACCTGTGCGGCGTTATCCGGTGCCTATGGGTCGCCCACGGGTCGCTCACGAGCTTGTCATTTTCTGCCTGTTCTTAACCCTGGTGACACTGTGATCAGGATGTGGTTCCTGCCGCGCCACATGGTTCTCGGCCATATGGTTCTTGGCCATATGGTTCTCGACGGCTAGTCGCCGTCACCGCCGTGCCGGCAGGAACAAGGCGGCCTGTCGATTCTTTGCCGGTATGTCCATGTCGATATTAACCAGGGCCGCAATTGGGGTTTGAATGGGGATTTGATGGGGGGTTTGCAGGTGACCGATTTGAGTATTGAAAAGCCGATTCCATTGCCGCCGGGCAGGGTCTATGACCTCGTCACTGCGCCCGACAATCTACCCTCATGGTGGGGGCCGGAAGGGGTTATGCTCGGCGAGGTCAATCTTGATTTTTCCCGACCGGGTCCCTGGTCTTCGGTGATGATTGAACCCGAAAGCGGGGGGCACCGCGTGTCGGGCGAGGTTCTGCATGTCACGCCGGGCAAGGCTGTTGAACTCAGCTGGGCATGGCATGACCGTGAGAGCGGGGAGCGCGGCCATGAAAGCAGGGTGCGCCTGTCGGTGCGCCCGGATGGGCATGGCGGCACCATTCTAAGCATGATCCAGACGGGTCTGCCGGATGCTGAGTCCGCCCGTCTCCACCATGAAGGCTGGGCATCATCGCTCAGCCGGATCACGCCGCTTTTTTCGTCCCTCTGAAACCAAACATGAATCCGTAACTGACAACAGACCGGAGAAAGAAATGCCGCATTACCTGTTCGCCTATCACGGCGGTAAGACACCTGAAACACCCGAGGAAACCGAGGCCGAGATCGGCCGCTGGCAAAGCTGGTTCGACAGCATCGGTGACGCCATTATCGATCCGGGGAACCCGGTCGGCATGTCACGGACGGTGTCTGCCGTCGGGGTGCGTGACGATGGCGGGCCGAACCCGTTATCCGGCTACACGATTATCCAGACCGACAGTTTCGACGAGGCCGTCGAACTGGCCAAGGCTTGTCCAATCATTGGCGAGGGCAGCATTGAAGTGGCTGAAATCCACGAGGTCACGATGTAACGACCGGATTTAACAGCACGGCTCCTGCTTTCAGCTTGCTCCCGCGACGGCGTTGCGGAACAATGCCGCTCTGAAGGAGATCGGCATGAAGATCGTGGTTGTTGGCGTCGGGGCGCTGGGATCCTATTTCGGTGGCGTGCTTGCCGCAAAGGGACATGATGTGACCTTTCTGGCCCGCAATCGGGCGCATCGCGCCGCCATGCGGGGGAACGGCCTGTTGCTTCGTCTCGATGATGGTGAAACGCGCATTTTCCCGCAGGTGGTTGATTCCGAGAATGCTGGCAAGGCGGGTCTCGCCGACCTGGTCCTTGTCTTTACCAAGACCGGGGCGACCCGCGCGGCGCTGAGCGCGGCAACGCCGGTGATAGGCTCCGAAACGCGGCTTGTCAGCCTGCAGAACGGCCTCGGCAATGCCGAGCTGCTTGCCGAATTCGTTCCCATGTCGCATGTGATCTATGGCACGACCATGGCACCGGCCGACATCGTCGCGCCCGGAATTGTGGAATCGCATGGCGCGCATCTGTCGCAATTCCGCGCCGCCGGTGATGACGCGGTGACCGCTGACATGGCGGCGCGTCTTGCCACCATGCTCAACGAGTCGGGGATCGAGGCGAAGGTCAACCCGGATGTGGATCGTGTGATCTGGGCAAAGGTCTCGTTCAACTGCGCGATGAACAGCCTGTGCGCGCTGCTGGGGCTGACACCCGGGCCGGTTCTGGATTCTGATGAGCTGCGGGATGTGGCGGTGGCAACGGCGATGGAAAGCTGCGACGTGGCTGCCGCCGCCGGGATTGAGGTTGACCGCGAGGGTTTGATGAAGACGCTTGATTTCGTGCGCCGCGAACACCGTTATCATAAGCCGTCAATGCTTGTCGATCTGATGGCGTCGCGCCAGACCGAAATTGACTCGCTGAACGGGGCTGTTGTCGCGCTTGGCGCGGCGCATGGTGTGGCAACGCCGCGCAATCAGACATTGCTTGCCCTCGTGCATGCGCGCGAGGCAGGATATAGCAAGGATTGAGGAGATTTCTGTCATGGCTGCTGCAACACCGATACCGCTTGAGATAACCTACCCGGACACGCCAAAGGGCATGAATGATGCCGAATGGCATGCCCGTGTTGATCTGGCTGCGGCCTACAGGCTGACGCATTTCTATGGCTGGACCAGCGTTGTCTATAATCACATTACGCTTCGGGTTCCCGGAACCGACACCTTCCTCATCAACCCGTTTGGCCTGACCTATGACGAAATCACCGCCTCGAACCTGACCTGTGTGGATCTGGACGGCAACAAGGTGTCGGATGACAACTGGCCGGTCAATCGCGCCGGCTATGTAATTCACGCCGCGATCCATAAGGCGCGCCCCGATGATCTGCATTGCGTGATGCACACGCATGAACCGTTCAGCCAGTCGCTGGCGGCGCTCAATGTCGAGGTCGTGCCGATGATGCAGGAAGGCTGCCAGCTGTTTGAGCGCATCGGCTATCATGATTTCAGCGGCATCGTGCTGGATGAGGCCGAGCAGGAAGCCCTGACAGGTGCGATGGGGGAGAAGAATCACACGCTGGTGCTGAAAAACCACGGCCTGTTGACCGCAGGGCCGAATGTGGCCTGGGCGTTTGTGCGCCACCAGCTGTTCATCCGCAATGCCGAAATTATGCTGCGCACCATGTCATCGGGCGCGCAAATCAGCTATATCCCGGATGAGATCATGCGGCACACGCGCCAGCAATTCGAAGGTGGTGATGCACAGGCCGGTGCGGCGGTGCGGCACCCGGAATGGCCGGCCTTCTGGCGGATGCTCGACAGGATCGATCCCAGCTGGAAACATTGATTGCGAGGGGCGCGGGGATTGTGGTAAGCGCGGGCCGCTGAAAATCCGGGCCGCTGAAAATCCGGGCCGCTGAAAATCCGGGCCGCTGAAGTTACGGGGCGGGGCGGTCTCAGAACCCGGCGAGGCGGTCCGGCAGTTCGGCAATGACCTTGCGCCCGGCATTGGCAAAGGCAAAGCGAAGAAATGCCTCCTGCCCATTGCCGAAGAACGTACCGGGAATTGTCAGCACACCAACTTCGCGCGCCAGCCGTCTGGCGACATCAAGCGACGCCTCTTGGCCGGCATGCGGGTGCCGGACATAGCCGAAATAGGCGCCTGTACTCAACAGATCCCACCCGTCCAGCGACCGGATAACCTGCTCAAAGAGCGTGGCGCGGGCGGCGATTCTTTCACGGTTTGCCTGCCGCCAGTCGGATAGCGCCGTCAGCATCGGCGTGACCGCCATCTGGGCGGCGCGGGGTGCGCATATCTGGATATTATCGATGATCTTGGCAACTTCCAAAACGAATTCAGCACCCGCCGTGACCGCGCCAAGGCGATGGCCGGGCATGCAGTAGGATTTTGAAAAGCTGTAGAGCTGGACCAGTGTCTGCTGCCATCCCTCATGACGGAACAGGTCATGTGGGCGCGTTGCGTCAAGCGGCATGAAGTCCCGATAGGTCTCATCGAGGATCAGCCAGACCCCTTTCGTCTGGCACAGTGTGAAAATGCCATCCAGCAGCTCTGGCGGATAGACGGCGCCGCATGGATTGTTTGGCGAGACAATGGCGACAGCACGCGTGGTTGCTGAAATGGCGGCGTCAATATCTTCAATTCGCGGCAGCATGCCGTTCTCGGCGTGGCAGTCGACATAGCCAATGCCGATGCCCAGCATGCCAAGGGCTGATTCATGGTTGAAATAGCAGGGGCGCGTCATCAGGATCTCGTCACCATGCCCAGCGACGGCAAGCGCCGCCGCGACGAATGCCTGATTGCATCCCGATGTGATGTGGACTTCCAGCGGTGCCACCTCGCGGCCATAGACGGTGCCAAGATGCGCAGCGTAAGCAAGGCGAAGGTCCCAGTCGCCCTCGACCCGTCCATAGCGGGCCGATTCCTGATTGGCCGCGGCGCTTTCAAGGGCGGCTGTCATGTCGGCATGCGCGGCATAACCCGGTACGGCCTGGCTCATGTCAATGAGGTCGCCGCGCCCACCATCATAGGCAGCACGCCAGTCCTGAACGACGGATACGGGCGGGGCGGTAAGCTTTGAGACAGCAGGGTTGATCATCAATTTACCCGAACGTTGCGCTTTTGAAGGACTAGCAGCTATGGCGTGGTGATGAAAGGCGCATCCCCGGCCCGAAAGATGCTAGCGGTTATAGGGATCGCTGACGCGGACGATGTCATCCTCGCCAAAATAGCTTCCCATCTGCACCTCGATCACGATCACCGGTTCGGTGGTGTCATTGCCAAGCGCATGCTGCGCGCCAAGCGGAATGTCGATCGAATGGCCGGGCTCAAGCCTCATCGTGTCATCGCCAAGGCGCACCGTCGCGGTGCCGCTGACAACCACCCAATGCTCGGACCGTTTGTGGTGATATTGCAACGACAGATGCTGGCCGGGATCAACTGTCAGGCGCTTGACCTTGCAGACCGCGCTGTCGAGAAGATTTTCAAACATGCCCCAGGGCCGATATTCAAAACTGTGTTCGGTGCCGGCTGTGTTGCCAATTTCTGTCAGCTGGTCGATGACTGTCTTGACCTTTTCGGTATGCCCTTTGCCCACAATCAGCGTTGCGTCATCATCATCAACGATGATCAGGTCCTCGACGCCCACCGCGGCGATGGTGCGGCCGCTTGAATGAATGAAGGCGTTCTTTGTATCAACCAGGATCGTGTGATCGGGATCGGTGGATGCCGGGCTGTGCGCCTCGATCAGCGATGACAGGCTATCCCAGCTGCCGACATCACTCCATCGGCCGGCAAATGGCAACAGCGCGATATTGTCCTGTCTTTCCATAATGGCGTAATCAACCGAGATCGAGGGCACTGCCTGAAGATGCTGGCGCGGCAGGATGGTCTCGTCATTCTGCACAATCCGCGCCTGCCAGCAGGCATCGGCAAGCTCGCATAAATCCGGCTGTAACACGCGGAAACTCTCAATACAGGCACTGGCTGTCACCATGAAAATCCCCGAATTCCAGAAAAACCGACCTTGCTCGAGATAGGATTGCGCGGTGGCGAGGTTCGGCTTCTCGGTGAAGGATGCCACATCCATTACATCCTCATTTCGACCCATGACCTCGATATAACCATAGCCTGTCGCAGGCGTGTCGGGTGAGATGCCGAACGTGACCCAGCGTCCCTCAGCGCAAGGCGTGGTGGCGCGGGTAACCATCGATGAGAAAGCCCCGATGTCATCGATCCAATGGTCTGACGGCATGATCAGCAGGACATCATCGGCAGCGCTGGCAAGAGCGGCGAAATAGATCGCCGGTGCGGTGTTCCGGCCGCTTTCTTCAAAAATATAGTCGGCCTCAACGCCGGCATTGTTTGCCGCGCGCCGACACATAAATCCCTGCTGCCGGCTGGAGACAACAAGCGGCCTGCCTCCGCTGGCAAGCCCTGCAACCCGTCCCAGCGTGTGTGTGAACAGGCTGCCGATCCCCGGAAAGCTGATGAACTGCTTGGGAAGCGAGCGCCGGCTGGCCGGCCAGAGCCGGGTACCCGAACCGCCGGAAAGAATGACAGGTCTGATGTTCATGACGGCGCAACCTTGTTTGTGACATTCGCTTTGTTAAAGCAGTTTAGGCGCTGATCCGCAGGGGCACCTTGGCCTGAAAATAACATATTCCATTCCATCTTGAGAAACATTGCAGAAAAGCGCATCACATGGCTGCGTCACGCTGCTGATGACCACAGATATTCTTCAGGAAATCGATAAAGACACGGGACTTCAGGGGGAGCAGCCGATGACTGGGAAAGAGCAGCGACAGGCTTGATTCCCGATTGATATGACAATCCGGGTACATCTGAACCAGCGTGCCATCGGCAAGCCCGGCTTCGCAATAGATCCGCGGCGCGAAGGACAGGCCACACCCGGTTGCCACCATGTCACGTACGATCAGGGGGTCATTGACCTGCACAAGCCTGGACGGATCAAGTGTAACCAGATCCGTGCTGTCCCGTGGCCCTCTGACCTCGATCGCATCACCGGCATAGCGGGTTTCTGCGACGATGATCATCTCGCCGGTCCTCTCCGCTTCGAATGATGATGGCAGGGCGGCGGCAATCGCCGGACTGGCGATCCAGATCAGCGGTGTGTCGATCAGGCGCTGCTGCATCAGGTCTGAGTCCGGCGCCGCCCCGACAATGACGGCAAGATCAAGCTGGTCGCGAAGCAGGTCGGGCTGGCCGCTGCCAATCCGGATATCAAGGCGTATATCCGGGTAGAGTGACTGAAATCTGGCAAGATGCGTGGCGACGATCTCGCGGCTGAAGGCCATAGGCAGCGCCACGGTCAGCTCTCCGCGCGGCGTTGCGCGCAATCCCGCCAGCTCGGCGGTGGCGGTTTCGACCTGGTCGAGAATGCGCCGCGCATGGCGATAGAATTGGCTGCCGTCAGCTGTCAGCCGCAGGGCCCGCGTATCGCGCAGGAATAATTGCAGGCCAACATCATCCTCAAGCCGCGTGATCACCCGGCTGACGCTTGACTTCGGCGTTCCCAGATGCCGCGCCGCCGCCGAAATGCCGCCCAGATCGGCAACCGCGATGAAGGCCGGAAGATCGTTAATGTTCCATTTCATGAACGAATCGTTCGAAAAATAAATGTTTGTTCCGAAAACGATAACAGCTAATGTTGAACGCAACAAGGCCATGAAACCACCAGAGCAGCAGGAGGGGCGCGCGATGATCAGCCGCGACTATGACGATGTTCCGGGAACCTATGTTCTCGACAGCCGGAGCTACCGCAAGGGGTACCATCTGAACATGTTCTGCATGTCGTTGAACAAGGCGGAATGCCGTGAGGAATTCGCCCGTGACGAGATGGCCTATCTGCAGAAATTCCCGATGACAGACGAACAGCGCCAGGCGGTTCTCGACCGGGACTATATCCGCCTGCTACAGCTTGGCGCGAACGTGTATTACACGTTCAAGATTGTCAGCCATGACAGGCAGCCGCCGCAGGTGATGTATGGCAAGATGTCGTCACCGCCGATGAGCTTTGAGGAATTTCAGGAAATGATGATCAATGGCGGCCGCCCGATTGACGGCAACCGTTCAAAGAAGGAGGCCGAAAATGGCTAGACTTGTTGCCGGCATGGGAACCTCGCATGTGCCGGGTGTCGGTGCCGCGATGGATAATGGAAAGACGGACGAGCCCTATTGGGCCGAACTGTTCGAAGGATTCGCGCCCTTGCGCGCCTGGCATGCCGAAAATGTTCCGGATGTCACCATTGTCGTGTTCAATGACCACGCCACCTCGATGGCGCTGAACCATTATTCGACCTTCATGATGGGCGTTGCCGAGAGCTTTAAGCCTGCCGATGAAGGCTGGGGTCCGCGCAAGGTGCCGGTGGTCGAAGGCCACCCGGAACTTGCGTGGCATCTGGTTGAAAGCCTGATCCTGGACGAATTCGACATGGCGGTGACGGCGGATTTCGATGTCGATCACGGGCTGACGGTGCCGATGTCGATTGCCTATGACAAGCCGGCGGCGTGGCCGACAAAGGTGATCCCGCTTTGCGTGAATGTCATACAGCACCCGCAGCCGACCGCGCTTCGCTGTTACAAGCTTGGCCAGGCCATTCGGCGCGCTGTTGACAGTTTCCCCGAGGATATCACGGTAGGTATCTGGGGAACTGGCGGCCTGTCACACCAGCTTGGCGGTGAACGTGCCGGCGTCGTCAATCCGGATTTTGACAGGATGTTCCTCGATAATCTGGTGAATGATCCGGTGGCCAATACGCGTCTCACCCATACTGATTTCATCCGTGAGGCCGGTGCCGAGGGGATCGAAATGATCATGTGGAATGTGATGCGGGGCGCGCTGGACGAAAAAGTGCGGGAAGTCTATCGCCTGTATCACATTCCGGTTTCGGCGACCGCCTACGGTGCCATTATTCTGGAAAACAACTGAATATTGTCAGATAGCTGAAGGTGCATCCGCAGAAGGGCAAGACTCATGAAACATGTTGCAGTGAGGAACATCGAACGTGCGGATGCGGCGCTGGCGGCGCGTCTTGGCGCGGCAGGGGCTTCGACGGTTCATGAGGCGCAAGGGCGCACGGGTCTTCTCGATCCAGCGCTAAGACCGATCTATCCGGGCGCGCGGATCGGCGGCACGGCGGTGACAATTCTCGCCGCACCGGGTGATAACTGGATGGTGCATGTGGCGATTGAGCTTTGCCAGCCAGGTGATGTGCTGGTGCTGGCCACGACATCGCCAAATACCGATGGCTATTTTGGTGACCTCCTGGCCACCTCGGCGCAGGCACGGGGTGTGAAGGGGTTGATCAGTGATGCCGGCGTGCGCGATGTGGCCGACCTTCAGGAAATGGATTTTCCGGTCTGGTCACGGGCGGTGTCGTCAATGGGGACGGTAAAGAATACGCTCGGCGCGGTGAATGTGCCGGTCATATGCGCTGGCCAGCTTGTCTTTCCGGGCGATGTGATCGCCGCGGATGATGACGGCGTGACGGTTGTTGCCCGCGCGCAAGCCGAAGCGGTGATGGCAAAGGCACAGGCGCGTCTTGATGGTGAAGAGGCCAAGCGGCTGAAACTTGCCGCCGGTGAGCTTGGCCTTGATCTCTATGGCATGCGAGAGCGCCTTGCCGAGGCGGGCCTCGCCTATGTTGATGATCTGGATACGCTTGGTGACTTTAACGGGATTGACTGTCGGGGGCGTTGATAGCCTACCACATTGGCCATGCATCATATTGACCTTCCGCCGTATTTACGGCTGGGGGCAGATGATGGTCACTTTGACCGTTTGCACTGATATTCCGCCTGGCACCGCACTTTCGAGCCATCGACCCTGATCACCGCGTCCTTGCCACCACTCTGGCGCGCATAGATGCAATTGGTTCCACCATCGACATATTCACGGCTCCGCAAACGGCATAATTCATGCTCAACGCGGTCATCCTCTTTCATCGATTTGTAGGTGCGTCCAGCCGCCAGTGCGGGTGGTGCCAGCAGGCACGCCATGCCCACGGCAGCCATCTGGATGAAGGTGCGTCTGTTAGTCCTGTTGTACATCAATGTCATCTTCCGAGCCTGGCAAGTAGGCTTTGCCCTGAACGGCGCGGGCGCCAAGTATCTCCACCAATTCCGGGTTCTTGCCGATGATATCGCGGAGCAGCTCGTTAACTTTCTGCTCCGCCTCTTCCATCGTCTCGACATCGAGTTCCGCAACCCCGTCGATAATCCAGTGAACCTTTACATCCATCTTCGGTCTCCTTGGCCATCTGCCTGCACCTGACCGGTACTAGTCAGGCTTGATGTCCAGCGTTTCATAAATCGTGCCAGCCTCGCGCTGAAGCTCAACTATTTTCTCGGCCTCGACATTCTCGCGGGCATCGTCCCGTGCCACCATGGCGCCTTCCAGCCCGATCGCGGCGGCAATCGAAAACCAGATATAGGCCAAATCATAATCCGGCTCTTCCAGCATCAGCAGGTGATAGGTGGCAAATTGCGGAATGGCCGCCATATCACCATCCTTGATTCGGGCCTTGAGGCGTGTCGCCACCGTCCCGCGCACCTCTTCAATGATGTTGTCCGGCAGATAGCCGATCAGCTCGTCTGACAGTTCTGCGGCGGCCTCGATCCCGCCAAGCTGTGCGGCCCATGACCAGGTGAGGGCCGCGGCAAAATCCTGCGGCGCGCCCTTGCCGGCCTGCATCAGCAACGCAAGATTATATTGCGCGTCATGCTGATTGTTGTCCGCCTGCAGAGAAAACAGCTTCACAGCGTGCCGGAAGTTTCTGTCCTTTACCGCCTGAATGGCTTCCTTGAAGGTGGCGTCACTGCTGTCGATCTGTGCCGATGCAGGTGTCTGGGCGAAGGCAACGCACAGGCACAAGGCACAGGCCACGGCAAGTGAGGCTAGGCTTTGTCCGGGACGCGGCACAGAATCCACGCTAGCGGCCTGCCATCATGACAAGCTGCAGATAGAGGATGCGAAGTTTGAAGTTCGAGTTTGGCCGTTTCTCATAGACCACGATCCGGGGCCTGTCGGTGCCCGGCTTCTGGAATTCTATGGCCATGTTTTCAGGCAGGCGGATGCCCTCGGATTCGAGAACGGCCTGTGGGTCACGGGAAAACATATCGGCGAATTTCTTATCCAGCCAGATCAGTGCCAACGCCTTGCCGAGTATGTCGGGAAGGCGCTCGCGCACATCCTCACGACTGGTGAAGGTCACATTTTCGGAAACCAGATTATAGCGTGGCTTCGCTTGCCTGATGGCTGGTGGCCGCGCCGGACCTACCGGAACTAACGCATTACCCGACATCAACACACTCCGTAGGCCAACATGTGCGGGCCTGCGGCCACGCAAAATAGAACTCATCTGACGGCACTTATGATGCCATTTCTGGTTGGAATCGCAACCTGTAACCGCGGTGAGCGGTCCTGAGGCGCTCTCAAATCGTCAAAAAATGCGAAAAAGCGGTGTCTTGGTATGGAATTTGAATAGAACAGTCGATCAAGAGCCGATGAGGAACATCATGATTTCGACGATTCGCAATGCGCTGAAGATGGCAACAACCGATATCGCCATCATCTCGAACAATATCGCAAACTCCGGATCGACCGGATTCAAACGCAGCGACGGCAGTTTTCTTGATTCCTATGCCGAGGATATTCCTATCCCCGGGTTGAATGTCGGTCATGGTGTCATCAATGAGGAGCCACGCCGCCAGGATGGAAAGCAGGGTGCCCTCCGGGTCACCAACAACTCTCTCGATCTGGCCGTCAGCGGCGATGGCATGTTTGTGACCAGGCATCCTGACGATGCAGAGATCACCTATACTCGCGATGGCTCCTTCATGCTCGACACCAACGGCAATCTTGTAACTTTGGACAAGAAGCTTGTGGTGGACGGCAATGGCAACCCGATTGTCATTCCTCCCATTCTGGAGGACGAGCAGGGGCGGCAAACACTTCTCGATGCCATCAACATCACCAATGATGGGTCGATCAAATTGACCTATGGCGATGGCCGTATTTTCGATATCGGCAATGTGGGCTTGGCCCGCTTTGCAAATATTTCCGGCCTGAAGGCCATTGGCGGCGGTCACTTCAAGGACACGCAGAAATCCGGGCCGGCAATCATTGGTCAGCCGATGACGCAGAGCTTTGGTCAGGTGATCCAGGGGCATCTCGAGGCTTCAAACACCAATATCACCGACGAGCTGACGAAGCTGATGCGATCACAGCAGGCATTCAGCGCGTCCAGCAGGTTGATGCAGGCTGCCACTGACGTGTCGAAGCGGCTGATTGGATAATCAGGATGGGGGGTAGCCTCGCGTCTTTTATGGCCCGGGGCCTGCCACCACCCAAGGTTTGTCACCGCCCAGGGTTTGTCATCGCCCAGGGTCTGTCTCCCACGGTTTGTCTCGGTGAAGAATTGACCCGGCGTCAGATTTTAAACCATCTCTGTATTTTGAAGCTGCGGCTGATTCTTACTTCAGCGGCAGGCTGACGGCCATATCCTGAATGCCGATTGTTTTCTCGGCATCAATCCGCAGATCACCCTCGATGCTGACGGCCAGCTTTGTATCCAGGCACAGCGTCAGCGAAATGGGCCGTGGCGGCGTGGCTGCCAGCCGTTCCCGGATCGCGGCAAAAAGTGTGTTTGGAACCTGCACATCCCCACGCATCACCGGCCGGTTAACCTCGATCAACAGGCTGCCGATCTTCTCGCCGACTATCTGTTCACCGGCTATCTGTTCACCGACTATCTGTTCACCGACAGGGGTGTCATATGCGCTGACGGTCAGCTGGCACTGGCCGCGGGCAATCGATACCAGATTGCAGGACAGGTGAAGTTCGGGTGTGTCACTGACGCCGGCCTGGCGCAGCTCTGCCGTCTGCACGGCCATCACAATCTGTTCTGTCTGATGCCAGTCGTCGCTCATCTGCCACTGTCACCCGGCAATGAGAAGGCTTTCACGACCACGCAGGAATTCCCGCAACCGTGTGACCGCAGCCTTCTTGATCTGCGAGACGCGCCCAGTCGTCACCTCCAGAACCTCGGCAATCTCATAGACATTCAATTCCTCGACATAATAGAGCTGGATCACCAGCGCCTCGCGCTCGGGCAGGGTCCGCAGTGCCTCTTTCAGCTGCGCGTGCAGCTCTCCTTCATTGATATTGTCTTCCGGAGTGTTTTCCGACGACACGAACCAGATGGAAAATTCGTCATAGACGCTGTCGAGTGACTGATGGACATTGGCCTGGAAGGCTTGCTCCCATTCCAGCATCTCGGTCTCCGAGATGTCCATGTGGTCGGCCATCTCAGCGGTTGTCGGCTTGCGACCCAGCCGGGACTGCAATTCGCGTTCGGCCTTGTTGGCCTTTTTCTGCATTTCGATGGTTGTCCGGCAGAGATTGGAGTTCTTGCGCAGGAAATCGACGATCGCGCCGCGAATGCGGATGCCGGCATAGCTGGCAAATGTCGCGCCCTCGCGAAGCGTGTAATTCTGCGCTGCCGTCACCAGCCCGTAATAGCCGATCTGGATTAAATCCTCGATTTCCGTCGAGGCATGCACCGACCCGCGCATATGCCAGGCGATCTGACGCACCAGCTCCATATGGCTGGTGATCAGCTCTTCGACATCGGGTTTTTGTTCCAGATACTGGTTGCGCATGATCAGGTGCCAGCCGGGCCCGCCTCCTCATCAGCAAAGAAGCGAATGCCACCATGCATGTTGCGCGGTGAATCGAGAACCGATTTCGCAATTTTCTGAAAGGCGACATTTTCCGGCAGGTCGGTGCCATCGAGTCCAATTGGTCGCCGTTTCACGACCGCGCGCCGCATCCGCTCGGATAGTGGCAGCCATCCTGAGAATGTCAGATTGACATCAAGAAAGCGTGTCGCCGTCATGTTGAATTTCTCGAAATGCTGGCGGGCTTCCTGCTGGCTGCGTGCCATGTTCACGACGATGCAGAAATTGCGCACATTTGATTCAAGGCTGGCTGCCTTGATCATCGAATAGGCGTCTAGAAAACTTGTCGGCTCGCCCACCAGCACGATCACGACATGATCGGCGGCGGCGACGAATGACACCGAGCTGTCAGAGGCGCCGGCAGGCGCATCAGCGATCAGGATTTCGGTTTGGTCGCGCAGCTCGTCAACCATGCGTATGGCCTGAAATCGCTTTGTTTTTTCGAGATTCAGCATCTCAAGCAAACCTGTCCCACCCGAAATAAATTTCATGCCATGAGGCCCATCACAAAGGACATCTGACATCGATGCGCCGCCATCCATCGCATCTATGATGAACTTCTGCGGGTTGGCACCAAGCAGGATGTGTGCATTTGCCATGCCAAAATCGGCATCAAGCAACACGGTGCGCCGTCCCTGGCGCGCCAGGGTCAGTCCCAGATTAACCGAGATGCTTGTTTTGCCAACGCCGCCCTTGCCACTTGCGACCACGATCGACTTTGCCATATCAGCCTAGTCTCCCTGTTCTTGATGCATCTTGGTTCGGCTCAGTGGTTCGCGTTTTCACGCAAATACTGCGCCAAGATGGGCATCGTCGCAATTGCAATTCCCCCGACGATGGCTTTTGTGCCAGTCAGCAACCCGACACCTGATCCCTCGAGCGCCAGCGCCGACAACTCGGCCGGCATGGCCTCGCACTCATCCAGTTTGGTCATGGCAATCATCGGTTTCAGGGCACCATATTGTCGACATTGATGCGAGATCATTGTCGCGCTGCTGCCGCCGGGGATGGCCTGCACCACGGTAACCTTGTGAATGCCCAGGACCCGGATCACGTCACGCACGGCTTCTTGCGCGTCCTCGGCGGTTGCATTGATATCGACAATAATCCGGTTGCTTGTTTCCTGGATGATGGTCTTCAACTCACCAATGCCGAATTGCAGCGAACGTATATTGAGCAGTCTGGCATAGGATTTGATGTCCTCATTCACGCTGACGCCGGGGCCGGTGGCCGCGGCCAGTGTCATCCTCTCGGAAATACCATGTTCCTTGAAATAGGCGGCAATCTTGGTTGCCAGCGTTGTCTTGCCAGTTCCCGAACTGCCGACAACAAGCACCAGCCGGGAATCGAACAGCGCGTCGACATCCGGGTGAACGACCTTGTTGGCAAGGGCATCCATGAAGGCCATGACCGCCTTGTCGTCATCAAGTCCGACCATGTGATGATGCATTGCCTGGATGGCTTGCGGCGAAAACCCGGCCTGTTGGAGGCGCACCGGCGCTGCATGGCCAAGCGTGACATCGAGCCCTTCCGGGCGGGTGATCATCATGCCGTTCAGCATCTTCCTGATGCTTTTCAATTCGGTCAGCACCTCAAGGCTGTCCGAGGCGTCAATGGTCCTGCCGACAAGGTTCTCAGCAGCACTTGTCTGTTTGGCGTCGCGGTGGCGGACCCGGCTGATCATCTGCTGGTCAAACAGGTCGGTGAAGGCCGACCCGCTGCCAATTTCCAGATCAAGCGGCGCACGCGGGGCGGCCACTTCCATCTCGGGCGCCGCCGGGGCTGCCGCTTCCCCAGGGTCATCGGTGGCGATCATCTCGATCCGGCCGTTCCGTTTCACCGTCTCGAGGATCATCGCGTCCTCGCCAAGCCGTTCGACAATCTTGTCCATGGCCTGTGCCGTATCACCGGCCGTGACTGTGATGGTGGTCATGACAAACTCCCTCTTTGTCCTGTTGCGCCCCGGGATCAGCCGGCGTCGCCGGCATCACCACTGATGGTGGCAACAACTTCGATCTTCCGGCTGTCCGGAAGCTCGGTGAAGGCCAGTACGGCCATGTCTTCGATATGCTGGCGAACCAGCTGTGAGAATTGACGCCTGATAGCCGGTGAAACAACCATGACGGCCTGCCGTCCCTGTGCGCTAAGTGTTTCTGAACTCTCGGAAATCTTGCGAAGCAACTGCTCGGCAAGTGTGTTATCGAGAATCAGCCCTTCCTCGCCGCTCTGGCGAACCATGGTGATCAGCATATGTTCAAGGTCGGAATCCAGCGTGATCACCGGAAGCGCCTGATTCAGCGGCGCAATCTGCTGGATCAGCAATGGTGCCAGGCCCGGGCGAAGGGCTTCGGCGGTTTCCATGGCGCTCAGATTGCGCGCTGCAAGCGGGGGCAGATTTTCCAGGATGCTGCGCAGGTCGCTGATGGGCACACGCTCGTCAAGAAGCACCCTCAGGATGGCTGTCAGATTGTGCAGCGGCACCAGTTTCGGCACCACCGACTCGACAAGATGCGGAGCCGATTGGGCAAGATTGTCAAGCAGTCCCTGAACATCGTCCTGGCCGATCAACTGGCTGGCATATTTCTGCAGCAGTTGCGAGAGATGGGTGGCCATAACCGATTCAGCATGAACCACGACATAGCCGCGCGCCTCGGCTTCTGGCTGTGACTGAGCCGGAATCCAGGTGGCATCCATGCCGAAAGAGGGGTCCTTGACTTCGATCCCGTCCAGCTTCACCTGGGCGTTGTCGCCGGGGATGGCCAGCTTGCGATCCGGGTAGATCCTGTCCTCGCCAACAATGGTGGCGCCGATCCGGATGCGATAGCCATTGGCATCGAGGGTAAGGTCGTCGCGAATTCGCACCGGCGGGATCACAAAGCCAAGCTCGCGCGATACCTGTCGGCGGATGCCGGTGATGCGGCTTGTCAGGGCACCGCTGCCATCTTCCTCGACAAGGTCGATCAACCCATAGCCAAGCTGGACCGAGATCGGCGCGTTATCGGCAATCTCGTCAAGATCGATCTGATCTGGGCTTGCGGCGTCTTCCTCGGCTTCGATGCTTTCGGGTGATGGGTCTGCTGCTTCTTTCTGCTCGCGCGTGAAGGACCAGTATCCGGCGCCGCCGGCGATCAAGGCCGCAGCAAGGAACATGAAATTCGGCATGCCGG
Source organism: Puniceispirillaceae bacterium (SeqCode) (assembly GCA_965657415.1). Taxonomy (GTDB): domain Bacteria; phylum Pseudomonadota; class Alphaproteobacteria; order Puniceispirillales; family Puniceispirillaceae; genus UBA8309. The sequence goes on along the minus strand of CBFHNZ010000015.1, from coordinate 20,072 downwards.
GAACAAACCCGATCAGCATCAGCACGCCGGCCACCGGGATCCAGGCACGCGACAGGCTGACCTGTTTACCGATATTCTCGGCCATATCATGCGTTGCCGATACGCGGGTCACGATGATCGCAGTGGAAATGGCCAGCAGAAGTGACGGGATCTGGGCCACCAGACCGTCGCCGATTGACAGCAGAACATAGTTTTCGGCGGCAACGTCAACTGGCAAATCATGCTGTGTCAGGCCGATGATCAGGCCGCCGACGATATTGATCACAAGGATCAGGATCGACGCCACCGCGTCGCCCTTGACGAATTTCGACGCACCGTCCATGGCACCATAGAAATCGGCTTCCTCGGCGATTTCCTCGCGCCGGCGCTTGGCCTCATCATTGCTCAGGATGCCGGCATTGAGGTCGGCGTCGATCGCCATCTGCTTGCCTGGCATGGCATCAAGGGTGAAGCGGGCCGAAACCTCAGATACCCGGCCTGCACCGCGCGTCACCACCACCAGATTGATGATAATCAGGATGATAAAGACAAAGATGCCGACGGCATAATTGCCGGAGATGACGAACTCGCCAAATGCCTCGATCACCTTGCCGGCAGCGTCAGCACCATTATGCCCTTCGCTGAGAACGACGCGCGTCGAGGCCACATTCAGGCCGAGCCGCAACACGGTGGCGATCAGCAGAAGGCTGGGGAAGGACGAGAAGTCCAGCGGGCGCTGCGTGTGCATGGCCACCATCAGGATCAGCAACGATACAAGAATGTTCGATACAAAGAAGGTATCAAGCAGGAATACCGGTAGCGGCAGCACCATCATTGCGACAAGCGCCAGAATGCCGACCGGCAGCACGGCACCGCTGGCAATATTCTTCACGTTATCCAGACCCAGTCGCTGAAGTGTCATTTCCATGACGCGCTACCCCTGCCTTACCCTGTCGAACCGATGGCAGGTGTCAAAATTCCAGCGCTGGCAGTAAGCCCCGCCGCAATTCTGTAACATCTCTGCCAAATCATGCTCAAACATCTGTTTTCATTCGCCTTTGCAAGCATTTCTAAATTCTGGTTCTGACCGGTGCCGAAGCCCAGATGTCGCCGCGCCTTTATGGTCGCGCAAAAGAAAAGGCAAGTTCCGTGCCAAGCAGAAAAACCAACGAAAGACACATAGAAAAGTTGAATGAAATCAGTGCGTAAAATGAAGTCGAGATGGTGAATGAGGCGCGGCGTCCCGGTGGTGGCCCGGCAATGGCATGGAAACTGCATCACTGGCGATACGATTATCCGCCCGAGCGGCGCTCTGGGCAAAACAGGTCGAAAGGACGATACGGGCCATGTCACGAGTAGTTTTTGCATCTTTGGCGAACCGCAAGCTGACCCTTGCCGCGCTCTGCGCAGCGACGTTGGCGATATCTGGCTGCGAGACGATTGGCGGCATACAGAAGGCTGACAGCGGGGCGAAAGCCAACCTGTCGGCTGCCGAACAGCTTGCCGCCGTTCAGGAGGTGTTTGACGCCAATGCCGAGCAGGTGCCAACGCTGACAGCTGTCGGATATGCGGTTGTCTCCTCGCAGCCCGGCCGCACTGATGCGCAGAAGCGGCTGATGGCGATCCGGTCGGCGCGAATGGCGGCGATGCGCGATCTAGCTGAACAGATTCACGGCCTGCAGGTCGATTCATCGACCACGGTTATTGATCTGATGGTACAGAACGACACCTTCCGCGGCGTCGTTTCGGGCACCATTCGCGGTGCGCGTACCGTCCGGATCAACCCGACCGGGTCTGATACCTATGAAATCGTGCTGGAGATCGATCGTGAGATGATCGGTCACCTGATAAGCACGGCGCGCGGCATCGCCTGAGCGCGGACGTAGTGCGGTAAGTAACCTGACGGAGAGTTGTGGTGGTTCTGGACCTTTACGCACGACTTGAACAGCGGCACTGGCTTGACCTGGCCAGAGTGCCGCTGCTTGCCCTGCTGGCGTGCTTGTTCTTTGTCCTTGGTGCCGCGACCGGTCAGGCTGCCGCATTGCGGTTCACCGAAACGACGGGCCGCGCCGTGATCCTTGATTCTGCGATGGAACAGGAAGCCCGCATGCTGGCGCTTGAAGACGCTCTCTACCTTGCAGCGCTGGAGGGTGGGGCGAACATCAACGGCTTTTCCGCCGTGATGTCGGATACCACGCTGGAAGATCACTTCGTGATCCGTCCTGCCAGCCGCATTCTGGACTATACAATCACCAATGAGGTGATTGACGGTGAGCATTACGAAGTCAGCATCCGCGCCGCCATTGGCAATCTGCCGCGGGGGCGGTGTCTGCACCGGCGGGCTGTGACCATGACCGTTTTCAAACCGCGCATGACGCTGGCTGAAAATATCCCGGCGGCGGCCGGACCGATGGCCGTTGATATTCTGAACAATATCATCAGGACCATTGAACAACATGGCGGTGTCAGCGCGAACCGGGCCACCGACGTGGCTCTTGACCCGTCCCGGCTGTCCCGGACCAATGACAATTATGACTACACGGCACTGACAACCGGCATTGTACGCGTCCGGCAGGGTGATTTCGCCCTTGTCCCGGAAATCATCCTGAACGGAAGGCGGGCCGGCGGTGCGCTGACCCGCCGCGACGATTTGACGATGCTGATCAGGCTGCATGTCCTCGCTGGCGAGAGCTATGCACCGGTAGACCGGTACGAGGTGGCCCATACCGTGACCACAAGGCAGCGTTCTGTCTCCCGAAGTTTCAATGTAATTGGCCAGCCGCGTCGCCCGGCCATTCTTGCCGCGCTGAACGAACCTGTGGCAGGGCTTGTCGACAATATGATCGCCGATCTTCAATGCCGTCCGCTGACGGCAACGCTGGCGCTTCGCGACGGCAGGCTGACGGTCCCTGTTGGCAGTCACCACGGGATGCGCCAGAATGCGCTTGCGGTGGCCAGCGGCACGGATACACCCTGGCAAATCATGCGGGTCACAGATGTTGGCGTGATGTCATCGACATTGACACCGCTGAATGACCGGCGCGATCCCGCAACGCTGGCCGGCCGGACAGTCGAATTCATGGAGGATGTAGAATGAAGACGCTTCTGAAGAGGCTTGTCGGCCTGACCCTGGTGATCGCACCGCTGACAGCCGCCGCACAGTCGCAGCCTATCGTTGTCCTTGAATATCCAGCCTATCGTGGCAGCGCCGCCGCGCCGGGGCTGAACCCGGATAATAACTTTGTCAGCGACCCGAACCACACGGCAAGCCATCGCGTGATGCCGGATGAGACGCTGTCGCATATCATCACCGAATATTATGCCGGTAGCGGTCTTGACCTGTCGGTCGTCCAGATGGCGATTGTGAAGAAGAATCGCGGTGCCTTTGTTCGTGGTAACCCAAACTTTCTGTATGCTGACAAGATGTTGCATCTGCCATCATTGAACGAGATGAAGGATCTTGTGTTTGGTGGCAAGCAGCAGGGTGAGGCGTCGGGGACTGGCGGATCGAACCGCGATCAGATCTTCTTCATTGGTGGGTAGAATGATCGTGCGGCGTTCCATATTGCAGGCCGGTGCAGCCTGTCTTGCCAGCTTCATCTCGGCTCAGTCGGTGATGGCTGACACCAGGCTGACCGGTGCCGAGGTGGCTGTTTTGATCACCGACCGGTTGGCCGAAAACTATCTTCAGGGTGACCCTGCGGTGGCCGCAGCCCGGACATTTCCCGCCTGCGAAGGCACGGTGGCGGTAGACCCGCTTTTTGGGGGCTGGAACACGGTAGCCGTCCGGTGCGATGTCGATGGCGGCTGGCGCTTTGCCATCCGTACAAATCTGACGACAACACCAGCGCTCGTGCCGGTGGCCGAATTCACCCCCCGCCGACATCCAAAGGGGCCCATCTCGTCACTGGCGGACCTCGCTTCGTCATCTGGTGCAACTGCCGATACCAAGGCCGGGGTGGCAGATGAGATAGATGTCGTGATGCTGACCCGCAGCCTGTCGCGGGGTGATGTCATCATGCCCGACGATGTGGTGCTGCTGCCGGTGCCTGCCCGGAATGTCAGCGGCGGCTTCTTTGCCGCTGCCGATGTGATTGGCAGGCGGATGAAGACGCCGCTCTCGGCGCGGCGGCCCTTGCAGACGCGCCATTTGATGCCCTCTTTCATGATTGAAGAGGAAAGCAAGGTACTGATTACCAGTCAGGCTGGCGGAATCAGCGTCGATATGGTAGGTTACGCCCTTGAAAATGGGCAATTTGGCGACTGGATCGAAGTGCAGAACGCCAGCAGCGGCAAGACTGTGATGGCCAAGGTCATTGATGAAAAAAAAGTCGTGGTGATTGCTAAAAACAGCTGACGCTACGTCGTTACCCTTCCTGAGGAGGCTAATACGATGGTTGACGCCATTAAAAACACAGTCAACAGGATGGAGCTGACCAAGGGTCGGGCTGCAGACGGACGCCCTACGGGCGCCGGCGCGGCACCGGCTTCGGTGGCTCCAGCCGGTGAGACCGTCAAGGTCAGTGGCGCTGCGTCCTCCAAGGCCGTAGCCCAGCTTGCCGAAGCACCACCTGTGAACACTGAAGCTGTTCGCCGGATCAAGGAGGCCATTTCGCGTGGCGAGTACCCGATCAATGTTGATCGTATATCGGAAGCGCTGATGGATGCCTACAGGGATTTGAAAACCTGATCCAGCGACGGTTGTCGTGATGACTGTAAACGAAAAGCTTGTTGAATTCGAGCGCACGCTCAATCAGCTGATTGAGCGTGCGCAGTCGTGCGTCAGTGATGCCACTGCCTTTCTTGCCATCAACACGCAGATCGAGCAGCTGGTATCAGCCAGCTGGCCCGACCTTGCGGCCGAACTGAAGGCCGCCGGCCCGTCTACCGAGGCGCTGGCTGTCATGCAAAGAATGTCGGCAGCATTGGCTAGCCTGGAGACACAAGGCCGGGCGAGACTTGTTTGGGCGGAAGATTTCGACGAATATATGCGGGCGGCGCTATCCCGGGTGCCAAAATAGCCCCGCACCCCGTCCGAGATGTCGACAAGGAGACCAAGATGGTCGAAGGCAACCAGCTGCTGACCCCGACAAATATCCTGATCATCCTGCTTCTTGTGATCACACTTGGCATGTGGCTTCAGCTGATACTGCTCCGCAACCGCCTGTCTTCACGCCTGACGCGGCTGGAAGAACGCATTCATGAGCATGACCAACTTCTCGACCTGCAGGCAAAGGGCACCCGCGACATTACCCATGCCAATGAACAGCTGGTCATCGCCACCAATGAAACCAAGACGGTCCTTGAATCCCTGCGCCGGGACGTTGTTCGTCTGGCCGATGATGTGCGTGGGGAGGCCGGCATGAGCCGCGCCATTGAACTGGCCCGGGCCGGCGCGACAAAGGAAGCTGTTGCCGACTCCACCGGACTGTCGCTCGAGGAGGCAGAGGCAATCGTAACCTTCCATGGTCGCGGTGGCGTTTGATCGCTGGTTGTCGCACCATTGTGACGCTGGCCAGCCAGCTTACATGCGGAATTCTGACTTGCTGCAACTGATGGTCATGTAGCGCGAACCGCGTGTCAGCCTTACGATGCCGGTTGTCCGGTCAATTCGCAGGATCAGCGGTGCCTTTGTCATTGTAAAGACTTCGTCCGTGCTTTCCGTCAACACCATCATCTGGGTGCCGTCGGTGAAGCTGACGGCCGCCTCTTTGCCGATCTTCGTTTCCCGAATATCGATTTCTACAAGCCCATGCCGGTTGAGGTTGCATTCGTAGCGTTCCTGCTGGAAACGGGTGAAGTCGTCACACCCCGCCACCAGCATGCCGGCAAGAGTAACGGCGAGAAAAGTCAGTCTGACTGGTTCAGGATTTTTCATCCGTCGGGCTTTCGTCTTCCTGTTGATCTGTCTGGCTGTCTTCCGCGCCGTCCCCCGTGTCGTTTCCGGAGGAATCTTCCGACTGCGCCTTCGCGGCCAGTTCAGCATTCTGCTGCGCCTCGAACCATCCACCAGGCTTGCCCGACTCATCCGTATTGTCGGTATCAGCAGGCTCGGGCGAGCTTGTCTCCATGGCGGCAGCTGCGGCCTCAAGCTCGGCTGCCACGGCAGCTGCCTCGTCATCATCGGCGCCAGACAGGTCTGTCATATCGGCGTCGCCGTTGGCCGGGCTCTTGTCGTCAGAAAGATCGCCCAACGCATCGCTCTCCGAGCCCAGCGCTGCCAGTGCGGCGGTAACCTCGGCGGCACTTGGCGCTTCTATGACAGCCTCCTTTCCCTCTTCGGCGGCGTCTGGGGCGGCTGCGGCCGGCGCCTCTGCTGTGTCTTCGGCGGGCGCATCCATCGTGTTTGTTGCGGCCTCTTCATCCGGCTTCGGGGCCGGGGATGTTTCCATTACCGGAACTTCAGACTGCAGTTCATCCAGAGGGTCTGTCTTGGTGTCGGCCGCGGTACCTTCATCGTCTTCACCTTCAGCGGCGGTAGTCTCCGCTTCGGCTGCAGCTGGCATGTTGTCGAGTTCTGCCTGCATGGCTGAAGGCGCGTCACCGGTCGCCTCGGCAGTCTCGACAGTCTCATCCGCGCCTGCCAGCAGTTCATCGACCAGCTCGGCGTTGCCGCTGTCAATCAGGCGCTGTGCGTCGGATGATTTGACATCAATGATAACAGTCTTCGGGAACCGCACGCCATTGACCTCGCAATCATCGAGTATCCGAAGACGTGTCCATTCACTGTTGGTTTCACCGCCAGCCTCGATTTCGGCTTCTCCGGCGACATCGGTATCTTTCAGTGCCGGTGATGCTGTCGATACAACCCGTTCGGGATTGGGCTCGCCAAGGGCGGTGATCCGTTGACGCAATATATATACGCGTGCCGCCAGAATGCCGAGCCGCTTCTGTTCATCCTGCTCTTTTGACAGCAGGGTCTTGAGTGACTCGTTCATCTCCTTGAGCGGCTGGTCCTGGAACTTCTCAATCACCTTATCACGAACCGCGATGGTGACAGGTGACAGTTCTGTTGGTGAACCAGGGCCCCCGCTATTGCTGACGGTTGATGCAGCCATTTTTTCGTCCTCTGCCGTTGAGTTGGCACCGTTATTGCAAAATACGGGCCAGCAAGCCGTCAAGCAGCGATTAAATTATTTGACGAATTTGATCCTGCCATAAGGCGACAAAATTTGGGTTTTTATTGAAAACATCATTTGTTTTCAGTCTGTTGAAAAGGAGTGTGAGATGAAAGGCATCGGTGATTATCTGAACCTCCATGCAACTGCGCTCCAGGTCAGGGCCAAGCGCAACAAGGTACTTGCCTCCAACATTGCGAACGCTGCAACGCCGAACTTCAAGGCGCGCGACATGGATTTTCAGGCCGAAATCAACAAGGCCGAGGGGGTTGGTCCGCTACGTGCTACCGATGCGAAGCATTTTCGTGTCGCGATGAATGCCGCCGCGAAAGGCATGCTGTATCGCTCGCCCGTGAACCCGTCACGTGACGGTAACACGGTGGAAATGAATGTCGAGCAGATGGAATTTTCCGAGAATGTGATGCGCTACCAGACGACGCTGACCTTTCTCAACAACAAGATCGGCGGCTTGATGTCCGCCATTAAGGGGGAGTGATGGCACGGATCGAAAATATCTTTGATGTCGCCGGACGCTCCATGTCGGCGCAGCTTGTCCGCCTGAACACCATCGCCAGTAATCTGGCCAATGCCGGCAACATCAGCGGTGACGAGGATACCGCCTACCGCGCGATGAAGCCGATTTTCGAGACCACCTATGCGGCGAATGTCAAGGAGTCGGGAATTTCGACAACTGAAGTTGCCGGAATTACCAGAACCGATCGCCGTCCCGAGCGGACCTATATGCCAAACCACCCACTGGCCGATGACGACGGGTTTGTCTATGCGGCAGCGGTGAGTGTCGAGGAAGAGTTTGTCGAGATGCTGGAGGCGAAACGCCAGTATCAGAACAATGTTGAAGTGGTTACGACCCTTCGCGCCCTGATGATGCGAACCATCAATATGGGCAAATAAGTCAACGGAGAGCGTGAATGAGTACCATCGATCCTACCAGCCAGGCACAGCTTGACAGCATTCTGAAAAAGATTGGTGTCAACAATGAGGGCGATACCAAGAAGGCCAGCAAGGATACGCTTGGCCAGAGTGATTTTCTGAAGCTGATGACAACTCAGCTCCAGAATCAGGATCCTTTTGCCCCCATGGAAAATGCCGAATTCATCGCCCAGATGGCGCAGTTCTCGACGGTGACAGGCATTACCGACATGAACACCACGCTGGCCAGCATGGCCGATCAGCTTGGTGAGTTCCGGATCGCGACCGCCGCCAACCTGCTTGGCAGTTCGGTGATGATCCCGGGCAATTATGCACGGCCTGATGACGCCGGCGAGATCCATGGCATGCTGGACCTGCCATCGGCGTCCGGCTTTACCAGCCTTACTTTCAGCAACGCTGCCGGCGATGTCCTGCACAGCCTTGAGCTTGGCGCGCAGCCGGCCGGCCTTGTCGGCTTTGCCTGGTCAGATCTTCCAGAGTCGGTGCTGAACAGCGGTGAGGCTGTTCGCATCGAGGCATTTGCCGATATGGGCAAGGGAATGGAAAGCCTGACCCCGAGCGTGTTTGCCGAGATTCTTGCGGCTTCGACGGGAGATGCCGCCACCGGCGTGATGTTGGATGTCCGTGACTATGGCGAGGTCCGCGCTGCGGATGTGTCCAAGTTCCGCCGATAGATACCAGCAGTTACTGAACACCACCAGGATTCAACTGAGAAGTGAAGCGAGCCTTGTGAGGCTCAGGGAGAGCAAAAAATGTCATTCTATACCGCACTAACAGGATTGAACGGCTCCTCCGCCGATATTTCGGCAACGTCCAACAATATCGCCAACGTCGGCACCACGGGCTTCAAGCGAAGCCGGGTTGAATTCGGTGATATCTTTGCAACCTCGCCATTGCAGAATGCTTCATCCTCGATTGGTTCGGGCACGATCCTGAAGGGCATCAAGCAGCAGTTCACGCAGGGTAACATTGCCGCCTCGCTGAACGCTCTTGACCTGGCGATTTCCGGTCAGGGCTTCTTTGCCCTGAAGCCGTCGCTGACTTCCGCTCAGACGGTCTACACGCGAAACGGTTCACTGAACGTCAATAACGACCGCTATGTTGTCGACTCGGCAGGTCAGTATCTCCTGACCTACCCTGTCAACACCGACGGATCGGTCACGGCCAAGGATCTGGACAGTGCGGTTCCTCTCCAGCTGCCGGTGACATCGGGCGATCCGCAGGCGACCTCGAACATCAAGCTTGGCGTGAACGTCAACGCGGCATCCGACGTGGTGCCTGATCGGCCGCAGTTTCAGGACGGATATGCATTCGATCCGAACGATCCCGAGACCTTCACCAACTCGACATCAATCACCATCTTCGATGATCTCGGTAACCCGACGATCGCCACCGTCTACTTCATCAAGACCCAGGCTGCCTCAGCCGATGACCCGACAAACAAATATGATACCCGTCTGGTGATCAACGATACGATCATCACTCCGGACCTTGTCAGTGCAGTTGACGATGCCGGCAAACAGATCTTTGTTGACCGGTTCGGCCAGCAGACAACATCGATCCCCGATGACAACTACTTCATCGAGGGCAAGGGGTCACCGCTCTACAAGCTTGATGATCTGCAGACCCTGGTGCCGTCGCAGCCGGCATCTATCGGTGGTGAATCGACAAGCTTCGACTTTGGCGAAGAGGGTGACAAGCTGGTCGAAATCGTCACCGATCCAATGCAGTTCAAGGCCACCCGAGAGGCTGGCAATACGGGTTCTGATGTCTATTGGGGCAAGGATTTCCTGCTGGTGAATGTTGATGATTCCGACCAGCCGGTCAGCATCGACATCAATCCCGGCCTGTACAATGCCGATCAACTGGCGGCCGAGGTCGAACGCGCCATCAATGCCGCCTATGGTGATGACCGCAAGTTCCAGGTCGAACAGAATGTCGATGATACCATCACGCTTGATTTCCAGCGGGTTGGCGCGGACGGCGCGGTCACGCCGCTGACGAACAAGATCTCAGTCGAGCTTCTGGGCACGGACAGCTATGTCACTGAATTGATGGGTGATGATTTCGCCATTACCGGCACATCGCCGGATTTCACCAAGGAAGAATTCCTGGCGCATACCCAGGTTCGGATCAACGAGACGCTGAATGAATATGGCCGCCAGTACGCGGATGACCCACTTGGTGTCGGTGGACTGCAGTTCGTCAAGTCAACCGGCGAAAAGATCAATTCGGTCTATGAATATAACCAAGTGGTGCAACTCGAGCGTGTCGATGACCCGTCCGATACACACTATATGGTGCATTCCTATTACAACAAGCGCCCGGCGCTCAGCGTTCATACCGTTCTTGATGAAATCAACGGCAACGCCTCCAACCTGATTGAGTATGCGGCGACCGAAAACCGTCTTCGTATCTATATAGGCAACGGGACGACCTCGGCGAACTCTGACTTGACCAATTATGAACAGGGTCGTTCGATAACGCTGGCGGGCGATAACCAGTTCCGCGGCGACCTCAATGGCCGCAACTTCGTCATCTCATCGACCGGTACTGACGCGAACGGGTACAAATATATCGATGTCAGCACATCGGGACTGGCGGTTGCCGATGAAGATTTCAGTATTGCCGCTGGATCTGCTTCGATCTTCGCACTGACTAGCCCGGCTGACAATGAGCCGACTGTCGAGGCGTTTTTCGAAGGTTCTCACCCGGTCTACAAGGGTGCGGCTGAAGACTACAGCAGCCAGAGCATCGTCATTCGTGAAAAGCAGGGATCGACTGCTGCTACCGAAAAGGGTGCCTTTGTTGCCAGCGACTGGAAGATCAAAAACGGAACCGAAACCGCTGCCACCACCCCGGCTACACTGGCAACAAACCTGGCGTTTCTTGGCATTCAGAATCTTCACCGGCCAATGGAAATTACTGCCAGCACATCTAGCAGTGCTGCTGCCACGACTCTGACATGGTCTGATGGCACCAACAACCTGACTATCACCACTGCCGACTTTAGTTCCAGTGCTGGCGACGCCAATGCGCAATTGGATGACATCCGGGATAAGCTCGATGCACTTACCGACTTGAAAGGCTTTTCTTTCACTTTCCTGGATGCTTCCGGAAACGTTGTCGACTCTACTAGTGGGGCCAATTGGCGAGACACTGCCTCGATCACAACCAATACTGGGACGGCAACACTTGCTAAGCTGGTCGTCTCGAGGGATGACAACACCGACTTCACATTAGTTGCGGGTGCGGCAACTGGTCTCAGCTCTTCGGTTGATGGTGGGGTGAACACTGCAACAGTCAACACGACTTCTGCCCAAACCGATGTTCTGACGAAATCGTCTATAGACTGGGTGGACGAGAAGAACCCGCCCGTACATGTCGGGTATGATTCCATCAACCAGCGGCTCAGCTTCGAGGTTGACCGGACGGTTCTTGGCTCGGGCACTGACAGTAACTTCAATTCCTTCTCGGTCTACGGATCGGCAGGACAGACTGGCACGAATAATCTGGGTCTGACCAATGCCGATAACGCGCAGCGGGTTCAGATCCGTGGTGGTGAGGTGCTGTTTGGTAACGCGTTTGTGGCAACCGGTGAGGAAATCCAGCCAAACGACAAGCGTTACGGTATCAAGGTGGCGTATAATTCTGAGTTCCAGAATTTCTCCATCTCCAGCGGCACCACAGGTGAAGCGATTGAAGGCAACGGTGCCATCGGTGTGCCTGAACAACAGAAAGCCTCGAACATCCAGGTCGGCCGCTTTGCCATCAGCGAGACCACCGGTGCCCGCGTCGCGCAGGCCTATGATGTTGATGCCACAATCATCGGCAACGGCGATAACCTGTTGTTTGGCGTCGGCAAGACGAAGAACGGCTTCCTGTTCTCCGCCGGCACCGGCCTGAAAGCCACCCCGGCCCGCGCGATCGGGGCCAGCGCCAACGAGCCACTAACCAACGTCTTCAAGCTGTCGACCCAGACAGGCGACAATATCTTCAACGTGTCGGTGAATGGCATCAGCGGCATCATCGAGGTGCCGGCGACTTCCTATGTCGGCACCACGTTGGCCGAAGCGCTGCAGACCCGGATCAACCAGATTGTCGATCCGGCAACCGGCGATACGATCGGCGGTGTGACGGTGACCTATAGCAGTGAGAACAACAGCTTCACCTTCGCGACCGGTACCACCGGTGCGGACTCGACAATCAAGGTGAAGGGCGCGGCGCGTCTTGGTCTTGATGACGTTCCGCTGGGTGTCGGTACGGTGCCCGAGATCTACAACCTGGTCCAGGCCACGGATGCTGATGGCGTGGCGCTCTATGTCGATGCCAACGGCGAAGTGGTCACCAACCCGCCAGAAAATATGGTTGAGGGGTACTACCCGCTCTATATCGATGAGGGTGAACTGACCTTCGACAAGACGGGTAAGCTCGTCAGTCCGAAGAATCTGGTGCATTACGAAAAGCAGGAAGAAGGCTTCTCGATTGCCCTGGATGTGGATTTCTCGACCTCGACCCAGCTTGCCCAGCCCTTCTCGGTGCTGACAGTGGAACAGGATGGTTTCACCTCCGGGCGACTGGACGGTATCGAGATTGACTCCTCGGGAACCATTCGCGCCAACTATACCAACGGTCAGAACAATCCGCTTGGCAAGATCGTTGTTGCCAACTTCAACAACCAGAACGGTCTGAAGCAGATTGGTAACGCGACCTACACGGAAACGGCCGTTTCCGGTACGCCGCAGGTCGGCGAGGCGGGTTCCGAGGGCTTTGGTAACATCCTGTCGGGTTCGCTTGAACGCTCGAACGTCGATATCACCGAGGAGCTGGTGAACCTGATTACCGCGCAGCGGAACTTCCAGGCATCGGCGAAGGCGATTGAGACAACCACCGGCCTGACCCAGACCATCATCAACATCCGGATGTAATCCGGGTCTGATCCGGCTGTAAACTGGCCTGCCACCGGCGCGATTGACCGGTATGAATGAAGGGAGACTGTCATGGATAAGCTGATTTATACGGCGTTCAACACGGTCAACAACATCTACGACAATCGCTCGGTACGGGCCCAGAACCTCGCCAACGTCAATGTGCCTGGCTATCGCCGCGACCTCGGGGCGAAATCGGTTGGCACGGCCTTTCTCGACAATATGACAAGTCTGCAATCGCGGGCATTGGCCATCCGTGACGACAAGAACTCCTTCGAAGCTGATCCTGGCACCCTCAGCCAGACGGATTATGACCTCGATGTCGCGATCCGTGGTGACGGCTACTTCATGGTCAAGGGACTGAATGAATTATCGCTGACACGGCGTGGCGACCTTAAGGTTGCGGCGGACGGGACACTTCAGAACGGGGCCTCGCAGGCCATGCTGAACACCAATCTCGAGCCGATCAACGTGCCGGCTTACCGGTCGGTCAAGGTGTCGGACAATGGTGATGTGATCATCGAACCGCTCAACTCGCCACTTGGCACAAAGCAGATCATTGGTCGCCTCGCGATGAGTTTTGCCGCCGACAAGGAACTGAAGAAATTTCCCGATGGCGAAGTCCGGCCTGCTGACGGCAGCGTTCCGGGGGTTGATGAAGCCGTGTCACTGGTTTCACAGCATGTCGAACTCAGCAACGTCAATATCACCGATGAATTGATCAACTCGATCGAGGACCAGCGGCAATATGAAATCAACATCAAGCTGATTTCATCTGCCGGTGAGATTGACGAGGCTGGTGCCAGCCTGATCCGGATGCCGAGCTGATCCTGCCTTCGCGGCGCCCGCGTCCTTTTCCCATTAAATATAATCAGAATATCTGATCTGCCTGTTTGGCATGCCGTTTGCTTACTGGTTGCAGGAGAAAATCCGGCCCAGGAGAAGACAGATGTCAACCAGTTCCATGCACGTCGCAAAGACCGGTCTGAACGCACAACAGACCCGTATGCAGATCATCGCCAACAATCTGGCAAACGTGAACACCACAGGCTTCAAGCGCGACCGTGCGAATTTTGAAACACTTCTCTACCAGGTCCGCCGCGTTGCCGGTGACCAGGTGACTGCCGAAGCCAATCTGACTTCATCCTTCTCGGTCGGCACCGGTGCCCGTATCGTCAACACACAGAAGACGATGACGCAAGGCAGCCTGATCACAACCGACAACGCGCTTGATGTTGCCATTGAGGGCGGCGGTTTCCTTCAGGTGCTGTTGCCTGACGGGCGGATCGGCTACACCCGTAATGGGGCCATCTCGACCAACAGTGAGGGCGTCCTGACCACCGCCAGCGGGTATGTAATTCAGCCAGAGATCGCCATTCCCGACGGGGCGTCGCAGATCAATATCTCGCGTGACGGCATTGTCAGCGTTCTTGTTGCTGGTCAGACCGGCGCCGAGGCTGTCGGCCAGTTGACACTGGCTGACTTTACCAACCGGACCGGTTTGCAGCCGATTGGTGAAAGCTTCTTTGTCGAGACCGACTCAAGCGGCGCCGCTATCGTCGCCAACCCGAATGAGAATGGCATGGGCCGCCTGATCCAGGGGGCGCTTGAATCATCGAACGTCAACGTTGTGACAGAGCTTGTTGAAATGATCGAGACGCAGCGCGCCTACGAGGTCAGCTCGAAATCGATCACCTCGGTTGACGAGATGCTGCGCTTCATCTCACAGAACCTCTGATCGCTAGCTGAGGTGTTCAGGATGCCGCGACAGATCACATCAGTACTTTGTCTCATGATGGCGGGGCTTGCCGCCGGATGCTCGACCTATGTCGAGAACGAGGCGTCTCTCGAGTTTGAGCCGATCTATGAGAGTGCCCACATGACACCCGAGGCGGTGTCGCCGACTGGTGGGATATTCAAGCAGAATTCCAGCGGTCTGTTCGCGAGTGATATTCGGGCCCGCGAGGTCGGCGACATTCTGACCGTTTCGCTGAATGAAACCTTTGCCGCGACCAAGACACAGTCCGCCGCGTCGGCGAAGAATGACAGCTTTGCCGTTACCCTGCCGACGGGCCTGCCAAATATTCTCACAGGCGGTTATGACAAGAACGCTGGGGGCCTCAATGCCGGCACCACGCGCAGCTTTGCTGGGTCGGGCAATGCCGCGCAGTCGAACTCATTGACCGGCTTTCTGACGGTTACCGTGACGCGCGTTTTTGACAACGGCAACATGGAGATTGCCGGTCAGAAAAAGCTGCGGCTCAACAATGGCGATGAATATGTGCGGCTGACCGGACTGGTGCGACCGGAAGATGTTTCGGCGACCAATGTCGTATTGTCGAACCGCGTCGCCGATGCCGAGATTGTCTATGTCGGTGCCGGCGAGATCGCGGATTCCAGCCGCCAGGGATGGCTCAGCCGTACCATGCGGAATATTTCACCGTTCTGATCAGGGATGAGGCCATGCAAACCGTATTGTTGAACAGACTCGCCAGATGGTGCCTGCTGCCGCTGCTTCTTCTGGGGCTGGTGACGACAGCTGTACAGGCTGACAGGTTGAAGGACATGACATCGATTGCCGGTGTCAGGTCGAACCAGCTTGTGGGTTATGGCGTGGTTGTGGGCCTTGCCGGCACAGGCGACGGTTCCTCGGGCCTGACGCTGCAGTCGCTGCAATCCATGGTTTCACAATTCGGTCTGGTGACCGACGCCGCCAACCTGAATGCCAAGAATGTTGCCGCGGTCATGGTGACGGCCGAAATGCCGGCCTTCATGAAGCCGGGCCAGCGGCTTGATATCACGGTCTCGACAATTGGCGGTGCAAAGTCACTTCGTGGTGGCACGCTGCTGATGACCCCGATGCTGGGGGCGGATGGTGAGACCTATGCCATCGCGCAGGGTAATCTGGTTGTTGGCGGCCTTGGCGTTACCGGCAATGACGGCTCATCGGTCATCGTCAATATCCCGACGGTGGGACGCATCCCGCGTGGTGCCTCAGTCGAAAAGATGGTCGATACGCCCTTTCAGTCGACCGAAAATGTGCTTCTCAATCTTCACCAAGCGGACTTCAGCACCGCCATGCGCGTCGCCGATGCGGTGAACGAGGTGTTCGGACCTGCGGTGGCAACGCCGCTCGATGCTTCGACAATCAAGGTTCGCGCCCCTGTTGACCCGGCGCAGAAGGTGTCCTTTATCAGCCTGCTGGAAAATATCGAGGTTGATCCCGCGCGGCCGGCCGCCAAGGTAATTGTGAATTCCCGCACAGGCACAATTGTGATTGGCGGTGATGTTCGCGTGACCCCGTCGGTGGTAACCCACGGATCACTGACCGTGCGGATCAATGAGGACAAAGAGGTTACGCAGGCAACAAATGTTGCCCAGAACGCCCAGGGAACTGTGATTACACCCGGGGAGGCGACGACCACTGATGATTCCGAGATCATTATCGAACAGGAACCTGCCCGTGCCTTTGTGTTCGACCCCGGTGTCGAGCTGTCCGATGTGGTTGATGCCATCAATGGTGTCGGGGCCAGTCCCGCCGACATGGTGGCAATCCTCGAGGCCCTTCGGGAGGCCGGTTCGCTGCGTGCAGAAATCATTGTGATCTAGGGGAACGTCATGAGCATCGATACAAACGCCCAGGCCATGTTCGACGCGCTTCGCGTTGCCGCCGGCAACGAGGCGATGAAAGCGCCGGACAAGGACGCTGACCTTCGCGAGGCGGCCGAGCAGTTCGAGGCCATTTTCCTGAATGAATTCATCAAGCAGGCCCGCAAGGCCAAGCTTGCCGAGGATCTGTTCGCCAGCTCGGCGAAATCGACCTATCAGGACATGATGGATCAGGAACTGTCGAAAAACCTGTCAGGGCGGGTCAATCTCGGCATTGCCGAAGCGCTGGTGCGTCAGCTTGGGGGTGGTAAGTAGCCTGTATGTCCAGTCTCTTCGACATCGGCAAATCCGGACTTAATTCTTACCGCCAGGCGCTGGCGGTAACCGGTCAGAATATCGCCAATATCGACACTGACGGCTATAAGCGGCGGGGGGCAAGCCTTGAAGAGGTGAGCGCCAGCCAGTCGGGAATCAACAGTGTTGGCAATTCGCCTGGCCTTGGTGTTCGTGTCGCCGAAATCAGGCGTGCTTTTGATGAGTTTCTTCTCAACAAGGCACGCAGCGCGACAGCCTATGCCGAGGCGACCACGACCTTTTCGAACAGTATCAAGCAGCTTGAAGACATTATCCTGCCAGGCGAGGCCAATCTTGGCGCTGCCATCGGCCGCTTCTTCACCGGCCTGCAGGAAATCTCGAGCATGCCGTCCGATTTGGCGGCGCGGACCGTGGCCCTTGAACAGGCCAAACAAATGGCCGAGAGCTTCAATGAAACATCGGCCCTGATCACCAGCTATCGCGACGGTCTGATGACACAGGCCCAACAGCAGCTTGGCGATGTCAATGTGCTGACCGAGGAGCTGGCGGCCATCAATCTCCAGCTCAGTACGACCGGTGGCGGGGCCCAGAACAACGCGCTTCTTGATTCCCGTGATTCCGTGATCGACAAGCTGTCCAAATATGTCGAGGTAACCGTTGATCTGAACGACAAGGGTGTGGCAACGGTTACGCTTGGCGACAGCATCAACGGGCCGCGCCTAGTCGAGATGGACCGCGCGACACGGCTCGGCACCGAACGCGCAAATGACAAGATGACTTTCGTTCTGGCCCCGGGGGCGGAAAACATTTTGACCTCGCAGGTGACAAACGGATCGCTCGCCGGCATTGCCGCCGCCACTGCGACGGCTGGCGAGATCATGGCCGAAATCGACAATATGGCCTTCATTCTCGTTCGTGAGTTCAACGCCATTCACAATCGCGGCCTGAATCTTGAGGGTGAGAGGAGCGGTGATCTGTTCCGCGCGATTGATGTCATGGTTACACAGAACCCGACCAATATCGGGTCTGCCTCGACTGAACTGACCGTCACCGATTACAACCTTGTTGAAGCAAGGCGTGTGACCTTCACCTATGATGCGGGCAAGGATCTGTGGACCGGCCGCGATGATTATGGCGAGCTGGTTACCAGCGGACGCAACCAGGTTGCATTGCCCGGCGCACAGATCAATTTCCTCGGCGCAGCGGCTGATTTTGACCAGTTCATCTATGATCCGGTCACCGGCAGTGCCGCCGGCGTGTCGGTGGTGATCAAGCGGCCACAGGATTTTGCCGCCGCATCGCCGCTGCTTGTCTCCGCCGACCCTCGCAATGCCAGCAGTGCGCGGATTGAGGCAACGCCGACAGACCCGGCCGCATCACCGGATCTGCCCAGCATTACAGAGGTGTTCAGCAATAACCGTTCCGCTGTTGCCGCCACCGGGTTCCTGTCCGGAGGGGCCGTGGCGGTGATTCCGGCAAACACAGCCAATCTCGATATTTTTTCGCTGTCAGGCCAGAGTACGGCGAGTTTTGCCCTGTCGGGGGAAAGTCTGGCAGATGTCGATGATATCAGCCTGACGATAAGCAGCCTGGATGAGAATGATCAAACAGTTGAAAAGACGGTCGATTTCAATGTCGCCTTTGCCGATATCAAGGGTTTTGAAGGCAGCTGGCTCGATGCTGATCAGATCGCCGATCTGATCAATGTCGGCACGATCACCGGGGTGGTGCGGGGTAGTGGTGAGAGTGTCAGTCTTGCCAGCCTTGGCGGCTTTGTGTCCGGTGCTGCCGGCAATCTGACATTCAGTCTGACAAAGAATGATTTCGCCGCCGCCACCGCCACCATCACCGGTGGCAGGGTTGTCGACGGTGCCGTGACGGCTGGTGTCGCCGCGGAATCGAACGTACAGATTTTCACCCGTGAGGGTCGTCATGTCGCTGGCACCTTTCAGGGCGAGGCCGGCCGTGAGGCGCTGCAGGCCATGATGACCGAGGTCAACGGCTTCAATGACGGCGCAGTCTATGTCGGGGACTATCTGAACAAGTCAGGTGATGAGGGTTATCTCGGCATCGAGACAAGAGCAAGCCAGGGCTCGCAGGTTCTTGTGACTGCCACGGAATCCGCCAACGAGACGCGGGTCACCTTTGCCGCGCTCGAAGGCATCGACACCAATGAATCCTCGATAGACGGGCTTGGTGCCTCGGCAGCCACCGTTGGCTACAGCATGTCGGTCGGAGCATTGTCGGCCAGCATCGGTGCTGCCGATATCGATGGTCCCGGCGGGGATGATGTCGCTGTGGCGATGCTGCGCGAATTACGCAACACGGCACCGATTGCGACGCTTGTCGGGCTTTCCGGTGCATCGCCGATGGCCAATGACAGTGTTCGCCTTCGTTTCGAGGATAACATCTACACAATCTCCATGCTCGATGGCGAGCCGGTGGTCAGTGGAGGCGAGGCCGGGCGGCTGAATGCGTTTTTTGACTCCGCGACGCGGCTCAACATCGTGTCCACTGCGGGGTCGATCTCGCGTTCCGCCATCCAGGTTCTGGCCGAAACAGGTGACGAGGCCAATATGGCGGCGGCACAGCGGTTTGGCCTGATGTATCAGGAACAGCATATCCCGACCCGGTTCTCTGGTGAGATCGCCAGCATTCCCGGTACATCCGTGCCGAACACCGATACCGTCGTGACGTTGAATTTCGACCGTGACGATACCTACAATCTGGGCTTCGTCTTTGGCGGCAAGCCTGATTTTGGCCCCTCATCCACCAGCGATATGGCGTTTACGCTGAGCAACCTTGCGGTAAGTGGCGGGGATGCGGCGGCCGTGGCATCAGCCATAAACTCTGCTGTGGCCGGCAATGCCGTCGCCGGTGATGGCGGAGCCGACATGACATCGCTTGTGTCCGCAACGGCCGTCGGCAATCTGGTCATGCTGCGGCTGAAGGATGGCCTCGGGGTTGATATCCAGTCGGTGAACGGGACCGTGTCGCATGGCGATGGTGAGATTGGCATCCAATCCCTCGTCGAAACAACAACGACCTTTGATGCTGCCACGGCCGCGTTACAGTTTGAAGAGGGCCGGATATATGAATTCAAGGTGAATGGTCGGCAGGTCGAGATTGACACCACACCGGCAGGCATCCGTGCGGCAACAGGCGGCACTCT
>CBFHNZ010000014.1:0-47983 GCA_965657415.1 Puniceispirillaceae bacterium (SeqCode) | reverse complement strand
ATCGGGTCGAAGAAGGATTTGAAGAAACGCGAGACCCCCATATAGATGCCGAGCGGCACGCCGAGCAGAATTCCAAGTGACATCGCCACCAGAACGCGGAACATCGAATCCCAGATATGACCATCAAGCATCGGAACCGCGCCGAGATAGACATCCCCCTGCGCGACGGCCAGCAAATGGTCCTTGTAGTTCGGCTGGAAGACGCCGTCATCACCATGCGTTCCATAGCGACCAGGCAGCATGTCGACCAGCCCGTCAGCTATCAGGAAGTCGGCGACATTCGCCACCGGCAGCCATTTCCACCACAAAAGAGTAGTTCCCTTGTAACCACCGCCGCCGGCAATGTCCGGATTGGCAAGGGTTGAGAAGGTCGCGACAACATCGCTTGGCTTTGGCAACCAGCGGCCCGACCCCTGCTCGGTACATTGGGTCCGCGACTTGACGACACCGGGGCCCGGAAAAAACACCGCTTCAACAAACCCAAGACCACCCTTGGCGCGGCTCACCGACCGATAGAGCGTTTCGACTGCCTGTTCGATGCCGGCCATCGAGGCGGCCGGAAAGATCGTTGCGTCATCGATCCGCCTGAAAATTCGTTCCAGCGCCTTGATATAGGCGTTGCGCCGCTTTGCGCCGACCTCATCAAGCCGCTGCTGCGGTTCCGCCGCTTTGATCGCCGCAATCAGGCCGGCCGTCGAGGCAATCAACGATTCCACCTCTGGCGATGTGTTGCGGATCTGCAGGAACTGCTCGGCAATCGGCACCAGATCGGCACTGACCCGGTCGAACATCACCCCGCGCGGCGTCATCGGCAGGATCGGGATTTCAACCTCGGCGGTTCCCCATTTCGGCTGTGCCAGCGCTTTGGCGGTTGGCACGAGATCTGCCGGGCCGCCCGCCAACCGGGTCGACAGGTCGCGAAGCCGGCCCTCGACATCCGCCAGTTCGGCCAGCGCGGCATCACCAATCGCATCCGGGCTGGACAGGATCAGGATCAACTGCCGGGTCTGCGCGATGATCATCTCAAACTGGGCGATTTCGGAGCGCCCCAGAACATCGGCCGGCATGCTGTCTGCCAGCGCTGCCAGCTGTTCGCTGTTGCGCACGACAAGTGTCGTTGATTTCAGATAACGCGACCTGATCGGCAGCGCCGCGGTAATCGGCGCCATTGATTCATCGATCTTCGCCACCTGGCACAGCTCGTTGGCGGCTTTCGGGAAGACGGCGCGCGCTGCCCCCCAAGAATAATAGAACCACACCAGCATCAGCGCAGACACACCGCAAACAGCCCAGTACCAGCCGCCCTTCGTTCGTTCCGGATCGCCGAACACCTCGTCCTTGGCACGAAGGCGGGTCTGTTCAACGCCAATCTTGATCGACCAGACAAAGGCGATGACAAGCCCGATGATGGTGATGAGCGCGAAGATCGCGCGGTTGTCGGAGAGCCACTCAAACATTGCCCATGATCTCCTCTTCCATATCCCAGATCATGGTCAGGATTTCCTCCCGGATACTGGAAAATTGGGGCTCCTGCTTAATCTCGCGGAGCGAACGGGTGAGCCCCATCTCGGCAAATGGCAGATGATATTCGCGGTGGATTCGCCCGGGCCGCGGTGCCATCACAAACAGCCTTTCGCCAAGCAGAAGCGCTTCCTCGACCGAGTGCGTGATGACGATGATGGTCTTGCCGGTCTTCTTCCACAGCTCGAGGATCAGCGACTGCATTTTCTCGCGGGTCAGCGCATCAAGCGCGCCAAGCGGTTCGTCCATCAGGATCACCGAGGGGTCATTGACAAGACAGCGCGCCAGCGCCACGCGTTGCTGCATGCCGCCGGACAATTGATAGGTCGGCGTGTCGCCAAATCCCTGCAGCCCCACCGTGTCGAGCCAGCCATTCACCTTGTCGGCCGAACGCGCGCCATCCTCGCCGCGCATCCGAAGGCCGAAATCAACATTGCGCGCGACGGTCAGCCATTCGAACAACGCGCCCTGCTGGAACACCATGCCACGCTCCGCCCCTGGACCTTCGATATCAACACCGCCCAGCGTCAACTCGCCATCTGTCGGCACGAGGAACCCGGCGATCATGTTGAGAAGCGTGGTCTTGCCACAGCCGGACGGCCCCAGCACGGTGAGGATTTCACCCTGCTTAAGCTGGAAATTGATATTTTTGAGAGCTTCGACTCTTGTTCCCGACGTTTCATCATGAAACGTCATGCAGAGGTCACGGCAGATCAGGTCGGACATGGCACCCGCCTTCTTTCAATGAAAGGGAGTGACAGGGCCCGCCATGCGGACCCTGTTCTGGATTTTGTCTTGCCATCACGGGGTTGCCATACATCAAACGGCCCGGCGTCAGGCGAAATATCGTCAGGCGAAATATGCCGACCTATTCCAGAAACTCGCCGGTGATGACGCGTTTGATCTTCTCATCGACATTCCAGGCGCCGGGTTTCTTGAACGTAAGACCGATCGATTCGGCGCCAGACGCAGCCAACCCGTCCTTGCTGAAATACTTGGCCAGCTGGTCCGCAGTGCTGGGAAACTCGAAACTCGCCATTAGATCCATTGTTTCCTCAACATCCATGCCAGCATCCGCCGCCACCTTGCGAATTTGCGCATTTGACCCTGTCCATGCCTGATTGGCTTCATCGGTCACTTCAAGGAAGGTGCGGAACAGGCCGGGATTCTGAACGGCAAATGTTTCGGTAACCGAGACAACATCGAAGGAGAAGATGCCAGCATCGTCCTTTTGTTGCGCGGTCATGATCGGCGTACCAACCTCACCCGCCGCGCTGGACGAAGCACCACCAAATATACAGGCCATATCAACCGTTCCCTCAGCCAGGGCAACAGCCCCATCCGCCGGCACCTGATCAACAATAGTCATTGTCGATGTGTCGATATCGAGCGCTGACATGTACTTCTTGAACGCAAAATCAGCCATGGTGTTGAGCGGCACGGCGACAGTCTTGCCTTCAAGCTCAGAAGCGTTGGCCGAGGTGATGCCAAGATCGTTCCGGACGAAACAGTCATTCGCCTCATAAACCACGGCGATAGCCACCATTTTCAACGGGGCTCCCTGCTGGATCGCTGTCACGAAGGGCGCAAGGCCCTGCGAATAGGCAATATCGATATCGCCGGCGAGCATGGCCTCGGTCATCTGCACACCGGTCGAGAAATCGGTCCAGTTGACATCGACCCCCATCGCCTCGTCATAGACCTTGTCGACCTTGGCGATCTGGTTTGGCGTTGCCCATTCGAGGAAAAAGGCGACATTCACCGAATCCGCCGCCTGCGCGGTTGCGGCTATGCCGGCCATGCCAGCCAGGGCAAGCGATGCCGTGATGGCCACACCTTTGCGTGTGAACTTGTTCATTGAGTCTCTCCCTTGAGAATTCTCTTCATTGAGACGCGTGACCTGACGAGCCCCCATCACGCCGTGACCACGCTTGTTGCGTCATATGTTCGACAGTTTCGGAGATGGACCAACCGCCCGACGATGAACGGGGGAGGCAGGCCAGAAAGATGACGGAAACGAGAAACCGCAGGCATCGTAACCCAGTCGAAGTTACCAAAGGGTTAAGCCGGCACGGTCAAAGCGTTATTTTCTTTTTTAATTAGCTGGTGTAACTAACGCCCCAATCCCGGCAGTCCTGATCCAGCTTTCTTCCGGTTGTTTTCCAAGCCTGTTTCAAGACCAGCTTTCGATAGTGTGATGAGTGAGACTGCAAGCATGATGAACAAGACCTACCGCTTTCTGACCGGGCCTGATGACTCGGCATTCTGCCAGAAAGTCAGCGACGCGCTGGCTGAGGGGTACGAGCTTTATGGCGATCCGGTGATGGTGGTCAGCAATGGTGAGCGCTATTGCGGCCAGGCCGTAATCCTGCCTGACGCCAAGATTGGTGATGGAGACCGCGAGGATGACTGACGCATATCGCCGCGATACAAAGCTTGTTCGTGGCGGGCTCAAACGCACCGAATTCCAGGAGACAAGCGAAGCGCTGTTTTTGAATTCCGGCTATGTCTATGACAGCGCCGAGGAAGCCGCTGCCGCCTTTACCGGCGAGGCGGACCGCTATGTCTATTCGCGCTATGGCAATCCGACCGTGACCATGCTGCAGGACCGGCTGGCCATGCTGGAAGGGGCACAGGCGTGCCTTGCCACCGGCACCGGTATGGCTGGCGTCTTTGCGGCACTGGCGTGCCAGTTGGACACTGGCGACCGGGTCGTCGCCAGCCGCGCGCTGTTCGGCGCCTGCTATGCCATCCTTCATGACATCCTGCCACGCTGGGGCATCACCACCGAATTTGTCGATGGCACCGACCTCGACCAGTGGCGCGCCGCGCTGGCGACGCCGGCCAAGGTCGTGTTTTTCGAATCACCCTCGAACCCGATGCTGGACCTTGTCGATATCGAGGCTGTCGCCGAGATGGCACATGCGGCAGGCGCCAAGGTGATCATCGACAATGTCTTTGCCACCCCGATTGCGCAACGCCCGTTGCAGCTTGGTGCCGACATCGTCATCTATTCGGCGACAAAGCATATTGACGGTCAGGGGCGTGTGCTTGGCGGCGCGGTTCTTGCCAGCGAGGAATTCATCAAGGAACGGATGCTGAAATTCTACCGCCAGACCGGCCCGACAATCAGCCCCTTCAATGCCTGGGTGTTGCTGAAATCGCTGGAAACGCTGGCACTACGGGTTGATCGACAGGCGGCCACCGCGCTTGATATAGCTAGCTGGCTGCAATCGCGCACCGATATCGTCGAGCTGCGTTATCCGGGTCTGGCAAGCCACCCACAGCACGGGCTGGCAAAGCGCCAGATGTCGAATGGCGGCTCGCTTCTGGCTTTCACCCTTGCCGGCGGGCAGGAGGCCGCCTTCCAGGTGATGAACAGACTGCAGCTGATCGATATCTCGAATAATCTTGGCGATTCCAAGACACTTGCCTGCCATCCCGGCTCGACCACCCACAGCAGCGTCAGCGCTGACGACCGGGCGGCGATGGGCATTGCCGATGGCAGCATCCGCCTGTCCGTCGGACTTGAGGATATCGAGGATCTGAAGGTCGATCTGGATCAGGCGTTGAACGGCGTCTGACGGGTGCGCGGCAGATCGCCCGTACCGGTTCAGGCTTGCCGCCAGACCGCCGAGGCGGCGGCGCGACTGGGTTTGCGATGTCATATCCTGCTTGAGGACCGTACCGGGTCCAAGGCACATAACTACAATCACAATGGCAATGTGCTTCTCGACCATCTTCATGGTGCGACAACCGAAATGCACCCGGCTGGCGGCGATATGAACGCCGTGCTGGAGGCGGCGGCCGCAACGCACCGCGAGGCCGGCACGGCTGTCTACACCATACCGGGGGCGGGTCGAACCCGACCGGTGCGCTTGGCTATGTGAATGCGGCGATGGAAATGCTGGGGCAGATGAACGAGGCCGGGCTTGCCATCGACCATATTGTCCATGCCACCGGCAGCGCCGGCACGCAGGCCGGCCTTGTCACCGGGCTTGCCGCGATGAATGCGGGCATCCCGCTGCTGGGGATCGGAGTGTGCGCACCGCAGGCAAAGCAGGAGGAGAACGTATTCGCCCTTGCCGTGGCAACGGCGGAAAAACTTGGCTGCCCAGGGGCGGTATCGCGCGGCGATGTTGTCGCGAATTGTGACTATGTCGGCGCCGGGTATGGCATTCCGACACCGGGCTGTCTTGAGGCGATCTCGCTGTTCGCCGAATGCGAGGGCATCCTGCGGGACCTGGTCTATTCGGCAAAGGCCGCCACCGGTTTGACCGGGCGGTTGCGGCCCTTGCCATGCTTGTCGTCGCCGGATTGCTGGTCGCCGAGGGGCTGGCCTCGCTGCTGGACCCGGCAGGGCTGCACTGGCCGGGATTGCCAGCCTGTCAAGCAGGCGGCGTATGGCGGCATCGGAGTAACCCGCAAGTGCATACGACAGATCTGGACATGCGGGATTGGGACAGGCTTAATTAGAGTTATTGAATAACAAACCCGACGGCCCGGGTGGTTGACCGGGTCCGTTGAGGAACATCGCATGAAGAACCGCCGCCGCCTTGCCATCATCCTGACCTATGCTGCCGCGGTGTTCCTGTGCGCCAAGGCGCAGGCAGGAACATCCGAACTGACGACGCAGATCACGCTGGCGGCGCTGTATCTGGGGCCGGCGGTGATCCTGCATTTCGTCATCAACTGGATCTGGGGCGAGGAAAAACCGAAATCGACCGAAGAATGATCCCGACACGAGCCACGCTAGGACGAGCTGGCCATCATCAATTGGCCATCACGAAATCAATTCGCTGCGGAGGGTATGATTATGGGCGCAGCGGTAGTATATCACTGGCGAACAGGTGATACCGGGGCGAACAGGTGATACTGGAAAGCATATCAGCATCTGGGATTTCATGATGGCATCACGCCATTACACATTTACGGCACGCACCCGTAGGGGATGTATGATGGACAGGATAAAGGCTGTGAAAAAATGGTTTCTCCGCCTGCTGGTTCTAACGTGTCTGATTACGGGAAAGAATGCCATGGCGGCCGATTTGCAGATTGAAACCCTCACCGCGGGCGACGGCGCGGTAGCCGAAGCCGGCAACCGGGTAAGCGTCCATTATGAAGGCCGGCTGGAGGATGGAGAGGTGTTTGACGCCTCGCGCCCGCGCGGCCAACCTTTCGCCTTTACAATCGGTGCCGGTCAGGTAATCCGCGGCTGGGAAGAAGGCGTTACCGGCATGCGGATTGGCGAGACGCGCCGACTGACCATCCCGCCCGAGCTTGGTTATGGCGCCGCCGGGGCGGGTGGTGTGATCCCGCCGAACGCAACACTGGTCTTCGAGATCGAATTGCTGGATGTCAGCACCCCGGTAACGCTTGGCGAGGCCACGCCGGAGGTGCTGTTGCAGGCCCAGAAGGACGGCACGGTGATCATCGATATCAGGCGCGAGGATGAATGGCGCGAGACTGGCATCATCGAGGGTGCCAAGACTGTGACAGCCTTTCAGGCAAGCGGCCGCGTCGACCCGGACTTTCTGGATAATTTCAGGTCGGTTGCTCCCTCACCGGACACGCCGATCATGCTGTATTGCCGGTCCGGCAGTCGGACAACAAATCTTGGCAACGCATTGATCGAACAGCTTGGCTTCACCGATGTGACGCACCTGTCAGGCGGCATCACTGGCTGGATCGAGACCGGCCAGCCAACGGTGGATTACACGCCCTAGGCGCGCCCAAACAAACACATATGAGCGCAGTGCCCGACATACAGGCCACGAAGAAGTGTGCCTTTAAGGCACGCATGATGGATTTTTCACAGGCATGGATCTTCAAGCTTGAATTTTGCTAAAAATGTCATATGAAAGGTAAACGAAAGTAGTATATCAGGGGCTTGTCAGTTGACGTGCCGACCGCCGGAGAGGGAAGACACAAAATGTCTGTTGCCAAGCGTCAAGATGAAATTCTGCAGCTTGTGCGCGCGCGTGACAGAATGGAGGTCGATGACCTTGCCGGGCATTTCGGCGTCACGGCCCAGACCATTCGCCACGATCTGCGCGAACTCGACCAGCAGGGCCTGTTGAGGCGCACGCATGGCGGGGCGCATAAACTGGATACGGTCACGACGCGCGACTATGCCGAGCGCCGAAGGCTTCGTGGCACGGAAAAGCGTGACATCGGCAGGCTGGCGGCGGCTCTGGTGCCGAATGCCTGTTCGGTCATGCTGAATATCGGCACCACCACTGAACAGGTGGCGCTGGCGCTGCGCGAGCATACCGATCTGATGGTGATATCGAATAACATCAACATTATCACCCAGCTGTCAGGGAGCGCATCCAAGACACTGGTCCTGGCAGGTGGCCGGGTCAGGCAAAGCGACGGCGCTGTGGTTGGCGAGGACGCGGTTGCCTTCATCTCGCAATACAGGGTGGATTTCGCCATCATAGGCTGCTCCTCCCTCGACGCCGATGGCACGGTTCTGGATTTCGACATGCGTGAAGTGTCGGTGGCGCGGGCGATTCTACGCAACTCACGCCAGAAAATCCTCGTCGCCGATTCCGCAAAATTCGAGGTCGATGCACCGGTGCGCATCTGTGACATCGCCGAGATCGACTATTTCGTCACCAACGCCGCGCCACCAGGCAGTTTTCAGCGCGCGGCAAGGCAAGGACAAACACACATCATTACCCCCGAAGGCAAGATTTAGATGGCCAAGACCAATCATAATCAGGATTTCGACCTGTTCATCATCGGCGGTGGGGTGAATGGCTGCGGCATCGCGCGCGATGCGGCGGGGCGCGGGCTGCGCGTCGGGCTTGCCGAGATGAACGATCTTGGCTCGGCGACCTCATCCGCCTCGACAAAGCTGTTTCATGGCGGGCTGCGCTATCTTGAATATATGGAATTCCGGCTTGTCCGCGAGGCCCTGGTCGAACGCGAAATCCTGCTTCGCGCGATGCCGCATATCTCCTGGCCAATGCGCTTCGTGCTTCCCTATATGCCTGGCATGCGGTTTGACAGTACTACGCCCGTTTCCCAGATGCTGTCCACGATCATGCCCTGGATGAAGGGACGCCGGCCGGCCTGGCTGATCCGGCTTGGCCTGTTCCTCTATGACTATCTTGGCGGCCGTGAATTGCTACCAGGCACGAAAACACTGGATCTTCGCACCGATAGCACCGGCGATGCGCTGAAGCCGGATTTCATCAAGGCGTTTGAATATTCCGACTGCTGGATTGAGGATTCACGTCTTGTCGTGCTGAATGCCCGCGATGCGATGCGCCATGGCGCGGCGATCATGCCGCGAACCCGCGTTATCAGGGCGCATCGCGAGGGTGGTGCATGGGTGATCGCGCTTCATAACGGGAAAGAGGAATGGCAGGTCCGTGCGCGAATGCTGGTCAACGCTTCCGGCCCCTGGGCCGAAAACATTATCAAGGGCGTCATCGGGGTGAATTCCGGCGATCACGTAAGACTGGTGCGTGGCAGTCATATTGTGACAAGACAGCTGTTCGACCATGACAGGAGTTATTTCCTGCAGGGCACCGACGGACGGATCATCTTTGCCATTCCCTATGAAGGCAAGTTCACCCTGATCGGCACCACCGACAAGGACCACCCAGATGCCGATACACCGCCTGTATGCACCGATGAAGAAAGCGATTATCTGCTTGATTTCGCCTCGCAGTATTTTGCCAGGAAGCTGACCCGGGATGACATTGTCTGGCGGTTTTCCGGCGTGCGCCCGCTTTATGATGACGGTGTCAGCTCGGCGACGGCGGCGACGCGCGACTATGTGCTGAAGACCGATGACGGTGATAGTGATGGTCAGGGTGGAGGTGCGCCGCTGCTGAACATTTTTGGCGGCAAGATCACCACCTATCGCAAGCTTGCCGAGGCGGCGATGGTCCAAATCGCCCCGCGCCTTGGCAACAACCATGGGCCCTGGACGGCGGGTGCGCCGCTGCCTGGTGGTGATTTCGCGGTTACCGAGGTCGAAACACTGATCGCCGAGCTGCGCCAGCAGCACCCGTTCCTCGATGCAGACTGGGCGCGCCGTCTGGTACGCGCCTATGGCACTGACGCGTTCGAGATCTTCGGCACGGCGGCGACACTGGATGATGCCGGCAGGCATTTCGGCGGCACGATCACCGCAGCCGAACTCGATTGGGTCATGGCGCATGAATGGGTTATGACAGGCACCGATTTCCTGTGGCGGCGCAGCAAACTGGGCCTCGTGGTGAGCGAGGCCGAAGCCGCCGCCATTGATGGTTATGTGCGTGGCGGCAACAAAAAGCCTGTCAGCGTGGCCACAAATGCACCTATGCACATGACGTGAAACACCATGACCAGCACCGTGATTCTCAATGCGCGACCATGGGGCAATTTATCTTGCTGGAACTCGCGCCGCTAGCCCCCTTGTTACTGGTGAAGTGAAAACCCATGAACGACATCTGGACATACATCGCGCCGGTCGCCATCCTCGCCTTCCTGATTCTCTATACCAAGACCGCAAAGCACAAGAACATACCCAAGCCGATCTACTGGATCACCATGATCGCTGGCGGCTTTCTGCTGATGTCGGTATTCGCCGTCGGACCCTAAGCCCATGACAGATCTCAACAGGTTCCTGTCCAGACTCATCCAGCTGATCGCCGCGCTGCTGACGTTGCGCGTGGCAGTCTGGTTCTTTGAACAGCGGGCGCATGACAAGGAATATTGGCTGATCTTCGCCCACGTCATCCCGTTCCTGCTGGTGATATTCACGGGTGCCGCCCTGCTTCTCTTCATCAAGAACTGGATATTCAGGAAATTTGACCGGCAAGCGGCCAGCATGCGCAGACCGTGACCCCGAACCGCCAGCGCACCGGACAGGCCGGCTAACCCCTGACATGTGATACCGCTCCTGCGTGAGGGTGCTGGCATTCGGCACACAGGGCTGCATAGCTGTGCTTTCAAGGCCGTGAGACGCTGGTTGGATGCCTAATGCCCTGATTTTCTTTGGTGAAATGGTGGGCGTGACAGGGATTGAACCTGTGACCCCTACGATGTCAACGTAGTGCTCTCCCGCTGAGCTACACGCCCCATTTCATCCGCCATCATGGCACGGGCGCGTCGGCCTTGAATGGCCGTTGGCCCGCCGGCAGCGGTGGGTGGCCGGGCCCGAAAATTGGTCGGGCGGTTCGGCCGCGGGTCTGACAAGGCCGCGCTGCGACCGTCAAGGGCTGTAGTGATGCACCAAGAGCCACCTTTCCGCAAGCTCTTTTTGCCGTGCCCCAGCCCTTTTTGCCACACTCCGGCAAAGCGACTCGGAGGCCCGCGCAAAGCATGCTAGGCTTGCCTCATGAGTGAGAGTTTTGTGACCGAGCCGCTGCCCGCTGATCCGCCTGAAACGCATGCGTTGCCCCAGCGGGTAACGCCGGCGGCGCCGAATGCCGCGGCGTTTCCCGACACCGTACTGCCGCCGGTCATCATCTCTGAGGCGATGATCGCCGACCCAGACTACACACCGCTCGACATCTATGCGGCCAGCATGACCTCGCCTGTTGTGGTGTCCTGCCCGCATGCCGGGCGCACCTATCCGGCCAGCATGCTCAACGTCATGATCAACGCCGCCTCACACCCTGTCGAGGCGCTGCGTGGATTGGAGGATTTTGGCGTCGACTGCCTGCTGACAGACCTGATCGCGGCCGGCATCCCGACGGTGGTCAACCGTGTGGCGCGGGCCTATCTCGATGTCAACCGGGCGGAAACAGCCCTCGACAGGACCATGTTCACTGGCGATGTTGGTGCGCCGCCACCTTGCCACCATGTGCGGGCCGGCTATGGCCTGATCCCCAAACTGACATCCGCTCGCCAGCCGATCTATACCGGCCCCCTGCCTGCCACAGAGGTCTCAGCGCGGCTGGAATTCGTGCATCGCCCCTATCATGACACGCTGACCCGTTTGCTCGACAGCGCGGTCTCGTGGCACGGTATGGGACTGCTTGTCGACCTGCATTCAATGCCGGCCTATGACAGGCTGAACAATCGCCTTCCCGATGTTATCTGTGGCGATGCGCATGGCAGCACGCTGGACAGTGATACGGCCAGCGGCCTTACAGGTTTTCTGCAGAATTGCGGTCTGTCTGTCAGCTGGAACCATCCCTATGCAGGCGGTTTCATCACCCGCGCCTATGGTGATGCGCGTGGCCCGCGACAGGCGGTACAGATCGAACTCAACCGGGCGCTCTATATGGATGGGCCGACACGCCTTGATCCGGCAAAGGCGGCGACGCTTCGCGGGCAGATCGGTGCGCTGGGCCGCTTTCTTGCCGAATCCGCCAGAGTGGCGGCCTGACCCATCTTATCGCTTGCGCGCCTTGTGCGCGTAGGGATTATCGCCCTTGCGCATCACCATCCGCACCGGAATACCCCACAGGCCAAAATCGGTCCGCAATCCAGTGGTCAGATAGCGAAGATAGCTTTCCGGCAGAGATGTAGGCCGGCTGACGAACAACGCGAATGTCGGCGGCCGTGTCTTGATCTGTGTCATATAGCGGATGCGCAAGCGGCGGCCGTCGACAAGCGGCGGCGGATGCGCCTCCAGCATGCCTTCAAGCCACCGGTTCAGCCGGCCCGTGGCAATCCGCGTGTTCCACAGGCGATACATCTCGTCGGCAGCGGCCATCATCCTGTCGAAGCCGCGCCCATGCAACCCCGACATGTGAATCACCGGGACCCCCCGCATCTGGGCAAGCGAGGTTTCCAGCCGATCATCAATCTGTCGGATGGCGGCCTGCCTGTCGCGCACCACATCCCATTTGTTGGCACCGATCACCAGGCCGCGCCCTTCTTCGGCGATCACCCGCGCGATGGCCAGATCCTGTTTGTGAAGTTCTTCGTTGGCGTCCACCAGCAACAGGCACAGATGCGCGAACTGGATGGCGCGCAGCGCATCATCGACCATCAGCCGTTCGACCTTATCACTGATGCGGGCGCGGCGGCGCATGCCGGCCGTATCAACGAGACGGTAGGGCCGACCCTTCCAGGTGAAGGGAAGCTCGATGGAATCACGTGTGATCCCGGCCTCGGGCCCGGTCAGCAACCTGTCTTCCCCCAGCAGCCTGTTGATCAGCGTTGACTTGCCCATATTCGGGCGTCCGACGACGGCAATCCGCATCGGCAGATCGGCCTGCGGGTCCTGCCATATCTCGACCGGATTGCCATCCTCATCAAGTGGCGGTTCGTCTGAGACATCATCATCCGCAAATTCATCATCCGGATCATCGGCCAGCATATC
The DNA here is from genome assembly GCA_965657415.1 of Puniceispirillaceae bacterium (SeqCode). GTDB lineage: Bacteria > Pseudomonadota > Alphaproteobacteria > Puniceispirillales > Puniceispirillaceae > UBA8309. Next base: position 35,184 of record CBFHNZ010000014.1, on the reverse strand, counting down.
GATGCCAGCCGCCTGTGCGCCCTCGATGATGGCGTCATGAAGGTCAACAAGGCCCTCGCCATGCGCTGCCGAAATCGGTACCGGCTCACCAAGTCCCAACTCCCACGCCTCGGCCAGACCGGCGGCACCGGCCTTTCCCTCGCATTTATTGGCCAGAAGAACCACGAACGCACCGGAACGCCGAATCTGGTCGGCAAAGAACTTGTCAGCCGGTGTTACACCGGCGCGAGCATCGATGACCATCATCGTCACATCGGCAAGCTCAATGGCGCGTTCAGTCTGTTGGCGCATGCGGTCCTCGAGGCTGCCGGTCGCCGCCTCTTCCAGGCCAGCCGTGTCGATGACCCTGAATTCCAACCCGGCAAGCGTAGCATCGCCCTCGCGCCGGTCACGTGTTACGCCTGGCTGGTCATCGACAATGGCATGTTGACGACCGACCAGCCGATTGAACAGCGTCGATTTGCCGACATTGGGCCGGCCCACGATGGCGATAGTTACAGACATACAGAATGCCCCATGGCGAAAGATGTCGTTCCCAAGCTGGTCGTTAGCGCGGGTGGCGCCAGCGCCTATTCGACGGCAATAAGCGTGCCGTTTCGTCCCACAAGGAACATTCTGCCGCCGGCAATCTGCGGCGGCGTCAGAATATCCTGACCCGTGGCGAATATTTCGCCAGAAGTGCCGGTGTCGGCATCAAATGCCTGCACGCCACCGTCGCGCGACACCACATAGACCTTGCCGCCAGCAACGATCGGCCCGACATAACGCGGCGGCGTTTCTGACGCCGCGACATCAAGTGGCACCGCCCCCTCAAGTTCAGCGATCCAGCGCACCGCACCGTCGGCGCGGCGCAGCGCGTAAAGCCGTCCATCAAGCGACAGCACGAAGACAGTGTCGCCGGCAACCCATGGCATCTCGATGCCGCCAATGGCGCGCTCCCACACAGGCAGGCCGTTACGCGCGCTGAAGGCGACAAACCTGCCGGACTGGCTTACCACAAAGATCAGGCCGCCATCATGGACAGGCGTGGCACGCACATCGCCAAGACCCTGAATCGGGGTGCGCGGCAGTAGCGAGGCCACCGAGTCCGTCCACAGCAATTCACCCGTGGCAGCGTCAAAGTAGGATACTTCGCCAGCCGCACCGGCCAGAACGATTTCATCATTGGCAAAGGCCGGCGCCGGTGCCCCAAAGATCACCGTGTTGCTGGCAATGCCGAAATGCTGCCAGACACGTTCACCGGAAACCAGCGTCATCACGATCATGTTGCCGTCAAGATCGGTGACCGCCACGCGGTCAGAACCGATGATTGTCGGACTGCCGCGGAACGGTATGTCGGTCTCGATCCCCCAGATCACAGAACCGTCGGACGGCTTCAGCAATGCCACTCTGCGTCCCCCGGCATGAACGACAAGCCCTTCGCGCGACAGCGCCAGCCCGCCTGCAATGCCAGGCAGCGGGTCGTCCTCGATCTCCTCGATCCGAACCGACCAGATCTGTCCCCCATCGCGCACATCGAACGCCGCGACGATACCGTTTGGTGCAACGGTGTAGACCCTGCCATCACCAATAACAGGCTGGGCGAGTTCGGTGAGCGCGCTTCCCGCACCGCCGATATTGGTGCGCCACACTTCATTCAACGGTGCCTCGAAGCGCGGATTGCCACCGGCGTGACCAGCCGACAGCCCCGCCATCGGGGCCGAATTGATATTCACAATATCAGGCAATCCCGCACCCTCGGCCTGTGCCTCTGCATTGATGGCCTCAAGCTTGATCTCCGGCAATACAGAGATACGCGTTCCCTTCAGAATGGGTTCTGGCGGGCTGCAGGCTGTCAGACCAAGCGTTGCCGCACATCCCATCAGAACCAGGACATGCCGCAATCGGCGCGATAAAGCTGTCATATGTCCAGTCCGGATCCTTGGCATGAGGCTGTGTTGCGAGGGCAAGGTCATTGGCGGTGCTGCTGTGATCGATATTGAGTTCAGGATTTAAGGATGGCGACAAGCCGCGCCGTGCGCTGGCGGAGTTCGGCCGACACATCGGCAAGTTCGACAATCATTTCCAGCTTTGCAAGGGCAGCATCGGCATCGCCATCGCGCAGATCAAGCCCGGCGCCCACCTCCAGCGCCATCGCCTTCCACGGGCCGGCACCGTCGGCAAGCGGCGCAATGCGCGCCTGAAGATCATCGACAGGCCGGCTATCCGGCGCGTTCATCGCCGACAACAGCAATGCGGCATCCCGGTACAGGCTCGCAACCGATGTATCCTCAGCAATCGCAAGATAGCCTGACTCCGCGGCTTCGGCATCGCCAGCTTCGGCAAGGCCGGCGGCGATCTGGAACCTGCCAAGAAGCGCATAGCCGTCAGTCAACTGGCCGATATTCTGTTCCAGCGCCGCCACCGCATCATCGGCGGCAAGCGATTGCTGATAGAGGTTGGCCGCGGTTTCAACCTGCGAGCGTTTCCAGGCGGAAAAACCCTGTGAGGCACCGACGCCAAGCACCACAGCAGCGGCAGCGGCAATCACGTATTTTCCGTATCGGGTCCACAGCGCCTGCGTGCGGTCGCGCTTCAGATCCTCGTCAATTTCATCAAAAATATCAGCCATTCGCAGAAAACCTGTTACCGGTCCAAACCGGACGGAACGACACCGGTTGGAGATTGCAGATGCCCGTAAACCAGATTGCAAACCAGATGGCGTTGAAACTGGTGGTTTACAGGGTGACCCCTGCCCCGGCCACCCACCCAGAACACCATCCGATACGGGCTCTGGTTGACAGCCGACGCCAAGGTGCCCCAACATAGCGACAAGTCGCAGAACATCCAACAGAAAAGCGGGTGAAAGTCTGACGTGTCACGCGTGTCCGCTCCGAAAAAACTTCGCCGTCAACTTTATTTCTCGAGGACCGAACTCGGTCAGATACTGGCCGCCTACAGCGCGCGCGTCGCGGCCGGTGAATGGCGTGACTATGCGCTGGACCACATGAATGGTGCGGCGCTGTTCTCGATTTTCCGCCATACGCACGAAACGCCGCTTTTCGTGATCGAGAAAAAGCAGCGCCACCCAAAGGAAATGGCGCAATTCCTGTTGCGTGACCGCAACCGCGTTCTCTGCCGCTCGAACTCGGTTGCCGATGTGATCGGCTATTTCAACAAACTGCCGCGCCTGGTCACAGGCTGAGCGCCGCGTCTCGACCTATTCCCCAACCTCTGGGCCTGATCTCTGGACCTGATCTCTGGGCCACATAATCCGGGAAAACCCGCAATTCAGGTCTTGTTGTCACCGCTTCAATCAGATAACACTAAATTAGAACAAATCATGAACAAACAGGACTCACCACCTGCTGTTGGCAGGCTAACGGTCACTGACGGAGACTGAAAGGTACGGTCATGGGGGCATTCAAGCGTCGGCTTACAGCGCGTCATGAGCCGCAAAACCCGGCAACATTGGGCGACCTGACGGCTGAGGGGTTACGGGTGTTCTGCTGGTGCCACCGATGCGGCCATAATGCCGAACTCGACACGGTGCCGCTGATGGCGCGGCTTGGTCCGATGTTTCCGGTCCCCGAGCTTGGTGGGCGCATGCGCTGTACATCATGTGACGCGCGTGACGTGGCAACACGGCCGGCCTGGCCGCGTCACGGCGGCGGACAGATTGCGCGCTATGGTTAGAGCCACCGCGGTTAGGCAACCATGTCAGGGGGATTATCAGGTCATGGACAGCCCTGCATCCATGCGATAGAACAGGGCCGTTAACGGGCAACAGCCGTCATCCGGCAACAGCCGTTATCAGACAACAGAAAGTGAGGCCGTCAATGAATGCAAGCGATACCGCAAGGGTGCAGAGTTACCTGCGTCAGCGCTTTGGCAACAAGCGGCTGTCACTCGCAAGGCGCGAGAACAAGGATGATTCAGCCGATCTGATGCTGGAAGATGAATTCATCGGGGTTGTGTTCCAGGATGACGAGGATGGCGATCTTTGCTTCCACGTCCAGATCACGATCCTTGCCGAGGATCTCGACGACATGTGATCCGCTGCCGGTGGCGTTCCGTCACCCGCCAAGCCAGCCGCCGGCGCGCGCCATCCCGATGGCAAGCCCGAACATCACCAGCGCGATCACCACATCGAGGATTCGCCAGGCATTCGGGCGTTTCATCTGCGGTGCCAGCAATGTCGCGCCATAGCCAAGGCTGAAGAAGAACGCGACACTCGCAGTGGCCGCCCCGATGCCATAGGCAATCCTGTCAGCGCCATCAAACTGCAATGACACCGTGCCGATCAGCACCACCGTATCAAGATAGACATGCGGGTTGCCGAAGGTCAGAACGGCGGCGGTAGCAAGCGTCGGCAACAGCTGGCCGGACACCCTGTCGTCGTCATTGATGGCACCATTTGCCATAACCGCGCTACGCACGCGCAGCAGGCCATAACCGGCAAGCCAGATCGCCGCGACACCGAACAGCACCGGCGCATGACGTGATGCAATATCGGCAATCAGCAAGGACACACCGGCCACCCCGGCCACAATCAGCAGCATGTCCGCCATCGCACAGAACAGCACCACCGGCAGAACATGTCGCCGCATCAGCCCCTGGCGCAGCACGAACGCATTCTGCGCGCCAATCGCGAGGATCAGCGAGAAGCCGAGGGCAAAGCCGGTGCCAAAAGAGGAAAGAAACACGCGTCCAGCCGGTCAACCAGCTATTGATTGGCAGCTGAATGGTCAGCGGCCATCAGATTTGAAATCTCGATGAGATTGCCATCCGGGTCGCGAACATAGATCGACCAGAGCGGGCCCGTGGCCCCGGTTTTTTCAACCGGACCATGCTCAAGCGCTATGTCATGGGCGGCAAAACGTTGCTGCCAGTCGGCAATCGGCACCTCGCTGAGGAAACACAGATCGACGGCACCTGCCACCGGCTGACGAGCATGCGGCACATAGGGGGACGCGGCGTCATGAAGATTGATCTTCTGGTTGCCGAAACACAACGCCCGGCGCGTAGGACTGCCATCAGCCGGTTGGAAACTCTGCAGCTCCATGCCAAGGGCGTCGCAATAGAAGGCGATGGTGGCGTCGGGATCCGCCACCGTCATCACGATATGATCGATTGAGGTGATCATTCTGCCTCCCCTCGCGCCGGATTCAATCAGGAGCCCAGTCTAGGCATGGCATCCCGCCCGGCACAAGCGTTGCATGGCGAACGCCGCGTCGCACGCGGCAAGAACAGTGCGCGAGCGTCAGAATGGACAAAGCCATATAGGTCTCGCACCTATCTTCCTGAACTATCTGGTTTCCTGGCGTCGGCGATACGGTCCATGAAATCCCGGGGGTGCATCCGACATCTTCCACGCTCTGTCGCCAGAGGCCTGTCGTTCCTGCGATTTCGTCAGCTTGCCAACCACGGCAGGCTTGTCTTTATGTTCATGCGAAAACGTCACCCGGTTACGGGCATGTACAGTCTGGTAGTTCCATGTTGGCACATGACGATGGGTTTGCTGTTTGTCTTCCTGCCGGATGATAGGAGGTAATAGACCTCCCTGTCATTCCCACTCGATGTCATTCCCACTCAATAGTGCCGGGGGGCTTTGACGTTACGTCATAGACGACCCGGTTGACGCCCTTCACCTCATTCACGATGCGCGTCGCGGTGCGCGCCAGGAAGTCATGGCTGAAAGGATAGCTGTCGGCGGTCATGCCGTCGCTGGAGGTCACGGCGCGCAGCGCGCAGACATATTCATATGACCGCGCATCGCCCATCACCCCGACAGTGCGCACCGGCAACAGCACGGCAAAGGCCTGCCATATCTCGTCATAGAGGCCCGCCTTGCGGATTTCGTCGAGATAGACAACATCGGCGGCGCGCAGAATATCCAGCTTCTCGCCAGTGATCTCGCCTGGCACCCGGATGGCCAGGCCCGGCCCCGGGAACGGGTGTCGCCCGACAAGCGTTTCCGGCAGACCAAGCTCGCGCCCTAGTTCGCGCACCTCATCCTTGAACAGCTCGCGAAGCGGCTCGACAAGCTCAAGCTTCATATGCGCGGGCAGACCGCCGACATTATGGTGCGACTTGATGGTAACGGCATCGCCGCCGGCGGCAGAGATGCTCTCGATCACATCGGGATACAGCGTTCCCTGGGCCAGGAACCCGGCACCCTCGATACGACTCGCCTCTTCCTCGAACACCTCGATGAAGCTGGCGCCGATGATCTTGCGCTTTGCCTCCGGGTCGGACACGCCGTCCAGCCGCCCAAGAAACATCTCAGAGACGTCGCGATGGATCAGCGGGATGTTGTAATGGCCGCCGAACAGCGCTACGACCTCTTCCGCCTCGCCGGCGCGAAGCAGCCCGTGATCGACGAAGACACAGGTCAACTGGTCGCCGATGGCTTCATGGATCAGCACTGCCGCGACCGATGAATCGACCCCGCCGGACAGGCCGCAGATGACCTTGCCGTCACCAACCTGCGATCGGATCGCCGCGATGGCGCGGGCGCGATAGGCCGTCATGGACCAACTTCCCGAACAGCCGCACACCCCCAGCGCAAAACGCGACAGCAGCGCCGCGCCCTCTTCGGTATGTACCACCTCGGGATGGAACTGCACGCCATAGAGGCGGCGCTCATCATCCGCCACCGCGGCATAGGGCGCGCCGCTGGAGGTCGCGACGACACGAAATCCCGGCGGCAACGCGGCGACATGATCGCCATGGCTCATCCAGACGGTGCGGGCCTCACCGGCCGGCCACAACCCGTCAAACAGCAGGCATTGGTCGGTGATATCAAGCGTGGCACGACCAAATTCGCGGCTGGTGCCAGGTTCGACCCGGCCACCAAGCTGCTGGCACATTGTCTGCTGGCCATAGCAGATGCCAAGCACCGGCACGCCAAGGTCAAACACCACCTGCGGGGCGCGCGGTGTGTCCGCCATCGCCACCGAATTCGGTCCACCGGACAGGATGATGCCGCGCGGCGCAGCATCGGTGATCCGCGCCGGGTCGGTCGTGCAGGGCAGGATTTCGGTATAGACCCCGGCCTCGCGAAGACGGCGCGCAATCAATTGGGTCACCTGCGAGCCGAAATCGATAATCAGCACATTGTCATTCACCGGGTCGCTCATTGTCCTGTCCTGTCGCTTGTATCATCATCAACTACCGCCGCTTCGCCTGCAGCACCGCCAGGAAGAACCCGTCGGTCCCGTCGCGCCCCGGCAGCAACCGCAGCATCCCGCCTTGTGTCGGCGGGCAATTGTCCTGGCCCATCACATCCTGCCAGATGGCCGGGATGTCAGCGATCTCCAGCTCGGGTGCCTCGGCAAGCAGGCGTTCCACCTGCGCCTCACCCTCGCTGCGCAACATCGAACAGGTAATGTAGATGATGCGCCCGCCAGGGGCCACCATCGCCCGTCCCCGGTCAAGAAGGGCGGCCTGTGCTGCATGCTGGGCGGCAAGGCTGGCCGCATCGCATCGCCATCTGGCATCGACCGCGCGGCGCCAGGTGCCGGACCCGCTGCAGGGCGCATCAATGACAACACGGTCGAACTTGCCGCGATAGCGCTTTGTGCCCCAGTCATCCGGCACCGCCACACGTTCGATATTGTGGATGCCGGCCCGCCTGATCCGCACCGCACCCCGTTCAAGACGCACCGGGTCACTGTCCAGTGCGACGATCCGGCCCCGGTTCTGCATTGCCGCCGCCATCACCAGCGATTTCCCGGCGGCACCCGCACAGATATCGGCCACCTGCATGCCAGGCTGCGCATCGCATAGCATTGCGGCGATCTGCGAGGCTTCATCCTGAATCTCAAACAGACCATCGCGGAATTCCGGGCTGTCCTCGACCCGTACCCGCCTTTCCATCCTGATACCAAGCGGCGAGAGTCGCGTCGGGTGACATTTCAGGCCACGCCCGGCAAGCCTGTCGCGAAGGCGCCGCCGGCCATCGAGCTTCAGCGGGTTGATCCGGATGTCGGTTCCAGCCTCGCCACGCATCGCGGCCAACTCATCTTCAGCCGCCTCACCCAACGCGGCGCTGGCATCGGCAAGAAGGTTTTCCGGCCATTCGAGGCGCGTCGCCGGCGGCATCGCAGGATCATCCAGTACCGACCCGTCAAGCGCCGCAAGGAGCGCCTGCTCGGTCGCGGTCAGGGCCGGCGGCGCATGCCTGTCCTCGCCCCCGAAACGGGCTTCCAGCGTCGCAGCGTCCAGATCATCGGCAAGGCGCAGCGCCGCAATCACCAACGCCCGCGACGTAACCTCATGCCCCTGCCGGTCCAGATGCCAGGCAAGCCGCGCCGCCGCCCTGTGAATTGTCCAGAACAGCGCGCTGATGGCCTGCCTGTCACCCGATCCGGCATAGCGTCGTTGTTGTAGGCCACGCCGCAGGACCGACCCTGCCGGCACGCCTTCCGGCGCGGCGGACAGTATTTCGATCACGGCAGCGATGCGGGCTGCTGGCGTCATGCGCGGCGGCGCTCCCGGGGCTCAGACACGTGGCCGATAATTCGGCTCTTCACGGGTGATTGTCACATCATGGACATGTGACTCGCTCAACCCGGCGCCGGTGATCCGCAGGAATTTGGCGTTTGCCTGAAAATCGGCGATGCTGGCATTGCCCGTGTAACCCATCGCGGCGCGCACCCCGCCGAGAAGTTGATGCAGGACATTCTCCACCGACCCCTTATAGGGCACCTGCCCCTCGATCCCCTCGGGCACAAGTTTCAGCGGCTGTGAGACTTCGGCTTGGAAATAGCGGTCTGCCGAGCCGCGCGCCATTGCCCCTGTCGATCCCATGCCGCGATACGCCTTGTAGGAACGACCCTGATGGAGATAGACCTCGCCCGGCGTTTCATCGGTGCCAGCCAGAAGCGAGCCGACCATGGCACAGTCCCCGCCAGCCGCAAGCGCCTTGGCAAGATCGCCTGAATATTTGATGCCGCCATCGGCAATCACCGGCACATTGGCAGCGTGGCTGACCGCAGCGGCGTCCATGATCGCCGTGAGTTGTGGCACACCAACGCCAGCCACCATGCGGGTGGTGCAGATCGACCCGGGACCGATCCCGACCTTCACCGCGTCAGCACCAGCATCAATCAGCGCTCGTGCGCCATCGCCGGTAGCCACGTTGCCGCCAATGACCTGAACCTCGTTCGCCAACTTTCGGATCGCGGTGACGGCCGCCAGCACGCCTTCGGAGTGACCGTGCGCCGTGTCGACAACAACAACATCGACGCCGGCCTCGATCAGCGCCTCGGCACGCGCCGCACCTTCCGGCCCAGCGCCTGTCGCAGCCGCCACAAGAAGCCGCCCGGCGGCGTCTTTTGCCGCCATCGGGTGGTTGCGTGCCTTTTCGATATCCTTGACTGTGATCAGCCCGATACAGCGTGACTTGCCATCGACGACGACCAGCTTTTCAATCCGGTGTTCGTGAAGCAGTCGCTTTGCTTCTTCCTGGGTGGCCCCCTCGCCAGTGGTAATCACCTCACGGGTCATCAGGTCCCAGACCTTCTGGTTCAGATCGCTGGCAAACCGAACATCACGGTTCGTCAGGATGCCGGCCAGACGATAAGGCGGCTTGCCCTCACCATCCACTACCGGGATGCCGCTGATCTGGTGCGTTTTCATCAGCTCCAGCGCATCGCCAAGTGTGCGGTCAGGCGTGATCGTCAGCGGGTCCACCACCATGCCGCTTTCATATTTCTTGACGCGGCTGATTTCCGCGGCCTGCGCCTCGATTGACATGTTCTTGTGGATCACCCCGATGCCGCCAGCCTGTGCCATGGCGATGGCAAGCCGGTGTTCGGTCACCGTGTCCATCGCCGCCGACAGCAGCGGTATTTTCAGATTGATCTCACGCGTCAGCCTGGTCGTCACATCGGTGTCCGCAGGCAACACGGCCGAGCGTGCCGGCTGAAGCAGCACGTCATCAAAAGTCAGGGCTTCGCGAATTTCCATGGGGTGCCTTCCGCCTATCCGGTGGCACGGCACTATATCTGAGGGACAGCCAGAAAGGTACCCCCAAAATAGGCTGATTCGGGGTCAAAGTCCGGGATCAGAATCCGGGGTCAGAATTTTCGGTCAAGATGCCTGGCTCGGGCCTAGATTGGCGAGTAGCCACCCAGTGTATCAGGCGGTGAGGCGTCCGGGTGGTCGGCATCACTTTCAGCATCATCCGCATCCGGCCTGTCCCCGGCCCGTCCGCCGGCCCCGTGAAAGCCGGTGGCAAGAACATAGCTTTCCACCGATTCCTGACGGCTCGCCGCCGGTTTGACATGCCGCACGGTCTGGAAATTGGCCTGCATGAGGTCCAGCACTCTCCGCTCGGCCCCGCCACGAAAACATTTGGCGACAAAGAAACCGTCCTCGACCAGCACCTCGATGGCAAAATCCAGCGCCGCCTCGAGAAGTGCCGTGGTGCGAAGATGGTCGGTCGGTCGATGGCCTGTTGTCGCCGCCGCCATATCACTCATAACCCCGTGGGCGCGCCCACCAACGGCATCGCGAACCTTATCAATCATCATCTGGTCGGTCATATCGCCGACAAAAATTTCCACCCCATCCAGAACATCGGTTTCCAGCAGGTCGATTCCGACGAGTTTGGCTGTACCGCGGCCAAGCCGGATCCGGTCCGCCACCACCTGAAGCCAGCCACCCGGCGCGCATCCAAGATCGACAATCGCCATGCCGGGTTTCAGCATTTCATAGCGGTCATCGATCTGTTCCAGCTTCAGCGCCGCGCGCGACCGGAAGCCGCGCGATTTCGCCTGCGCAACAAAGGGGTCGTTCAATTGCCGCGTCAGCCAGCGCTGTGATGACGGCTTGCGGCCACGCATCTTTTTTGGCTTGCGCGTCAGTCCCGTATCATTGCGATAGCTGCGGCCTGAGGGACCGCGTGTCGACGTTCGTCCGGCTGGCTTCCTTGGCATTTCCCACTTCCATGACGGGATGGCCCGTCAAAATCCTTGCACCACAATACCCTACGCGATACCACAGTTGGATGAATTTTGACATGTCGGCATTCCCCCCGGCCTTCAAGGCTGTCTTATTGGCGGCCTTCAGAGGATTCCATGACCCAACCCGATAGCCGCCGCCAGGAGCTGAGCTGGCGTGACCATCTGCGCTGGAATGCTCGGCTCGCCGGACCACTGATCATCGGGCAGTTGGCAACCATCGGCATCTGGACAAGCGACACGATCGCGATGGGACAGATCGACAGTGCCAGCCTTGCCGCCGGCGCACTGGCGTCGCGCTATTACCAGCCGCTCTATTTCCTCGCCCTCGGCATTTCGCTGGCCGTCGGCCCGCTGGTGGCACAGGGACTTGGCGCCGGTGATGAACGCCAGGTCCGGCGTGCCTTTCGTCAGGGAATGGCGGTCGCCTTCACACTTGGCTTGATTGCGGCTCCGTTATTGTTCATCGGTGAAGAGGTACTGGTGGCGTTGGGGCAGGACCCGGAGCTGGCGCGGATCGGTGAGCCGTTCCTGATCTGGTCGAGTTTCGGCATGCCTTTCATGTTTCTGTCCTTCGTTCTGCGGCAATATATCATCTCGCACCAGCGACCGTTACCGCAGGTGATCGCTGTATTATTGGCGCTGGCTGCCAATGTGGCGCTGAACGAGGCGTTCGTGTCCGGCATCGGCCCATTCCCCGCCATGGGCCTTGCCGGCGTGGCGCTGGCCACCTCGATTGTCTATGTGATGCTGTGTGCCGGACTGATGGTCTATATCGCCATGGTGCCACCCTTCCGCAATGGCAGCCCGTTCCGGCGGCTGTGGGTAATGGATTGGGGTCTGACCGTTCGGCTGCTTCGCATCGGGTTACCAATTGGTCTGACCATCGTTGCTGAAACCGGCATGTTCATCGCAGTGACCTTTCTCATCGGGCTGTTCAGTACCGCCGGCCTTGCCGCGGCGGCAATCACCAACCAGCTGGCGGCGGTGTTCTTCATGGTCCCGATTGCCATCGCGCAGACCAGCACCATTCGTATCAGCAATTTCGCCGGGGCCGGGGACCGCATGAACCTGTCGCGAAGCGCCAGTGCCAGCTTCTGGCTTGGCATCGGGGCGACCCTCGGGACAACGTTGATCCTGCTGCTCTGGCCGCAAACTCTGATCGGCATCTTTCTTGACAGCGATGATGCCATGTTCGCCGAGGTGATGGCGCTGGCCCTACCGATGATGCTGCTGACGGCTCTGTTCCAGGTGCCGGACGGACTGCAGGCCATTTCCATGTCGATCCTGCGCGGGCTAAACGATACGCGCATGCCGGGCACCATCGCCATTGCCAGCTTCTGGATCACCGGAGTCGGCGCCGGTGCGGTGTTTGGTTTCACCTTCGATATGGGGCCAACGGGTGTGTGGGGCGGACTGGCGCTGGGACTGACAGTGGCAGCGCTGTTGCTAAGCCTTCGCATGCAGCGGGCCATGCGGCGCGTTCGTGACGGCGGTCCAATCCTCACCGCCTGAAAAATGCCATTACCTGACAGCAGAACGGCCCCCCGCATTTTACCAATCATATTGCTTTGGGTATTCTGTCGGCGATGACTAAGACACCGCATATCTTGCCGCCCGTTGCCGGCACCGCCTTGCCGCTTTCCAGCCATGCCGCCATTCTTCCTGAGCTTACCGAATGGGCGCACCAACACGCAGCGGATAATGGCCCTCTTCAGCCGGTGCAGATTGCCGCCATGTTGGCGCATTCGCGGCATCTGCAGACATTGGCCCGCGCGCATCCCGACCTTCTCGCCACTGTTCCAACCGCTGGCGGCACGCCAGAAATTGATGCTGCCATCACAGCCTGCGCAGAAGCCGCCAAAACGGTTGGCAATGAACAGCAGATGATGGCCGCGCTGCGCCGCCTTCGCCAGCGAAGCGCGCTGTGTGTGGCACTGGCCGATATGGCCGATGGCGAGGATATCGAAACCCAGATGCGCTGGCTGAGCGAAGCTGCCGATACCGCGGTGCGGTGCGCTGTCACCTGGCTGTTCCGCGCGGCGGCGCAGCGGGGGCAAATCAGCGGTTCCGATACAGCCGCACGCGATGGCGGCACGGGGTGTGGCTGGAGCGTGCTGGCGCTTGGCAAGCTCGGGGCCGGCGAATTGAATTATTCTTCGGACATCGACCTTGTGCTGATTCACGATCCCATTGACAACCCGTTGACCGACCGCGACACGAGCCAGCGTTTCTATGTCGAGATGGCGCGGGCACTTGTCAGGTTGCTGTCGACAGCAACAGGCGATGGCATCGGCTGGCGGGTCGACCTACGGCTGCGCCCCGATCCCGGGGCCACCGCCGTCAGCCTGCAACGTGAGGCGGCCATCGGCTATTACGAATCCATCGCGCGAACATGGGAACGCGCTGCCTTCATCCGGGCCAGGCCGATTGCCGGCGATCTTGAGATGGGAGCGCGTTTTCTGGCCGACATCCAGCCTTTCATCTGGCGGCGGACACTGGATTACACGGTCATGGATGACATGAAGATGATGCTGCGCCGTCCGGCGGTGGGGCTTGGCTGGGAAGGCTATAACCTGAAGACCGGCCCGAACGGCATCCGCAGCATCGAATTTCTGGTACATGTGCTGCAACTTGTGGGCGGTGGCAGGGCACCGGCACTGCGCGCCGGCAGCACCCTGCCGGCACTGCGCGCGCTGGCGGCGGAAGGCTGGATCACGCCGGATCAGTGCGCGCGGCTCGGTGCCCTTTATCTGGCGCTGCGCCGGGTCGAACATCGCCTCCAGATGTTGGGCGATGCGCAGACGCACGCCCTGCCCCGATCAATGGATGGCATCGACGAGGCGGCGCGGTTCATGGGCCATGCCAACGCCGAAGCGTTTCTGACCGCACTGGAGCATGTTCTGCAAGAAATTGCGGCCAACACATCACACCAGCTGTTTGAGACGACCACAGACGGCGGCGGATCCGAGGGCGATCCCACTGCGAGCCCGGGGGATGGCAACACCGATGCCCCGCTGTTCGATGATGAGGACAGGTTGGCCAGCTGGCTGGAATCACTTGGCTTTCAGCGCCCGGTCGATATCGCTGCCGTCCTGTCGGGCTGGATGGCAGGCCGGATCGCCGCCACACGCAGCCAGCGGGCCCGCACGCTGCTGTCGCGGATCATGCCGCCGATGCTATCGCACCTGTCAGATGCGCAGGATCCGGACATGGCCTTTGCCAGCTTTGCCGACTTTGTTGAAGGGCTGCCGGCAAGCGTGCAGATTTTCTCGCTGCTCGACCATAACCGCGATTTGACACGGCTTCTTGGTGATATTCTTGTTCTCTCGCCACGCCTTGGCAACAGGTTGCGGCGGCATCCGATGCTGTTCGATCTGGTCCTGTTCGCCGCCTTTTTCGAACCTCTCCCCGCAGCTGCTGACCTTGAGTCCGAGCTTCGCGCCGTGATTGCCGAACAACCGACCGAACTGGCGCTTGATACCATTACACGCATGACCCGTGAACGGCAGTTTCGTGCCGAGGTCCAGCATCTGAGCGGGGTTGCCGACCGGCGGGCCCTTGGCACTGCGCTTGCCGATATCGCCGAAGCCGCGATCCGCGTGATCAGGGATCTGGCCATCGCCGACATGCAGCGCCGTCACGGCACCATCAATGGTGATCTGGCGGTGCTGGCCATGGGCCGGTTCGGGCTTGGTGACCTGACGGCGACCTCCGACCTCGACCTTGTCTTTGTCTGGGACGCGCCGGCAGAGACAAGCTCGACCGGCATCGAAGATGGCCGACGCCGCCTTGGTGCCAGCAGTTATTTCACCCGCCTGGCACAGACATTGGCAAACTGGCTTGGCGGCGCCACAGGCGAAGGCAAGCTGTTCACCATCGATCTGCGGTTACGCCCGGATGGCGAGACATCCGGGTTGGCGCCGTCACTGGCGCGGCTGACGGCCTATTACCGAGACGAGGCGTGGCTCTGGGAGAAACTGGCGCTGGGCAAGGCACGGCTGGCGACACCGGCGGCGGCCTGCGGGGCAGCAGTGATTGACAGTCTGGAAGACGTGCGCACCACCGCATTGCCACAGGACGCCATTGCCCCACCGCTTCACGACATGCGGCGGCGACTTCGAGCTAATTATGGCGAAGCAAACGAATGGCAATTGCGCAAGCGCCCTGGTGGCATCAGCGAACTTGACCTTCTGGTCCAGGCATTACGGCTGTTGAACGCCGATCTGTTTGACAATAGCTCCCTGCCGGTGGAGCGCATCCTCGACCGGCTTGTCGAGGCCGGCCGGATCATGCCAGACGATGCCGAGGCGCTTGTCACGGCGGACAGCCTCTATGCCGACCTTCATCACGCACTGCGCTTTATCGCCGGCACCAGCGCGACGGACCCGGCAGACCTGTCAGCCGCGGCGCGGCAGTTCATCTGCGCCGCCTGCGACAGTCCTGATATCGAGGCGCTGCGAGGGCGCATCGCCGTCCATCAGACACAGATCGAAGTATTGTTCGACAGGCTTTTCCCGCCACCATCAGACTGAGAGCCCCGAAGCGTCAAAAAATTCGACCCTCTGTCTTCAAAACGACCCAAATTCGGGACTTTCTGGACAGACGTGGTACATTTTTGGTCGCAAAGAGAGCGCGTGTGGCTACGGCCGTTTGATGATATTCCATCACATTTTTGAAACCGGCGTCGGACACCTTTACTGCATCTAATCCGGCATCCGAACGGGGACCTGTTGATCCGCCATGCTGAGAGCCGCCTTGGCATCCTGGACGCTGTTTTTTGGCCTGTTGCTGATCATGTCCGGCAACGGGCTACAGGTCGTTCTGCTGGGCACCGAGGCGACCGAGGCCGGGTTCACGAAGATCACCACCGGCTTTGTGATGGCCGGTTATTTTCTTGGGATTTTCTGCGGCTCGTTGCTGGTGCCTCGGATGCTCGACAATGTCGGACATGTGCGGGTCTTCGGCGCCATGGCGGCGCTGGCCTCGGCTGCCGTATTGGTAGTGGCGGCACTGGTCAACCCGCTGATCTGGGCGCTGATGCGCATCATCACCGGGTTCTGCTTTGCCGGCATGTATATCGTATGTGAAAGCTGGCTGAACGACCAGTCAACCAACGAGACGCGCGGCCAGATGCTGTCGCTCTATATGATTGTCTCGATGGGCGGCCTCGCCATTGGCCAGCTGATGATCGGTGCTGGCGGGGAAAACAGTATTGGGCTGTTCCTTCTTGCCTCTGTATTGGTCTCGGTTGCCGTTGTGCCCGTGCTGCTGTCGGTCGGCAAGGCCCCGGCCTTCGAAGAGCCGGAACGGATGAGCCTGCGCCGCCTTTTGCAAGTCTCGCCGCTGGCCGTTGTCGGGCTGGGAATCAATGGCGTGGCCGTCTCGATGCTGTTCGGCATGGGCGCGGTCTACGGGCTGTCGATTGGCCTTAACAATGCCGAAGTCGGCTATTTCATGACGGCACCGATGATCGGCGCGCTGCTGCTGCAATATCCGGTGGGACGGTTATCGGACAGGTTTGACCGCCGCATGGTGATTTTCGGCGTAGCCCTTATGGGCGGCGGTGCGGCCGCGATGGCGACGCTGTTCGGGCGCGCCGACTTCGCGCTGCTGCTTGTCTGTATGCTGGTTTATGGCGGCTCGCTGTTTCCGCTTTATTCATTGTGCATCGCGCATGCGAACGACTTTCTGACGCCAAGCCAGATGGTGGCCGCCGCATCGGGCCTTGTCATGATCAATGGCGCCGGCGCGGTCTTTGGATCACCGATGGCGGCGCTGTCGCTCGAATATTTCGGTGTCACCAGCTTTTTTATCCTGATCACGATCATCCAGCTGATGATCGCCGGCTTTGCCCTGTTCCGGATGAGCCGCCGCGCCGCCGTACCAAACCTGGCGCAGGGCCCGTTCGTCGCCATTCCCGAATCCTCCAGCGCCATCGCCGCGACACTGAATCCGGAGGCGGAATGGATTGCCAGCGGCGACGAACAGGTCGCGGAAGACGACCCGTTCCGCGACAATCCCTATATCGACTGAGGCTGGTCAACTGAGGCTGGTCAACTAGCCCCGGCTCTCTATCAGGCAACCTCTTAAGACCATCCCTAGGCAGGACGCGCGATGACGGTGGATCTGCTTTTATGTCTGGATGACACACGCTCATTATATTAGTTTTTTCTTATGAAACGATCAGTCCTGACTATCGTCACGCTTCTATCGCTGCAGGCGGCCCAGCCCCCTGTTGCCGCGGACGAAATGCCATTTTCGCTGCAGGGCGATGTCAGCGTCACCAAGGTCAGCGACGGCGATTCCCTGCGCAGCGGCCCGTTGAAGATTCGCCTTCACGGCATTGACGCACCGGAGTTGAAACAGACCTGCACCGACACTTCCGGGACAAAGTGGCCGTGCGGGCGTGCCGCCCGCGAAGCCATGACTGAGATCGCCATGACGGCGCCGCTTCGTTGCATCCTGATGGATGTTGATCGCTATGGCCGGTTGGTCATGCGGTGTTTTGCCGGCAAAACCGATATCGCCGAACATCTTGTTGCAAACGGTCTTGCCCTCGCCTACCGGCGCTACAGCACCGATTATGTCGCCGCTGAGGCGGGCGCGCGCGAAGATCGCCGTGGCTTGTGGGCTGGCGAATTCGAGGCCCCCTGGGACTGGCGGCGACGCAACTGACAACCCACCCCTTATCACCAGTGACAAAGGGACTGACAAACCGGTTTTGCTCTGCCATATTCGCCGCGTGGAAACGGACCACTCCGCCAAGGGGACAAGCATGAGCGAAGACGACCGCATCACCATCATCGCCGAAAGCTTCGAGGCTGCGGCACTTGAGTTTCACCGCCGTAATCTGGCATCGGAGGGCTATCGAATGGTCGGCCCGATCAGCATGCAGCGGTTCGAGCGGATGAACGGCCCCAAGCGCGAGGTGTTGTTTGACGGCAACCCGATGTTTGCAGTGACCTTCGCCAAGGAAGGCAATTAGAGCCAGGCCCGCTCAACGCCGACTTCATCTGACCCGGCCACCAAAGGCCAAATCATAGAAGGCCAAGCTCGCGAAGTTCGGCGACCAGTTCGGGCGGCATCGTGTCGTCACCCTCATCGGTAAATGGCAGGTCCACTGGCGCGTCTTTCACTTCCAGATAGCGCCATCCCTGAAAAATCCGTACCCGCTTCGGCTCTACCGCGAACAGCTGCGGCGCCAGCACGATGCCACATGCCGGCTTGCCATCCGCACGCTGCATACTGCGCAGCTCACGAATGGGTTGACGGGCGCACATCACACCCTTGATGACCCAGAACATGCTGCCGCCATCAAGCACCTCTTCGGCGCGGCGCGGCGTGTTGCGGGTGACATGCATCAACTCCTGCCCTGCCTCATACCGCATCTCCTGCCACTGCCGCAGGCTGGTCAGCGATTCCGATCCAACAGACAATTTCTTCAGATGCACGGTCATACCGGATCATCCCTGCGCAACAGGCCACCGGCACGCGGTGAGTAAGGTGATATCAAAACAGAGGCGTTATGAACTCAAATATAGGGCGGCGAGCCCAAGAAACACGAAAAAACCGACAACATCGGTGATTGTCGTGATGAAAACGCTCGATGCCACCGCCGGATCAACACCAACCCGCACCAGGCCAAGCGGCACCAGCGTGCCGCTGAGACCGGCGACAACAAGGTTGGCGAACATCGCCACCGCCATCACCGCGGCGATATCCTGATCGCGGAACCAGAGAAAGGAAATGCTGGCCGCCAGCACGGCAAAGACGATGCCGTTGAGAACCGCCACAATCAGTTCACGCCGGACAAAACTGGCCGCCGCGTCGCGGTCGATCTGGCGCAGCGCCAACGCACGCACCGCCACCGTTACTGTCTGGGTGCCGGCATTGCCACCCATCGACGCCACGATCGGCATCAGGACTGCCAGCGCGACAAACCGTTCTATGGTGGCATCGAACAGGCCGATCACCGCCGAGGCGACAATCGCCGTCAGAAGGTTGATCAACAGCCAGGAACTGCGTCCCTGAAGCGTTCCCCACAGGCTGGACCGGACATTTGAATCGCCGACCCCGGCCAGCGCCATCAGATCCTCTTCGGCCTCCTCATCGATGACGCCGATCACATCATCAATGGTAATGACACCGATGAGGCGTCCATGTTCATCAACCACAGGGGCGCTGACCATGCCATAGCGGCGGAACAGGATTGCCACCTCCTCCTGGTCCATATCGGCGGGGATCTTACGGAAATCACCCTGCATGATCTCGCCGACACGCCGCGGCCGCGGGGTGCATAAAAGCTTGCCGAGACTGATCTCACCAACCGGGCTTCGCGCCGGATCAACAACGAAAATAAGGTAGAAATCCGTGTCACCAAACTGCGAACTTCGCAAAAAGTCGATGGTCTGGCCGACTGTCCAGAATGACGGCACGGTGACAATCTCGCGCTGCATCATCCGGCCGGCGGAATCCTCGGGATAGGCCAGCCCTTCCTCGACCAGAACGCGGTCCTCGGCCGGCAGCGCCGCCAGGACATCCTCGATCTCGTCCTGTTCAAGTTCCTCGATGATGTTGACGGCATCGTCGGTGTCGAGTGCCGGAAGCTGACGCGCCAGCGCCGCCACACCCATCACATCGACAATCTCATCGCGCGTATTCTCATCAAGAAAGGCCAGTGTTTCGGCATCCAGCCCGTCGCCAAGTGTACGGACAAGCGCCGCCGCCTGCGATGCCGGCAGCCGTTCCAGAAGATCAGCCTGGTCTGCCGGGTGAAGCGGTGCCACAAGGGCGCGCGCACGATCCTCGGCACCGCTCGTGATGGCAGCGGAAATTGCCGATTCAACCTTCGGCGTCAGCCCGTACAGCGCCGCCAGCCTGTCACCATCATCGCGGCGATCAGGCATGTCCGCGGCCTCGGTGGAGCCGTCGGCGTGAATCTCTGATTGTTTGTTGTCAGACGCCATTTACCCTGTCCTTCCCCCCTGCGCAGGACGGCCCACCACAATGGACCTGACGCGGTGGGCCTGGCGCGGCCAGAAGACTAGCAGATCAATGACCAATGGCAAAGCAAAGCATGGACAGCGCCACAGGTTATGAAATTTTATTACACCAGCACCGATGGAGCCGGCGTTGAAATAAAATTACAAGACCTGATCAATCATGTGGTTAGCTGTCGAGATCATACAGCCCGATGCGCCGTGAATGCCCATCAAATTTCACCTCATGCCCCACCGGCGGATGTGCCCGCTGGGCGCAATCCATACGCTCGCAAACTGCACAGCCAATACCGATCGGCTCATGCGTGCGTCGACGCCCAGCATCGAATTCATCGGCATAGGTCAGTTCGCGCGCATGGTGGATTTCACAGCCAAGTGCAACGGCGAATTCCGGCGGCGCCTCACCGGGCGGCGCCCAGGGACGCGGCACCGTCCGCGCAATGGTGAAGAATTTCTGCCCGTTCGGCAGCTCGGCCGCCTGAAACAGCATTCTGTCAGGTGTCCGGAACGCCTTGTGAACGTCCCATCTCGGGCAGGTGCCGCCGTTCTTGGCGAACTGCATACCGCCGGCGGCAAGACGTTTGGAGATATTGCCGGCGTCATCGACCCGAAGGAAAAAGAACGGAATGCCGCGGGCATTCGGGGCATTGAGGCTGGTCAGGCGGTGGCACACCTGCTCAAAACTGGCACCGAAGCGACGCCCCAGCAAATCAAGGTCGTGACGTAGTTCGCGCGCCGATTCAAGAAAGGACTCATAGGGCATCATCACCGCAGCAGCAAAATAACCTGCTAGCGTCGTACGGAAAAGCGAGCGCGCCGAATCATCGGAGACGCCATACTCAGCGCATAGGGAGGCTATCAGATCGGCCTGTTCGATCAGCGCCATCTGCACAAGAAGATGGAAGACCCGTTGCGGGCGGCGCAACGCCTCGCTGACAAGAATTTCCCGGCGGTGCTGATCATAGCGCCGCAATTGCGTTCCCATCACCGCTGCCGGAATCACCCGCACCCGCAGGCCAAGCCGGTCACGCGCATACAGGGTCAGCCGTTCAAGCAGCATGCCGGCATCGCCTTCCTGTCCAAGGATGGTGGTGCGACAGACCTCGGCCGCCACCTCAAGTTCGGCGAAATAATTGTTCGCCTGCTGCAGCACCGCACGAACCTGCTCAACCGGGCTGTTGCCGACGCCATCCTGACGACCGTCACCGGACGAAGTCTCCAGCTGCCCCCTGACCTTGCGATAGGCTTGAAACAGGCTGACCATGCCACGCGCCGCCGCCGGTGCCGCCGTTACCAGATCCTGCAACTCGCGGCGCGAGACACGGTCGCCTGTCAGCAACGGGTCGGCAAATACCTCGGCAAGCTCGGTCAACAGCGCCGGGCTGTCATCTTCGGCAAAGCTCTTCAGGTCGATATCGAAGGAGTTGCCGAGTTTCAGCAGCAGGCTGACGGTTAGCGGGCGCTGATTATGCTCCAGAAGGTTCAGATAGGACGGGCTGATACCCAGCGCGTCGGCCATTGCCGTCTGGGACAGTCCAGCCGCTTGCCGAAAGCGGCGTAATTTGTGACCAACAAGGATTTTTTCCTGCATGGAGTGCCTGACCTGTGCCCGGTAACAATACCCTACAGTAAATTTGTAAAGTGAAAATGTAAATCTTTTACTGTTTTCACATTTGCACTTTTTTCCTCGGCGGCAATCCTTTACTGCGCTACTGGTGTCGGCGCCAAGCAACCGCGTCGGTCGCCCTCGCACCCGCCGATTGGCGCTCAGGGTGGGCAGAGCGCCCAGATTATGGAGAGATCAGATGACCCGTACCTCAAATGACGAATTCGAAACCCGCACCGGTGCCACATCAAACCGCTTCGACGGCATCAAGCGCGATTACAGCATGGCGGATGTGGAGCGTCTCTCCGGGTCTGTGCCGATCGAATACACCCTGGCGCGCCAAGGTGCGAACAAGCTGTGGAACCTTCTCCACACCGAGGATTATGTGCATTCACTTGGCGCGATGACCGGTAACCAGGCCATGCAGATGGTTCGCGCTGGGCTGAAGGCCATTTATCTGTCCGGCTGGCAGGTCGCGGCGGACGCCAACACCGCAGGCGGCATGTACCCCGACCAGTCTCTCTACCCGGCGAATTCCGGGCCGGAGCTGGCCCGCAAGATCAACCGCACGCTGCAACGTGCCGACCAGATCCAGAAGCTAGAGGGTGAAGGCGATGTTGATTGGTTCGCGCCTATCGTGGCCGATGCCGAGGCCGGCTTCGGCGGCGCGCTGAACGCATTCGAGTTGACCCGCAACTATATCGAGGCCGGCGCTGCCGGGGTGCATTTCGAGGACCAGCTTGCTTCGGAGAAGAAGTGTGGCCACATGGGTGGCAAGGTTCTCATCCCCGTACAGCAGCATATCGCCAACCTGAACGCGGCCCGGCTTGCCGCCGACACGGCTGGTGTACCGACGCTGATCGTCGCCAGAACCGATGCCGAAAGCGCGAAGCTGATCACCTCGGATGTGGATGAGCGCGACCGCCCGTTCCTGACCGGTGAGCGTACCGAGGAAGGATTCTTCCGCCTCGACCCCAAGGATTCATTCGAGCGTTGTGTCGTCCGCGGACTGGCCTTCGCCGAATATGCAGATCTGCTGTGGATGGAAACCTCTACCCCCAATCTTGAGCAGGCAAAGCGATTTGCCGATGCCATCCACAGCAGATTCCCGAACAAGATGCTGGCCTATAACTGCTCGCCAAGCTTCAACTGGTCGGCCAATCTGTCGGCAACCGACATAGAGCGTTTCCAGCGCGAGATCGGCGCGATGGGTTACAAGTACCAGTTCATCACCCTGGCCGGTTTCCATTCGATGAATTTCTCGATGTTTCAGCTTGCCAGCGGCTATCGCGATCGCGGCATGGAGGCTTATTGCGAGCTGCAGAATGCCGAGTTCGACGCCGAGGCTTCAGGCTACACCGCCACCCGCCACCAGCGCGAGGTCGGGGCTGGCTGGTTCGACGCCATCTCGGTTGCCGTCAAGGGTGGTCAGTCGGCGACAACGGCAATGGCCGACTCAACCGAAGAGGCACAATTCACCGCTACCGACGACAGCATGGCAGCCGAATAGCAGATACCCATAACTGGTTGGTGCGACTGGCACTGGCAGCGGGCTTGGGGGAGCAGCGCACCTTTTGGCATCAACCGGTTCTCGGGGGCCGGACGGGTTTCTTGCTTTGCCGTCCGGCCCCTTTTCCTTTTGCACCATCGATCGCCCCAGCCAGCCAAATAAGCCCATCAGCCAAATCAACTGGTGCCAGCGGCCCCGAGGAGCGGCGCGGCAAGTGCCACAATCCGGTCATAGGCAATGTCGATATCCGCCGCCGTGGTGGCGGTGGCACCGATACTGATGCGGATCACATAAGTGCCGCGATGCATTGTCTGGGTAAGATAGAGCGTCCCATCGCCATTCACCGCATCGACAAGCCGCGCGTTCAACGCTTCCAGCGCCGCCGCATCATCCATCCCGTCCGGGTGCAAGCGGAAGCTGAACAGCCCCAGCCTCGGCGTGCTGGTGATCTCGAAACCCGGTGTCGCAGCAATCCGCGCTGCCAGACCATCGGTCCAGGCAACATGATTGCGGATAATCTCCTGCAGGCCGGCCACACCATAGCAGCGGATCACAAACCACAGCTTCAGTGCCCGAAAACGCCGCCCAAGCTCCAGCGTCAACTGCGAATAATCGGTGATTCCCTCGGCATCCTGCGTGACAAGATAGGCCGGTGTGATCGCCATGGTCTTCTGGAAATCCTCGACCGATTTGATGAAATGCGCCGAGCAGTCGAAATTCGTCATCAACCATTTATGCGGGTTCATCACCACCGAATCCGCCATTTCAACGCCGCGCGCAATCTGCCGGAATTCCGGGCAGATCAGGGCCGATCCGGCCCAGGCAGCGTCGACATGCGAGAACAGCCCCTCATCCCTGGCTATCGGCAGAACCGCGTCCAGCCTGTCACTGGCCCCGATGCCGGTACCGCCGATTACGCAACACAGCGCGCAGGGAAGAAACCCGGCGGCGCGGTCGGCGGCAATCGCGTCACGCAGCGCATCCGGGTCCATGGCCCCATCGTCATCAGTCGCCACAGTAACCAGATTTTCACGCCCGATTCCCGACAGGAAGACCGCCTTTTCAACCGAGGAATGCGTCTGGTCGGTGGCATAGACCCGCAAGACTGGCTGGCCTGACAGTCCGGTTTCCTTGCCGGCCCAGTCGAGCGCCTTCTCGCGCGCCGTCAGGATGGCCGACAAGGTCGCCATCGCGGCACCGGTCTGGATAATGCCGTACCACCCTTCACCAATGCCGGTCATCTGGCGCAGCCAGTCGAGGACATGAATTTCCATCTCGGTGCCGGCCGGCGAGGTCTGCCACAACAGGCAGTTCGACGCCATTGTCGCGGTCAGCC
Source organism: Puniceispirillaceae bacterium (SeqCode) (assembly GCA_965657415.1). Taxonomy (GTDB): domain Bacteria; phylum Pseudomonadota; class Alphaproteobacteria; order Puniceispirillales; family Puniceispirillaceae; genus UBA8309. The sequence goes on along the minus strand of CBFHNZ010000014.1, from coordinate 10,781 downwards.
ATTCGGCAAGGATTGAAGGCGGGCTGCTGTTCGCCGGAAAATAGGCAAAGAAGCGCGGATGCTGCCAGTTCGTGACATGCGGCACGACAAGGGATTCAAAATCGGCAAAGACGTCCTCGACCGACTCGCCCTGTTGCGGCGGGGTGGCTGGCAGGCTTGCCATCACCTCACCCGGGCGCGTCTGCGGGCGCACCGGCCTCTCAGCAAGCGTGTCTAGATAGTCAGCCGACCATTTTGCAGCGCGCCGGCCCCAATATTCCAGATCACGATTTTTCATTCATGCCTCCCCGCCGACAATGAAAATGGCAATGTCCCCTAGATTGGTGCCTGTTGGCGCAACCCGTAACAACGCATCGCAGCTGTCAAGAAACGGGTGGCTGTCATGCGCCGCCAGCGCCGCCGCCGCGGCCTCATGATCGACATCATGTTCAGAGGTGATGAGCGAACCTGCCGCATCGGTTGGCCCGTCTCGCCCATCAGTGCCGGCAATCAGCGCCGCCCAGCGGCGATCCGGGGCACGCTCATACATGGCACTGGCAAAGGCAACGCCCATTTCCTGCGCACGTCCACCCAAACCGGCACCGGCACCAAGCTGCACCGTCGTCTCGCCACCAGCCACACCCCAGACACCATCTTTGCTATTACCAGAGCCACCGGCAACAAGCTGATCCGCCAGCGACCTCGCGCAGTTGGCTGCCTCGCCGGTCAACGGCGCCAGATCGACCTCCCGCATCCCCACCATGTCACCGGCAAGCGCCCCACGCGCGGCGGCGCGGCACAGATCATTGCTGGCCAGCAAATGCGAGGTGACCTTCGCCAGCACCGGATCGCCCTGCCTGACCGGCAGGTCGGCTCTGCCACCCTCGATGCGCGCCAGATGGGCGGCCACGAAATCCAGCCTGTCCAGACCGTTTGCACGGATCAGCGCAACCGCGTCCGCAAGCGGCACCGGATCGGCGATGGCCGGACCGCTGGCAATGGAGTCAAATCTGTCACCCGGCACATCGGACAGCAGAAACTGGGTGATCCGCGCTGGCGCGGCAAGACGCGCCAGCCGCCCCCCCTTCAACGCCGAGAACAGCCGACGCACCGCGTTCATGTGATGAATGTCGAGGCCGCTGGCAAGAAGCGCTTCGTTCAGCACCTTCTTGTCGTCGAGACTCACGCCGTCGGCAGGTGCGGGCAACAAGGCCGAGCCACCACCGCTGATCAACAGCAGCAGATGATCATCTTCGCCGAGCCGTGTGGCCAGATCGCTGACCGCGGCGCTGGCAGCAAGGCCGCGTTCATCCGGCACCGGATGCGCGCTGGCGAATGAAGTCATGCCATCGACCTCGGCATAGCTTTCATCGGTGGTGACGATGATGCCAGGCGCGCTGCATCCGGCCTTGCGAACCGCACCAGCCATGCTGGCGGCAGCCTTGCCAATGGCGATGATGGCGGTTGGTGGGGTCTCCAACCGCTGCATCGCGGCAAGCGTGACAGCACCGGGATGACCGGCCGCCACCGCCGCGTCAAAGGCGCGCCGCGCCTGATCACGCCATACCGTTACCGGCACTGTCATCATCCCACCGGATCGGGAAGCGGCTCGCCAGCGACAAAGGCGCGGGCATTGGCCACAACCTTCATCCCCATGGCGACCCGCGCCTCGCGCGTGGCCGACCCCAGATGCGGCAGCAGGACCGTGTTCGGCGCGGCCATGATGGCGGGATTGATCGCCGGCTCTCCCTGATAGACATCGAGGCCGGCACCAGCGATGCTGCCGCTTTCAAGCGCCGCGACAAGCGCCGATTCATCCACAACATCACCGCGTGCGGTGTTGATGACATAGGAATCAGGCGACATCGCACCAAGCGCCGCGGCGTTGAGAATCTGCACCGTATCCGGTGTCGCCGCGCAATGCAGACTGACAAAGTCGCTGGCTCCGCACAGCTCGGCCACGCTGGCGTGCTGTGTGCCGCCAACGCCGGCACCATCAGCAACCGGCGAGCGGTTATAGAAGCCCACCTCCATGCCAAAGCCGAAATGCGCCCGATGCGCGACGGCGCGTCCGATCCGGCCCATGCCGATGATGCCAAGGCGCTTGCCGGTCATCGCCTGGCCAACAAGATGGGTTGGACGCCATCCGCTCCACGCGCCGGCCCGAACCTCGCGCTCACCTTCACCGGCGCGGCGGCACAACATCAGCATCAGCGTCAGCGTCAGGTCGGCGGTGGCATCGGTCAGCACACCGGGCGTGTTCGATACCGGAAGGCCGTGCGCCGCCGCTGCGGCAAGGTCAATATGGTTTACCCCGACACCATAATTCGCAATCATCCGGCAGCGTCCAGCAGCACCAGCATTGACGATGTCGGCATCAATCATGTCAGACACCGTCGGTGCGGCGATGTCATGTGTGGCAAACCCCTCAACCAGCGCGTCTTTTGACAGCGGCGCGTCACCTTCATTGAAGGTAACATCGAAATGCGTGCCGAGCGCCTCTTCGGCGGCCCGCGGCCAGCGGCGTGTCACAAAAATAGTTGGTTTCGTCATGTGTCGGTTACCTGTCAATCTGAAGGTGCCTTGTTGGCCCGGCAAGTGCCAACGATTGTTACCAGGATCATCATGTCTGAATAGCAGAAGGGCACCGCCAAGACGATGCCCTCCCGGAATTAGTGTCTGTGTGGCAGGATCAGCCGGGGATCTTGCCGTTCACACCCTCGACATAGTAGTTCATGTCGGACCACAGATTACCATCATTGTAGGCTTCGCCGCTGTTGAGGATAACATTGCCTTCATTATCCTTGAACGGTCCCGAGAAGATATTATACCCGCCAGCCACTTTATCGGCCGCTGCCTGTGCCGCAGAAGCCACATCCGCAGGCATGTTCTCAAATGGTGTCAGCACCAGGTAATCATCCGCCAGGCCCAACCATGTATTCCCTGCCCAATGGTCAGGTCCTTCGCCGGTAGACCAGCTGCCATCCATCAGGCTCTCGATCTGTGAGATATAATAAGGGCCCCAATTGTTAACCGACGAGAACAGCTGCGCTTTCGGTGCGAAAGCCTTCATGTCGCTGGACTGTCCAAAGCCATGCACGCCTGCCTTCTCGGCTGTCTGCAACATGGCCGGGCTATCGGTGTGCTGAGCCAGAATATCGGCACCTTCCGCAATATGCACCTTTGCAGCATCAGCTTCCTTGACCGGATCATACCAGCTATTCACCCAGATTACCGACACGCTGGCATCCGGATTAACAGAACGCATACCCAGCGCAAATGCATTTATGCCCTGGATCACTTCCGGAATCGGGAATGACGCCAGATAACCAATCTTGTTGCTTTTGGTCATCATGCCGGCAACCACACCCTGGACATAGCGTCCTTCGTAGAACCGGATGTTGCCAGTCGCCATATTGGCCGCCCGCTTGTACCCGGTGAGGTGAACGAATTTGACCTCAGGAAACTCCTTGGCCACCTTCAGGGTCGGATCCATATACCCGAACGATGTGGTGAAAATGATCTTGTTACCCTGCTGTGCAAGCTCGCGAATGACCCGGGTGGAATCTGGCCCCTCCGGAACATTCTCGACATAGGTGGTTTGCACCTTGTCGCCAAAATGCTTGTCGACATCCTGACGCGCAACTTCATGAGCGTAGGTCCAGCCATGATCACCCGGGTTGGTAAGATAAACGAAGCCGACCTTCATCTTACCATCATCAAGCGCCACGTCTGTTTTCTCCTCTTTCGGAATCAAAAACAGTGCTGCGGCCGCCACCACAAGGATCGCTCCAAGCATTAACGGAAGTCTATTTCCCTTCATATTTCCTCTCCTTTTTAGAAATCAGGTCCAAAATGCAACACGTATTTCCCATACTCTACTTGCCGACGTGGAATGTTCGCCCGAGGCAGGATGGGAAATTGGCACGTGAAAAATCTCTGTTTCGCGATATCGCAACCAGAACCACGATGGTGGCAATATAAGGCATCATAGACAGAAACTGCGAGGGTATCGTCCATCCGCGCGCCTGTCCGGCAAGCTGCATGATAGTGATTCCCCCGAAAATCAGCGCGCCGACAAGAACCCGCCACGGTATCCATGAGGCAAACACCACGAGCGCCAGCGCGATCCAGCCGCGTCCCGCGGTCATGCCTTCGGCCCAATGCGGGGTCAGCATCAGCGGCAGATAGGCACCGCCGAGCCCGGCCATCAGGCCGCCGAACAGCACCGCCATGAACCGCACACCAAGAACCGAATAGCCAAGCGCATGCGCACTGTCATGATTGTCGCCGATGGCACGCAGCACCAGGCCGGCGCGGGTTCGTTTCAAAATCCAGGCAACACCAATCAACAAAGCGACCGCCAGATAGATCATGATATCAAGTGAAAACAGCAGACGACCGACAACGGGCAAATCCGACAGCAGCGGAATACGCAACAAAGGCAACCCTTCAATAGCATGCCCCACAAGCGGGGCTCCCAAAAGGCCCGACATGCCGGTTCCAAAAATGGTCAACGCCAAACCGGTTGCAACCTGATTGGTGGCAAAGCCGAGTGCAAACAACGCAAAGACCGCAGCGGTCATCGCCCCTGCCATTCCCCCCGCGATAATGGCCAGCGTAAGACTGCCAGTGCCAAAGGCTGTTGCAAAGGCGGCTACCGCGCCCATCAGCATCATCCCCTCGACCCCGAGATTGAGAACGCCGCTTCGTTCGGCAACCAATTCACCTGTCGCGGCATAGACCAGTGGCACCGAGGTCATCAGAACAGTCAACATCAGATCTTCAAGCACCGCTCTCTCCCCGGCTTGTGAAACGATGCGGCAAGTTGAAGGTCACATGGTAGCGGTTGAAGGTCTCTCCAGCCAGAAGCATGAACAGCAGGATGCCCTTGAACACGCCTGTGACCACCTTTGGCATGGCCAGCGCGATCTGCGCCGAGTCGCCGCCAAGTTCGGCCAGTGCAACAATCAGCCCCGCAATGATCACCCCAAGCGGGTTGAGCCGCGCCAGAAAGGCCACGATGATCGCAGTGAAACCATAACCAAAGGAAATATCAGGCTGCAGCTGGCCGATATTCGCCGACACCTCGACCATCCCGGCAAGGCCGGCGGCACCACCCGAAATCGCCATCACGATGATCGTCACCAACGCCGGGCTGAAGCCGGCAAAGCGGCCTGCCCGCGGCGCATCGCCCATCACCTTTACCTGAAAGCCGAGAAGTGAGCGACCAAGCACAAACCAGGCGGCAACAGCCAGCGCCAGCGCCCCGGCAACACCCCAGTGAAGCTGGCCAAGCCGGCCAATGCCGGGAAGTTCAATCCGCGAGATCAACGCGGCATCGGCATACATCGGCGTCAGCGGAAAGCCAAAGGACATCGGGTCGCGCCAGGGGCCGCGCACCGTCCAGTCGATAAACAGCACGGCGACATAGGTCAGCATCAGCGAGACCAGAATCTCGTTGGTGTTGAAGCGCGTCTTCAGCAATGCCGGGATCATGCCCCAGGTCAGCCCACCCAGTATACCGGCCAGGATCATCGCCGGCATCATCACCGGTCCCGGCAGGTTCGGCCAGCTCAGCGCCACAAACCCGGCAAACATCGCACCAAGGATCATCTGCCCCTCGGCCCCGATATTCCAGACATTTGCCCGATAGGCAAAGACAAGGCCGCTGGCGATGATGATCAACGGACATGCCTTGACGAACAGATCGGCAATCTGATCAGGGCGCGAGACCGGCGCGATAAAAAACTGATACAGCGCCGCCAGCGGCCCATAGCCGAGGAAGGCAAAGATCATGGCCCCAATCACCAGCGTCAACGCGATCGCCACTACCGGTGTCATCAGCGTCAGCGTCAGGGGAATTTCCTTGCGCGGGGACAGGGTAATCATGCGGACATCCCCGCTGATTCCAGCCCAGACTCCGGCGGCGTTTCGAGGGTCGCCTGGCTGCCTCCCATTAGAAGGCCCAGGCGTTCCGGCGTTACGTCTGCGGTAACCATCGCCGCTGACAGCGACCCGTCATACAGCACCGCCACCCGGTGCGAGATGGCGAAAATCTCTTCAAGATCCTGCGAAATCATCACGATGGCAGACCCGGCGGCAGCAAGATCGAGCATCGCCGTGCGGATCGACAGTGCGGCACCGACATCAACACCCCAGGTTGGCTGTGACACAATAAACACGCGGGGCCGCCGGGAAATTTCCCGGCCAACGACGAATTTCTGCAGATTGCCACCGGACAATGCCGAGGCCATCGGGTTATCCTGTGGCAGCCTGACATCAAAGGCGCTGGCCACCTCGGCGGCCATGGCGCGCGTCGCCGCCATGTCAATCAGGCCGCGCGTCACAACCCTGCCAAGCGAATGCGATGTCAAAAGCGCATTGTCGGCCAATGTCATACTCGGCACCGCAGCATGGCCGTTCCGCTCTTCCGGGACAAACCCAAGGCCGCGTTGGCGGCGGCGCGACGGCCCATCACGCGTTATATCAGCACCGTCGATGCGGATCACATCGGTGCCGCGCATGCGCCATTCGCCGACCAACGCCTCCATCAACTCATCCTGGCCATTGCCGGCAATGCCGGCAATACCAAGCACCTCACCCGCCCGGGCGGCAAGGCAAATGTCGCGGAGCGGCGTGGCAAAGGCCGTTTCGGCAGGCCGGTTCAACGACTTTACCTCAAACAGCGTGTCAGCCTTGGTACCGGGGCGTGCCTGACCCTCGATATCGCCAACATCACCGCCAACCATCATTTCGGCAAGCTGCTTGCTGCTCTGGCCGGCGGTATCGACCGTGCCGACATTGCGGCCACGCCGCAGCACTGTCGCGCGCTCGGTCAGGGCGCGGATTTCCTCCAATTTGTGCGAAATAAACAGGATCGCCACACCGGCCTCGGTAAAGCGGCGCAACACATCGAACAACTGGCCGGTTTCCTGCGGCGTCAGGACCGAGGTCGGCTCGTCCATGATCAGCAGCGACGGGTCCTGCAACAGACACCGCACAATCTCGACGCGCTGCTGCTGACCGACAGACAGATTATGCACCCGCGCATCGGGGTCGACACCGATACCGTATTCGGCCGACATCTGGCGCACCCTGGCGGTGAGATCAGCCAGCGATTCGCCCGGCGGCAGTGCCAGCGCGATGTTTTCCGCCACCGTCAGCGCCTGGAAAAGCGAGAAATGCTGGAACACCATGCCGATGCCCAGATCGCGCGCATGTTGCGGGCTGCGGATGATTGTCGGGGCGCCGCGCCACTCAATCTGCCCCGAATCGGGCTGCATAAGCCCATACACCATTTTCACGAAGGTGGATTTCCCGGCACCATTCTCGCCAAGAAGGGCGTGTATTTCGCCTTCACGAATGCTGAAGGACACCTTGTCATTAGCCGTGAAGTCCCCGAAATGCTTGCAAATTCCGGTGGCCTCAAGCAGCACTGATCTTGTCTTGTTGCGGGATGGCCTCGGAGATGCGGTCATATCTGGCTCAGCAGGATGAGATGTTCGGCAGACGGCCCCGCCGGAAGGCAGATAATACGACCAATGCGATGAAACTGTAAAGAAAGCTCGGCAATGAAAGACCCCGGCCAGAGTGACTGGCCAGGGTTATTTTATGCTTAGTGGGACAACACACCCTCTCCGTTCAGGATCATACCTGGCGGGAGAATTCCGGATAGGCTTCCATACCAAGTTCGGCATTGTCGAGACCGGCAAGCTCTTCCTCTTCGGTGACACGGATGCCGATCGTTACCTTCAGGATCGTCCAGACAATCCAGGACACGACGAAGGTGAAGATACCGATAGTCACGATGCCGATCAGCTGTGTGCCAAAGGATGCGTCCGGGTTGGTCAGAGCCACGGCAAGCGTGCCCCAGATCCCTGCAATCAGGTGTACCGGAATGGCGCCGACAACATCGTCGATTTGCATCTTGTCGAGCATCGGAACTGCGAAGACCACGATGACGCCGCCGATACCGCCGATCAGCGTGGCCGCGCCAAGCGTCGGGGTCAGCGGTTCAGCGGTGATCGACACCAGACCGGCCAGCGCGCCGTTCAATACCATTGTCAGATCGACCTTCTTGTAGAAGACCTGTGTCAGGATCAGCGCAGCAATCGCACCGCCAGCCGCGGCCGCATTGGTGTTGGCGAAGATCCGCGACACATCGGCGACATCACTGACAGTGCCCATGGCAAGCTGCGAGCCGCCATTGAAACCGAACCAGCCAAGCCACAGGATGAAGGTACCAAGCGTTGCCAGCGGCAGGTTGGCACCAGGCATTGGAACGACGCGGCCATCCCTGTATTTCCCGGTCCGTGCCCCGAGAACCAGGGCGCCGGCCAGCGCCGCCCAACCTCCGACGGAGTGGACGACTGTCGACCCCGCAAAATCAAGAAAGCCCATCTCATCGAGGAAGCCGCCACCCCACTTCCAGCTTGCTTGGAATGGGTAGATCAAGGCTGTCAGGATGAGCGTGAACAGCAGAAACGGCCACAGCTTGATACGTTCGGCAACTGTTCCCGACACAATCGAGGCGGTCGCCGCGCAGAACATCAACTGGAAGAAATAGTCGGATGCCGTGGACGCATAAGCCAGATCATCTGCCGCGTCAGGCGCGACACCAACCGCCTCCATCGCTGCGACGCCGATGACGCCAGACAGGATGCCTTCAACCGACCATGTCCCAAGCGGGTACATCAGATTATAACCGATCACATAGTAGCCGATTGCCGCAATCGAGAAGAGCGCAACATTTTTGGTCAGCTGCATGGTGGTATTCTTGGCACGGACCAGCCCGACTTCCAGCATACAGAAGCCGCAGGCCATAAACATGACCAGCACACCGCCGACAAGGAACAGCAACGAGTTCAGGATGAAGATGCCATGCTCTGGCACTTCCTGTGCCAGGGCAGGTGTTGTCAGCATCGCGCCCGCGGCGGCGATTGCCAGAACTGAGGAAACGGATTTCAACATGGGGGAAACTCCTTCGGTCTTACAGCGCCGCAACGCCAGCTTCGCCCGTGCGGATGCGCAGGGCTGATTCGAGGTCCAGAACGAAAACCTTGCCGTCGCCGATCTTGCCCGACTCGGCCGCGTTCCTGATGGCGTCACAAACCTTCTCGGCCATGTCCGCACCTACAGCGATTTCGATTTTCACTTTGGGCAGAAAATTCACGGTGTATTCGGTGCCGCGATAGACTTCGGTCTTACCTTTCTGACGCCCATATCCCTGAACTTCCGATGTGGTCAGCCCTTCAATGCCGATGGCCACCAATGCTTCATGCACGGCGGCAAGGCGACTGGGCTGAATGATTGCCACGATATACTTCATAGTCAGTCCTTCCTTTGCACTGTCGTCAGAACGGTGCTGCGCGACAGGTCGATGATGGCGACGCGTGCGGGGGGTTGCAGACCCGCCATCCGTGATGCAGAGGTGGTAACAGGAGCCAGCGCGACGCAATTCTGCTAATTTTGCAGGAAAGCAGTGCAAATTTTGCATCACCTTGCTATATGAAGTGGCAGTTCCTTGTTTCCGGAGATCTCCATCATGCGGTTCATGACAAGTCTGAGATTTATTGATGCCGTCGCCCGTGAGGGATCAATCCGCAAGGCGGCTGACAAGCTTGCCATTACATCGACAGCGCTGAACCGGCGGATCCTTCAGATCGAAGAAGAAATAGGCCAACCGCTGTTCGAACGCCTGCCAGGTGGGGTGCGGCTGAACACGGCCGGAGAAATTTTCGTCCAGCATATCCGCTCGCAATTTGCCGATCTGGCGCGCGTACAATCGCAGATCGCAGATCTCAGCGGCATTCGACGCGGTCACGTACAGATTGCCAGCGGTGCCGATGCGCTGCGGCGGCTGTTGCCCGAGACCATCGCAAAATACCGCGCCAAACATCCGGCGGTGAGCTTTGATCTGACACGCTGCTATGGCGAGGAGGCCGAGGCAAGGCTGTTCTCGCTGGATTCCGATATCGCGCTGATCTTCGCGCCGATCCGGGCTGCGCATGTGCATGTTGCAGCCACGCTGCGTCAGCAAATCCATTGCGTGATGCCGGCTGATCACCGGCTTGCCAGCCATGAGCAGATACGGCTGCGCGATCTTGCCGGTGAAAAGCTGGTCCTGCCGACGGCGCAGAGCGGTGTCCGCCAGTTGCTGGATACCGGACTGTTGCGGCGGAATGTCGATATGGAAGTCATTCTTGAATCGGACAGTTTCGAATTCATGCAGAATTTCCTGCATTTTGAATCGTCGCTGTTCTTCCAAATCCCGATTGCTATCGGGGCGGACAGCGGGCCGGCAGATGACTTTGAGCAGGCACTTGTCGCACGGCCAATCGACACTGCCGACATGCCGGCGGGCACGCTTCATATCTGCCATCTGAAGGGTCGTGTGCTGCCGGTGGCAGCGGCCAAATTCCTCGACAACATCATCACCACGCTGCGCGACACCTATCATCAGAACGTCGACCAGTAGATTTTCGCGCCAACACGCTGTAGAACATTGCAACCAACAAAGAGGAGCGTCATGACTATCGGCCAGCCCCTGCCCCCTTATTTCGTCCAACGCTATGAAGGATGGAAGGCGACAAAATTCGTCGAGAACAAGGTGTGGTACAAGCATCTTGCCGAGGACGGCCAGCATCCGCGCGCCATGGTCATTTCCTGTTGTGACAGCCGCGTCAACGCCACCGCCTTTTTCGGGCCCGATCCGGGCGAGCTTTTCATCCATCGCAACATTGCCAACCTCGTTCCGCCCTACAAGCCGGACGGCGATCATCACGGCACGTCGGCCGCGA
>CBFHNZ010000013.1:0-53458 GCA_965657415.1 Puniceispirillaceae bacterium (SeqCode) | reverse complement strand
GTGGAAGACCGAACGGTTTTCCTGGTGGCTGACCAACCTGACGCACCGGTTCAATGACGACGCCTTCGAGCAGCGGATGAAGGAGGCCGAGCTGGCCTATATCACCACCTCCGATGCCGGCCGCCGGATGGTGGCTGAGAATTATGTCGGGTTGCCGCTCTGATCATCCTCATCGTCAAGCTGTTCGAGTGAGGCCCGCTGGCGGGTCGGGTCGTCCTCCGGCCGATGCCGGCGCCTGAACATTCTGCCACTTTGCAGCGAATCGCGCCCCATGCGCGCATGAAGATCGTCAATCGCCGCCTCCAGATCATCGCGCCGCCGGCCACCTTCATCGGCAATGTCGAGAAGCCCCTGGCCGTCCGGCGGCCCGAGCTGGTCGGCACCGATCCCGAGCAGCCGATAGCGCTGCCCCGTGCCGGTTTCGCGGGCCAGCAATTCCCGGCCAATGGCAAACAGCGTATGCGCCTTGTCGGTGCGCTCGCCAAGCGTCTGGCTTCGGGTCAGCAGACGGTGATCGGGGCGCTTCAGCTTCAATGTGATCCGCCCGCCGGCAAGCCCCTGCGCCTTCATCCGTGACGATACCTTCAGGCACAGCATTTCAAGTTCGGCTTCAAGCTCCGCCTGCGTCGACAGATCGGTGATGAAGGTGGTTTCGCTGGAGATGCTCTTTGCCTCGCGGTCCGGCGTCACCGGGCGCGGGTCGATGCCGGCGGCAAGATCGCGGATCGTCGGCGCGCTGCGGCCAAGCAATGAGGTCAGTTTTTGCGGACTTGCCACAACAAGGTCACCGCAGCTGGTGATGCCGGCCTCGGCAAGCCGGGCCACCGCCGTTCTGCCAAGCCCGAACAGCACCGAGACAGGCTGCGGTGCCAGCCACGCCGCCGCCCCTGCCATATCGATGGCGAAGAACCCGTCCGGCTTGTCACGGTCGGATGCCATCTTCGCCAGTGATTTGGTGCCGCTGAGGCCGATGGACACGGTGATTCCGATCTCCTCGCGGATCGTCCGCTGCAACCGCAGCAGTGATTCGGCCGGGGTGCCGCCATGCAACGCCTCGGTGCCGGCAAGGTCGAGAAACGCCTCGTCGATCGAAAGCGGCTGCACCAGTGGCGTCAGTGCCAGCATATGCGCCCTGATTTCACGGCTGATACTGACATAATGATCCATCCGCGGGCGGATCACCACCGCGTCGGGACAGCGTTTCAGCGCCTGCCAAGTCGGCATTGCCGAGCGGATGCCGAACTGTCTGGCGATATAGCAGGCGGCGGCAACGACACCGCGCTCCCGTCCGCCAACGATCACCGGTCTGTCGCGAATTTCGGGATTGTCGCGTTTCTCGACCGCGGCATAGAAGGCATCGCAATCAACATGCGCAATGGCAAGGCTGAACAGTTCGCGTCCGCTTCGCACATCGGCCGACCCGCAGGATGGGCAGGCGGTCGGCGCGGTGGCACCACCGACATGGCCGCTGCGAAGGCAGGACCGACACAGCATCTCGAAGGCACCGCCGCTCATCGGTAAGCCGCCGCCTGATCACCGCGCCGTGCGGTGATCAGGGCTTTCTTGCTGACGGACCTCGACATCACGTTGTGATCATCCCTTGCTGACCTCATGTCCGCCGCCATGGTGGTGGGCATGAGATCCAGAATAACGCCTTTACAGCTGCCTGTAAGCTGCCAACCGCGACTCGATGTCCGGCTATGAAAAACCACATTAAAAATGCTCAAGGGTGTCGCGAATTTTCGCCTGGTGAATCGATCTTTATAAATAAGGAAATGCATAAAATCATAGGTTTGGAACAGGCAAAGTCACTGTCACGAAACTGTAATATCACCGCAAAGAATCTGTAATCCCGCAGGCGCACTGATGCCGCATCAACCACCCCACGCAGGAGAGGCATCATGCGTTTTACCTTTGCCATTATCGGTGCAGTCGCCCTGGCTGGCGTCACAACATCCGCCAGCGCGCGCGATTATCTGAGCATTGCCGGTTCTTCGACCGTACTGCCGTTCGCCACCATCGTCGCCGAGCAGCTCGGCAACAACCCTTCTTTCAAGACCCCTGTTGTTGAGTCCGGCGGTTCGTCCGTTGGCAAGAAAGGTGTCTGTGAAGGCATCGGAACCGAGTTCATCGACATCGGCAACGCGTCCTCGCGGATGAAGACCGGTGAGCTTGACTATTGTAATGGCAACGGCGTTGATTTGACCGAAATCAAGGTCGGTTATGACGGCATCGTTGTTGCCAATTCCAAGGATGGCGCGCCGCTGGTGATCTCGAAGGCGGACCTCGGCATGGCTCTGACCGCGATGGTGCCGGCCTCTGTATGCCGTAGCTACAACACCGCGGAGATGGTCCCGAACTGTCTTAAGAAATGGTCCGATATCAATGCTGCCTATCCTGACGTTGAAATCCGCGTCTACGGTCCTCCGACAACGTCGGGCACCCGCGCATCCTATGCCGAAATGGTGAACGAAAAGGGCTATTGCGCGAAGGACGGGGTGATGAAGGAACTTCTTGCTGCTGCTGGCGCAAAGGCCAAAACCTGCCGCGCGATGCGCACTGACGGTGCCTATATCGAGGCTGGTGAGCAGGACAACCTGATCGTGCAGAAGCTTCAGGAAGACCCGACTGCCTACGGCATCTTCGGCTTCTCTTACCTCGACCAGAACAGCGACACCCTTCAGGGCGCTGTCATTGACGGCACCAATCCTACCTTTGACGAGATCGCTGATGGAACCTATTCGGTATCCCGCGCGCTATACTTCTACGTCAAGCACGCGCATATCGGTGTTGTCCCTGGCATGGATGAGTATATGGCCGAGTGGGTCAAGCACTGGGGTGACGATGGTGCCTTGTCGGATGCCGGCATGATCCCGATGCCGCAGGCCGAGCGGGCCAAATATGCCGCCGCCATGAAGGACCTGCCGAAGCTGACAGCAGACATGCTCAAGTAAGTCTGGAAAAAACACCGAGAGCCGGTTACAACACCGGCTCTCGATTTCTCTTATCATTAACTCGGAGATTCCGGTGAACAGCGTTTCTCTTGCGATTGCGGTTCTCCTGATCGGTTCCGGCTATTTCTTTCTTGGCACACGTGCGTCAGTTGCCAATCGTGTCGCCGGTGCTAGGCTCCACTCTCTTCCCCATTACTACGGACTCTTCGCGGGGTTGATGGCCGCGCTCCCCGCGCTGGCCCTTCTGACGGTTCTGGCGATCGGCGACGACATTGTCTTCAACCAGTTGGCACTCGGCTTTGTTCCTGATGCGGTCAAGGCTGGCGAGACCTACAAGGAAGTCATCGTCCTTGCGCAGATTTTCAATGTTGTGAATGGCATCAATTTCGGCGATCAGCCGCAATGGGTCCATGACGCCGCCGACGCCTGGCGCGGTTGGGACGCCAATTCAACCACCCTGAAGACCATCACCACCCTCAGCCTGTCGCTTCTTGGTGGCTTTTTTGCCTTTCGCCAGATCAATCCCGCATTCCGGTCACGCAACGCTGTCGAACGCATCCTGATGATTTTTCTGGCCGGCAGTTCGGCCATCGCCATTTTCACCACCATCGGGATCGTGTTCTCGGTGGTCTTCGAATCGATGCGGTTCTTCGCCCTTGTGCCGGTCAGCGAGTTTCTGTTCGGCCTGACCTGGAACCCGCAATTCGAGGGCGCAGAGCGCGCTGGTTCCGGGCAGATGGGGCTGGCCACTTACGGGTCGGTGCCGCTGTTTGTTGGTACCTTCCTGATTTCGGTCGTGGCACTGACAGTGGCGGTGCCGGTCGGGCTGTTCAGCGCCATCTATCTGTCTGAATACGCCTCACCGCGCGTGCGCGCCATCGTCAAGCCGGTGATGGAATTGCTGGCCGGCGTGCCAACGGTTGTCTATGGCTTTTTCGCGGCACTGACGGTGGCGCCCTTCATCCGCGCAAGCGGCATGAGCCTCGGCCTCGATGTGGCGTCGGAATCGGCGCTTGCTGCTGGCCTTGTCATGGGGATCATGATCATCCCGTTTGTATCGTCCCTTTCGGATGATGTGATCAACGCGGTGCCACAGGCGCTCCGTGACGCCGCCTATGGTCTTGGCAGCACGCAAAGCGAGACGGTCCGGCAGGTGGTATTGCCGGCGGCGCTTCCCGGCGTTGTCGCAGCGATCCTTCTTGCCGTGTCGCGGGCCGTTGGCGAAACGATGATTGTTGTCATGGCGGCGGGTCTTGCCGCCAACCTGTCGCTGAATCCGCTCGATGCCGTGACCACGGTCACCTCGCAGATTGTCACCATTCTGGTAGGAGATCAGGAGTTTGAATCGGCCAAGACGCTGTCTGCCTTCGCGCTGGCTCTCACATTGATCGTGATCACGCTGGGGCTGAATTTCATCGCCTTGCAGATTGTGAAGAAATACAGAGAACAGTATGACTGATCCCCAACGCAACATGATTTCGCCACCCGTTGCCGCAGAACGGGTGGCTGTCGGTCTGGCGGGGCGGCGCGCGCGCGAAAAGCGGTACCAGCTCTATGGGCGGATTGCCATCGGCATCGCACTGGCCTTTCTGGTAACGCTGTTTGTCTCGATTTTCTCCAAAGGCATCCCGGGATTTTTCCAGCATTATGTGACGCTGGAAGTCACACTGGACAGCGAAAAGCTGGACCCGACCGGCGATCTGTCGGTGCAGTCACTCTATGATGGCGATGCGCGCGGGGTGATCCGCGCCGCGCTGTATGAGGCGACAGGTGCCTCTGATCGATCCGGGCGCAGGGTCGTCGGCAAACTGATTTCGCAAGGGGCGGAGCAGCGTCTTCGCGAGGCGATCCTGGCGGACCCGTCGATCCTCGACACCACACAGACAATGAGATTCGCTGTCGATGATGATGTGGACAGCTTCCTGCGCGGCTTCATCAACCGTGAAACGCCTGAGCAGGATCGCCGTATCAACGACAAGGCGATCGGCTATATCGACACATTGACTGAAAAGGGGCTGATCAGCTTCGAATTCAGTGATTATCTGATCTTCGGCAGCGCTTCGAGAAATGCGGAAATGGCAGGTATCTATGGCGCGCTGATCGGCTCGATCCTCACACTTGCTGTGTGTCTCGTGCTGTCATTCCCGATGGGTGTGGCGACCGCGGTGTATCTTGAGGAATTCGCGCCGAAGAACCGGATTACCGAGATCATCGAGATCAACATCAACAATCTTGCGGCGGTGCCGTCGGTGGTGTTCGGCATCCTTGGTCTGGCAATCTTTATAGGCGTGTTCGGCATGCCGCGCTCGATCCCGCTGATCGGCGGGGTTGTGCTGGCACTGATGACATTGCCGACCATCATCATCTCATCGCGGGCCGCGATCCGTGCCGTGCCGCCGAGCATCCGTGATGCCGCGCTTGGTGTCGGCGCCTCGCGCGTGCAGACAATGCTGCATCACGTGGTGCCGCTGGCGATGCCGGGCATGCTGACAGGCACCATCATCGGTATGGCCCAGGCACTTGGCGAAACCGCACCGCTGCTGATGATTGGCATGGTGGCCTTCATCGTCGATGTGCCGGGAAGTGTCACCGACCCGGGAACCGTGCTGCCGGTGCAGATCTTCATGTGGGCCGATTTCGCCGAGCGGATGTTCATCCTGAAGACCAGCGCGGCAATCATGGTATTGCTGGTCTTTCTCATTGTGATGAATGCGGCGGCGATTTTTATTCGCAAGAAACTCGAACGCCGGTGGTAGGGTTGCCGGTAAAGGACAGTGAAATGGAAACGCAGGGCATGAATATTATTGAACAGACTGCCAATCTGGAAAATGCGAGCCTCCCGGATCAAACTGTTGGTGATATCCATGTCGAACATCCGCGGATGACAGCGCGCAACGTCAATGTCTTCTACGGGGACAAGCAGGCGATCGACAATGTGACGCTCGATATCGCCGAAAAGCAGGTGATTTCCTTCATCGGCCCGTCGGGATGCGGCAAATCCACTTTCCTGCGCTGCCTGAATCGGATGAATGACACCATCGACATCTGCCGCATTGACGGTGAAATCGCGATGGACGGCAAGAACATCTATGCGCCGGATGTCGATGTGGTGCCGCTTCGCGCCCGCGTCGGGATGGTGTTCCAGAAGCCGAACCCGTTCCCGAAATCGATCTTCGACAATGTCGCCTATGGCCCGCGGATTCATGGCATCGCCACCAGCCGCGCCGAATTGAACGACATCGTCGAATCATCGCTGGAGCGTGCCGGGCTCTGGAACGAGGTGAAGGATCGGCTGTTGCAGCCCGGTACCGGCCTGTCAGGTGGCCAGCAGCAGCGCCTGTGTATCGCCCGGGCCATTGCTGTCAGCCCGGAAGTGATCCTGATGGACGAGCCCTGCTCGGCGCTTGACCCGATTGCCACCGCGCGGATCGAGGAGCTGATCCACGAGCTGAGTGCCGAATTCACCATCGTGATTGTCACCCATTCGATGCAGCAGGCGGCCAGGGTCTCGCAGCGAACAGCCTATTTCCACCTTGGCAAGCTGGTCGAGGTTGGTGAGACCGAGCAGATTTTCACCAAACCGCAGCATGAAATGACGCATAATTATATTACCGGCCGTTTCGGCTAAGGTTGAATGGTCAATTCTGCTATCATTGGGTCTTGGATGGGATCACCTAGGCCGGTATCTTGGCGCACAGGAGAAAGCCATGAGTGAAATTGCACATACGAGCAGCGCCTTTGCCCAGGATCTGGAAGACCTGAATATGGGGATTGTCCGTCTGGGCATGCTGGCGAGCCGCCAGCTCAACGCCTGTCTTCGCGCCATGTCGGATTTTCAGGCGAGCCGTGTCGACATGCTTATCGAGCGCGATATGGAGCTTGATGAGCTTGAGGCCGAGGTCAACGAAAAGGTGTTGAACATCATCACCATGCGGGCACCACGGGCCGAAGATCTGCGGCGTGTTCTGGCGGCGGCGAAGGCCGCGCAGAATCTTGAGCGCATCGGCGATTACGCGCGCAATACAGGCAAGCGCACAAAAGCCATCATGGCCGGTGATGTCGGTGATCTTCCCTGGGACCTGCTGATCGAAATGGGCACTATGGTGGGGGCAATGATTGATGATGTCCTTGTCGCGCATCAGCAGGGCGATCTTGATGCCGCTCAGGCAATCCGCAATTCCGACGTTCATGTCGATAAGCTTCACACCGAATTTTTCGGCACCGTTATCGCCGCTATGGAGGAAGGTGATGTGCCGCCACTCGTCGGGGCGCACCTTCTGTTCATCGGTAAGAATCTTGAACGTATCGGGGATTTCACGACCAGCCTTGCTGAACAGGTGCTGTTCATCGAAACAGGTGAGCCGGTCGAGACCAGTCGTCCCAAGGCTGACCGCACAAGCTGGATGATCGACGAAGCCTGAGCTGGCGTATCGGACGCCTCTTGCCGCATCTGTCTGTGGGACTTGCCGGTGGGACTTGCCGGTGACACTTGCCGGTGACACTTGTCGGTGACACTTGTCGATGATGGCCGCCCCGGGCTAGCCTGTTTGCAATTGGCCGTAATCATGCCGGGAGGCCCTGATGAATGATGCTGACATGCCGGTCCCCACAACAGATGACGCGCTTGTTCTTGCCAGTTGCGATGCAGACGGCATTCTGCGCCTGACACTGAATGCGCCTGGCATGCGCAACGCGCTGTCCGAGGCGATGATGACGGCGCTTGCGGCGGCGCTGGAAGATGCCGCTGCCGCTGCCGCGGTGCGGGTGATTGTTCTGGCTGCCAATGGTCCGGTGTTCTGTGCCGGCCACAATCTGAAGGAAATGACGGCGGCCCGCACGGCGCCGGAAAACGCCGCTGACCGCGGCCGTGCCTATTTCACCCGGGTGTTGAACCAATGTTCGGCCCTGATGGCGTCGATCCCGGCACATCCGAAACCCGTTATCGCCGAGGTGGCTGGAACAGCGACCGCCGCCGGTTGTCAGCTAGTTGCCAGCTGCGATCTGGCCATTGCGGCCGAAGGTGCGCAATTCGCCACTCCAGGTGTGCATATCGGCCTGTTCTGTTCCACCCCGATGGTGGCGCTATCGCGCAATGTGGCGGCCAAGCACGCCATGGAGATGCTGTTGACCGGCGATCCCTGTCCGGCCCCGCGCGCCGCCGAGATCGGCCTCATCAACCGTGCGGTTCCGGCTGCCAACCTGTCTGATGCGGTCATGGAATTGGCGCGGCGCATTGCCTCGAAATCGACGGCCACCGTGGCCTTTGGAAAGCCGGCATTCTATGCACAGGCGGAACGTCCGCTTGGCGCGGCCTATGAATATGCGGCGGCGGTGATGGTTGACAACATGCTGGCGAATGACGCCGAGGAGGGCATCGCCGCCTTCATCGAAAAACGTCCGCCACGCTGGACCGATAGTTGATTTGCCTGGGTCGGCATCCCTTGCCACGGCGCCTGGTGATGAGGGTGGAGCCAAGGCGTGGCGCGATATCTGGTCGGCCGGTCACGGCGTTGGCAGTATCGATGACCTGCCGGCGATAGCGGCGCTGGTCGCACGGCCGGTGTCACGCCTCAGCGCGGGGCGAGCCGCCGCAACGCCGCCGATAGCGGCACCGCCCTTGTTTCATGGAAGGTCTCGTGATTTACCTCGACGACATCGAGGTCATAGAGATAGTTCACCATCAGCCCGCCAGCCTGCTTCATCCCCTTGGGTGACCGGTCCGCGCCAAAATTCAGCTGTTCGAGGATGGCGCCATTGCCAAGATGGAACCGTGCCACAGGATCATTCGGCCAGCCATCCTCGCGATCCGGCTCAGTGAAATAGCGGATTGCCGCGGCAAGGAATGCGGCCTCATGCTGTGCCGCATCGCTGTTCCAGAACCCGGCATCAGCGCCGTCGAACACCGCCGCAAGATCAGGCATATTCTTGCGCAGCCAGCGCATCAGCCCCGGCACGGGTGACAGGGTGACAAAGCGTTTCAGGTTGGGAAATTCCTGTTTCAACTCCTGCGCCACGCGCTTGATCAGGAAATTGCCAAAGGAAATCCCGGCTAGCCCAGCCTGGCAATTCGAGATCGAATAGAACACCGCGGTGCTGGCGCTTGTGGCCGGCAGCGCCTCGCGATCAATTTCGAGGACCGAATCGATATCGCGCGGGATGGCTTCGGTTAGCGCCACTTCAACGAATATCAGCGGTTCTTCCGGCATGCTGGGGTGGAAAAAGGCGAAGCAGCGCCGGTCCTCGGGGGCAAGGCGCGCCCGCAGATCATCCCAGGATGAAATGGCATGGACCGCCTCATAGGCGATTATTTTCTCGAGGATATTGGCCGGCGTCGACCAGTCAATCGGCTGCAGGATCAGAAAGCCGGGATTGAACCACATCCGCAGAAGCGACTTCAGCCCATTGTCGAGCCTCGCTGCATCGGCGGATTCACCTGTCAGGCCGAGCAGCCGCCGGCGAAGCCGCACCAGCCGCACTGTACCACCATCGGTGGCGTTCAGCCGGCGGAACAGCTCCATCCATTGCGGCTCGGCAATCTTGGCGATGTTGGCCAGCTTTGCCGAATCTGGATTGGTCGCATAGGAAGCCGCCACCCGCGCAAGCTGGTCACCATTCAGGTCGAAGCGTGTCGCGATATGTGTCGTCAGCGCGGCAAGTTCGCTGTCATCCATGGCTTCGATCTGGTCGAGAAGCGAGTTGGCATAGACAAGCGAAGACACCTCGCCCGTTGCCGAGAGAACCGCATCAACCGCCGCCTCGGGGTCATTGTCAATGCCCGGCGGCTGTCGCCAGCCAAGCGCGGCCATGCGAACAGGCGCATTCACCAGAGCTGTCAGCATTGATTGCAGGATGCGCATGGCGTCCCCCTCGCAGATAAAAAACCTTTGGCGACGCGCCAATGGCGCAGCCGACAAACTCCAATTTGGATTATGCCATGGATTGACCACGTTGCGGAATTGAAAAGGCCGGTGGCTGCGCCTAGGATGCACTGGCGGTTCTGGTGCCGTGAAGGGCCGGTGCCGCATCGCCTGCCATATTGTCTTCTGCGTTGCATAACCACCTTATCCGTACCGCCATATCCGCACCGCCATATCCGCACCGCCAGGGAGTAAGATCATGTCAGAGCCCGCCCGCCAGTCCGAAGCCCGCCAGTCCGAAGCCAGCCAAGCCGAAGCCAGCCAGTCCGAAATTGTCATTGTCGGGGCCGCCCGCACGCCGATGGGCGGTTTCCAGGGCGATCTGACAGCGATGACGGCGCCGCAGCTTGGCGGGGCGGCAATCAGCGCTGCGCTGGCCGATTGCGGGCCAACCACAGGTTTGGTTGATGAGGTCCTGATGGGATGCGTGCTGCCGGCAGGTATCGGCCAGGCGCCGGCCCGTCAGGCTGGATTTGCCGCTGGTCTCGATGAATCGGTATCGGCCTCGACGGTGAACAAGGTCTGCGGGTCGGGCATGCGGACGGTAATGATGGCGCATGACATGGTGCGCGCCGGCACGGCCGGGCTGGTCGTCGCGGGCGGTATGGAGAGCATGACCAATGCCCCCTATCTGTCGCCCGGCACGCGCGGCGGGGCGCGGCTCGGTCACCAGACATTGCAGGACCACATGTTTCTTGACGGGCTGGAAGATGCGTATGACCGTGGTCGGCTGATGGGAAGTTTTGCCGAGGATTGCGCGGCGCGCTATCAGTTCTCGCGTACCGCGCAGGATGATTATGCGCTGCAGTCACTTGCCAATGCCCGCGCCGCCCAGGACAGCGGTGCCTTTGACAATGAGATCACCCCGGTGACTTTCAGCACCCGCAAGGGCGATGTCACGATCGATGCCGATGAACAGCCGGCCAAGGCGCGCCCCGAAAAGATCCCGCAGCTGAAACCCGCCTTCGCGAAGGATGGCACGGTGACCGCGGCCAATGCCTCGTCGATTTCCGACGGGGCCGCCGCGCTTGTCGTTACCAGCGTCGCCATGGCGGCGCAGCAGGGGATGAGGGTGCGGGCCCGCATCTGCGGCCATGCCAGCCACGCGCACGCCCCGCAATGGTTCACCACGGCACCGGTACCGGCGGCGCAGAAGCTGCTGGCAAAACTTGGCTGGGAGGCCAATGATGTCGATCTGTGGGAGGTCAATGAAGCTTTTGCCGTCGTGCCGATGGCCTTCATGCACGAGCTTGGCCTGCCGCGTGAGCGGGTCAATGTGAATGGTGGTGCCTGTGCGCTTGGGCATCCGATCGGCGCCTCGGGGAGCCGCATCATCGTGACCTTGCTGCATGCGCTTGAGGCGCGCGGTCTGAAACGCGGCGTGGCGGCAATCTGTATTGGTGGCGGTGAGGGTACGGCCATCGCGGTAGAGCGCCTCTAGCGCACAGACTAGAGGTAGTCGGGCAAGAGGCAGCCGGGGCGCCGGCTGGGCGCAAAAGGGGGAAATGACCGTGGCAGGACAACGCGATGACATGGTGCTTGCCGACCCGAGCCGCCAGGACCGGGTTGCGCCGATTGCCGTCATCGATATCGGGTCGAACTCGATTCGCCTAGTGATCTATGCCAGTGGCGGGCGCTATCCGTTTCCGCTGTTCAATGAGCGGTCGAACTGCCGGCTTGGTGAAGGTCTTGGTGCCGACGGGATGCTGCAGCCTGAACGGATCTCTGTGGCGCTGGCGGCCCTGTCGCGATTTGCCGGAATCATGAAGTCGATGGGCGTGGCGACCATCCACGCCGTCGCGACGGCGGCAGTTCGGCGGGCCCGCAATGCGACTGAGTTCACGGCCCCGGCAGAAGCCATCCTAGGCCAGCCGATCAACGTCTTGAGCCAGCGGGAGGAAGCGCATTATGTGGCGCGT
The DNA here is from genome assembly GCA_965657415.1 of Puniceispirillaceae bacterium (SeqCode). Taxonomy (GTDB): domain Bacteria; phylum Pseudomonadota; class Alphaproteobacteria; order Puniceispirillales; family Puniceispirillaceae; genus UBA8309. The sequence continues at coordinate 41,668 of CBFHNZ010000013.1, read as the reverse complement.
GGGCTAACGCTGAACATCCCCGAGGCAACGGGATTTGTCGCTGACCTTGGTGGCGGCAGTCTCGAGGTTGTGGCACTTGAGAACGGGCAGGTGCGCCATTCAACAAGTTTCAATTTCGGTCACCTGTCCAGCGTCGAGCCGGATGACATCGACCGCGCGCTTGCTGGCGAACCTTGGCTGGCGGCAAGTCCGGGGACGCGCCTTTACGGTGTCGGGGGATCGTTCCGCGCGCTTGGCCTCGCCTATATCGAACAGACCGGCTATCCGCTGCCGGTACTGCATGGGCTGCGCATTCCAGGTGACGAGGCCGGCAATTTGCTGTCGGCCTTCTGCCGCAAGGACCCCGATCTGTCCGGCGTGCCGCTTGGCCGTCAGAAGACGATGCCGACAGCGGCGCTGATCATGCGCGCGCTGTTTCGTCAGAGTGGCGCTGAACGGATTGTCGTCAGCGGCACGAGTATCCGTGATGGCCTGATTGCCGATCTAGAGCTGGGAGCCGTTGATCGGGCGGATTTCCTGCTTGTTGTCTGCCAGGAAATCTCGCGGGCCTCACATCGGTTTTCCGGCGTCCCCGAGGCGCTGGTGGCACTGTTGCGGCCACTTTTCAGGCCACGACGTGACGCAGAGTCCGCCGAGGAGGTGGCGCACGACAGAAACAGGTTCGACCGGCTGCTCGAGGCGGCGTGCTTCCTGTCCGACATGTGCTGGAACGAGCATGAGGATGTGCGTGGTGACCTTGGGGCGCGGCGTGTTCTCGGCCTGCCGGTGAACTGCGTGACGCACAAGGAACGTGTCTGGCTCGCCACCGCGATCTATCATCGCTATGTCGGGCGAAAGACCAACAAGTCGCGGCCGCCGGAGCTGTCGGTGCTGCTGAACCGCCGTCGCCGTGCCGAAGCCACGGTGATTGGCCTCGGGTTGCGTTTTGCACTCACCTTTTCGGGTGGTACGGCGCAGAATCTCGACCAGATCCGGCTTGGCAATGATGGCACCACGCTGACGCTGCATGTTGGTGCCGGTTGTGCGGCGCTTGTCGACAACCACGCGACGCGCCGGCTTCAGCAGCTGGCGCAGAGCGCGAACCTCGAGGCCCGGATCAGCTATGACTGACAGGATGCTCTGTGGCCATCGATCTGACTTGGTGCTATGCTGCGGCTCAGGCGACCGCCGACAAACTGATCACCATCGTTGATCGCCTTATGGACCGTGACGAGCCTGAGATGAACGCCCCGAAAGACCAGATCCCCGAAAGGGATGCCGCCCTCAAAAGGGATGTCGGCGAAGACGGTCACACGGCAATTGACCAGCCCGAGGTTGGCAAGGGCGCGCTTGCCGAGTTTGGCAGCATGCTTGATGACGGCCTGCTTGTTGTCAGCCAGCACGGCGCGGTGGTTTCGGCCAACAACGCCGCGGTGCGGTTTCTCGGCGAGGGGCTGATCGGCAGGCAACTGACCGACATCATTCCCAGTCCGGCTGCTGCGGATGTTGTCGCGGGGCGCGGGCGCGGGCGCACTTTCGTCTTCGCCGCCGAGGCAAGCGTCGCAATGGAATTCAAGGTACGCATCCGGCGGATGGATGATGGCCGGATCATCGTCATGCTTCTCGACATGACGCTGCAGCGCAATCTTGAAAAGGTGCGGCGTGATTTCGTGGCCAATGTCAGCCATGAGCTTCGCTCGCCGCTGACGAGTCTTGCCGGTTTCATCGAGACAATTCTTCTGAATGATGTTCGTGACTGGCCGACGCAGCAGCGCTTTCTGCGGATCATGGAGGAAGAGGCTGGCCGGATGTCGCGCCTGATTGACGATCTGCTGTCCCTGTCGCGTGTCGAGGTTGATGAGCATATCATTCCCGATGAGACAGTGCCGCTTATCGAGGTGGTGAAATCGGTAATCGCCAGTCTGGAGACGCGGGCGGCGCAGCGCGGCATGCAGATCCGTCTGTTCGATAAACGGCCGGGTTCATCGGGGCGGCTCCAGATGCTCGGTTTTGCCGACGAGATCAATGAGGTCTTTCACAATCTGATCGAGAACGCCATCAAATACGGTTTCGACAATAGCGTGATCGAGGTTGATCTCGAACTTGTCAGCCCGGAGCGGGTCAGGATTTCGGTGACAAATCTCGGCGAGGCAATTGCCGAAAAACACATCAATCGTCTGACCGAGCGTTTCTACCGGGTGGACAAGGCGCGATCGCGTAAGATAGGCGGCACCGGCCTTGGCCTTGCCATTGTCAAACATATCGTCAATCGGCATCGCGGCACCATGGAGGTCAGCAGCAGCGCCGATGGCGTCACGCGCTTTGCGGTGACCCTGCCAGTGATGGCACCGCCATGAGGCATCACAAAATTGTAACAATGACATGGCACAAGCATGACAATTCACCGTTCAAAAGGGGAAGGGAATAGATGCCGATCCGTATTCTCGTTGCCGATGATGAGCCGAATCAGCTTGAACTTCTGACCTTCAATCTGGTGCAGGCCGATTATGAGGTTATCCGTGCCGAGGATGGCCAGCAGGCTCTTGACATGATCGAGGAACACCGCCCCGACCTGGCTATTATCGACTGGATGATGCCGCAGATGTCGGGAATCGATGTCTGTCGTACCCTGCGCGCCCGCAGTGAAACAAAACACCTTCCCATCATCATTCTCAGCGCGCGCGGTGAGGAGGGCGACCGCACGCTGGGCCTTGATATTGGCGCTGATGACTACATCTCCAAGCCGTTTTCCCCACGCGAGATGATCAGCCGCGTGCGCGCGCTTCTTCGCCGGGCGCATCCGGCGCTGGCCGATGATATCCTCGAATTTCACGATCTGCGCTTCAACCAGTCGACCATGGAAATCAGCCGCGCCGGTCGTCAGGTATTGCTGGGGCCAAAGGAAAGCCGTCTTCTGGCAATCCTGATGGAGCGCCCCGGACGCGTTTTCAGCCGGGCCCAGCTGCTGGATCTGGTCTGGGGGCACGGCGTGTTTGTCGAGGAACGGACAGTCGATGTTCATATCTCGCGGCTTCGCAAGGCAATCAACAATCCGATGCGCGATGAAGGCAAGGCGGCAAATCTGATCTATTCCGTTCGCGGCAGCGGATACGCTCTTCGCGCGCCCGCTGCAATGCACTGACGGCCGGGCTTCACGTCCCTGTTTGCGAGCCTGGCTCCGCGGCGCTGGAATGCCGAGGTCGAAAGTGGCAGTATGTCGGCTATCCCCCAATGTCCAATATGAAGCCGGCAATCGCGATGAAACCTTCTGATGCCCCCACCGACATTTCTGCTGACAGTTCCGCCGGGGCGCATTTCGTGCCGCTTGAGGTGATCATGTCGGATTATGGCAGCAGCCTTGCCGCCTATATCACGGCCACGGGAAGCCGCGACAATGTCATCACCATGCAGGTCGAGATGGAGGTGGCTGGGGTGAAGGGGCGCAAATTCATGACCGCCGTCGCCGTGACATGGAATTTCGACAGCGCCGAGGCATTGCAGGATGCCGCTGGCGAGGAATGCCCGTCCGATCATGAGTGTGTGTTCGCCTGGGTTCCGGCCGACAGGTTTGGCGGCGATGATTTCGGTATCTATATCGAGGATGTCGGCGTTGGTGAGCAGCTTCAGAACGGGCTGGTGGCAGAGATCATAGAACAGGCCGGCATCGAGGAAGCTGTCGCCGCAGGCTCTGCGTCATGAGCTGCGCGCCCGCTGCCCGGCGCAGCGCTTCGAGCAATAGCGCACATTCTCCCATTCGCGTTCCCACTTCTTTCGCCAGCTAAAGGGTCTGCCACAGCTGGCGCAGAGCTTGCTGGGAAGATCCCGTTTCTGTAACCGTTTTGTCATAATCTCGTCGTATGCAATGCATTTGATACATGTTCACAGGCCATCCCGATGACAAGTCCACGCAATGTGCTTTTTCTGTGTACCGGCAATTCGGCGCGCTCGATCCTGGCCGAGGCGATTCTCCGTCACAAGGGGGCTGGCCGCTATAACGGTTTCTCAGCCGGATCACAGCCCACCGGTGCGCCCAACCCGGCGGCGCTGGCGACATTGAAGGCGCGTGGGCTTGACGATGATTTTGCCCGCTCGAAAAGCTGGGATGAATTTGCCGGTGACGGCGCGCCGCACATGGACCTGATCATCACCGTCTGTGCCAGTGCCGCCGGCGAGGTCTGTCCGATCTGGCCCGGCCATCCCCATACCGCGCATTGGGGCGTTGATGACCCGGCCGCGATCATCGGCAGCGAAGAGGAGATTCTTGCCGGCTTTGCGGTGACCTTTGAGCAGATGACGGCCCGGATCGATGCGTTGCTGGCGCTTGGCGATGCGCCAATCGATGACTTGCTGCCGGCGATCCGCCGTATCGGCGCTCTGCGATGAGCGTGCCGTCAACATCCCGCCAGCTGGCGGCAGAGGCGGTCGGCACGATGGTCCTCCTGGCCACCGTCATCGGGTCGGGAATCATGGCTGAACGGCTGGCCGGCGGCAATTTTGCAGTGGCGCTGCTTGGCAACACCATCCCGACCGGGGCCATCCTCTATGTGCTGATCACGATTTTCGGCCCGGTATCTGGCGCGCATTTCAACCCAGCTGTGACGCTGGCCTTTGCCATCCGACGACAGATCAGCGCCTATCGCGCGTTGATGTTTGTCACCATGCAGGTTGCTGGCGGCCTGTTCGGGGCGATGCTGGCGCATCTGATGTTCGAGATGCCGCTGTTGCAGCTTTCGCAAAATCTGCGCACTGGCGGGGCGCAATGGCTGTCGGAGTTTGTCGCCACCCTCGGGCTGCTGACGGTGATCTTTGGCGGCCTGCGCTGGCGGCCGGATTCCTTGCCGATGCTTGTCGGGCTCTATATCACCGCCGCCTACTGGTTCACCGCATCGACAAGTTTCGCCAATCCGGCGGTGACCATCGCGCGTGCCTTTACCGACAGCTTTTCCGGGATTATGCCGGCGCACGCGCCAGCCTTCATCCTGGCCCAGCTGGCGGCAGCCTGCATCGCGCCGGTGATCCTTGGCTGGATGTTCGCCGAATCCGACTGATGCCGCACCTGCCGATGCAACTGACACTTCGGACGCCGCTACGGATGATGGCAAGCTGGCAGATGACAAGCTGGCGACCCTTCTCTACTATCCGGGCCTAGATGACGGCCGGGCCTAGATGACGGCCGGGTCTAGATAGAGGCGCGACGTGACCAAAGATATGACCCATATGACCCACACCTATGACAAACCCGCCATTGCCCGTTCGGTGGCGCGGATGCTTCTTGAGATCAAGGCGGTCCTGTTCCGCGCCGATGACCCCTTTACCCTGACATCCGGTATGAAAAGTCCGGTCTATATCGACTGCCGCAAGATCATCGCCTTTCCGCGGATGCGTGCGCAGATGATGGATTATGGCTGCACCGTGATCATGAATGATATCGGCTATGAAAGCCTTGATGCTGTCGCCGGCGGCGAGACTGCCGGCATTCCCTTTGCCGCGTGGCTTGCCGAGCGTACTGGCCTGCCGATGCATTATGTCCGCAAGAAGCCAAAGGGATTTGGCCGTGATGCGCGGATCGAGGGTGATATCCGGGACGGTCAGCGCGTTCTGCTTGTCGAGGATCTGACAACCGATGGCGGCAGCAAGCTCAGCTTTGTGGATGCCATCCGCGAGGCCGGTGCCGAGGTTGGTCATACCTTCGTGATCTTCTATTACGACATTTTCAAGGATACGCCGGAAAAGCTGGCGGCCGAGGGAATTCAGCTTCACTATCTTTCGACCTGGTGGGATGTGCTGGCGGCAAGCCGCGAGGCCGGCAGTTTCGATGAGGCGACCCTGTCTCAGGTCGAGGCCTTTCTTCATGACCCGCGCGGCTGGTCAAAGGCCCATGGTGGCACGTAATCTGGTGGTACGAAGTCCCGCGTTACCGGACCGATGTATGCTGTAAACGGAACAAATTTTAGGGGAAAGTCCGATGATCATTGATTTTGAAAGTTTCACACCGCTGGCCTCGCTGGCCGGGGGCGTGATGATTGGCGTGGCGGCGCTGTTGCTGATGCTGACACATGGCCGGGTGATGGGCGTGAGTGGTATTCTGGGGGGGCTCATTGTCCCGTCCGGCAAATCGGATATCTCCTGGCGCGTGCTGTTCGTCATTGGCGTTCTGGCCGGTCCGTTTGCGCTGATGGCGGTGACTGGCGCGCCCGTGGAACGCAGCGCTGTAGCCTCAGGGTTTACACTGCCGATTGCCGGGTTCCTTGTCGGACTGGGAACCGCCATCGGGGTCGGATGCACCTCGGGTCATGGTATCTGCGGTCTGGCGCGGCTGTCGATCCGCTCGTTTGTGGCAGTTGGCATGTTCATGACCACGGCGATCATCACTGTCTATGTCGTCAGACATGTGGTCTGAGGGAGAATGATCATGATGCGCTCAGTCTCAATCATCCTGATTGGCGCCCTGTTCGGGGCCGGTCTTGCGCTTTCCGGTATGCTGAATCCTGCCAAGGTTGCCGGTTTCCTTGATTTGTTCGGCGTCTGGGACCCGTCGCTGGCCTTTGTAATGGGGGGCGGCGTGATTGCCAATTTCATCGGCCACCGCATCGTGATGCGCCGCGCGGCACCTGTCTTCGGTGGTGGCTTTGCCATTCCGACACGCACCGACATCGACAGCCGGATTCTCATTGGTGCGGCTTTGTTTGGTGTTGGATGGGGTCTTGCCGGCCTCTGTCCGGGGCCGGCCATCGCCTCGATCCTGATAGCGCCCGGCGAGGTGGCGCTGTTCGTATTGATGATGCTGGCCGGGCTTGCTGTGGGACGGATGCTGACAGGTGGGCCAGCGGCGCGGCCGGCGACACAAACCTAGGCTAGGCAGGGTCCGGCTCATGACAGCTGCACCGCGCTTTGACATCGACATGGATGGGTTCTGGCACGACCCCTATCCGACGTTGACGCAGATGCGGGCGGTGGCACCAGTGGCCTATGTCCCGCAGCTTGACGCCATCGTCCTGACCCGTCGGGATGATATCTATTACTGGGAAAAGCGGGTCGATGTGTTCAGCTCGGAACAGCCTGGTGGGCTGATGACCCGGCTGATGGGTCAGAATATGATGCGCTGTGACGGTGATGCGCATCAGCGCCAGCGCCGCCAGATGCAGCCTGCTGTATCGCCGCGCACGGTCGCGCGCCACTGGCAGAACGCCTTTCGTGATGTGGCGGCGGACATCCTGCGGGACCTCGCTCCGCGCGGCGGTGGGGAGCTGTGCCGTGATTACGCCATGCGGCTTTCCGGTGAAGCGTTGCGGTTGATCACCGGCCTTGCCAATGTGTCGCCCAGCGAGATGGACGCCTATTCCCAGGCGATGATCGACGGCATCGCCAACTATGCCGGGGACCCGGCCATCGAGGCGCGCTGCCGCGAGGCTGTGGCGAGGCTTGATGCCGCGATTGACGAGACGCTGGCGGGGTTTGTGCAGCATGAGCCCGACCCCGATTCGCTGGCGGGTGTGTCGGTGATTGCCGTCTTGCAACGTGGTGGCGCACCGCTGGACGAGATCAGGGCGAATGTGAAACTTGTCATCAGCGGTGGCCAGAACGAGCCTCGCGATGCCATTGCCGGGGCGATATGGGCGCTGCTGACCCACCCGTCACAGCTTGCGTTGCTGCGTGAAGGCAATGTCGCCTGGGACTGTGCCTTTGATGAATATGTTCGCTGGATGGCGCCGATTGGCATGTCGCCGCGCCGGATCGCCAGCCCGGCCAGGATTGGTGACATCGATATCGAGCCCGGTGGCAGGGCGTTTTTCATGTTTGGTGCGGCAAATCGCGACCCGCTGCACTTCACTGCACCGGACCGTTTTGACATCAGGCGTGAGACGAAAAAACATATCGCCTTTGGTGCAGGGCCACATTTCTGTGCCGGGGCGTTTGCCTCGCGCGCGCTTGTGGCGCAGGTCGCGCTGCCGATGATTTTTGACAAGCTGCCGGCCTTGCGGCTTGACTCGGCGCATCCGGTGGCTTTTGGCGGCTGGGCGTTCCGCGGGCCCCTCAGTCTGCATGTGAAATGGGATTGACTGCTGGCCCGCAAGGGTCAAGGAGTGGTGAAATGAGGCAGGCGAAGGACAAAGATGCTGGTCGCCGGACGATTGTGCGTGGCGGCGCGATGCCGGCCTCGGCCAGTCGGCCGGTGGTACCGCCATTGCATCCCTCGGTCGTCTACGCCTCGCCATCCGCCGATGCGCTTGACGCGCAATATGACGGCAGGCTGGCGGGCTATACCTATGCCCGCGAGGGCCATCCCAATGCCGATATGCTGGCAGAAAAGATCGACTGGCTGGAGGGTGGTGAGGGCGGCCTCGTCACCGGGTCTGGTATGGCGGCGCTCTCGGCGATGTTCCTTGGCCTGCTGTCGCGCGGGGATCATGTGCTGGCCGGTGATCAACTCTATGGGCGCTCGCTGCGGATGCTGACGCAGGACCTGCCGCGGCTCGGCATCGAGACCAGCTTTGCCGATGCCGGAAATGCCGACGCCATGGCGGCGGCCCTGCGTCCGAATACGCGGATCATCCTTGTCGAGGCGGTGTCGAACCCGACGCTGCGGGTGGCCGACATGCAGGGCATCGCTGCAATGGCCGCCAGATCAGAGGCGCTGCTGGCGGTTGACAACACCTTTACCACGCCGGCGATGTTTCGCCCGCTGGAGAGTGGCGCTGACATCGTGATCAATTCGATCACCAAGTTTCTGGCCGGTCATTCGGATGTGACGCTTGGCTATGTGACGGCGCGTGATGCCGATCACCGGCAGGCGATGCGCGACGCTGCGGTGACCTGGGGGCTGACACCAAGCCCGTTTGATTGCTGGCTTGCCGACCGGGGCCTGCACAGTTTTGATCTTCGTTTTGCCGCCGCAGAACGGAGTGCCGCGGCGATTGCCGATCATCTGTCCGGTTATATTCCTGGCGGTGGGGGGATTCGCCGGGTGCTGTATCCCGGGCGCGCCGATCACCCCGATCATGACCGCGCGCAGACGCTGTTCGGCGGGCGTTATGGAAATATGGTGACGTTTGAAATTACAGATGGTGAGACTGCCGGTGGACGCGATCAGGTCAATGCCTTCATCAAGGCGGCTGCCGGCATACCGTTCGCACCGACGCTTGGCGATATCGGCAGCACCCTGTCCCATCCGGCGTCGTCCTCGCATCGCGGGTTGAGTGCCGATGGCCGCGCTGCGCTTGGCATTGGTGAGGGAATGTTCCGCCTGTCGGTTGGCATCGAGCCGGTTGAGATGCTGATCGAGGAACTTGACGCCGCACTTGCGGTGGTAAGGGGCGATTGGAGAACATCCGCCGCGGCCAGCTCTGGCGAAGAATGATGCGTTTATATGGAGTTGCCGTGTGCGAGAGTTTGATTATGTCATCATCGGGGGCGGGTCGGCCGGCTGCGTTCTTGCCGAACGACTGACCGCCAGTGGCCGCCATTCGGTGCTGCTTCTCGAGGCCGGGCCGTCTGACCGGCGGGTCTGGGTGCGGGTGCCGATCGGCTATGGCATCCTGTTTCACCAGCAGGCTGTCAACTGGATGTACAACACCGACCCGGAACCGCAGCTTGGTGGGCGCGAAGTTTACCAACCGCGTGGCAAGGTGCTTGGCGGGTCGAGTTCGATCAACGCGCTGGTCTATCATCGCGGTCAGGCCGGTGACTATGATGACTGGCAAGCCGCCGGCAATGATGGCTGGGGGTATGACCGGGTGGCACCTGTCTTTGACCGGCTGGAGTCGCCGCATCCCGACACGCCCGATGCACCGTTTCTGTCGGTATCGGACAATAGCGCTGATTTCCATGATTTGGGTGGAGATTTCGTCGATATCTGCGCCGAGGGGCAGCTTCCCGCCGACAGCGTGGCGCGGCGCGAGGGTGCCGGGGTCGGCCCCTATCTGACAACAACGCGGAACGGCATGCGATGTTCGAGTGCGGTTGCCTTTCTGTGGCCGGCAATGCGCCGTGCGAATCTGACCGTGATTACCGGCGCACATGTTGAGAGCATTGGCTTTACCGGGCGACGGGCGGACAGCGTCACCTACCGGCATCGCGGTGCCAGCCACACCGTGCGCGCCGGGCGGGAAATCCTGCTTGCCGCCGGAGCGGTCGGTTCGCCGCAACTGCTGCAGGTCAGCGGCGTCGGTGATGCGGCACATCTGCGTGGGCTTGGCATTGATGTGGTGCATGATCTGCCGCAGGTCGGTCGGCATCTGCAAGACCATTTCGGCATCAACTATATTTTCAAGGCGAACAGGAAAACGCTGAATGACGTGTTCGGGACCTGGCATGGCCGGGTGATGTGCGGGCTGGACTATCTGTTCCGGCGGCGCGGGCCGCTGGCGCTCAGCGTCAACCAGTATGGTGGGCTGGTCAAAAGCAGCGGGTCACTGGCCCGCCCCGACATGCAGATCTATCTGAACCCGCTGAGCTATCAGAGTTTTCACAAGGGGCGGCGCAAACTGATGCGACCAGATGCGTTTTCCGGTTTCATCATTGGTTTCAACAGCTGTCGGCCGAAAAGCGAGGGCGCTGTCACCATCCGCAGCCGGCATGCCGCAGACGACCCGGCAATCCGCCTCAATTATCTTGATCATGCGGATGACCGGCGTGATGCCATCACCATGGCACGGGTGATCGAGCGTCTGCAGAACACGCCGCGCCTGAAGGCGCTTCTTGCTGATGCCCCGCTGACGCCGCTCGACCGGATGAATGATGACGAGGTCCTGGCCGATTTCAAGGAACGCGGCGGCACCGTCTTTCACCTGTGTGGCACCTGCCGGATGGGACCGGACGCGGCGACGGCCGTTCTTGACAGCAGGCTGCGCGTTCACGGGATCGAGGGGCTACGGGTGTGCGATGCCTCGGCTTTTCCCAACATCACCTCGGCCAACACCAATGCGCCGACAATGATGCTTGCCGACCGCGCCGCCGAGATGATCCTGGAGGACGCAGAATAACCCGGTGATGCCCTTGATCGGCCTCTCGGTCACGCCCTGACTTGCCTTGTAACCAAGTGTTTCTGCGACTATATAACGCGCAGACAGATCGGGCAGACAGATCGGGCAGACAGATCGGGCAGACGGGCTGGGCAAACAGGGCGGGGTTTCGGATCGGAATTTCCGGCGATGGGTTCATGAAATTTAGAGCTTCTTACATCTGGGCGGTGCTGGTGGCACTTGGTGTCATCGGCTGGATGGCGTCTGGCAAATTCAACAATCCGATGGCGGATGGTGTGTCCGAACAGGACATGTCGGCAAGTTCAGCGACCAGCCTGCAGGATAATTCTGGCCCGCAGGATGATGCCGGTCAGACTGAAATCGCGTCAGCGCCCACCACGCCACGCATTTCCGCTGTGACAGTGACAAACAGTGCCGTGCGCCGGTCGGTCCGTGCCAGTGGTGTGACACAGCCAAAGGCGATTGTGACCGTGTCGGCGGAGATTGCCGGCACGGCCCGCAAGGTGCCGGTCAGCGAAGGAAGCACCATTGCCGCTGGTGATGTGCTGGTGGCGCTGAACACGACGACCCTACCGGTCCGGATCGAAGCGGCAAAGGCCGAGATTGTTGCGGCCCAGACGGCGTATGACACCGCTGTCGAGCAGGCGCGCGGCACCTATGAAGAGGAACGCGCCGCCGCGCAGGCGATGCTGGAGGTGGCAAAGCAGCGCCTGGAAATCTCACAGAAACTCGCCTCGCAGAATTTCAGCGCGCCGGTCGAACAGGCGCAGCTGAAAGCCGATTACGAAAATGCGCGGATGGCGCTGGCCCGCATCGATCTGGCAAAAAACTTCAAATCCGAGGTCGAAATCTCGCAAAGCCAGGCCCGCCTTGCGACGGCGAAATCAAATCTTGCCGTGCTTCGCGATCAGCTGAAGAAATCAACCGTTACCGCGCCGACAGGTGGCTGGCTTGAGACGGTGTCGGTCGATGTCGGGGAACAGGTTGGGGCCGGCACCCCGGTGGCAACAATCCTCGACATGGAAGAAGTGAAGATCATTGTGGGCGTGCCACAGACCGATATTGCGCAGATTACCGTTGGCGATCAGGTCAGCGTCGATGTCGCCGGTGCTGGCAAGCGCGCAGGAATTGTCTCACGAATCGCTTCGATCACCAGCTCAACAGCGCGGACCTTCGATGTCGAGGTGACGGTGCCGAACCCGGAGCGCACCTTGCGCGCCGGGATGAGTGTCGAGGCCACCATTGATGTCGGGTTCCAGCCGGCCTTCGGCATGTCGCCGGCGCATCTGTCGGTTGCCGGCGACGGGTCACTGACAGCCAAGATCAGCGAGGACGGCATCGTGCGCGTGGTAACGGTCGATCTGGTACGATCGGGTGTCGAACAGGTTTTCGTCTCGGGTCTTTCCGATGGTGACACGCTTCTGACCTTTGGTCAGGCGTTTGTAGAGGCCGGTGACGCGGTCCGGATCGATATGGGCCGGATCGGCATGGGCCGGATCGATACGGGTCGGCTCGATATGGAATCGACTTCATGAATGCGGTGATCAGCGCTGCCTTCTCGCGCACTGGGGCGGTCGTTCTCGTGCTGGCTCTGCTCTGCGCCTTCGGGATCAAGTCCTATATCGACATTCCCAAGGAAGCCAAGCCCGACATCGATATTCCGGTTGCCTACGTGTCGGTCAATTATGATGGCATCTCGCCAGAGGATGCCGAGCGGCTGCTGGTCAAGCCGCTAGAGAAGCATCTTCGCACTGTCGAGGGTCTCGACGCCATGTCGTCTGTAGCATCGGAGGGCTATGGCGCGGTCACGCTGGAATTCACGGCCGGTGAGGATATCGACCTTGCGCTTGCCGACGTGCGGCAAGCGGTTGACGATGCCAAGCCGGACCTGCCGGGCGAGGCGGATGAGCCGAAGGTGACCGAGGTCAGCCTGTCTTTGTTTCCGATTCTGACAGCGGCGCTCTACGGGCCGGTGTCGGAACGCGAAATGGTTCTCGCGGCGCGCGACATCAAGGACCGTCTTGAAGCTCTGGAGGGTGTCCTCGAAGTGGAAATCGGCGGCGACCGCGAGGAGGTTCTCGAAATCCTTCTCGATGCCGCCGCAATCGAGGCTTACGGGCTCGACCCGGCAGCTGTGATCAGACTTGTCAGCGGCAACAACCAGCTTGTTACTGCCGGTGCCATCGATGATGGCGGCGGGCGGCTGTTGGTCAAGGTGCCGGGCGTGATTGAGACGATTGATGATCTGGTCAATATGCCGGTGCAGGCGCGTGACGACGCGACCATCACCTTTGGCGATATCGCCGTGGTGCGGCGCGCCTTCCGCCAGGCCGAGGGTTGGTCGCGAGTGAATGGCGAGCCGGCTGTGGTGCTGGATGTGCGCAAGCGGGTTGGCTCCAACATCATCAAGGTTGTCGAATCGGCGCGGGCGGTGATCGATGCCGAGGCGCCGAAAATCGGCGAGGGTGTCAAGGTCAGCTACCTGTTTGATGATTCCAAGGATGTCCGCAATCTGCTGAGCGATCTTGGCAACAATGTTGCCGCCGCGGTGATCATCGTCATGGTGGTCGTGCTGGCGGTGCTGGGAATCCGCAACGCGACGCTTGTCGGCCTTGCCATCCCGGGATCCTTTTTTGTCGGGATCAGCATCCTGAACATGATGGGCGTAACGATGAACATCATCGTCCTGTTCTCGCTGATCCTTGTCGCCGGGATGCTGGTCGACGGCGTCATTGTGACAACCGAATATGCCGACCGGCAAATCGCCATGGGGGCGACCCGGCGTGATGCCTACCGGCGTGGCGCACAGCGTATGGCCTGGCCGATCATCTCCTCGACCATCACCACACTGATGGTCTTCATGCCGCTTCTTGTCTGGCCCGGCATCGTTGGCCAGTTCATGAAATATCTCCCGATCACGGTAATCTGCGTGCTGACGGCGTCACTGTTCATGGCGCTGATCTTCATTCCGGTTCTTGGCGGCATGATCGGCAAGAAGTCGGTGCCGCGCGGGGCCATTTCGGCAACAGCGCCGCGAAGCTATCGCTGGCTTCTGAAACGGGCGATCCGCTTTCCGGTGCTGACCATGGGGGTGGTCCTCGGCATCATCATCGCCAGCTTTGTCGGCTATGGCAAAGCTGGGCTTGGCGTGTCGTTCTTCCCCGATATCGAACCTGATCAGGCGCAGGTCCAAGTGCTGGCGCGCGGCGATCTGTCGGCCAAGGAGCGCGACGCGCTGGTCAACAGCGCCGAGACCTCGATCCTGCCGGTTGCCGGGGTGCAGGATTTCTATGCCCGCTCGTTCCGCCCCGGCGGCGGCGGCAATCAGGTGCCGCGCGATTCCGTCGGCACCATCCGCACCGTGTTTTCCGACTGGAACGAGCGAGACAAGGCGGCCACCCTGATCGACCGGATGCGCGACCTTGTCGCCAGCCTTGCCGGCGCTGATTTCAGCATCACCAAGCAGCAGGAAGGCCCCGGCGGGGCGCTGCCGATACGTGTTGAGATTCTTGGCGATGATCTTGACGAGATTGCTGCGGCCACCGACGAGATGGTTGGCCGGATGATATCGCTTGGCGGTTTTGTCGACATTGCCGACAACCGGCCGCTGCCAGGTCTGGAATGGACGCTGGTAACCGACCGCGAGGCGGCAAGCCGGCATGGTGTCTCGATCTCGTCGCTTGGCACGATGATCAAGATGCTGACACGCGGCGTGCGGATCTCTGATTTCCGGCCAGATGATGCCGATGACGAGCTGGATGTGGTGATGCGCTTCATGGGTGACCAGCGCAATATCGACCGGCTTCGCGAATTGCGGGTGCCGGCCGCCGACGGGTCCTATATTCCGATGTCGGTGTTCGCCAAATTGCAGCCACGCCCGAAGGGCGGCGATATCGAGCGCAAGGACGGCACGCGCTACATGTATATCAATTCTGATGTCGGCGAGGGCGTGCTGGCGGCGGAGCGGATCCAGTCGCTGAAGGATTCGCTTGTTACCGAACCGCTGGCGCAGAATGTGCGGGTGAAATTCGGCGGCGAGGATGAGGATATCGCCGAGACCCAGACCTTTCTGCAGCAAGCTTTTTCGCTGTCACTGTTGCTGATGGTGGTTGTGTTGATGATACAGTTCGGTTCCGGCTGGCAGGCATTCGTCACCATGTCGGCGATCCTGCTGTCAACCGGTGGTGTCGTCCTCGGTCTGTGGGCGACGAACCAGCCTTTCGGCATCGTGATGTGCGGGCTTGGGGTGATCGCGCTTGCCGGCATCGTGGTCAACAACAACATCGTGCTGATCGACACGTTCAACGAATACCGGCGCCGTGGCTACCGGGCGCGTGATGCCGCCTTCCGCGCCGGGCTGGTGCGTTTCCGGCCAGTTGTGCTGACCGCCGTAACGACGATTCTCGGTCTGCTGCCGATGGTCTTCCAGTTGACAATCAAGATACTTGATCGCGAGATTCTGGTCGGCGCGCCGTCATCGCAATGGTGGACGCAGTTGTCCAGTACCATTGCCGGGGGACTGACCTTTGCCACCATCCTGACGCTGGTGGCGACGCCGGCGATGCTGGTGATCGGCGGCAGGTTCGCTCGTGATGCCAGACCGATGCGTCCGTCGCTGATCAGGCGCATGATCGGCTCTGTGCGGCGGCAACGCGGGATGGTGCCGGCCGAATAGGCCGGTTGGCTGACTAGCGCGGGCCTCGCACCACATCCTCGATGCCAGCGGCAATCGCCAGCAACCTGCGGTCATGGCCGCGCGATCCCATCAGCGACAGCCCAACCGGCGCGCTGCCAGGCGCGTGGCATGGCAGGCTGATCGCCGGCCGGTCGAGATAATTCGCAAGCGCGGTGTTGCGAAGCGCCCGTGCGCTGGCCTTCATCAGCGCCTCAACGCCCTGCAGCCCGTCAATCGGCATCGGGATTGCCGGCGAGGTTGGCAGCAGCAGCGCATCGAACGGGCGGGTGATGGCCTGCACGGCGGCAGAGGTCACCTCGCGCTCACGGCCCATAGCGATGAAATCGGCGGCCGAAATATCGCCGCCGGCGGCAAGCCGCACCGCAACATAGGGGTCGTACATGTCACGGCGCATCGCCATCATTTCGCGATGAATTTCATGTGCCTCGGCCGAGACGATGCTTTTCGGTCGGTTCGCCGGACGCAGTTCCTCCAGAATATCAAGCCGGATGTCGCTGATCTGCGCCCCGGCGGCTGACAGCCTGTCGAGGGCAGCATCAAAACCGGCCGCCACCTGCGGGTCAAGATCGTCGAACAGATAGCCGCGCGGCAGGCCAAACCGGAGCCCGGCCACCGGAAAGGCGGTTTCGGCCCGGCCATCGCCGCCGGTCATCAGATCATCGAGAATGGCGCAGCATTCGGCGCTGGCCGCCATTGGCCCGGCAGCATCAAAGGATGTCGACAGGGGATAGACACCGGCGGACGGCATCCGGCGCATTGTCGGTTTCATGCCGACAATCCCGCAAAAGGCGGCCGGCACCCGCGTCGATCCGCCGGTATCAGTGCCGATGGTCGCGGCCGCCATGCCATCGGCAATCGACACGGCGCTTCCCGAGGACGATCCGCCAGCGATGCGGCCATCGCCGTCACCGCGGCCATAGGGGCTGCGCGGATTGCCGTAATGCGGGTTCATGCCAAGCCCGGAATAGGCGAATTCGGTCATGTTCGCGCGGCCGATGATAATGAAACCGGCGGCACGAAGACGTGCCACCACGGTGGCGTCGCGGTCGGCTGGTGCGGCATCATCCAGTACCCGTGACCCGGCGCGTGTCACCTCGCCGGCGATGTCAAAAAGATCCTTTACCGACAATGTGACACCGGCGAAGGGCGGCAATGTTGCGCCAGTATTGCGGGCCCTGTCGATATGGTCGGCCGCGGCGCGCGCGCTGTCTGCGTTGACGGTGATGAAGGCGCGTGCGCCCTCCTCGCTGTCGATGGCGGCAAGACAGCTCTCGACATGGTCGCGGGCGGTAAGGGTGCCGGTGGCAAGCCGTGCGGCGATATCGGATATGATCATGGATTTTGACAGGGACATGCGCCGACTATGACCCGCTACCGCCAAAAAATCATCCCGAAAATCATCCCCAAAATCATCCCCAAAATCATCCCGAAAATCATCCCGCAAGGCATTGCCGGAATATCGACCGTGCCGTGGTCGGCTTGACGCGGCCGGAGTGCGTCTTGATAGTGGCGCGATGACTGACAGCTATGACTATATCATCATCGGTTCCGGTTCGGCGGGAAGCGCGCTTGCCTACAGGCTTGGCGAGGATGGCACGCGGCGTATCCTTGTTCTGGAATATGGCGGCAGTGATGTCGGTCCGTTGATCCAGATGCCGGCCGCCCTGTCCTATCCGATGAACATGCCGCGTTATGACTGGGGCTATCTGGCAGAACCGGAACCGGCGCTTGGCGGGCGACGGCTTGTCTGCCCGCGTGGCAAGGTCATCGGTGGGTCATCCTCAATCAATGGCATGATCTATGTCCGTGGTCATGCTGGTGACTATGCGCATTGGGAAGAAACCGGTGCGGCCGGATGGGGCTATGCCGATGTGTTGCCCTATTTTCGGCGGATGGAGACATCGCACGGCGGCGAGGCGCCATGGCGTGGCACTGACGGGCCGCTTCACGTCACGCGTGGGCCGCGGGACAACCCGCTTCATGACGCCTTTGTCGCGGCGACCGAGGCGGCGGGCTATGTGGCGACGCCAGATTATAACGGCTATCGCCAGGAAGGTTTCGGCCCGGCCGACATGACGGTGTGGAAGGGAAGGCGTTGGTCGGCGGCGAATGCCTATCTGAAACCGGCGCTGGCGCGTGGCAATGTGCGGCTCGTGACGCGGGCACTGGTCGACAGGATCCTGTTTGACGGGTCGCGTGCGGTGGGCATCAGCTATCTTCGCGGCGGCACCCGGCATGAGGCGCGGGCGAACGCCGAAATCGTGCTGGCGGCCGGCGCCATCAACTCGCCGCAGATCCTGCAACGTTCGGGGATTGGGCCGGGAGCCGTGCTGCAGGATGCCGGCGTCGATGTGCGGGCCGACCGGGCCGGTGTCGGGGCCAATTTGCAGGATCATCTCGAGGTGTATTTCCAGATTGCCTGCCTGCAGCCAATCACCCTCTATCGCCATCTCGGTCTTTTGGCCAAGGCGCGGATCGGCGCTGAATGGCTGTTCTTCAAGCGCGGTCTTGGTGCCTCCAACCAGTTCGAGACGCTTGGTTTCATCCGGTCTGCCGCCGGCGTTGCCTATCCGGATATCCAGTATCATTTCCTGCCGGTGGCGATCAGTTATGATGGCAAGGCCCCGGCCGCGGGGCACGGCTTCCAGCTTCATGTAGGGCCGATGCGCTCAAAGTCGCGTGGCCATGTCAGGATTCTTAATGCGGCTCCAGAGGCAGCACCCGAGATCCGCTTCAACTATATGAGCCATCCCGATGATTGGGCCGATTTCAGACGCTGTATCAGGCTGTCGCGCGAGATCATCCGGCAGGCGCCGATGGACCCCTATCGCGGCGCTGAAATCCAGCCCGGCGATGACGCCACCTCGGATGAGGCCATTGACGCCTTCATCCGCGATCACGCCGAAAGCGCCTATCATCCCTGCGGGACAATGCGTATGGGCGCGGCGGGTGATCCCGACAGCGTCGTTGACCCGAACTGCCGGGTGATCGGGGTTGAAGGGCTGCGGGTTGCAGATTCATCGATCTTTCCGCGGATCACCAACGGCAATCTCAACGCCCCCTCGATCATGACCGGCGAGAAGGCGGCGGATCACATCCTTGGCCGCGCGCCACTGGCCCGTGCCAACGACACCCCCTTCTTCCATCCCGACTGGCAGGCGGCGCAGCGTTAGTCCGCGGTCTTGGCACCACACAGAAACAATCTTGTGCCGGTCTGGCCGGCATGTCATCGTGATCGCACGGCAATGAATCACAAGACGAAGATTTACATAACAAAGAAGCACAAAGCAGAGGCTGGCCACCGCCCGCATCGGGGCGGATGCGGCCGTGCCCAAGGGAGGAATGGACTATGAAAACCCGTGCCGCTGTCGCGGTGGCTGCTGGGCCGCCCCATGAAATCATGGAAGTCGATCTTGACGGTCCGCGCGCCGGCGAGGTGCTGGTCGAAATCATGGCCACCGGCATCTGCCATACGGATGCCTTCACCCTGTCAGGCGCCGACCCCGAGGGGATGTTCCCGGCGATCCTCGGCCATGAGGGTGCCGGCATTGTGCGCGAGATTGGCCCCGGCGTGACCAGTGTTGCCCCCGGCGATCATGTCATTCCGCTCTACACGCCGGAATGCCGCGAATGCGAATATTGCCTGCATCCGAAGACCAATCTGTGCCAGGCCATCCGCAGTACCCAGGGCCAGGGCGTGATGCCTGACGGCACAAGCCGCTTTTCGATCAAGGGCAAACCGGTCCTGCATTATATGGGCACCTCGACCTTCTCGAATTTCACCGTACTTCCGGAAATTTCGCTGGCGAAAGTCAACAAGGACGCCCCGTTCGACAAGATCTGCTATATCGGCTGCGGCGTGACCACCGGCATTGGCGCGGTGATCAACACCGCCAAGGCCGAGCCGGGATGCACCGCCGTTGTCTTCGGGCTTGGTGGTATTGGCCTGAATGTCATTCAGGGTCTTCGCATGATCGGTGCCAACATGATTGTCGGCGTCGACCTGAATGAGGGCAAGAAGGCATGGGGCGAGCGGTTCGGCATGACGCATTTCGTCAATCCGGCCGAGCATGGCGATGATCTCGTCGGCCATCTTGTCGAGTTGACCGGCGGCGGTGCTGATTATTCCTTTGAATGTATCGGCAATACGACGGTGATGCGTCAGGCGTTGGAATGCGCGCACAAGGGGTGGGGCGAATCGATCATCATCGGCGTTGCCGGTGCTGGCCAGGAAATCTCCACCCGGCCGTTCCAGCTTGTCACCGGACGCAGCTGGCGTGGCACTGCTTTTGGCGGGGCGCGTGGCCGCACCGATGTGCCGAAGATTGTCGATTGGTACATGCAGGGCAAGATCGAGATCGACCCGATGATCACCCATACGCTGCCGCTTGAGGATATCAACAAGGGCTTTGATCTGATGCATGAAGGTGAATCCATCCGCGGCGTCGTGGTTTTCTAGGGCGGGACTGGTATGGAAACGCTGTCGACCGAAAAATCCTTTGGTGGTGTCCAGGGGGTCTATCGCCATGCCTCGCGGGTGACCGGGTGCGATATGACCTTTGCGGTCTATCTGCCGCCGCAGGCCGAACACGCGCCGGTGCCGGTTTTGTGGTATCTGTCGGGCCTGACCTGCAGCCATGCCAATGTCATGGAAAAGGGCGAGTATCGGCGCACCGCGGCAGAATTCGGGATTGCCATTATCTGTCCCGATACCAGCCCGCGCGGCGACGATGTGCCGGATGAGGATAACTGGCAGTTCGGGTCGGGTGCCGGCTTCTATGTCGATGCCACGGAGGCGCCCTATGATGCGAACTACCGGATGTACAGCTATGTGCTGGAGGATTTGCCAGCGGTGATTGTGGCGAATTTCCCGGTCGACATGTCGCGCCAGGGGATTTTCGGCCATTCGATGGGCGGCCATGGCGCACTGGTGATGGCGCTTCGCAACAGCCAGCGATTCCGCAGCTGTTCGGCCTTCGCGCCGATCGTCAACCCGTCGACGGCCGACTGGGCGGCGAACGCCTTCACCCGCTATCTTGGCCCTGACAGCGATGCCTGGCGGATCTATGACGCGGTGGCGCTTGTCGAGGATGGTCACGCCTTTCCCGAAATCCTGATCGACCAGGGCGACGCCGACAGTTTCCTTGAGACCGGGCTGCGGCCCTGGCTGTTCGAGGATGTCTGCAAGGGCGGGCTGACCGAGTTGACCCTACGGATGCAGCCGGGGTATGGCCATTCCTATTACTTCATTTCCACCTTCATGGAGGATCACCTTCGCTGGCACGCGGCGCGGCTGTGATCCGGTTTCGATGACGAACAGGGAAGGATGGTGACATGAGTGACGATATGCCGGGCTTCCCTCAACCTCTTGGCGGTAATGAGATGCCGCGTTTTGCCGGCCCCGGCACGATGATGCGCCTTCCCGCACTCGACAGCGCCGCCGATATGGATGCTGTCTTCATCGGCATCCCGCTTGATGTCGGCACCTCGAACCGGCCGGGAACGCGGTTCGGACCCAAGCAGATTCGCGCCGAATCGGTCATGCTGCGCCCCTATAATATGTGGACCCGCGCCGCGCCATTTGATTCGCTGCGCGTTGGCGATCTTGGTGATGTGCCGATCAACACTTTCGATCTCAAGGATTCGGTGGCGCGCATTACCGCCTTTTATGACACCGTGCTGGCGCATGATGTGATCCCGCTGACGCTTGGCGGCGACCATACGCTGACGCTGCCGGTGCTGCGGTCCATCGCGCGGCGGCACGGGCCCGTCGGCCTGATCCATGTCGACGCGCATGCCGATATCAATGACCATATGTTCGGCGAGGCTATCGCCCATGGCACGCCGTTCAGGCGCGCCGTCGAAGAAGGTCTGATCGACCCGCACCGCACCTGGCAGATCGGTCTTCGCGGCACCGGCTATACGGCGGAGGATTTTGACTGGGCGCGCGACCAGGGCTTTACCGTCATTCAGGCCGAGGAATTGTGGCACCGTTCGGCGGCCCCGCTGATTGCGCGCGCCGTCGCGGCGCTTGGCGACGGGCCGGTCTATCTGAGTTTCGATATCGATTCCCTCGACCCCGGATTTGCACCCGGCACCGGCACACCGGAAATCGGCGGGCTGACACCGATTCAGGCGATCGAGATCATCCGTGGGTGCCGCGGCCTGTCGCTTGTCGGGGCCGACCTTGTCGAGGTCTCGCCGCCCTATGACCCGCAGGGCAATACAGCATTGCTGGCGGCCAACCTGCTGTATGAGATGCTGTGCGTGCTGCCCGGCGTCACCTATCGCGACAAGGAGTAAGATATGGCCCCTGCCTTCACAAGGACCGAATATGCCGCCCGCCTTGCCAAGGTGCGGGCCGAGATGGAGACGCGCGGCCTCGCGGCGCTGATCATCGGCGATCCGGCGAATATCAACTGGCTGACCGGCTATGATGCCTGGTCCTTCTATACGCCGCAGGTGATGCTGGTCGATCTGCGTGACGGGCCATTCTGGATCGGCAGGTTGATGGATGCCGGGGCGGCGAAATTCACCACCTACCTGTCAGAGGCGCAGATTGTTCCCTATCCCGAAACGCTGGTTCAACGTGCCGATACGCATCCGATGGCGTATGTTGCGGACTGGATGGCCGGCCGGGGTTTTGCCGCCGCGCGCATAGGCTATGAAAGTGACAGCTATTTCCTGTCGCCGCGCGCCATGGCGACGCTTCAGGCCGGGCTTCCCGGCGCCGATTTTGTCGATGCTGATCTGCTGGTGAACTGGCAACGGCTGGTAAAAAGCCCGGCCGAGCTGGAGGTCATGCGCCGCGCCGCGCGGATCGCCGAGGCAGCGATGCAGACAGCCTGGGATGGCGCGCGCGCCGGCGTCCGGCAATGCGATCTGATGGCCGATGTGGTGGCGACACAGATTCGGGGCACGCCGGATCAGGGCGGCGATATGCCGGCTATTCACCCGCTGATTCTTGCTGGTGAGGCGGCGACAACGGCGCATCCGCTATGGACTGATGCGCTGCTTGAGGCTGGTCAGACCATCGCCTTTGAACTTGGGGCCTGTGCCCGCCGTTATAATGTCGGGTTGGCGCGTACCGTGCATCTTGGCACGCCGCCGGACGATCTGCAGCGCACGGCGGCGGCGGTTGAAGAGGGCATGGCGGCGGTGATGGACAGTCTGAAGGCTGGTGCTATCGCAGGTGATGTCCATGCCGCCTGGCAGCGCGTTCTGGATCGTTATGGTCTCGAGAAGCCAAGCCGCATCGGCTATTCGATCGGCACCGGCTATGCCCCCGACTGGGGTGAACGCACGCTGTCCTTCCGTCCTGGTGAAATAACGCCTGTTCCCGAGAATGCGGTTGTGCATGTGATCCTCGGCATGTGGATGGATGATTGGGGTATGGAACTCAGTGAAACATTGCATGTCCAAGGCGGCGGCTGTGTGCGACTGTGTGATTTCCCGCAACATGTCCACGTCGTGCCGGCATGACGGCTGGCATTCATGCCCGCCGTGAGGCGGCGGTCGGGCTGCTGGCCGACCTTGTCGGCTATCGCAGCATCAGCCTGCAGCCGAATGACGATATCGTCACCTATATCGAAACCTATCTCGGTGGGCTTGGCGTCGAGACCATCCGCGACGCGCATGAAGACGGTGCGCGTTTCAACCTTCTGGCCAGAATCGGGCCTGATGCGCCTGGCGGCGTGCTGCTGTCGGGACATCTCGATGTCGTGCCGGCTGCCGCCGAGGGGTGGAGTGGTGATCCCTTTGCCCTGCGCCGCCAGGACGGACGCCTGATCGGGCGCGGTGCCGTTGACATGAAGGGGTTCCTTGCCATGGCGCTGGCGATGGTGCCAGCCTTTCAGGCACAGGCCGAACAGTTTGCCGAGCCGCTCTATCTCGCCTTCACCTTCGATGAGGAGGTTGGCAGTTTCGGTGCGCAGCGGATGCCGGCATTTCTCGCCGCCAACGGGGTTGTGCCGCGCCTTGCCATCATCGGTGAGCCGACCGGCATGCAACCTTTCAACGGACATAAGGGCATTATGGAGCTTGTCACCCATATCCGCGGGGCGGCTGGCCATGCCTCGCGCCCGGATGGCGGCGTCAACGCCATCTATGCAGCGGCGCGGCTAATTGCCTTCATCGAGGCTCTGGCCGCTGAATGTGCCGCCAGCCCGGTGCCGGGATCACCGTTTGACCCGCCTTGTTCGACCCTGTCGGTCGGCACCGTCAGCGGCGGCGAGGCGCGTAACATCATCGCCGGTGAATGTCGCATCGACTGGGAGATCAGGGCGCTGCCGGGCAAAGACCCGCATCAACTTTACAACCGTGTCATGGCGTTTATCGACAGTGAGCTGCTGCCCGCCATGAAGGCTGGCGATCCGGGGTGCGACATCACCACCGACATGTTGTCGGACGTGCCGCCGCTGCAGGCAGAGACCCCTTCGGCGGCGGCGGAACTTGTCGGCAGGCTGTGGACGAACGAGCCGCCACAGGTTGTCTCCTTCGGTACCGATGGCCCGTTTTTCCAGCAGGCCGGCATGGACACGATTGTCATCGGCCCGGGCGGTATGGCGCAGATGCATCAGCCCGATGAATTCATCACCGAGGCGGCGATTGATCAGGGGCTGACCTTCCTTGACAGGCTGCTTGCCGAAATGGCGGTCGGGGATTCTGGTACGGATTCTGGGGGGAATCCTGGCCGGGATCCTGGCCGGCATTCTGGCGGGGTGTCGGGGTGACGCCGCTGCATCTTCTGATCGCCCTTCTGGTGCCATTGACCTGGGGGTTCGGCTTTGTGCTGGCCAAGGCGGGGTTGGCGCATTTCCCGCCGCTGTTGCTGATGGGGATGCGCTTTCTGATCGCGGCGCTGATCCTTGTCTGGTTTGTGAAACTGCCGCGCGGCCACTGGCCGATGCTGATGCTGATCGCCATGACTTCGGCCACCCTGCAATATGGGCTGACCTTCTCCGGCCTGGCCCGAATGGATGCGACGCCAGCCATCCTTCTGATCCAGTCGGAGGTGGTGTTCGGTGCCGTGATCGCCGCGCTGATGTTGCGGGAATGGCCGACTCGCCGTCAGGTATTCGGCATGGCAGTGTCGATTGGTGGCATCGCCACAATCGTTGGCGCGCCGTCACTGCAAGGCCAGACGGTCGGGGTCTGTCTGGTGCTGTCGGGTTGTCTGTTCTGGGCCTTCGGGCAGGTGTTGGTGCGCCGGCTCGGCGATGCCCTCAATGGCTTTCAGCTGACCGCCTGGATTGGCATGATCGCGGCCCCGCAGATGCTGCTTGCCTCGGTGCTGATCGAGGGCAACCCGCTGCCGGTTCTGGCCAGTGCCGCGGTCGCGGACTGGGTGGCGGTTGCTTATCTTGGCGTGGTCATGACAGTGGTCGGCTATTCAGCCTGGTATTTCATTCTGGCGCGCTATCCGGTGCCGATGGCGATGCCGGTGCTGCTGCTGCTGCCGGTGTCGACGATTCTCGGGGCCATCACCTTTCTTGGCGAACGCCCCGGCATGCATGTGATGTTCGGCGGTCTGATTGTCATTGGCGGCGTCGCAGCGGTCATTGTCGAGCCTGACCAGCTTCGCCGGCTGGTGTCACGGCGTGTCGGCTAGACGGCCAGTGTCAGGAGGCGATCAGGACACTATCAGGAAGGTTCGGCAATCACGCCGCTGTCAATCAGGCTGTCAATCCGCGTCTCATCCATCGCCAGTAATTCACGCAGGACGGCACGGCTATGTGCGCCAAGGCGTGGCGGCGGCGATGATGCGTGCGGCGGTGTGGCGGCAAGGCGAAGCGGGCTTGCCACGCCGGGGATGCTGCCGTTCTGGTCATCCTCGATCTGTATACCAAGGCCCCGATGCACCGCCTGCGGTTCGGCAAAGACCTTGTCGATGGGATTGATCGGGCCGGCTGGTACGCCGACCATGGCAAGCTGGTCCAACCACCAGCCGGTTGTCTGCTGGCCGAAGGCGGCCTCGATATGCGGCAACAGCGCGGCACGGTTCATGACCCGCGCCTTGTTGGTGGCATAGTCGGGGGTGTCGGCCAGCCCGTCCAGGCCGGCGACACCGCAGAATTTGCGAAATTGCGAATCATTGCCGACCGCCAGAATGATATGCCCGTCGGCAGTCGCAAAAGCCTGATAGGGGACGATGTTGGGATGCGCGTTGCCAAGCCGTCCCGGCACCTTGTCGGCAACAAGATAGTTCAGCGCCTGATTGGCCAGGCTGGCGACACTGACATCGAACAGACTCATATCGATATGCTGGCCAGCACCGGTACGCGCGGCATGCATCACCGCGGCGAGGATGGCGGTGGCGGCATTGGTGCCGGTCAACACATCGACCAGGGCGACGCCAACCTTCATCGGCATGCCGTCCGGCTCGCCGGTGACGCTCATCAACCCACCCATCCCCTGGATCATGAAATCATAGCCGGCGCGGCCGGAATCAGGCCCGCTCTGTCCGAAGCCGGTGATCGAACAATAGACCAGCCGCGGGTTGATGGCCCTCAGCGAGTCGAAATCAAGGCCGTATTTCGCCAGCCCACCAACCTTGAAATTCTCAACCACAACATCACAGTGTGGGATCATGTCGCGCAGGATCGCCGCGCCGTCCGCCGAGGTGATGTCAATGGCAAGCGATCGTTTGTTGCGGTTGACGGAACAGAAATAGGCTGATCTGGCAGCTGCGTCCGCGGCGGCGTCACCTGTCATGGTATCGGCAAAGGGCGGTCCCCAGCCGCGCGTGTCATCGCCGGTTCCAGGACGCTCTACCTTGATGATGTCGGCACCGAGATCGCCAAGCATCTGCGTTGCCCAGGGGCCAGCAAGGATCCGCGACAGATCCAGCACCCGAAGGTGCGAGAGCGCCCCGGTTCCCTCTGTCATGACGGTGGTCCCCAGGTCAGCCTGTGAACGCCTGGATGCCGGTGATGGCGCGGCCAAGGATCAGCGCGTGAACATCATGCGTGCCTTCATAGGTGTTCACGGTTTCCAGATTCATCAGATGCCGCATGACATGATATTCCTCGGCAATGCCGTTACCGCCATGCATGTCGCGCGAGGTGCGGGCCATCGCCAGCGCCTTGCCACAGCTGTTGCGCTTGATGGTGGAGATGTTTTCCGGTGGGCAGTTGCCCTCATCCAGAAGGCGTCCGACACGAAGACATGCCTGAAGGCCGATGCTGATTTCGGTGTGCATGTCGGCAAGCTTCAACTGGATCAGCTGATTGGCCGCCAGAGGGCGTGCGAACTGCTTGCGCTCCAGCGTATAGCTGCGGGCCGCGTCATAACAGAATTGCGCCGCGCCGAGCGTACCCCAGGCGATGCCGTAGCGTGCCTTGTTGAGGCAGGAGAACGGCCCTTTCAGACCGGTCACTTCGGGAAAGATGTTGGCGTCCGGAACAAAGGCGTTGTCCATCTGCAGCGAGCCAGTGATCGACGCGCGAAGCGACAGCTTACCCTCGATCTTCGGCGTGCTGAATCCAGTGCCGGCGCTCTCGCGCTCAACGATGAAGCCGCGGATGACGCCGTCAAGCTTCGCCCAGACAACGGCAATATCGGCAATCGGCGCGTTCGAGATCCACATTTTGGCACCGCTCAGGTGATAGCCGCCATCAACCTTGACGGCTTTCGTGACCATGCCGCCCGGATCGGAGCCATAATCGGGCTCGGTCAGACCGAAACAGCCGATCAACTCGGCCGTTGCCAGGCGCGGCAGGAAACGCTGCTTCTGGTCTTCTGTGCCGAATTGATGGATCGGATGCATCACCAGCGAGGATTGTACCGACATCGCCGAACGGTAGCCTGAATCGACGGCCTCGATCTCATAGGCGGCCAGACCGTAGGCAACATGATTGACGCCGGCACCGCCATATTCATGCGGGATGGTCGGGCCAAGAAGCCCCAACGCGCCCATCTGCCGCATAACGTCGGGATCAAAGTTCTCCTCACGGAAGTCGGTGATCACCCGCGGTAGCAGGACATCGCGCGCAAACTGGCGCGCGGTATCACGAACCATGCGCTCTTCGTCATCGAGCTGCCGGTCGAGATAGAGCGGGTCCTCCCAGGAAAATACGGGCTTGGTCGTGGACACAACGCCTTCCATGATGATCATCCTTCGGTAGCTGAAAAATTGTTGGAGTTCATATATAGCCGAAAAGGCACCCGCTGTGGTAGCCCCTGCGACATTTTACAGAAAAGTGGGCTGATGAGGAGGTTTGATGGCCAGTCTGCCCAAGTCAGGAGGCAGGCTTTCAGTTGAGTTTTTGCCACCACGCGGCTATGACAACAGCCATCATGAACAGCGCAGAGCCGGGAGACTGTCTTGGGCGACGGCATCATCATCGCACCTTCCATTCTGGCCTCGGATTTCAGCCGCCTCGCCGACGAGGTGGCAGCTGTCGACCGGGCAGGTGCAGACTGGATCCATCTCGATGTCATGGATGGGCATTTCGTACCGAACCTGACCTTCGGGCCGCCAATCATCAAGGCGCTTCGCGCTGTCACTGACAAGACCTTCGATGCGCATCTGATGGTGGCGAATCCGGATGCGCTGCTGGATTCCTATGCCGGTGCCGGTGCCGAGATCATCACCGTCCATGTCGAGGCATGTCCGCATCTTGACCGCACCCTGGCGCGCATCCGCGAATTGGGCTGCCGGGCCGGGGTGTCTCTGAACCCGCACACACCTGCCGATGTGCTGCGTCATGTCCTCGACCGGCTCGACCTGATCCTTGTGATGACGGTCAATCCCGGCTTTGGCGGACAGTCCTTCATCAATGGCATGCTCGACAAGATCGCCACCGTGCGCGAGATGACCGCCGGCCGCGACATCGTGATCGAGGTCGATGGTGGCATCACCCCTGAGACGACCGGCCTTGTCACCGCGGCGGGAGCGCGGGCGCTTGTCGCCGGTTCGGCCATCTTCAAGGGTGATGGCGAGGCCGACTATCGGGCCAATATCGACACCATCCGCGCTGCTGCGCAAGTGTGAAAGAGCGGCCGCAATGGGACTTCTGATTGATGGCGAGTGGTCAACAGCCTGGCATGACACCAGCCGCTCAGGCGGGCATTTTGTCCGCGAAGATGCGCGGCATCGCAACTGGATCACGGCTGACGGCAGTGCCGGTCCGTCCGGCGAGGGTGGCTTTGAGGCCGAGAGCGGGCGCTATCATCTTTATGTATCCTATGCCTGCCCCTGGGCGCACCGGACGTTGATTTTCCGCCTGTTGAAGGGCCTGACCGACCATATTTCAGTGTCGGTCGTGCATCCGCTGATGCTGGAGAATGGCTGGAGCTTTGCGCCTGACCCGCATGGCGCCGCGGGAGATGATCTGTTCGGCTATGATTTCCTGCACCAGCTCTATACGCATGTCCAGCCGCATGCCACAGGCCGTGTCACCGTACCGGTATTGTGGGATCGCAAGCATGATCGCATCGTCTCGAACGAATCCTCCGAAATTATCCGCATGTTCAACAGCGCCTTTGACGGCATCACCGGCAATCGGGATGATTACTGGCCGCAGCCACTTCGCGCCGATATCGAGGCGGTCAATGCGGACATCTACGAAAACATCAATGACGGGGTCTATCGTACCGGCTTTGCGACAACGGCCGCGGCCTATGAGGATTCGGTGTTGCGGCTGTTCGCGGCGCTTGACCGGATGGAATCGCGTCTGTCAGACCGGCGCTATCTGATGGGGGACAGGCTGACCGAGGCGGATTGGCGGTTCTTTGCGACACTGGTCCGGTTCGATCCCGTATATGTCGGTCATTTCAAATGCAATATCAGGCGGATTGCAGATTATCCGGCGCTGTCAGGCTATCTTCGCGAGCTATATCAGATGCCGGGCATCGCGGGCACTGTGGTCATGCCGCATATCAAGCAGCATTATTATGGTAGCCACCCGACCATCAATCCGACCCGGATTGTGCCGGTCGGCCCGCAGCTGGACTATGACAGTCCGCATGGGCGCGACGCATTCTAGCCTTCCTGCTGACCTTCGCGTCGATCTTTACGCTGCGTTTCTATCTCGTGGCGTGCGGCGGCCCCAAGATGCACGCCGCCGCGCTGGCGGGCGATCTCGATCTGCCGCTGCCGCTCGGCAAAGCGCTGGCGGCGTTCTGCATCGGTCGCGCCGCGGCAATGGTGGCAGCTGACGCCGGGCGCGTAATCCTCATGGTCAAGGTCTTCCGGCGCCAGCGGCATGCGGCAGGCATGGCACATGGCATGGCGTCCCGGCTTCAGATCGTGATCAACCGCAACCCTGTTGTCGAAGACGAAACATTCGCCCTGCCAGCGGCTCTCCTCACGGGGAATCTCCTCGAGATAGCGAAGAATGCCACCCTTTAGATGATAGACTTCCTCGAACCCGAAATCCTGCATCAGGGCGCTTGCCTTCTCGCAGCGGATGCCACCGGTGCAGAACATGGCCAGCTTCTTCGGACGCCCGCTGTCACCTGACGCCAGACGTTCGGCCCAGGCCGGGAAGTCGCGGAAGCTGTCGGTCTGCGGGTCAATCGCGCCGGCAAAACTACCGATGGCGGTTTCATAGCGGTTGCGGGTATCGATCACCATCACATCCGGGTCATCGATCAGGGCGTTCCATTCGGCCGGTTCGACATAGGTGCCGGTGGCCTGTGCCGGCTGTATTTCCGGGCGGCCCATGGTGACGATTTCGCGCTTCAGCCGCACCTTCATGCGCAGGAATGTCTGCTCCGGTGATGCGGAGAATTTCAGGGACAGCCCGTCGAACCGCCGGTCTGCTTCGATCCAGCCAAGAAATGCCGTCATGCTCTCACGCGGGCCGCAGATGGTGCCGTTGATGCCTTCCTCGGCCAGCAGCAGCGTGCCATGAATGCCCTGCGCGTCGCACAGCGTTTGCAGGCGCGGCTGCAGGGCGCGGTAATCGGCAAGGGTAACGAATTTATACAGTGCGGCGATCACGAAACCGGGCTGGTTGTCGACACCAAGCCGACGCAGCGCCGCCGCCATGTCATCTGCAAGTCTGGTCATGATCCTACAATGATATTCGTCGAATGAGGCAACCGGTGGCTGTCGCGCGGACCGTACATCGGGCGGCGCCAGCTTACAAGGTTGGACCTTTGTGCGGGTTCTTGTAACGACCATTTGGGGTGAGGCTTGTGCGCGGCGCATGCCGGCGTTAGTGTCAGCCGAAAAGAAGGAGGCGCGCGATGCTGAAAGACCTTGTTCTCGGTGACACTCAGCTTAGCCTGTCGATCAATGGCGGGCCGGCGACATTCGACTATTTCTGGCTTCGCGACAATGCGCGCGACCCGGTCAGTTTCGATTCGCGCAGCCATCAGCGTGAATTGTTCACCGCGTCGGTGGACCCGGCGATCCGGCCGCGTCAAGGCTGGGTGGATGACGGCACTGGCTGCCTTGTTCTGGAATGGCCTGATATCGACATGGCGGCGCATTACGAGGCCGGGTTCCTGGCCGAATTTGCACAGGCCGGTGATCCGATGCGGCTTCCGGACCCACAGCCCTGGAACGCCGCAAGCCTTGATCCCGAATCGGTTCGCCTGGCCTATGGCGACTTCCGCGGCGAGGGCGGTGTGTCGCAGCTTCTCGAGCGGTTGCTGGCGCATGGTTTTGCGGTTCTGACCGGGACCCCGCGCAATCTCGATGCGGTGCAGCAGGTTGCCGATTCCATGGGCTATGTCAGACAGACCATCTTCGGCGGCCTGTTCGAATTCGAGGCGAATGAGACCATGGCCGATTCCGCCTACACACCAAAGGAGCTTCGCCCGCATACCGATGGCACCTACAGCCTTGACGCGCCGGGGCTGCAGCTTTTGCTGTGCGTTGACTATGATGCCGAGGGCGGCGAGTCGATCATGGTCGACGGGGCGCGGATCGCCGCCGATCTAAAAGCAGCGCAGCCACAGATCCATGATGATCTGACGCGCATTGGTGTCACCGGTCTCTATAAGGGTGATGGCGTTGTTCTGCGGGCGCGGCGGCCGATCCTGCGGCTGGATGAGACCGGCAGGCTGGCCCAGGTCACCTTCAACAATTATGACCGCGACACGGTGCGGCTTGCCGACAGGGATATGCGCGCACTTTATGCTGGCATCAGGGCATTCGACAGCATGGCCAATGACGCCGCCTATCAATGGCGCTACACGCTGGCACCGGGCGATATGCTGGTGTTCGACAATTGGCGGGTGCTGCATGGCCGCGGTGCCTTTTCAGGCCGGCGCAAGATGGCCGGTGCCTATCTCAATCGCGAGGATTTCGAGAGCTGCGTCCGTAGCCATGGTCTTGCCTGAATTTCAGATTGTCAGGTCGGGGCCGGAATTGGTCCGGGCTAGCGGGGATCTGGACCAGTAAGGTATCTAGGCCAGTGACGGGTCGGCGGCCCAGACCTCGGCAAGCCAGCTCTGCATCAACCGGGCCCCACCAAGGTTCAGCGCGATGTCGCGAAAATGTGCGGCTGGTCCCGACAGCCCCATGATCCTGCCGGAGATGTCGGCCTTGCGCACAATTCGCGACACCTCACCGGCGCGGCCCCGCGCATAACCTGAAAAAGCGTCGCCGATATCATCATGCGCGGCAAGCCAGTGATGCAGGCTGGCTGCGTCCTGAAGCCCCTGACCTGCCCCCTGCGCCAGATGTGGCGGCATGCTATGCGCCGCCTCGCCGGCCAGAACAACCGATCCGCGCCGCCAGCACCCGGCGGTGCCGGCAGGTGGCAGTGCTGTCCGTGTCCAGATGATACCCTCATCGGCAAGCACGGCCAGCGGCGTGCCACCTGGTAGCAGGCGATGCTGCCATCCCGGCGTGGCACGGGCGGCCGGCAATGTGACTACAAGGTTCAGCATCTCACCAATCGGGTAATGCACGACATGTACTCCGCGTCCCAGCCACAGATTGCTGCTGGCAAGTGCGAATGACGCCGGTAGCGTGGCCAGCGGCACCTGCGCGCGCAGGGCGATCTTGCCAGTGGCCGCGGCATGATCATTTGCCGGGGCAACATGGCACCGGCCCGGCCCGGCCGCCCCGTCAGCGGCGATAAGCCCCGCAAACTCCGCGCTTGCCCCGTCATCGGTCACCAGACAAACGCGGCCATGCGGGTCGCCCTGCTGGACTATATGCTGAAGATTGAGGGGGCTGATCCGGACCGAGGGCTGCGCGGCCAGCGCGTCGGCAAGGCAGGCGGCCAGCGCCGCGCGGTCAAAGCTGGCATAGGGTTCATGAAGCGGCAGACGGATCAAGGTGCTGCCGCTGTCGAGTGACCGCACCATGATTTCGTTCAGCCGCAGTGACACGCTGGTGGCTTTGTCGGCAAGGCCGAGTGTGGCCAGCGCCGCCCAGCCATTCGGTGCGAGTTGGAGGCCGCCGGTAAGCGCGGATGCCGCCCGACCGGTGAAAAGCGTGACCTCATGACCCGTCCGCGCCGCGGCAAGCGCGGATGCCATTCCGGCGATGCCGCCGCCGCTGACTGCCAGTCGGGCCATGATCACATCCAGTCGGGTGGGTTACGGCTCCCGGTTAGAGCGCCTGATCGAGTGTCTTGCGGAACTTGTCGATGATCTCGTCGACATGCTTGCGCTCGGCGATGAAAGCCGGTGCGATGATCGCGTTGTCACCGGTCCATTTGATATGCAATCCGTTCCAGAACATCGCCTTCTGCATCTCGCCGCCACGTGCGCCCGGCGCATCTCCTTGTTGCACCTCAACACCGGCCATCATGCCGATGCCGCGGATATCGACGACAAGCGGGTGGTCCTGCAGCGAGAACACGGCATCCTGGAAATAGGATTCCAAATTGGCGGCATTTTCGAACAGACCGTCCGCTTCATAGATCTTCTGCGTCGCGATGCCGGCGGCACAGGCTGCCGGGTGGGCCGAATAGGTGTAGCCATGGAAGAATTCGATGGCGTTGCCCGGTGCCGAGTTGACGACGGTGTCGTAGATTTCATCGGTAACCGCCACACCGCCCATCGGGATGGCACCGTTGGTGATCGCCTTCGCCATGGTGATGATGTCGGGCTTCACCCCGAATTTCTGCGTTGCGAACGGTGTTCCCATACGGCCAAAGCCGGTGATCACCTCGTCAAAGACAAGCAGCATGCCGTGCTTGTCACAGATTTCGCGGACCTTCTCAAGATAGCCTTCCGGTGGCACCAGCGTGCCGGTCGATCCGGCAACAGGCTCGATGAAAACGGCCGCAAGGGTGCTGCCACCAAGGTTCTCGGCAATACGCTCAAGATCCAGTGCCAGTTCGGCGCCAGTCTTTGGCTGACCCTTCGAGAATCGCTGTTCTTCGGTCCAGGTATGGCGGATCATCGAAATATTTGGCAGCGTCAGACCAAAGGTCTCGCGGTTGCGAACCATGCCGGCAAGCGATACGCCACCCATATTCACGCCATGATAGGCGCGCTCGCGGCTGATCAGACGGTTGCGCTGCGACTGCCCGCGGGCCCGCTGATAGGCCAGGATGATCTTGATCGCCGTGTCGATCGATTCGGATCCCGAATTGGTGAAGAACATGTGGTTGAAATTGTCTGGCAGCATCCGGCAGACGCGCTCGGCAAGTTCGAATGAACCGGGATGGCCAAGCTGGAAATGCGGTGTGTAGTCATTGTTCAGCATCTGGCTGTAGACGGCTTCGGCAATCTCGCGGCGGCCATGTCCGGCCGGGGTGCAGAACAGCGCCGACGATCCGTCGATGATCTGGCCTCCCTTGTAATCCCACATATACATGCCCTCGGATTTGACGACCATGCGGGGATTGGCCTTGAAATCCCGGTTGGCGGAAAAGGGCATCCAGTGCGCTTCGAGCGAATTCACATCATAGGACATGGCGGTCTCCTTCATCTGGGCCGGCAGCTGGGCGGGACGGGCGATGCTGGCACAATCGCCTGGCACGTTCCTGTTGCGCTCTGCCATCTGGCATTTATGCGTTGGTTATATGGTCTCGTAAACGGTCATCCTGTCGCGGTGCCATGCCCGGCATATCATAGCCAAGCCATAATCGGTGAATCGACACCTGGTAAATCGGCACGAACACACTGCGACGGATGGTGGCACGTCATCCATCACGCTAGACAGGGTTCAAAAGGTACTATAGAGCCAGATTTGTGATAGTCTGGTACCAGATTAGGCCGAAGGCAGGCACCCGGTCATACCTGCCTTCGTGCCCTGATGCAGGCAGTGGAGAAGGACAGACTGGATGCTTGATCACCTGATCATCAATCTTGACGCCAATGTCGAATCGAGCCTGCAGTCACAGATTCAGCAATCGGTTGTCGAGGCCATACTGGCGCGGGCGATCCTGCCCGGTGACAAGCTTCCGTCAAGCCGCGCTCTTGCCAGCCAGCTTGGCGTGTCGCGCAACACCGTCGTGCTGGCCTATCAGGCGCTGATCGACACCGGCTATATCCAGCCGCGCGAACGTTCGGGCTATATCGTCAGCAGCGATGCCCCGGTCAGCCATCTGACAGAGCCGCCGGGTGTGGCGGCGCCTGATGATGCTGGTGAGGGAGTGGACTGGCGTGACAAGATTGTTGGGGCCTGTTCCGATATCCGACCTGTTCGCAAGCCGCTGAACTGGCGTGAATATCCGTTTCCCTTTGTCTATGGCCAGGTTGATGACGAGCTGTTTTCGCTGACCGCCTGGCGTGATTGCGCGCGGCAGGCGCTTGGCATGCGCAATTTCGGGCGCATGGTCGGGGATTTCGGGCTCAGTGACGATCCGATGCTGTTGAACTACATCTGTTCGCGAAGCCTGCCACGGCGCGGTATCACGGCGCGTCCGGAACAGATCCTGGTGACGCTTGGTGCGCAGAACGCGCTCTATCTGGTGGCGCAGCTGCTGGTATCGGGTGACCGGCGGGTGGTCATCGAAGACCCCGCCTATCCCGATCTTCGCGATATCCTGCAACAGCGCACCGATCGTATTTCGGCGCTGCCGGTCGACAGTGGTGGCCTGATCATCGACGAATCGACACTTGCTGACAGTGATGTCGTCTTCATCACGCCAAGCCATCAATGCCCGACAACGCACACCATGCCGGCGGACCGCCGCCGCGCGCTTCTTGATCTTGCCGGCCGTCATGACTTCCTGATTGTCGAGGATGATTATGAATTCGAGATGAATTTTCTGGAATCGGCGACACCGGCGCTGAAATCGCAGGATCGTGACGGGCGGGTGATCTATGTCGGCAGCCTGTCGAAATCGGTCTTTCCCGGTTTGCGGCTTGGCTATCTGGTGGCCCCGGAGCCGCTCATCGAGGAGGCGCGCGCGCTGCGTCACCTGATCCTGCGTCACCCGCCGGGGCATGCCCAGCGAACGCTGGCCTATTTCATGGCACTGGGCCATTACGATGCGCAGATCAGGCGTCTGCGGCGGCATCTTGCCGGGCGACGTCGGGCCCTGCAGACTGCGCTGGAATCGCATCGGCTGTTTACTCAGAGCGCGTCGCATTTCGGCGGCACCAGCTTTTGGGTCAGGGGGCCTGACTGGCTGGATTCGCGGCAGCTCGCCGAACAGGCCGCCACCGATGGGGTGCTGATCGAACCCGGGGACGTGTTTTTCGCCCCCCAAGCACCGCCGCTCAATTACTTTCGGCTTGCCTATTCTTCGATCCCCGAGGCGCGGATCGCCGAGGGTGTGTCGCGGCTGGCTTCGGCAATCGAGACATTGCGGCACAAGGCCAGTTGAATTGCCGGCTGTTTTGTCAGTTGATTTGTCAGTTGATTTGGCGGCTGGCTTGCCTGGTGACTTCCTGCTGGCCGGGTGATTGACAGCCGGGCTGGCAGACAGCACTTTAGGGTCGCACCCGCATTGGGTGGGGAGACCTGAATGACACATCCTGGATCACCGTCGGCAAGCCCGTTTCTGGCATCCGCCGACGCCACTTGCCCATCTGAATTTCTGGCGCTGGCGACCGGTGTTGCGCCGCGCCCGGTGGCGTTTGTGCGGGCCATCGGCGGAACAATCCTGGAAACCGCGCGCGATGCGCTGGCGGTCGGGCTTGCGGTGCCCATTCTGGTTGGCGAGGCGGCGCAGATCGAACGGGATGCCGCGGTGATAGGCTGGGACCTTGCCGGGGCCAGCATCATCGACGCGGCCGGCGAACAGGCCGCCATCGATGCGGCGGTTGCCGAGGTGGGTGCCGGCCGGGCGCACGGCCTGATCAAGGGACAGCTTCATACGGATATCTTCATGGGCACGATTGTCAAACGCGCCTCGGGCATTCGCAGCGACCGCCGGCTGGTGCATGTTTTTGCCATGCTGCCGCCGGGTGGCGGGCGACCGCTGTTGATCAGCGATGCGGCGGTGAATGTCGCGCCGGATGTTGCTACCCGCACCGAGGCGGCGCTGGCGATGGCGGCGCTGTTGCGCCGAATGGGGGTCGAAAGGCCGCGGATTGCTGTATTGTCGGCCACCGAATCCCAGCTTCCCGGCATGCCATCCAGCCTTGAGGCGGCAGAGATTGCTGCCGCCGCCACGGATGCTGATGACAGGGCCGCCTTTGCCGGGCCGCTGTCCTTTGATCTGGCTCTGTCACCGGAATCGGTTGCCATCAAGGGTATTACACCGGACAGCGATATCGGCGCTGTTGCCGGGTATGCCGACGGGTTGATCGTGCCTGACATTGTTTCCGGCAATGTGCTATTCAAGGCGCTCGCCTACTGCGCGGGTGGACTTGCCGCCGGCGTCGTTCTTGGCGGCAGAGTTCCGATCATGCTGACCAGCCGGTCCGATCCGGCGGCGGCACGACTGGCATCACTTGCACTGGCGGCCATCGCCGCACAGGAGGATCACACATGACCGTTCAACCGAAGGTCGACACCACCCCGCATGTCAGCGACGAGGTCAGGCAGACAACGTGCTATATGTGCGCCTGTCGTTGCGGCATCAATGTGCATCTGCGCGATGGCAAGATCCGCTATATCGAGGGCAATCGCGACCATCCGGTGAACAAGGGCGTGCTGTGCGCCAAGGGGTCGGCCGGCATCATGCAGCATTATTCGCCGGCGCGCCTGCGGGCGCCGCTGCGCCG
The DNA here is from genome assembly GCA_965657415.1 of Puniceispirillaceae bacterium (SeqCode). Classification (GTDB taxonomy): domain Bacteria; phylum Pseudomonadota; class Alphaproteobacteria; order Puniceispirillales; family Puniceispirillaceae; genus UBA8309. The sequence goes on along the minus strand of CBFHNZ010000013.1, from coordinate 3,973 downwards.
GGTCGGGCCGCGCGGCTCTGGCCAGTTCGAGGAGATCAGCTGGGAGGAGGCGCTGCAGACCGCTACCGACTGGCTGGCGCCAATCCGCAAGAGCAACCCGCGGAAGCTCGCCTTTTTTACCGGCCGTGACCAGTCACAGGCGCTTACCGGTTGGTGGGCGCAGCAGTTCGGCACGCCGAACTTTGCGGCGCATGGCGGCTTCTGTTCGGTCAATATGGCGGCTGGTGGCATCTACACGCTTGGCGGCGCTTTTTGGGAGTTCGGCTCGCCAGACTGGGACCTGACCGAACTTTTCATTCTGTTCGGCGTGGCCGAGGATCACGATTCGAACCCGATCAAGATCGGGCTTGGCAAGTTGAAAACTCGTGGCGCGCGGGTGATTTCGGTGAACCCGGTGCAGACAGGCTATGCCGCGATTTCCGATGACTGGTATGGTGTGACGCCGGGCACTGACGGGTTGCTGATCCTGTCGCTGGTGCGTGAATTGATGCGCGCCGGCAAAATCGACATCGATTATCTGAGCCGCTACACCAACGCCCCCTGGCTTGTCATCCGCAATCCGGGCAAGGCGAATGACGGGCTGTTCCTGCGTGATGATGATGGCACGCCGCTGGTGCTTGACCGGACGACCGGCAAGACCGCGCCGCATTCCGACGCCTCGGTGAAGGTGGCGCTCCAGGGCGAGGTAAAGGTGAAGGGCGGCGGCATCGCGGTGCCTGCTTTCACGCTGATGGCCGAGGCTTATCTGATCGATGATTACGCGCCCGAAACGGTGGCTCCGAAAGTCGGCATCACGGCTGAGCGGATCCGCCAGCTGGCCGCCGATCTGGCCAAGGCGGCGTTCGAGAAGGAAGTGGTGATCGAGCAGCCCTGGACCGACTGGAAAGGCGAAAAGCATGACCGGATGGTCGGCCGCCCGGTCTCGATGCACGCCATGCGCGGGATTTCGGCGCATTCGAACGGTTTCCAGACCTGTCGCGCGCTGCATATGCTGCAGCTTCTTCTGGGCTCGGTCGAGGCCCCCGGCGGGTTCCGATTCAAGCCGCCCTATCCAAAGCCGCCACATGTTCATCCAAAGCCAGCCGGCCGGCCCGATCAGGTGGCCCCCGACACGCCGCTTGCCGGCGCGCCGCTTGGCTATGTTCTGGGGCCGGAGGATCTGATCATCGGTGATGATGGTACGCCGCAGCGGATTGACAAAGCCTACAGCTGGGATGCGCCGATGTCGGCACACGGGATGATGCATATGGTTATCTCGAACGCTGTCGCCGGTGATCCCTATCCGGTCGATGTGCTGTTCATGTACATGGCCAACATGGCGTGGAATTCATCGATGAATACGCGCGGCGTCATGGAGATGCTGACCGAAACCGACCCCGAGACAGGCGAGTACAAGATCCCCAAGCTGATCTACTCCGATGCCTATTCGTCGGAAATGGTGGCCTATGCCGATCTGGTGCTGCCCGACACCACCTATCTTGAACGGCATGACGCCATCTCGCTTCTGGATCGTCCGATCTGCGAGGCCGACGCTGTTGCCGATGCCATTCGCTGGCCGGTTGTCGAGCCTGACCGGGATGTGCGCTGCTTCCAGTCAGTGCTGCTTGATCTTGGTGCGCGGCTTGGCCTTCCCGGCATGGTTGATGCTGACGGCAAACCTAAATACGAGGATTATGGCGACTATATCGTCAATCATGAGCGCAAGCCCGGTATCGGGCCGCTGGCCGGGTTCCGTGGTGCCAATGGCGCCGCCAAGGGGCGCGGTGAGCCGAACAGCGAACAGCTTGACGCCTATATTGCCAATGGTGCCTTCTGGCACACTGAAATCCCGGCCGAGGCACGTTATTTCAAGCCGGCGAATGCGGCCTATCAGCAATTCGCCGTCGAGATGGGGTTCTATGACGCGCCGCAACCCTATGCCTTCCAGATCTATGTCGAGGTTCTGCAGAAATTCCGTCTTGCCGCCGAGGGGCATGGCGACCAGCAACCACCGGAGCATCTTCGCGAGCGCATCCGGACCTGCTTCACCCCGCTGCCAAGCTGGTACCCGCCTTTCGAGGGAAGCGCCGTCGATGACGCTGCCTATCCGCTGCATGCGCTGACCCAGCGACCGATGGCGATGTATCATTCCTGGGGCTCGCAGAATGCCTGGCTTCGCCAGATCCATGGCCATAACCCGATGTTCATCTCGCAGGGTCTTGCCGCCGAGCATGATCTGGAGGATGGCGACTGGATCTGGGTCACATCACATCATGGCCGCATCCGCGTGCCGGTGGCGGTGATGGCGGGCGTCAATGACCGGACAATCTGGACCTGGAACGCCATCGGCAAGCGCAAGGGTGCCTGGCAACTCGACCCCGATGCGCCGGAGGCGAAGAAGGGCTTCCTGTTGAACCATCTGATCCATGAATTGCTGCCGGCTAAGGGTGATGGCATGCGCTGGTCGAATTCCGACCCGATCACCGGACAGGCCGCCTGGTTCGATCTGCGGGTGCAGATTGAAAAGGCGGCGGTGGATGAGCCTGCCGAATCCTGGCCGCAATTCGATACGCTGCCGCGGATGAATGGCGAAGACGCGCCCGCGGCGACGCTTCGCTACGGCATCGAATGGACGCCGCAGGGTGCAAACCATAAGGGCAACAAGAAAAATGGGGGAGACACGTCATGACCATGCTGCCGGAGGCGTCGGCGATCAAGCTTGGGCTTGTCATCGACCTTGATATCTGTGTTGGTTGTCAGGCCTGTGTCGTCAATTGCAAGGAATGGAACACCGCCGGCTATGGCGCGCCACTTGCCGATACCGAGGCCTATGGCGAATCGCCAAGCGGCGCCTGGCTGAACCGGGTGCATGCCTATGAGGCCGGTGACGGTGCGGATTCCCGCACGGTGCATTTCCCGAAATCCTGCCTGCATTGTGAAGAGGCGCCCTGCGTTACCGTCTGTCCGACTGGCGCGTCCTTCAAACGCGCCGAGGACGGCATCGTGCTGGTGAATGAGGATTGGTGCATCGGCTGCGGGCTGTGCGCCTGGTCATGCCCATACGGCGCGCGCGAACTGGACCCGGCCGAAGGTGTGATGAAGAAATGCACGCTCTGTGTGGATCGGATCTATAACGACAATCTACCGGAAGAAGACCGGGTGCCGGCCTGTGTTCGCACCTGCCCGACCAACGCCCGTCATTTCGGCGATCTTGGCGATCCGAATTCCGAGGTCAGCCAGATGGTGGCGGCGCGCGACGGTATCGATCTGATGCCGGAACAGGGCACCAAACCGGTCAACAAATACCTGCCGCCACGCCCCCGCCGCGCCGTCGATGAAACGTCGGTCTCGCTGGTGGCGATGGCCGAGGCCGACACGCCGACAGGCTTCTGGAAATGGGTTGATTCCACACTCGACAGGCTCGGGTGACACCGGCGACGGGGACCCCTGGCGACAGATACTGAGGACACGACAATGCGGCCTGCCTGGTCAATCATCTTCTTCACCACCATCTCCGGTCTTGGCCTCGGCCTTGCCGGCTGGATCGTTCTGGGTCTGCTGCCGCTGATGACATCGGCAAGCGTGATGGGTGTCGGCATCGGTACGCTGGCGCTGATCGGGGTCGGTCTGATCAGCTCGACCTTCCATCTTGGCCATCCCGAACGGGCCTGGCGCGCACTCAGCCAATGGCGGTCAAGCTGGCTGTCGCGTGAAGGCGTGCTGGCGGTGGTCGTGATGGCCGGGCTTGCCGGCTGGTTCGCCGTTGCCTATCGCGGCGGCTATGTGCCGCTCTGGGCCAATCTGGCGCTTCTCGTGCTGATCTATTTCACCGTCTATGCCAGCTCGATGATCTATGCCTCGCTGAAGACGGTGGCGCGCTGGCACCATCCGCTGACGCCGGTCTGCTATCTGATGTTCGCGGCCGCTGGCGGCCTGTTGGTGACGCTGGCGCTGCTGGCCATCCTGCGGCTGCCGATCACCGCGGCGCTGGCGC
>CBFHNZ010000012.1:0-55842 GCA_965657415.1 Puniceispirillaceae bacterium (SeqCode) | reverse complement strand
TCTAGATAGGTAACGTCATCCTCATGGTCATAGGCACCAGCATGACCAAAGGAGAACAGCGTCGAAGCCTCGCGAATGCCGCGCGGGCCGAATCGCGCACCGGCGCGGAACTGCGTGCCGAAATCGAACGGGGCGCCGAGAATCGCAAAATCGGCGTCGATGGCGTCCCAGTCTGGCTGGTAGGGATATTTGCCAAAGCTGCACAGCCCCACGAAAGGCAGGTTCAGCCGCCCGCTGTCATAGCCATGTCCGCTCATCATCACGCCTCCTGCCAATGTGCAGGCCAAGGCTAGTCGAAAATCACCATGCCGAGAAGAGGGTCGCAGGACAAGGTGCGCAGGGTGGGTCGCAAAACTTTTGCGTCCGGCGCGATGCTGAGGCACTCTCAACCACGAACAGATGTCCAAACCTGGTGACCGCCATGCCGATCAGGCTGACCGCGGCGCAGCAAGCCGCCTATGAACGCGACGGATTCGTCGCGCCGATTGATATTTTCAGCACGGATGAGGCGGCGGCGATCCGCACCGCGCTGGAGGACGCCGAACGCCGCTTTCCCGACGGGCTAACCGGCGCGAACCGCAACAACGCGCATTATGTGCTGCCGGTGCTGGATGAGATCACGCATGACAGCCGCATCCTGGACGCGGTGCAGGATGTGATTGGCCCGGACATTCTGGTGGCCGGCACCACCCTGTTCATCAAGGAGCCGGAGACGAAAGGCTTTATCAGCTGGCACCAGGATGCCCGCTATATCGGGCTGGAGCCGCATGACTGGGTCACTGGCTGGCTGGCGATCAGCGATGTGAGCGAGCAAAATGGCTGCATGCGGATGATCCCCGGCTCGCACAAGGCACCGCTGGCCGAGCATGTCGACACCTATGGTGATGACAATCTTCTGACCCGCGGCCAGACGGTACCCGATGTCGATGAGGACGCCGCCGTCGCGGTGCCGCTGAGGCCGGGGCAGCTGTCGCTCCATCACCCGCGGATCGTCCACGGGTCGGGACCGAACATGTCAGGTGAACGGCGGATCGGCTTTGCGATGCAGAGCTATATCGCGCCGCATGTCGAACAGGTGATCGGCCACATCTGGGTGCAGCAGGCGCGCGGCAGCGACACCTTCGGACATCATGATGTGGCACCGCGGCCAAGCGGGACCATGCAACCCGGCGATATCAGATTCCGCGACGAGGCAAATGACAGGCTGTCCGAAATCTTTTATGCAGGCACCAACCGCAAGGGCCGCTACTGACAGCACGGCCCATATTCGGGCACTACAAGAAGGACCATAACGCATGGATGCCGATCTTCAGGCGGCGCTGGCCGCCCCATTCACGCTGGACGCCAACCCCGGCCGCAATGCCGCCGCCTTCCCCAACCGCGCCGGATCACTTGACACGGCGGTGATGGATGCCGCGCGGGCGGCCATCGGTGACTGGTCGGGCTATGCGCCGACACCGCTTCATGATCTTCCCGAGATCGCCGATCATCTTGGCGTCGCGCGGGTCGTCTACAAGGATGAATCGGCGCGCTTCGGGCTGGGGTCCTTCAAGGCACTTGGCGGGGCCTATGCCGTCGCCGCGCTGGCCCGGCAGATCGAGGCAGATGGCGGTAGCACAGCCGATTTGACCGTCACCACCGCCACCGATGGCAATCATGGCCGGTCAGTGGCCTGGGGAGCGGCGCGCGCCGGGTGCGCCGCAAAAATCTATATTCACGCGCATGTCAGCCAGGCTCGTGCCGACGCCATGGCGGCCTTTGGCGCCGAAGTGATCCGGATCAACGGCAATTACGAGGCATCGCTTGCCGCCTGCAAGGCGGACGCCGCGGCGCATGGCTGGCAGATCGTCTCCGACACCTCGTGGGAAGGGTATCACGAGGTGCCGCTGACGGTCATGGCCGGCTATACGGTGATGGCCGCCGAGATCCTCGACCAGCTTGGCGAATCGCCAAGCCATGCGATGCTGCCGGTCGGGGTTGGCGGGCTGGCGGCGGGGATCATTGCACCGCTGTGGCAGGCGGCGGGCCCCTCGCTTGGTCATATGATCGCCGTTGAATCGCATATGAGCGCCTGCATGCGCGACAGCCTTGTCGCCGGCCAACCGACCCTCGTCGATATCACCCGGGAAACGCTGATGGCCGGCCTGTCATGCGGTGAGGTGTCCGAGCTTGCCTGGGACATCCTGAAACCGACGGTCAGCCATTGCGTGACCATCGGGGATGAGGCCGTGGCCCCGCTGATGCGCTGGTTCCATAACCGCACGAATTCGATCGAGGCTGGCGAATGTTCAACCTCCGGACTGGCCGCCTTGCTGGTGATGCATGCCGACGGGGCGGCGTGGCAGAGGCTGGAGATGACGCCTGATTCGGTGATCCTGCTGGTCGGCACCGAAGGCGCGACGGACCCGGATTTTCATCGCCAGATTGTTGGCAAAGGCTGAACAGGCCCATCGCAACCGACCAACACGGGCCAGCCTCTCTAGACGGCGCTACCTGATCAGGATCGATTCATCGATTTCTGACAGGTTTGAACGCCCGCACAGCGCCATCGTCAGATCAAGTTCCTTATGCAATATCTCCAGCACCTTGGTGACACCCGCGCGGCCACCAGCGCCAAGCCCGTAGAGAAAGGCGCGGCCGATCAGCGTACCCTTCGCGCCAAGCGCCACCGCGCGCAGCACATCCTGGCCGGTGCGGATACCGCCATCCATCCAGACCTCGCACTTGTCGCCAATGGCATCGACAATGGCCGGCAGCGCGGCGATCGAGGATGGCGCGCCGTCAAGCTGGCGCCCGCCATGGTTCGAGACAACCACCGCATCGGCGCCGGCATTGACCGCCTGGCGCGCGTCCTCGACATCCAGAATGCCCTTGATGATGATCTTGCCGCCCCATTGTTTGCGGATTTCCCGCACATCATCCCAGGACAGGCTCGGGTCGAACTGGCTGGCCGTCCAGCTGGCAAGCGACGACATGTCCTTCACACCCTCGACATGCCCGACAATATTGCGGAATTCGCGGCGGCGGGTTCGCAGCATGCCAAGACACCAGGACGGCTTGGTGGCAAGATTGATCATGTTCCTCAAGGTCGGTTTCGGCGGTGCCGACAGCCCGTTGCGCACATCCTTGTGGCGCTGTCCCATGATCTGCAAATCCAGCGTGATCATCAACGCCGAGCAGTTGGCGGCTTTGGCACGATCGACAAGATTGCGAATGAACTTGCGGTCACGCATTACATAGAGCTGGAACCAGAAGGGTTTCGTGGTGTTCTCGGCAACATCCTCGATCGAGCAGATCGACATCGTCGACAGGGTAAAGGGAACGCCGAAGGATTCGGCAGCCTGCGCGGCCAGGATTTCACCATCAGCATGCTGCATGCCAGTAAGCCCGGTTGGTGCCAGCGCCACTGGCATCGGCACCTCCTCGCCCAGCATCGTCATCGCGGTGCTGCGTTGCGATACATCGATCGCGACACGCTGGCGAAACTTAATGTCCTGAAGGTCGGCCGCGTTCGCATTGAAGGTTGATTCTGTCCATGACCCGCTTTCGCAGTAATCATAAAACATGCGCGGCACGCGCCGTTCCATCTGCTTTCGCAGATCGTCAACACAGGCGATTACGGCCATGAGGATACCTCGTTCTGAAAGCTGGGCCTGCCGGCCTGACGCCCAATAAACCATGGTGGCGACGGCGAAGTCTAGCCCGCGCGCCGCAGCATGTTGTTCATCAGGATCACCGGCACCAGTCCGGCAACAACGATCATCAAGGCCGGCAGTGCCGCCATTTCCAGCATTTCATCCTTGGCGAACTGATAGGTGTAGGTGGCCAGCGTTTCAAAATCGAAAGGCCGAAGCAACAGCGTGATCGGCAGTTCCTTCATGATATCGACAAAGCACAGCAACCCGCCCGCCAGCATCGAGCCACGAAGCAACGGTAGGATCACCCGTTTCAGGCTGTTGCCAAACCCGTGCCCAAGCACCCGGCTGGCATTCATCATATTGTCCGGAAGCCGCCTGACTCCGGACATCAGGGCTCCATAGCCGACAGCCTGAAATCGAACAAGATAGGCGGTCAGAAGAATACCGCCACCGCCAAGCAACAACGTGGCGCGCGGGTCGCCAACCAACACGGCCCAAGCGCGGTCAACCACACCGGCAAAGACCAGAACGCCGATAGCCAGCATCGTACCGGGGATTGCATAGCCGCTGGAGGCCGCCATGGTCAGACGGCGTAACGCGACACCGCCCCGATAGGTCGCCGCCAGCACCAACAGCGTTGACACGGCAACGATCAGCGCCGCCGCCGCACCTGCCATCATCATCGTGGCACCAACCGTATCGAAGACTTGGCCAAGCTGGTCGGTGACCGGATTGCCAAGCACGAATTTCAACAGCACCCCGACCGGCAGGACAAACCCCAGAAGCAGCGGCAGCACACATACGGCCTGGCAGGCAAGCTGGCCTTTCACACGAAGCCGCAGCGGTTGCAGTTCGACGGCGGACTTGCCATTACCGGCAAATCGTTGCCGTGATCTGGCATACAGCTCCAGCCCCAGCAGGCTGAGGATGAAAACAAAACCGAACAGCGAAATCTGCGCCGCGGCGACGATATTGTTCATGCCAAGCCAGACATTGAAAATGCCGAGGGTGATGGTCTCAACAGCAAAATATTCGACCGTCCCGAAATCGGATACGACCTCCATCAGCACAAGCGCCAGCCCGGCAGTGATGGCTGGCCGGGCAAGCGGCAAACCAACCGACCAGAATTGCGACTTGTCATGGACAAGCGCGATCTCAAACAGGCTGGCCGGAGTCAGACGGAAGGCAATCCGCGTCACCATGTAGATATAGGGGTACAGCACCGAGGACATGACAAGCACCGCCCCACCAAGCGAGCGGATTTCCGGGAACCAGTAATCCATCGGCCGTTGCCAGCCGAAAAGGTCGCGCAGAAGCGTCTGCACCGGGCCGGCATATTCCAGAAAGTCGGTATAGGTGTAGGCGATGATATAGGCCGGAATGGCAGCTGGCAGAAGCAGCAGCCATTCAAAGACCCGCTTGCCGGGAAAGGCATAGCGCGTAATGACCCATGCCGTGCTGACCCCGAACAGAACGGACAACCCCCCGACACCAAGCATCAGCAACAGCGTGTTCACCACGTACCGTGGCAGCACGGTCGCGACCAGATGCCGCCACAGGCCCTGACTGTCGCCAAAGGCCATTATCCAAAGTGAAAGGATTGGCCCAAGAATGAAACAGCAGATCAGAACGGCGGTGACCGACCAGCCATCGAAATGGCGGGCCGGACGCCGCGACCAGTATGACAGAAAAGTGGCTACCATCCGACCCGGTCGATGATCATCTGCGCGTCCGACGCCAGTTCTGCAAGCCGTTCGACCTCCAGATCATCACGCCTGAAGTCACCCCATGACGCCAGCACACCGCCAGACGCCACGGCCGGATTGACAGGATATTCGAAATTCACCTCTCCATAGAGCTGTTGCGCCACCGGCGTTGTCAGAAATTCAAGGAACCGGCGCGCCCCGTCAGGATTGGGGCTATGCCGCGCCATCCCACCGCCGGAAATATTGACATGGTTGCCACGGCCATCCTGGTTCGTGAAGACAAGTCTGATTGCCGCGGCCCAGTCCCTTTGCGCAGGCTTATCGCCATACAGCATGTTGCCGTAATAATAATGGTTCATGATCGCCACATCACACTCGCCCTGAAAAATCGCCTTGGCCTGGGCGCGATCATTGCCCTGCGGCTTGCGGGCAAAATTCGCCACCAGACCGCTGGCCCAAGCCTCGGCAGCGTCAGCCCCGTTGGCGGCGATGATCGAGGCCATCAGTGAACGGTTATAGACATGACTTCCCTTGCGGCTGCAGACACGGCCAGCCCATTGCGGGTCGGCAAGATCCTCGATGTCGGCAATGGCCCCCGGCGCAACCCGGTCGACCGAAGTGACGACCAGACGGGCGCGCGTCGAGAACGCAAACCAGCGATCATCCGAGGCCCGCAGATGCGCCGGGATATTGGCCGCAAGAACGGGCGATTTGACGGGGGCCAGCAGATCGAGATCGGCATATTCGCTGAGGCGTGCGATATCGACCGTCAAGATAACATCGGCCGGGCTGGCCTCACCTTCTGCAAGCAGGCGCTGCGCAAGCCCTTTCGCAGCATAGACAACACGTGTCCTGATCCCTGTCTCGGCGGTAAAGGCGTCAAGGAATGGCTGCAACAGAAATGGCTGCCGGTGCGAATAGATGTTGATCTCGGCAGCAGTGGCAACAACCGGCCCACCAGCCATCAGCAACCCGGCTATGGCGGCCACAACCCAGGTTCTCAACCGGCTGATCGCGCGCCGCGCCAATGCCTTTGATATTGCGAGATACATCTGTGTTCCCCTGTGGGTGCAAAGTGTCCGATAGGTGAGAATGATTATCAAATGCAAATTCGCCGCATTTGGCAAGAGAATTATTGCGAATGATTATCAAAATCATTACTAAATTTATTTAGGCTATTTTTCAGACAGATAGCAATTTTCAAGACGCCAAAAAGGGTTAATAAGCCAGGTGGGTATTATTGTCGCACTGTCAAGCCCTGGGTAACGCGAGAGGCAATTTGGTTGCGCAGGCATGGCGGTGCGTCTATAGCCGACGAAATCTTTTTACCCGTGTGAGTGCCCCGCCGCCATGCTCGATGACGCCCTTGTCATTGCCATCCTGCAGATCATTGCGATTGACATCATCCTTGGCGGTGACAACGCCATCATCATCGCCCTTGCCTGTCGCAACCTGCCATCCCGGCAGAAACGGCTTGGCATAGTTTGGGGGACAGCAGGTGCCATCGGGTTGCGGGTCATGCTGGTGTTCTTTGCCAGCACACTGTTGACCATACCCTCATTGAAGCTGATCGGCGGCATACTGCTGCTGTGGATCGGGGTGAAGCTGCTGGCCGAGGAAGACGACCTTGACGAGGGCGCGGTCAAGCAACCGGGAAGCCTGATGGAGGCCATTCGCACCATCATCATTGCCGATTTCGTGATGAGCCTCGACAATTCGGTCGCCATCGCTGCCGCCGCCAAGGGCGATATGGTGCTTGTCGTGTTCGGCCTGCTGCTCAGCGTGCCGATCATCATCGGCGGCAGCGCCATCATTCTGCGGATGATGCAGCGCTTTCCTGTCATCATCACGTTTGGCGCCGCATTGCTCGGCTGGCTGGCAGGTGATCTGATTGCGCATGACCCGCTGCTGATGACCTATATGGCAGACCTTCCCGACTATGCCGCCAAGGCAGCTGCCGGCATCGGTGCGCTGGCGGTGGTGATCATCGGGCGGGTGCTGGCAGCTCGCCGGATGGCCCCAGAAAATCAGGCATGACGAAAATCAGGCGTCTGGCCAGTAGAGACGCATCGGATTGTCAATCAGCAGCGCCTGTTGCAGGGCCGGGGTCGGCGCGATCCGTGCGATTGTGTCGACCAGCAAACCGTCATCAGGACGGTGTGACTTCATGTTCGGATGCGGCCAGTCGGTGCCCCATAGCACACGGTCGCTGAACCGCTCAACAAGGTGACGCTGAAACGGCACCACATCATCATAAGGCGGGCCATCAATGGTCAGGCGCTCGGGGCAACTGACCTTGGTCCACAAGGTCGGCAGATCTTCCATCAACGCCACGAAGCGACCAAAATCCGGGCCATCGACCGGTTGGCTGACATCCGGGCGGCCCATATGGTCAACCACGACGATGCCGGGAAGCTCCTTCAGGAACGGTGTCAGATCGGCAAGGTCGGGGGCCTCGAAATAGACAACGATATGCCAGCCAAGACGCTGCACCCGCTCGGCGGTGCGCATGAACACCTCACGCGGCGTTGCATCGACCAGACGCTTGACGAAATTGAACCTGACACCGCGCACCCCGGCCGCATGCATCCTGTCGAGTTCTTCATCGGCGATGTCATGCGCCACCACCGCAACGCCCCGCGCCAGCCCGCCCGACGCCCGCAGTGCGTCGATCATCGCGCTGTTATCCTTGCCATGGCAGCTTGCCTGCACAATGACATTGCGCGACAGGCCAAGATGATCGCGCAGCGCGAACAGCATGTCCTTGCCGGCATCGCCGGGGGTGTATTTGCGTTCCGGCGCGAACGGAAACGCATCGGCCGGCCCGAACACATGGCAATGCGCGTCGACCGCGCCCCGGGGCGGCGTGAAATCGGGCCTCTTGGGATTGGGGTGCCAGGTAACCTCGCCACTTGAAGTGGCCGGAACTGAATTGTTCGGTGCTGAATTATCTGTCTTGTCAGTCATGTTTGGCCTTTCCTCAGAAAATCATCCCGTCGAACAGCTTGCGGGTGGTGCGCATCATGCCAGCCTTCAGGACCCTGTCATCATCATCGCATTCCAGGACGCAGGCGGTGGCGCCGTTCGGATGTTCGACCGCCATCACCTTGCGCGCGCCCTGTGGGATGGTCGCCAGCGCGGCCGCCGGGCTTGCCGGCAGCAGGGCCGCGGTGGCGGCGCTGACGGCGGCAAAAACGCCGATCGTGTCATGACACCGATGCGGGATAAAACTGCGCGTCATGAAGGCACCGCCATGGCGTGCGGGTGCCACCATCGTCATCTTCGGCACTGACTTTTCAGCCACATCACCAAGATTCATCATCCTGCCACAGGCCAGGCGAAGCACCTCCAGCCGTGCTTTCAGGTCTTCGTTGGAATCAAGGTCTGCCGGCGTTTCATACCCGCTGATCCCCATATCGCCAGCCCGCAGCACGACAATCGGCATGCCGTTGTCGATCATCGTCACCTCGACACCCTCGACCACATCCACCGCATTGCCGGTTGGCAGCAAGGTGCCGCACATCGACCCGGCAACATCATCAAAGACCAGTGGCACGGCGGCGGCGCTGCCGGGAACGCCGTCAATGGTCGCATCGCCATCATAGGACACGATACCATCCGGCGTGGCGATGCTGGCCGTTGCCACCTGCCCCGTATTGCGCATGAAAATCCGCACGTCGGTTGTCTCGCCGGACACCGGCACAAGGCCGCGTTCGATGGCGAAGGCACCGACCCCGGCCAGGATATTGCCGCAATTCTGGGCATCCGAGACAAGCGCCCGGTCGACAAACACCTGCAGGAACAGATAATCAATATCGCAATCGTCGCGTTCCGTCGGCGCAATCACCGCCACCTTGCTGGTCAGCGGATTGGCACCACCCATGCCGTCAATCTGCCGGGCGTCGGGTGACCCCATGACACGAAGTAACAGCGCATCACGCGCGGCCTCGTCATCCGGCAGGTCAGAGGCCAGGAAATACCCACCTTTCGAGGTGCCCCCCCGCATCCACATACATCTAGTTCCCGCAGACGACATCTCGCCACCTCTTGATCTGACCCCATCACATGGAGATTTGTTCAAGCATAGCGCGACGCCAGCAGGATTGACCATAAAAGCTTGGCAAGGTGCCATGTCGAAATTCTATTCTGCCAGCATGGCGCGGTGGCTGTCATTTTGCTATCCAGTTGCTATGGGAGTTTGCAAATGATCATTGCCCTGATCGGATTTGGCGAGGCCGGGATGGCAATCGCCACCAGCCTTGGCAACGCCGAAGGGACGCGGGGGACCCTGCGCGCTTTCGATATAAAGCTAGTCGATGGTGATCCGGCGGTTGCAGCGGCGATGCAGGCGCGCATCACAAGCGCCGGCGTTACCGCCTGCACATCCCCGGCGGAGGCCGCCGCCGAGGCCGATATCGTGATCTCTGTCGTCACGGCGGACCAGGCTGCCACCGCCGCCGGACTGGTGGCGCGGCATCTGCCGCAGGGCGCACTCTATCTCGACATGAACAGCTGTGCGCCGGCAACCAAACAGATTGCCAGCCACTCAATCGAATCGGCGGGCGGCGTCTATGTCGATGTTGCAGTGATGGCGCCGATTGAACCACGCGGCCATGAGACGCCGATGCTGGCCGCCGCCCCGGACCCCGAGGCGGTCGCAGCACGCCTTGCCGCCGCCGGGCTGCATCCGCGCTTTGTCGGCGACGCAATCGGCCGCGCTTCCACCATCAAGATGCTACGCTCGGTCATGGTGAAGGGAATCGAGGCGCTGACGGCGGAATGTTTCTGCGCCGCGGTCAGGGCCGGCGTTGCTGATGAGGTCGCAAATTCACTGGATGCCTCGCAAACTGATATGGGCTGGGCCGCGCAGGCCGCCTATAATATGGAACGGATGACGGCGCATGGCATCCGCCGCGCCGCCGAAATGCGTGAGGTGGCAAAAACGCTTCGCGCGCTCGAAATCCCGCCGGCAATGACCACCGGCACGATTGCCTGGCAGGATGATATGGGGGCGCTGGAGCTGACGCTGGCCCCCGATGCGGCGCTTGCCGAGCAGATCGCGCGGATCGAACAGGCTGGTGAATTGACCAAGAACACATCAGACAAGAACACATCGGACTAGAAAATATCAGACTAGGAACGGAGCTGATCCCATGAAAATCTGTCTTGCGGGCGGTGGCGCCTTTGGCAAAAAACATCTTGATGCGCTGAAACTGATCGATGGCGTTGAAATTGCCTCGATTGTCGGACGGCGTCTGGAGCCAACACGTGAACTCGCCGCTGCATATGGCGCTGCGCATGCCTCAACCGACCTTGCCGAGGCGCTGGCGATGCCCGATATCGACGCGGTCATTCTGGCCACCCCCACCGGCATGCATGCCGAGCAGGGGATCGCCGCAATGGAGGCTGGCAAGCATGTGCTGATCGAGATACCGATGGCTGACAGCCTCGCCGATTCCGAAGCACTGGTCGCCAAACAGAAGGAGACCGGTCTTGTCGCAATGGCCGGCCATGTGCGGCGTTTCAACCCTTCGCACCAATATGTCCATAATCTGATCACGGCGGGCGAGCTGTCAGTGCAGCAGATGGATGTTCAGACCTATTTCTTCCGCCGCAAGAACATCAGCGCCGATGGCAGTCCACGAAGCTGGACCGACCATCTTCTATGGCACCATGCCTGCCACACCATTGATCTTTTCATGTATCAGACCGGCGAGATGGTGACCGAGGTTCACGGCGTTCAGGGACCGCATCATCCCGATCTCGGCATCGCCATGGACATGGCCATCATCATGAAAACGGCCAGCGGCAAGCTGTGTACGCTGTCGCTGTCCTTCAACAATAACGGGCCGCTTGGCACCTACTTCCGCTATATCTGTGACAACAATACCTATATCGCCCGCTATGATGATTTGTATGACGGCCATGAAAATCAGATCGATGTCAGCAAGGTCGATGTCTCGACAAACGGCATCGAGCTGATCGACCGCGAATTCATCGCCGCCATCCGTGAGGGCCGTGAACCGAATTCCAGCCTGGCACAATGCCTTCCGGCGATGCAGGTGATGGATATCATCGAGCGCCAGTTCAGCAACTGAGTGCCACACAGAGACCTGACATTGGGGACCTGACATTGGGGACCTGACATTGGGGCCTGATTCTGAGGGCCTATTCCTGAGGAGACAACGCCATGATTATTGATTGCCACGGCCACTATACCACCACACCGCCAGGCGTTGCCGACTGGCGCGACGCCCAGAAAGCTGCCATCGCCGCCGACCCGGACCATATCAGCGACAAGGGGGTGATGGCCGTTACGGATGATGAAATCCGCGAGAGTATCGAGACCAACCAGCTTCGCGTGCAGCAGGAACGCGGCACCGATGTGACCGTATTCTCGCCGCGTGCCAGCTGGATGGGACATCATGTCGGCAACGCGTCAACCTCGCAGGCATGGACCGAGCATTGCAACGACCTGATCCGGCGCGTCTGCAATCTGTTCCCGCAGAATTTCGTACCTGTATGCCAGCTGCCGCAGAGCCCGCAAACCCCGATCGAGAGCAGCATTGCCGAACTGCGGCGCTGCGTCGAGGAGATGGGCTTTATCGGCTGTAACCTGAACCCCGACCCGTCGGGCGGCTATTGGAAGGACGTGCCGCTTGGCGACAAATACTGGTACCCGCTCTATGAAGCGATGTGCGAGCTGGATGTGCCGGCGATGATCCATGTCAGCGGCGCCTGCCATCCGGCCATGCATACGACCAGCTCATATTACCTTGGGGCCGATACCACCGCCTTCGTGCATTTCATGATGTCGGATGTCTTCACCGACTTCCCGCAGATCAAATTCATCATCCCGCATGGCGGCGGCGCGGTTCCCTATCACTGGGGCCGGTTCCGCGGCATGGCGCAGGATATGGGACTTGGCGATCTGAACGAGCGCGTTCTCGGCAACATCTTCTTTGATACCTGTGTCTATCACCAGGACGGTATCGATCTGCTGGTCGATGTGATCCCGACCGAGAATATCCTGTTCGCCTCGGAAATGATTGGCGCTGTGCGCGGTATCGACCCGCGAAGTGGCCATTATTATGACGATACAAAGCGCTATATCGACGGCAGCACGCGGCTGACCGATGCGCAGAGGCAGATGATCTTCGAGGATAATGCCCGGCGGGTCTTCTCGCGCTTCAGCCTGTAGCCCGGTCATCATGGTGGTGCTGCGGGCCGGCAAACGCAACAGCTGCCCCCGCCGCCATGATCAGCCCGACACCCAGAAGTTGCGCCGCATCAAGCCTCTCGCCAAGAAACAGTGCGGCGCTGGTGGCGGCGACAAGAACCTCTGACAGCATCAGGATGCCGACCAGGCCCGGCGACAGATACTGGCTGACCCGGAAGATCAGCAAAAGCGCCGGCAGGAAGACCAACGCCCCGAAGATGAATGCCCAGGGCGCGGCCATGACAAGATCCCGCGGTGCAGGCGCAGGCACGTCCAGTATCAGACCGATAAGGCCGACCAACCCCACCCCGATGATATATTGCACCAGCGATGTATTGCGGAAATCGGCAGCGGGGAAGCAGCGCAGCACAACCGCACCCGCGCCCCACAGAAGGCCCGAAAACAGACCAAGAAGATCTGCCGGCTCGAAAGCCAGCCGCCAGGGGTCAAGCTGCATGACAAGGCAGCACCCGATGACTGCGGCACCGACAGCAAGCCAGCGCGGCAGGCCGGGCCGCTCACCAAGAAAGAACCTGCCAAGGATCGTGCCCCATACAGGCGTCAGGTAGAACAGCACCGTCGTCTTGCTGACCGAGGCGAGCATCAGGCCAAGCCCGAAACAGGTAAAACCGGCATTGATCAGCCCGCCAGCGGCAAGGTAGATCAGCCAGTGATGGCGTGCCGCCATCGTCGCGCGGAGGGCAAAGGGCGCCAGCACCAACGCCGGCATCAGCATGAACATCCCCTGCACCCAGAGCGGTGCCAGCCCGAGTGATTCGGCCTGCCGCATCGGATACCACATGATCCCCCAGACACCCGATGACAGAAAGACCATCAGCGAGGCCGTGCGGTGGTTGTGCTGGCGAAAGACGAACTGCATGAAGGATATCATATGTGGTTGGGCAGATGACTGCTGACGCGGCAGTGTGGCATGTCGTGACCATGGGCTCTAGGTCTTTGTCGCGTCATGTCTTTGTTGCGTCAGTTAGGCGGTCTCGGTTAGGTTAGGCGCAGTTCGTGTCCGCCTGACCCCGTAGCCCGGCCTTCGCGCCCCGTTCTGTAAGGCCCGGATGTTTAGGCCCATATCATAAGGCCCGTATTAAAGGATGTTGCCATGACCAACTATCTGTTCCAGCCTCCCGCCCCTGCCATCATTCCGATCTTTGGCAGTGATCAGCTGTATCCGGTGAACCGGATTTTCTGTGTTGGGCGGAACTATGAGGCGCACGCCGCCGAGATGGGGGCCGTTGTCGACCGCGAAGCGCCGTTCTATTTCACCAAATCGCCAACCACAATCGTCATGGCCGAAGGCGAGATTGCCTACGCACCGCGGACCGAGAACTATCATTACGAGATGGAACTTGTCTTCGCGCTGAAGAGTGGTGGCACGAACATCGCCAAGGCTGACGCGCTGGCGCACATCTTCGGCTGTGCCGCCGGCATCGACATGACCCGCCGCGACCATCAGAACAAGGCCAAGGAAACGCGCCGCCCGTGGGATACGTCAAAGGATGTCGAACAGTCGGCCGTCGTCACACCGCTGCGCCCAATGGATGAGGTGCCGTCGGTTGGTGCTGGACGGATCCATCTGGAACAGAATGGTGAAATCAAGCAGGAGGCCGACCTTTCGCAGATGGTCTGGTCGGTTCCCGAGATCATTGCCGATCTGTCGACCATGTACACGCTTCGCGAGGGCGACGTTGTCTTCATGGGCACCCCAGCCGGTGTTGGCGCGGTCCAGCGCGGCGATGTACTGACCGGCGGCGTCGACGGCATTGCCGATTTCGAACTGAAGATCGCCTGACGACACAGCCACGCAGATCGACCGGCCAGGCTATTTCATGATGGCCTGGCCTTTTTGCTGGCTACTCTATTGCAGGTCTGAAAAGGCGTCGGCAAGCCGCTCCATCGCCTCGGCAAGGAGTGCCTGCCGGCAGGCGATATTGAAGCGCATACACAGCTCACCCTCAAGGCCGAATGTGTATCCCTCGCTTGGCGCAAGGCCAGCCACTGTCAGCCGCGTCGTGAATTCATCGCGCGTCAACCCGGTGCCGGCAAAATCGACCCAGGCAAGATAGGTTGCCTCAAGGTCCATTACCGACAGACCGGGTATGCTGGCAATTGCCCGGTTTACGAGCTGCCGGTTGCCATCAAGATAGGTTAGCAGCGCATCCAACCATTCCTCGCCGCCTTCATAGGCGGCCTCGGCCATGATCATGCCAAAGCGGTTGTTCGAGATCGACATTGCGGCGCGGGCCTTCGCCACGCGTTTGCGCAGGGCCGGATCGGAAATCAACATGCTTCCGGTCTCGATGCCGGCGATGTTGAAAGTCTTGCTTGTCGCGACAAGTGTGATCAGCCTGTTGCTGATCTCCGGCGCTGCCTTGGCGGTAATATGATGCTGATGCCCCGGCATGACCAGGTCATGATGAACCTCGTCACTGACCAGGATAATGTCATGGCGCGCGCACACATCAGCCACCGCGCGCAGTTCTTCTGCACTCCAGACGCGGCCACCGGGATTATGCGGCGAACACAGGAACAACAGCCTCTCATCACCGGTGAGCGCGCGCTCCAGCGCCGCCAGATCCATATGAAAGCGGTTATCCTCGACACCCAGCGGTGAGGCCACGACACGCCTGTTATTGGCTGTGATGACGCGGGCAAAGGCGTGATAGACCGGCGAAAAGACGATCACCCCCTCACCCGGCGCGGAACAAGCCTGGATAATCATTGCCAGCGCGTTCACCAGCCCATGCGTCTGCAGCGCCCATTCGGGGTCGATGTCCCAGTCATGTCGCCGCTTCATCCAGCCCGCCATCGCCGCGCGAAAGCTGCAATCATCGCCGTAATAGCCATGCACACCGTGATCGACCATGCGCTGCAGCGCGGCGTTGATCGGCGGCGCAGCGCGGAAATCCATATCGGCAACCCACAGCGGAATGCCGCTGTCCAATGGCACACCATAGCGACCCATTCCGTCCCATTTCTGGGAATGGGTGCCGCGGCGGTCAATCACCTCGTCGAAATCAATCATCAGCAGTCTGTCCCCGGCCGAAGCCATTGAATGTGCAGGCGCAGTAACGTTTCAGGAGACACAGGATACGCGCGTTGAATCGGCGACACGATACGTTTACAGACCCGGCTTTGCCAGCCATATTTTCGGCATCACAAAAACCACCATCAGCAGGGCATCATGTCAGCCACCGTCGAAATTCTGAAGGACCTCATCGGCTTTGCCACCGTCAGCCGTGACCCGAACCGTGACCTGATCGACTATGTGGCGGCCCGGCTTGAGGCGGTCGGGGCCGACTGGCAGGTGATCCCCGATGCAGATGGCGGCAAGGCAAACCTGTTCGCCACAGCAGGGCCGCGCGACATCGGGGGCGTGATGCTGTCGGGACATACCGATGTGGTGCCGGTGGATGGCCAGGACTGGCGCGTGCCGCCCTTTACCTGCACCGAATCAGACGGGCGCTATTACGGGCGCGGAACAGCCGATATGAAAGGCTTTGTTGCCGCCGCCATCAACGCCTTCGAGGTCGCCGCGCGCGGTGGCCTGGCCACACCGCTTCATCTGGCGCTGTCTTATGATGAGGAGCTGGGATGCCTTGGCGTGCGCTCGATGATCGACATGCTGGCAGCGGAGCCGGTGCGGCCCGTCATCTGTATCGTTGGCGAGCCGACAGAGATGGGACTTGCCACCGGCCATAAGGGCAAGACCGTCATCCATGCCGACTGCACCGGCATGGCCGCGCATTCATCACTGGCACCGCTGGCGGTGAACGCCGTTCATCTTGCCTGTGATCTGGTGGCGGCGATCCGGCGGCGGCAGCAGGACATCGTTGAAAATGGCCAACATGATGCGGCCTACAACATTCCCTACAGCACCCTTCATGTCGGACGGATCGAGGGCGGCCTACAGGTCAATATTGTGCCGCAGGGAGCGCGCGTCGAGTTCGAGATTCGCAATCTTGCCGGTGATGACCCGCAGACCATTATCGAGGCCATCCGGGCCGATATCGCGCCGATTATCGTGGCGGCGCGGCAGACCACGCCAGCGGCGGATATCAGCCTGACCGTGGTCAACAGCTATCCCGGCCTTGAAACCGCGCTGGATTCCGAGGTGGTGACACTGCTGCAGGAGCTGACCGGGGTGAACGCCACCTGCAAGGTTGCCTTTGGCACCGAAGGCGGTCTGTTCGCGCGCGATCTTGGCATCCCGACAATCATCTGCGGACCGGGATCAATGGACCAGGGGCACAAGCCGGACGAGTTTGTCACCGCCGCGCAGCTGGCACTATGTGATGATATGCTGGCCAGCCTGACAAGTCGGCTTCAGAAGGGCCTATAGGCAGGCATCAAGCCCGTCCATCAACTGCCGGACTTCGGCGTCAGTGGTGTAATGCACGAAGCTGAGGCGCAGCACGCCGGCATCGGCATCACACCCCATCGCGCCGATGGTCCGCACGGCATAGAAATCACCCGCCCCGGCCATTACGCCATGCCCGGCAAGCGCCTCGGCAATGGCGGCTGCCGACCTGGCTGTATGAAGCGCCACCGTCGGCACGCGGCCGGTTGCACCGCCAAGCGTGCCGCTGCCGAGAATACGCGCGTCATTGCGGCTGCCGAGAAAGTCCAGTAGAGGCGCCAATGTCCGATCCTCATGGGCGCGCTGCATCGCGGTGACAACACGCGCGCGTTCTGCCGGACCGGCATCGCCGTCAGCATCTCCGCCAATCGCTCCGGCATGATGTTCATACAGCGCATCGACATAATCCGCCATGCCGGCCGCCGCCGCCACCTGCGCATGATCCGGGCCGGCCGGGGTGAACCTCTTGGTGCGCGACCCGGCATTGAAGAAATGTGCCTGGTTGGCCAACCTGTCGGCAAGGGCGCGCCGAACGACCATGATCCCCTGGTGCGGCCCATAGGTTTTATAGCTGGAAAACAGATAGATATCGGTGCCAAGCGCGTCGATATCGGGAAAGCCGTGCGGCACCATGCTGACCCCGTCAACACAGGTCACCGCGCCAACATCATGCGCCATCGCCACGATCCGCGAGACCGGGTTTTCCTGCCCGACGATGTTGGAACAATGCGGGAAACAGACAAGCTTCACCCGTTCATCCAGAAGCTCGGTAAGCCTATCAATCTCAAGCTGCCCGCTCTCGGCATCAACGTGCCATTCGCGGATTTCCATACCGCGCGCCGCCAGCCGTCGCCAGGCACCGCTGTTCGCCTCATGGTCCTGGTCGGTAACAATCACCACATCACCAGCGGCCAGCGTTTCGGCAAAAGCCTGCGCCAGGACATAGGTGTTCTGGCTTGTCGACGGCCCAAAGCTAAGCTCGTCGGTCGCGACATTCATCATCGCAGCAAGCCGCGAGCGTGCCTCGTCCATCTCCTCGCCGCCAGCCCGGCTGGCCGCATAGGGGGCATATGGCTGGACCTTGCGCTGGGTATAGAACCGATGCAGCCGGTCGATCACCTGCCGGCATGTGTAGGACCCGCCGGCATTCTCGAAAAATGCCTGGCCGGCCAGTGACGGTTCCGCAAAGGCGGGAAACTGGCTGCGCACAAAATCGATATCGAGGTCGGCTGTCATTCACCTTGCTCCGTATTCATTTCGTAGTCGTTTTGTATTCATATTGTATTCATACCGTCTTCATGGTCATGATCGCCGGTCAGGACCGGTTGAGCCTGCCAGCATCCAGTCCCCATACATCGCTTACCGCATAGCCATCGGCAAAGATATCATCGGGATCGGCATCGATTACCGTCTCGCCAAACCGCCAGCCACGCCCGCTGATCCGCGGCAACACCGCCGGTCGGCCAGCAACCTCGCTGATACCTGTCAGTGCAACCTCAAACCGTGAGCCGATGATCGAGCATGTGGTGATGCGTTCACCAACCGCGATGGTCCCGCGCGCATGAAGCGCGGCAAGATGCGCTGATGACCCGGTGCCACAGGGGCTGCGGTCAATCCGGCCCGGCGGCATGATGGTGGCGGTACGGGTCTCGCCCGATGGCAGGGACTGCCGGAACATCACATAGGCTATGCCAGCAATTGCCGGAATCTCCGGATGGGTGATGTCATGGGCGTTGTTGAAGTCCGCCTTCAGTGCCATGCCGATTTCAGCAAGCCGCGCTGCATTCTCCGGTATGATCGTCAATCCGACCTGGCCGACATCGACCAGCGCATAGAACACCCCGCCATAGCAGATATCAGCCTTGATACATCCGAATGAGTCCGTGGCGAGCGGCACGTCCAGCGCCTCGACAAAGGCTGGCACCATGTCGAGATGTACGCGGATGCACTTGCCGGCACGACATTCGGCGCGGGCCGCGACAAGACCCGCCGCCGTTTCCAGCATTACCACCGTTTCAGGCTCCCGCATCTCGACCATGCCGGTTTCCAGCAGCGCCGTGGTCACGCAGATGCTGTTCGACCCGGAACTGGCATGCGCACGGTCGGGCTGCATGATGATGAAGGCAGCATCGGCACGCGGGTCCACTGGCGGCATCAGAAGATTGACCGAACAGGCCGGGTTGCCGCGCGGGGCGAGCATCAGATGGCGACGCAGCGCGCCATCACCGGCATTCAGGGTGGCCAGCTTGTCGGCAATTGTGTAACCCGGAATGTCCGGAAGGCCGTCGGTGACGACATAGCCAAGTTCCCCCTCGGCATGGACATTGATCATGCGGATGGGGCGGCTTTCAGGATGGCCGCTCACACCCTGGCTGCGGCGCGAAGGTCGCTGATTGTCGTGCGCGGCGAAATGGCCTCGGTCGCGGTCACGATCTCGACAATCGCCCCGGACGGGGCGGCGCAGGCGCGCTCCCAGGCGGCGGCAAATTCCTCGGTACGGGTCACCCGCTCACCATGGAATCCATAGGCGGTCGCAATGGCCATATAGTCCGGATTGACAATCTCGGTGCCGGATATGCGGGTCGGGTAATGCCGTTCCTGATGCATCCGAATGGTGCCATAGCTGCTGTTATTGATGATCAGAATCACCGGGTTCAAGCCGGCCTGCAACGCGGTGCCAAGCTCGTTGCCGTTCATCTGGAAGTCGCCATCGCCGGCAAAGCACAGGACAAAGCGTGACGGGTCATGAACCTTCGCTGCCAGCGCTGCCGGCAACCCGAATCCCATTGATCCGCTCTGCGGGCCAAGCATCCTCTGGTCGCGGCCATAGGACAGGAACTTATTCGGCCAGATTGAGAAATTACCCGCCCCATGCGTGACAATGGCATCGGCCGGCAACGTGTCCTGAATCTGTGCCGTGATGGCGCTCATATCGACATCGCCAGGCTGTTCCGGCGCCGTCAGGGACGCAAGATAATCGGCCCGCGCCTTTCCGCACCATGCTGTGCGCGACGCCTTGTGCGGCAAATCGATCGTCGCCAGCACCGCCGCCATGGCGTTCGGGCCGGCATGGACCGGCAAGTCAGGCGTGTAGATCTTGCCGATTTCATCATCGGAGGCATGGCTGTGGATCAGCGTCGCGGCCATCCGCGGCACGGTGAACAGGCTGTAGCCATCCGTCGTCAACTCGCCAAAGCGGATATTCACTGCCAGGATCAGATCGGCCTCACGAAGCAGCGTTTTCATATAGCCATTCATCGCCACACCGGCATCTCCGACATAGGCCGGGCAGCCATTATCGATAATGTCATGGAACCGAAACGCCGCCACAACAGGCACATCATTGGCGCTGGCGAACGCCTCTACGGCGCGGGCGGAACCATCCTGCCAGCGCGTGCCACCAAGAAGAATGACCGGCCGTTCAGCAGCGGCAAGCCTTTCCGTGATCCCTTCAATGTCCGCGGCAGATGGCGCGGGTTCGGGAATAACCAACGGGCCGCAAGGCTCAGCCCCGGAAGTCGCAACAAGCATATCCTCGGGAAGTGCCACCACAACCGGACCGGGCCGGCCGCTGAGTGCGACTGTCCAGGCACGGCTCATGATCTCGGGAACGCGGTCCACGTCGTCGATTTCCACCACCCATTTCGCCAGCGGCCCGAAGAACGCGGCATAGTCGACTTCCTGAAACGCCTCGCGCCCCTTCACATCGGTGCCGACCTGCCCGACAAACAGGATCATCGGCACCGAATCCTGCATCGCGGTATGGATCCCGACGGCGGCGTTGGTGGCACCGGGGCCCCGCGTGACAAAACACAGACCCGGCGCACCTGTCAGCTTGCCCCACGCCGCCGCCATATAGGCAGCCCCGCCTTCCTGTCGACACAGGATGAGATCGAACACATCGGCGTGGTCGACCATCGCATCGAGGACGGCAAGATAGGATTCGCCCGGAACACCAAAGCCCCGCGTCGCGCCAAGGCCAACAAGGCTGTCCATCAACAGCTGGCCACCCGTTCTCAGACTTGTCTGCGTTGCCTTCGTCACCAGTTGCACTCCTGCCACTCTGTTGCGCGTTAGCCTGTCTTAAGCTGCCAGCACCTTGGCAACGGCGGCGGCGAACGGCTCATGCCGACCGCCGGACAGGCCGGCAATATTGATCCGGCTGTCGCCGACAACATACATCGCATGCACCTCACGAAGCGCCTCGACGCTGTCCTTGTCGAGGCCAAGCCGCGAGAACATGCCGCGATGGGTAGCGATGAAATCGAACCTGTCGGTATTGCACTGCCGGCGCAACTCGTCCGCCAGGCTCTGGCGGATAGTCAACATGGTGTCGCGCATCTCACCAAGCTCGGTCTCCCACTCGGCGCGAAGCCCCTTGTCGCCAAGGATGATCGCCACCAGCGCCGCACCATGATCAGGTGCGAAGGAGTAGTTCAGACGGTTGAGAAGGGCAAGATTGCGGCTGACAACATCATGCTGTGCGGCGCTCTCGCAGATCGCCATCGCACAGCCCACACGGTCACGGTACAGCCCGAAATTCTTCGAGCAGGACGCCGCGATCAGCATTTCCGGCACCCGCGCCGCCATCGCGCGCAGGCCGGCGGCATCGGCATCGAGACCATCGCCAAATCCCTGATAGGCGATATCGACAAAGGGAATGGCTCCCTTGGCAAGCAGCAGGTCGGTTACCGCCTCCCATTGCGCCGCATCCAGATTGGCACCGGTCGGGTTGTGACAGCAGCCATGCAGCATCACCACATCCTGCGGCTGCACATCGGCAAGATCACGCATCATCGCGTCGAAATCGACGGTGCTGGTGGTGCTGTCAAAATAGCTGTAGCTGCGCATCGGCATGCCCATATGTTTGGCAATGCCTATATGCGACGGCCAGGTCGGATCGCTCAGCCACAGGGTTGCCTCACCATTGATCTTCTTGATTGCCTCATAGAGCTGGCGAATAGCACCGGTACCGCCAGGCGTCTGGATAGTCGCAACACGGTCAGCGGACACAGCATCACCAAGAACCAGCATCCGCATGCTGTCGCGGAATGCCTCATCGCCACCAAGCCCTTTATAAGTCTTGGTTGTCTGGCTTTCATGGAGAACCACTTCTGCCTTCTTCACCGCGGTCATGATCGGCGTGTTGCCGGCAGCATCCTTGAACACACCAACCCCGAGGTCGATCTTGCCATCGCGCGTATCGCCGGCAAAAAGCTGGCCAAGGCCAAGGATGGGATCCGGGGGAACGGGCTGGAACTTTTCGAGCATGGGACGACCTTTCAATGGCAAGATGCGCCGGTGACTTCTGCGGTAACTTCTGCGGTAACTTCTGCGGTGACTTCTGCGGTAACTTCTGCGGTGACTTCTGCGGTGATTTCTATGGTCCTGTTTAGGGCATTTGGCGGGTTGCTGGCAAGCCTGTCACACGAAGCCCAACCGGCTTTCGACCGGCTGTCAGGCAGCTGCGATCAGCGTTTGACCTCGGGGATCAGACCGTGCGGCGCAAACCGCAAGACCAGCAGCAGCACCAATCCCATGGTCAACAGGCGCATATGCGCCGCGCTTTCGATCAGATGCAGGCGCAGCCAGTGGTCCGGCGCCATGCCGGATGTCAGCGCGCCCATCAGCCACAGGCCGATGGGTTCGGCCTCGATCCAGAAGAACCAGATGATGAATCCACCAAGAACCGCGCCCCAGTTATTGCCCGACCCACCAATGATGACCATGACCCAGATCAAGAAGGTGAACCGCAGAGGTTGATAAGTTGGCGGGTTGAACTGTCCGTCAAGCGTGGTCAGCATGGCACCGGCAATGCCGACCACGGCCGAGCCGAGAATGAACACCTGCAGATGGCGGCTGGTCACATTCTTGCCCATCGCGGCGGCGGCGGTTTCATTGTCGCGTATGGCGCGCATCATCCGGCCCCAGGGCGAACGAAGCGCCACCTCGGAGAGATACAGCACCACCAGCAGAACAACCGAAAACAGCCCAGCATAGCACAGCTTGACGGTGATCGAGGCGACCGTCTCGATGCTCATGTCAAACCCACCGGCCCAGGACTGGAAGGCCGGTGACTGTTTCAGCTCAATCTCATAGGGAACCGGACGCGGCAGACCGGTGACATTCTTCACCCCGCGGGTCAGCCATTCCTCAAATTTCAGGAAATAGATGATGATTTCCGAAATGCCGAGCGTCGCGATGGCAAGATAGTCCGAGCGTAGGCCAAGAGAGATCTTGCCAACCACCCAGGCCGCACCGGCCGCGAAAATACCGCCAACAAGCCAGGAGAAAATGATCGGCATGCCAAGTCCGCCCAGAAACCCGGTTATTGACGGGTCGACAGATTCAATGGCTTCAACGGCCGGGTCGATGATCATCCGCATGATGACATAACCAACCAGCACCACAAGGCCGGTCAGCCAATAGCGGCGACGCCCAAGATGCGCGGCGCGGCGCCAGATGGAGACGCCTGCGGTCACTGTCAGCAGTGCCGCAACAAGCCCGCCAAAGATACCGGCACCGCCAGCCTGCCAGGCGCCAGCCACAGGCGGCACCGATACCAGCATGGCGGCCAAGCCACCAAGCGCAGCAAACCCCATCGTGCCAACATTGAACAGCCCGGCATAGCCCCACTGGATATTCACGCCCAGCGCCATGATGGCCGATATGATGCACATGTTGAGCAACGCCAACGAGACATCCCAGCTTTGCACAAAGCCAACTGTCACGAACAGCATCGCCATCAGCGCAAACATCGACAGATTACGGACTGACAGGCTCATAGCGATTTCCCACTGAATATGCCAGTCGGTTTGACCAGCAGCACGATCACCAGGATGACGAAGGACACGGCGAATTTATAGTCCGTCGACAGAAACTGGACCAGCGTTTCAGGCGCCATCGAATCCGGCACCAGATAGGTCACCACCCGCTTATAGGCAAAGGTAACGAACAGCTCGGAAAAGGCGATAACAAAACCGCCAGCGATGGCGCCGATCGGATTGCCGACACCGCCGACAATCGCCGCGGCGAAAATCGGCAGCAGAAGCTGTAGATAGACAAAGGGTTTGAAGCTTTTGTCCAGCCCGTACAGCGTGCCGGCAATGGTCGCCAGCGCCGCTGTCATGATCCAGGCGATCATCACCACCCGGTCCGGATTGATGCCGGACAACAGCGCCAGATCCTCATTATCGGAAAAGGCGCGCATCGATTTACCGGTACGGGTCCGGTTCAGGAACCAGAATACGGCGGCCACGGTCACGATGGCGGTCACAACGGTCACCGCCTGGGATGTCTTGATGGCAAGCCCCTCATTCAACCCGGTCATCTGTTTGAATTCGCGTGCCTTCATGATGAAACGCTGACCATCGGCGAAAATCTGGTCGCGAGGGCCAATGACAAACCGGATCAGACCGTTATAGACGAACATCACGCCAACCGAGACAATCAAATAGATCACCCCGGACGCCTTTTGCCGTCGGTAATAGCGATAGACAAGCCGGTCGGTGACAAGACACAGGATGATGGCAGCGAGGATACCGACTGGTAGCGCCAGCAGCGCCGTCGGCAGCGGGCCAAAGCCGATGCCAACACTCTGCAATCCCCAGGTGGCAAGGATTACGAACATGGTGCCAATCGCCATCGTCTCGCCATGCGCAAAGTTGGAGAAACGCAGCACCGCATAGACAAGCGTCACGCCAAGCGCGCCAAGCGCCAGCTGGCTGCCATAGGCAAGCCCGGGCACGATCACGAAATTTGCCAGGATCACGAGGGCGTTCAGACCATCACTCATCTCACCCTCCCAGAAACGCCCGTCGCACCTCGGGATCGGCCATTAAGGCCGCGCCGGTGTCGGTATAGGCGTTGCGTCCCTGCACCAGAACATAGCCGCGATCAGCGATGTTCAGTGCCTGTTTGGCATTCTGTTCGACCATCAGGATGGCGATTCCTGTCTGCGCCACCTCGATGATCCGGTCAAACAGCTCATCCATCACGATCGGCGAGACACCGGCTGTCGGCTCGTCAAGCATCAGGGTTTTCGGCTGCGTCATCAAGGCCCGGCCAACCGCCACCTGCTGACGCTGGCCACCCGACAGCTCACCCGCCGGCTGGGCACGCTTTTCATAAAGGATCGGGAAAAGATCGAAAACCTGCTGCATTGTCCCGGCGATGTCATCCCGCCGGACGAAGCCCCCCATTTCGAGGTTTTCCTCGACCGTCATGCTGGTGAAGACATTGTGTGTCTGTGGCACGAATCCCATGCCGCGAAGAACGCGTTCCTGCGGTTTCAGGCGCGAGATATCCTCGCCGTCCAGCAATACACGCCCTTCACGCAGCCCCAACATGCCAAACATGGCCTTCATCGCGGTTGATTTTCCAGCCCCGTTAGGGCCAACCACCACGGCGATCTCGCCGGGCTCCACAGCAATTGTGCATCCATGCAGGATGTCGGCGCCGCCATAGCCGCAGACCATATCCTCGCCAACCAGAAAGCTCATGATCCCGTCCCTGCGCGCGGCCGGTTCTTTAGACCGGTGCCAAGATATGCCTCGATAACCTCCTCATTGGCGCGCACCTCCTCGGCTGTGCCGGTGGCAAGGACGGCCCCCTCGGCCATCACGATGACCGGATCGCACAACCGCGAGATGAATTCCATGTCATGCTCGATCATGCAGAAGGTATAGCCACGTTCGCGGTTGAGACGCAGGATCGCATCACCGATGGTCCGCAACAGCGTCCTGTTCACGCCGGCACCGACCTCGTCAAGAAACACGATCTTGGCATCCACCATCATGGTGCGGCCAAGCTCCAGCAGCTTTTTCTGCCCGCCCGACAGATTGCCGGCCAACTCGTCAGCAACCTGGCTGATCTGCAGGAAATCGATCACCTCATCGGCCTTGCGGCGAAGTTCGGCCTCCTCGGCGCGGACCTTGCCGGGGCGCAGCCACGCATCAACGAGACGCTCCCCCGATTGGCCGCCAGGTACCAGCATCAGGTTTTCGCGCACGGTGAGCGTTGAAAATTCATGGGCAATCTGGAAGGTCCGCAACATGCCCTTGGCGAACAGTTCATGCGGCGGCAGGCCGGTAATGTCCTCACCATCCAGCAGCACACGCCCGGAGGTGGGGCTGTACAGACCGGCAATGACATTGAACAGCGTCGTCTTGCCGGCACCGTTGGGGCCAATCAGGCCAGTGATAGATCCCGGCGCAATCGACAGCGAGACATTGTTGACGGCCCTGATGCCCCCAAAATGCTTGGAAAGGTTTTCAACGACAATCATGCGGCACCGATTGTGGCATCACGGCAAACGGGTGGTGTAGAAAAGATGCATAAAAGAAACGGCCCAGAAATGACATCTGGGCCGTTTGTGTATGTCTTGCCCCTAACGGTAGCCAACGGTGGTGTTCTTACCACCATCGATCAGAATCTCGGCATAGCTTCCTGCCGACTCGCCGGCGCCGATCAGTTCAACAGCAGAGGCGCCTACATAATCGACATCCCCGCCATCGGCGATGATCTTCAGCGCCTTGGCAAGCTCACCCGGATAGATCTTCTCACCGGGGGCGTTGGCAACCATCATGACCTTTTCCTTATAGGCAGCAGCGTCGGTTGAACCAGCGGCCTGCATGGCCATGATCATCAACGCGGCAGCGTCATAGGACTCAGCCGTGAACGGACCGTTGGCAAAGCCAGCGGCCTTGGCCATATCATCCAGCATAGCGGCACCCGGGCTATCAGTCCCCGGGAGGGTGCCGATTGAACCGTCAAGGTCAGGACCAATCGCCGCTGGCAGTGCATCACCGATCATGCCGTCAGGCAGGAAGAAGGTGTCGAACGCACCGGTGTCGAGCGACGACTGGATGATCATCTTGCCACCCTGATCGAGATAGCCAGCCACAACCAACATGTCACCACCGGCCTGCGACAGGGCCGCAACCTCGGCGCTGTAGTCACCCTTGCCTTCTTCGTGGGCCGCATTAATGGTCACACCGCCACCAAGCTTTTCGTAGTTCATCTGAATGCTGTCAGCCAGACCCTTGCCATAGTCATTGTTGGTGTAGGTGATGGCGACAGACTTGATGCCCTTTTCCACCAACATTTCAGCAACAACCTGACCCTGGCGGGCGTCGGACGGGGCCGTGCGGAAGAACAGGCCCGAATCCTCGAGCGTGGACAGCGCGGGCGATGTTGCCGAAGGTGAAATCATCGCAACACCCTTGGCCATGGCCACATTCTGCAGCGTGGCAATGGTAACACCGGAACAGTCGGCACCCATGATGCCGCTGACACCATCGGATGTGATCAAACGTTCAGCGGCGGCAGTTGCCGCTGCCGCGTCAACGCAGGTCGAGTCAGCCCGGACACTGGTTACCGAGCTGCCACCCATGAAAGCACCAGACTCGGTGGCTTCCTTCATGGCGAGTTCAGCGCCGGCCGCCATGTCGGGCGTCAGCGATTCAATCGGGCCGGTGAAGCCGAGCAAGACGCCGATCTTCACGTCTGCAGCCATCGGCACCGGCACTTCAACGATCTTTTCAACCTCAACGATCTTTTCAACCTCAACAATTTCCTTCTGACCGCTGCCGACGAAAAATCCAATGACTCCACCAACGACCAACGCGGCTAACGCCAACAGTAAATTATTCTGATTCATTTTGATTCCTCCATTCGAAACCTCAGTATACCATTAATTGAGATTATGTCAGATTTAGCAAGGCAAATCCGATCTCGCCAAGCTCTTGAAAAATTTCGATTTCAGCCTTTCGGATACCCCAGCGTTTTCAGCGCCACGGTGATTTCATCGAGGATAACCGGGTCGTCAATCGTCGCCGGCATGGTCCATTCAACGCCATCGGCGATCTTTGCCATGGTGCCGCGCAGCACCTTGCCGGACCTTGTTTTCGGCAGCCGGTCGATGGCAACGACAAGGTTGAAGGCCGACACCCGCCCGACCCGCGTCTTCACCAGATCGATCGCCTCGGCGCAGACCTGTTCAACCGGCTTCGTGCAATTCGGATAGAGGCAGACCAACCCCAGCGGCAACTGCCCCTTCAATTCATCGGCAACCCCGATAACGGCGCATTCCGCGACATCGGGATGTTCGGCCAGCACCTCTTCCAGCTGGCCGGTCGACAACCGGTGACCCGCAACATTGATCACATCATCGGTGCGCGCCATGATGTAGAGATATCCATCCTCATCCTTGTAACCGGCATCACCGGTTTCGTAATAGCCGGGGAAGGTGGCCAGATATTTCTCGATAAAGGTCGCATCGGCACCCCATATCGTTGGCAGGCAGGATGGCGGTAGCGGCAGCTTGACGGCAATGGCACCAAGCTCATTCGCCGCGCGGACCGTGCCATCCTCGGCCAGAATGTCGATTTCATAGCCCGGCATCGGGACCGAGGGCGAGCCAAGCTTTACCGGCAGCGTTTCAATGCCGACCGGATTGGCACAGATCGACCAGCCGGTTTCGGTCTGCCACCAATGGTCGATCACCGGCACGCCAAGCTTGTCCTGCGCCCAGATGATGGTGTCGGGGTCGGCGCGCTCGCCGGCAAGGAACAGATGTGTCAAAGACGAGGTGTCGTATTGTTGCAGGAAATCACCGTCGGGGTCAGCACGCTTGATCGCGCGGAAAGCCGTCGGCGCGGTGAACAGCACCTTGACGCCATGATCCCGGATCACCCGCCAGAACACCCCTGCATCCGGCGTGCCGATGGGCTTGCCCTCAAACAGCACGGTCGAACATCCGGCAATCAGCGGCGCATAGACAATGTAGGAATGGCCGACCACCCAACCGATATCCGACGCCGCCCAATAAACATCACCCGGCTTAACGTCATAGATGTTCGGCATCGACCATTGCAGCGCCACCGCGTGGCCGCCATTATCACGTACCACGCCCTTTGGCTGGCCGGTTGTCCCGGACGTGTAGAGGATATACAGCGGATCGGTCGCCCTGACCGGCACCGGCGCCACCTCATCAACGCCATCATGCGCCGCGTGCCATTCCATATCACGCCCATCGACAAGATCGGCCACCAGCGCCGTGCGCTGATAGATCACGCAGGACTCCGGCGTGTGGGTGGACAGCTCAATCGCCTCATCCAAAAGCGGCTTGTAGGCGACAATGCGGTTCGGTTCATGCCCGCAGGACGCGCTGATGATGGCCTTTGGTGTGGCGTCATCGATCCGTTTGGCAAGTTCGGCGGCGGCAAATCCGCCAAAGACAACCGAATGCACCGCCCCAATCCGCGCGCATCCCAGCATCGCCACCACCGCCTCGGGGATCATCGGCATATAGATGATCACCCTGTCGCCAACACCGACCCCAAGCCGCGTCAACATCCCGGCGAACCGCGCCGTGGCGGTCTGCAATTCGGCATAGGTCAGGGTGGCCGCACTGCCAGTGATCGGAGAGTCGTAGATGATCGCCTTCTGATCACCACGCCCGGCGGCGACATGCCGGTCAACAGCGTTGTAACAGGTGTTCATTTCACCATCGGGAAACCAGTGATGGAAGGGCGGCCGTGATGAATCAAGTGCCTGCGTCGGCGCCCTGTGCCAGTCTATGGCCCGGGCCGCCTGCATCCAGAACGCTGCAGCATCGGCCTGCGCCGCTTCATATACATCCCGATAACCGACCATTGCCCTGTCCCCCACCATGTGACGCCAGTTCTGTCCTGGGACGTTATACTAGCCACAAATGCATCGTCGGCAAAAGCCCCGCAAAATGACGACCCGGCGCATTTTCACAAGTCCGTGATCGCACCCGGCAATAACCGTCCATCCCTTGGTCGGGCCGGTTTCTGTCGATAGTTTAGGCTGACAACATTGCGATTGAGGGGAAGATATGCCCGTTACCCGGCATGTTGCCGACATGATTGCTTCGGCGCGTCTGTTAATCAAATCGACCAGCGTTGCAGAGGCGGCGGAACTGCAACGGCTTGACGCCGCCGTCCTGATCGATCTTCGTGGCTTCCGGGAATTGCAAAAAATTGGCTTGATACCTGACGCCTTTCACGCGCCGCGCGGCATGCTCGAATTCTGGGCTGATCCAGACAGCCCGTATCACAGATCCATTTTTCACACCGACAAGAAACTGATCCTGTTCTGCACTTCGGGACTGCGCTCGGCGCTGGCGGTGCGCACCTTGCAGGATATGGGCATGGACAATGTTCTCGACATGCAAGGTGGCATTACCGAATGGAAGATGCAGGGTCTGCCAATGGAATATCTGACCTAACGTTCTAAGAACCAGCCAGAGTCAGCCAAGCGCCCGCGCCACCGCCCGCAGCATCGCAATCATTCCCGGTCTGTTATCCGGGTCGCTTGGCGCATCCTGCGACGCAAGATGGACGATCACCACCTCGCGGGCCGGATTGATCCACAGCCATTGCCCATGAATGCCGATACCGCAGAATTCATTATCCGGCAAACCTGTCTGATACCATTTCGAGCGGTAACAGCCATCAGGGAAATGTCGCGGCCCGTCGGTTTGTGCCTGCCAGACGCGGCGCGTGTCCTGTGTGCGCATATCGGTGATCCAGCTTTCCGGAACGACCTGCCGCGTCTCGACAGAACCGCCGCACCGGACCATCTCGCCAAGCCTTGCAAGGTCCTGCGCTGTTATACAGATTCCGCCGGCAACCCGCGGCGCGCCGAAGGTATCGAGCGTTATATACGCCTCGGCCGCGAGACCGGTTGGTTGCATCAGATGGCGTGACATCAGCGCCGCGAAACTGTCCCCTGCCGCACGTTCGACAATCCAGCCAAGAAGATCGCTGTGCGGCGAGCAATAATGGAACCTCTCGCCATGCGCCCCGTCCGATGCCGGAAGCCGCGCCAGAAAACGGCGCAGTCCCTCACTCGACCCGCCCTCTTCCGGCGGATTCCAGGCGGCGGCGCGGCGATAGGCCATGAAGATACCGTCCTCATCCAGATATTCCTCGCTGAAGGCGGAGGCAACGGTCATGTCCAGCACATGCCGCAGAGTGGCGCCGTCATAAGCGCTTCCCCTCGTTTCGGGCAGGTAGTGCGTTACCTGTTGGTCCGGATCGAGAACCCCTGCACCGACCAGATTGCCAACCAGCAGCGCCGTCAGCGATTTCGAGATGGAAAAGATGATGTGCTGTCTATCAGGCGCACCCCAGCCGCCATACCAGTCATGAACCAGCCGCCCTCGATGCAGCACAACAAGGGCGTCAGTGGCATTTGCTGCCAGATAATCGGCAAGACAGCTGCCGTTGTCGTTCACCTGCAGGCCCGACAGATCCTGCCGCGCCTCGGCCACCGGCGTCGGACCGATGGCAGGCGGCATTGGCGCGGTCGGCAGCAATTGCCGCACATGCGAGAAAGACCAGCGACAGACGCCTGGTGCCCGCCAGTCTGCCACCGTCACCTGTCTGTCGGCCGATGGCGGTGCCCCTTGCATAAGCTTCATCGCATCACGCATCCGGCCTTATCCTTCATCTGCATACCGGCCGCATGCAAGCAACCGCCCTGACTAGAGCCTGCCACTGGCCAGCGCCGCGCCCTCGGCGAGCGTCGCCAGCTTGGCGTAGGCGATATCCGGATCAACGGCACCAAAGCCGGCAAAGGTGCCAAAGCCGCAATCTGATCCTGCGATCACCCTGTCCGCGCCGACGATCTCGACGAAACGTTCGATACGCTGCGCCACCAGTTCTGGATGCTCGACAAAGTTGGTCGTGGTATCGACAACACCGGGGACAAGCACCTTGTCATCCGGGATTTCCGCAGCGCGGTCGCGGAAGACGGTCCATTCATGCGCGTGGCGGGGATTCGAGGTCTCGAACAGCACATAGCGTGCGCGGGTCTTCATCAAGGTCGGGAACACCTTGTCCATGTCGATATCGCAGACATGCGGCCCTTCGTAATTGCCCCAGCAGATATGGACCCGCACCTGTGCCGGGTCGATATCACGGAGCGCATGGTTGAGCGCCTCAACATGCATATTGGCAATGCCGACAAATTCATCATCGCTGAGGTCGGCAAACAGCATGTGCCGGGACAGTGCAAGGTCCGGACAGTCAAGTTGCAGATCGAGACCGGCAGCGACGATGGTTTCATATTCGGCCTTCATCGCGTCGGCCAGCGCCGCCAGATAGGCTTCGCGGTTCTTGTAATGCTGGTTCTGCAGGAACAGTGAAATCACCCCCGGTGAAGCGGCGTTCATAAAGCCACGTTCAATGCCCTGCACCGCCATGCCGGCTTTCAGATTGTCGATGTCAGCCTGCAATTCACCCTGCCCCTTTGATGCCACCTCGCCGGTACACATCGGGCGCGCATATTGCGGCGTCCCGCCGTCATTCGCCAGCCGTTCGAGAAAGCCGGGGAACAATTTCAGATCGCCCGGCGCGTTGCGTGGGCTATCACCTGAGAATCCGGTATACCGGTCCTTCACATAGGTGGCATAGGAGATTTTCGAGGTCTCACCATCCGAGACGATGTCAATGCCGGCCTCGGCCTGGCGGCGCACCGTCTCGGCACAGGCACTGGCCATGCAGGACTGGAAGGCGTCGCTGTCATAGGGCTCGCCGCGTTCCCGCGCGAAGATGAAATCGACAACATCCTGTGCGCGCGGAAGCGAGCCTACATGACTTGTCAGAATTTTCTTCATCAGACCTTCCTCAAGCTCCGGCGCGCGATCATTTCCGGAGGTTTTCTATAATGTCGTTCGCACTATAGGGCGAAACAGGTTGACAGCGCCACTCCATCACGTCGACAGGATGACAATTCGGCATGCGTGGGTGGTGCCGGCTGGTCCCTACCCCGTCTTCATCACGATCTGTTTCCAGATCGCCGTTTCATCAAACAGCACATATTCCCGGCGCAGCCCACGGGGGCCGAACTCGGCATGGCTGACCCCCATGACATAGATTTCGGCACCAGTCGGCGCACCAAAGCTGCCCCAGCCATCATGCACCCCGTGCAGACCCCAGCGGATCGCCGCGCGCGGCGCCATATCCGGGTCTGTGCGGCCAATCTGATGTTCGATGGTGAAGGTGGCATTCGGGAAGCTGGCACGAAGGCCCATCCAGAAACGGTCAGCCGCATCATGGCCATGTGCGGTGACACCGCCGGGAAGCTCCAGCTGGCAGGCCGGATCGTAACGCTCCGGGATTACCGCCATGTCGGCCCCCATCATCCGCGTCAGGATGTCGGCATAGGCGGCGCCCCATTCATTGTCATTGCCGCGACCCTTGTAGGGGCCGGGGATGTCGATTGCCGGGGCAAAGGGTTTCACGCAGGAATCCGGACCACCTTCACGCTCTATCAGATCGGCGGCATAGGCTTTCGGGTCCCAGCCAAGCTGGCGAACGATCGCCCCCTGGTCGCGAATCAGCCATTCATCATTGATCTGATTGTTGATGGCATGGCAATCGGCGATGATCCGATAGGTCAGCTTCTGCCCGGTGGCACGGCCATAGACCCCGTCACCGGCATGGGTGGCGGTGGACAGGATCCGATGCGAGGACAGCATTCCGTCTTCCGGCGTGCCGGACCAGATCACATCCTCGCCAAGAAGCCGCCGATCCGGAAATTCGGCAAGCGTCGCCATGGTCGCCGCAATCACGCCCTGATTGCCGGCAACAACCGACCCCGGCGAGCGTACCGGAATATCCGGAGCATAATAATCATGCAGCGTCGCGATGCCGCGCCCTTCCCAGATTTCGGCCGTTATCCCCAGGATATAGTCAGGGAAATCCTTCCATTTCGGATCAAATCCCTTCATTGCGTTACTCCCTTTCCTCTGCCGCCAAATGCGTGTCAGGCCGCCTTGCGGATCCGCGGACAATCAGTTTTGCATCTACCTGCACCTGTTGCGGCGCGGCATCCCGGCCTTCAATCTTGTCCATCAGTGCCGTGACCGTCGCCTCGACCATCCGGCCCGATGGCTGGCGCATTGTTGTCAGGTCGAAACTTGGCCAGGCAGCAAGCTGGACATCATCAAACCCGACCACCGAGACATCCTCCGGAACCCGCAGGCCGAGCCGGTGGCGCAACACATCCATCACGGCGAAGGCCATATGGTCATTGGCGACAAAGACAGCATCCGGCCGGTCGCTTTCCGAGAACATCTCGACCGCCGCCGCCGCCGCCGTATCAGACTGGAAATTGCCAACACCGCGCGCGAACAGATCGCGCCCATGCGCAGCAAGACCGGCGCGAAACCCCGCCTCGCGGTCCCGCTGTGTAGACGCCCCTTCCCAGCCGGCGATATAGGCAATCCTCCTATGCCCGCCAGCGACAAGAAAATCGGCAAGCGCCCGCCCACCGGCGAAATTATCCGAAGTGATGGTCGAAAAGCGGTTATCCTTCTGGGCCCGGTTGAACAGCACCACAGGGATGCCGGCCGCATCGCATCTTTCGGCAAGCGACGAGGAAATGGCCACTGACGCAAGGACGATTCCGTCAACCTGATAATCAAGGATTTCCTGCAGGACGGCATCAATATCGCCGGCCGTTCGCTGAGCCATAAAAACAAGGACGTGATAGCCCTGCGCCTGCAGGCGGGTTGATAGCTTTTCAAGGATTTCGGGATAGAACTGATTGTCAAGATAGGCCACGACAAGACCGATCAAACGGGATTTGCCGGTAATCATCGACCGCGCCAGGACGTTCGGCCGGTAGCCAAGCTCCTCGGCGGAGGCACGGACGCGATCCGCCATCTGCCGCGACACCGAGGCGCCGGGCGTGAACACCCGGCTGACGGCCGACTGGCTGACGCCCGCATGACGGGCAACGTCCAGCGATGTCGCGGTCTCGCGTGCCATCAATCCGCTGTCCACCCTCCGTCAATCATCAGCGCCGTGCCGGTAATCAGCGCCGCCGCGTCGGATGCCAGGAAGGTCACGGCACCCATGATGTCCTCGACCTCGCCAACGCGGCCAAGCTTGATCTTCTCTTCGATCCAGCGCACGCGTTCAGGGCGCGAGAATGTCTGTTCGGTCAGCGGCGTGCGGATGAAGGTCGGGCAGATGGTGTTGACCCGGATGCGGTGCGGCCCAAACTCGATGGCCATTGCCTTGGTGAACCCTTCGACGGCGTGTTTGGACCCGCAATAGACAGCCCTGTCAACACCGCCGACAACCGCCATCTGGCTGGAAATGGTGATGATCGAGCCTGGTTTTCCATCCGCAATCATCGATTTTGCAACAGCCTGCGCGGCGAAATAGGCCCCGCGAAGATTTACATTCATCACCGCGTCGAAATCAGCCGGTTCGGTATCCACAACCGGCGTGTGGCGGGCCAGACCAGCGCTGTTGACGAAGATGTCTAGCGGCCGGAGAGAGCCTATCGCCGCCGCCATGGACTCGATATCAGCAATGTCACCGACCATCGCCTCGGCGGAATGGCCCGCCTGTGTCATTGCCGCCGCGACCTCGTCAAGCTGGTCCCGGCGTCGTGCCATGATGATGACATGCGCGCCAGCCTCGGCCAACGCCACCGCACAGCCAAGACCGATGCCCGATGACCCACCGGCGACAAGCGCCCGCCGCCCGGCAAGGGAAAAGGACGGGGTGGTGGGAAGTGTGGTCATGTGGCGTCTCCTTGCGCGGCTGTCATGCCGCGTGCCTTGTTGAATTCACGCATCCGCGCGAACACATCGATGCCAATCTGGGCGTACATGTCGAGCAGATCGACAAGCACCCAGTTCTCGCGGATCAAACCATTCTCGATCCGCCAGAAATCAAGACTCCGCATGGTGATTTCCTTGCCGAGCGGCGGCAATCCAAGCCAACCGTCATGGCTGATTGTCTGAATCATGTTCGGCCAGCCGGTCACCCCGACATAGTCATTGTCGCCGAAGAAGTGATAGGTCACCTGATCCACCTTACCGCCGCGGTCCGGCATGCCGTTGAGGAACGGGATCTGGTGCCAGTTGCGGAACCCCTCGATACCGCGCCCGGTGCCAATGCCGGCAGGCCCGTACCAGTTCATGCGTGGATGCCAGAAGCGCGGCAGCTCCATCATTTCGGGGCCGCCCTCGCGCGGGTGGCGTTTCATGAAGGTCAACATCTCGACGATCAGCTCGCAGCTTGCCGCGCTGGCCGCCCCATCACGTTCCGCCCTGTTCACCCCGTCACCGGTGGCCGGGCCGGGGACACAGAATTCCCGTCCCAGCGAGGGCACCATCGGCCAGGCACCGGCCTGCATCATGACCTCGGGGATGTCCCAGAGCGCCTGATAGCCTGTTATCTTGCCAGTCTCGAGCCGGTAGAATTCGTGAAACCGCATATGTGCCAGATGGCCGGTCGGCGGGATATCGAGGAACGGCGCGGCAAAGGTGCCGATGAAATGACCACCGCAGCCCACCCAGTCGGCACCATGATGATCAGTGCCGGCCATGATCAGCCAGTCGCGCCGCTCGACATCCGGCCAGGCTGCCTTCAGCGCCGCAAGGGCATTGTCATGAAATGCCTGCGGGCCGGTCATGTCGCCGAACGGATGCGCCAGCCTGAACACCGCATCGGTGGCCACCACCGCGTCGAGCGCCCTCCGCAAATCGCCTTCTTCCCAATCATACTGGGCGGCGAGGATCGGGCGCAGCGCAGCGCGGTTGGCAGCATGGCGTGACATCATTCGGCCGCCTCGCCGTAAGGCACGTTCTTGCCGCCATAGCGGCGCACCCTGATGTTGCACTGCTCGGCATGGCCGACAAACCCTTCCAGCATGCACAGCCGTGATCCATATTCGCCGATCAGCGTTGCCGCCTCATCGCTCAGAACCTTCTGGTAGCTGTGCGTCTTCAGGAATTTTCCAACCCACAGCCCGCCCGTGTAGCGCCCGGCCTTTTTCGTTGGCAGCGTGTGGTTGGTGCCGATCACCTTGTCGCCATTCGCAACATTGGTGCGTGCCCCGAGGAACAGCGCGCCGTAACAGGTCATGTTGTCGAGGAACCAGTCATCGCGGTCGGTCATCACCTGAACATGTTCAGAGGCTATCTCGTCCGCCATCCGCAGCATCTCGTCATAGCTGTCACAGACAATCACCTCGCCATAGTCGCGCCAACTCACCGCCGCCGTGTCGGCGGTCGGCAGAATACCCAGAATGCGGTCGATCTCGGCAAGCGTATCATTCGCCAGCGTCTCGGAATTCGTCAGCAGCACCGCTGGCGAGTTGTAGCCATGCTCGGCCTGTCCCAACAGGTCTGTGGCGCAGAGTTCAGCGTCGACCGTTTCATCGGCAATCACCATTGTCTCGGTCGGACCGGCGAACAGATCGATTCCGACGCGCCCGAAGAGCTGGCGTTTCGCCTCGGCGACAAAGGCATTGCCAGGCCCGACAAGCATATGCACCGGCTCGATGGTCTCGGTACCGATGGCCATCGCACCGACAGCCTGAATACCGCCAAGGGCGTAGATTTCATGCGCGCCGCCAAGATGCATCGCCGCGATTACGGCCGGGTTCGGCTTGCCCTCGAATGGCGGCGTGGTGGCGACAATACGCGGCACGCCGGCCACCGAGGCTGTCAGGACGGACATGTGCGCAGACGCCACCATCGGGAATTTACCAGCGGGCACATAACATCCAACGGATTGTACCGGGATATTGCGGTGACCAAGAATGACGCCCGGCATCGTTTCGACCTCGACATCCTTCATCGAGTCGCGCTGGATCTCGGCGAATTTGCGAATCTGGTCCTGGGCAAAACGGATATCATCCATGTCACGCTGTGAAACCTGCGAGATCAGCTCGTCGATTTCATCCTGCGACAGCCGGTAGCTGGCCGGCGAGAAATTGTCGAATTTCTCTGCCAGTTCGCGCACCGCGGCGTCGCCACGAGCTTCGATCTCGGCAAGCGCCGCCTCGACGACGGCGCGGACCTTGGCATCATCTTCCGAGCGTTCTTCCTGCGGTTTGCCTGTCTTCAGATATCGTATTGCCATTTTCAGCTGCGCTCACTCTTGCTGTCGGGGCGCGGTGCCGGCCGCTCGCCGCGGTCGAATGCCTCCCACCCCTCACCATTGAAAACATCGACACCAAGCTGTGCCATCACATGCGGGAAATCGACCATCACCCAGTTGTCGACAATCTTGCCGTCGACAACTTTCCAGAAATCCATATATCGGATTTCGACCGTCTTGCCGGTTGGCGCGATTCCCATGAAGGTGCCGGAATGAAGGGCTTCCTGGCGCCCGAAAGCCGCCGCCCACTCCCCCATATAGAGGCGCGCCTCATCGATACAGACCTTGTCCGAAAAAGCCGCCTGAAAAGGGCGTTGCCAATTGTCCTGGAATTCCTTGAGGCCGGTCTTGGTGCCACATCCGGCGTTGCCCATCCAGCGGAACCCCTCGGCAAAGAAATCGCCGATATCGTCGATCCGATGATCATTCAGCCCGTCGACCATGCCTTCGATCACACGCCGTGTCTCGGCGGTTTTGCTCATGTCGGTGTCGCGCGTCAGGGCGGCCTGTTCAGGTCGTACACCAGCCATGATCACCGCGCCCCCAGACGCTGGCCATCGGTTGCGTCGAACAGGTGGCAGGCGGCGCGTGGCAGCGTGATATGCACTTCCTCACCGATTTTGGCACGAAATTCCTTATGCGCCTTCACCGCGACCATTGAATCACCGGCGCGCACCGTCACCATTGTGGCATCGCCAAGAAGTTCCATCGCGTAGACAGGCGCGGAAATCACCCCGGTCGAGGCGGTCAGACGCGGCTTGCCGCCGGACCCGGCGATGGCGGCATCCTCGGCCCGGAATCCGAGTGTGACCTGTCCCTCAACACCCTTCAGCCCCTTCACCGCCATATTGTCGGCGGTGAAAGCGCCGGCGGATACCGTGCCCTCAACCAGATTCATCGCCGGGCTGCCGATGAATCCGGCGACGAAGACATTCGCCGGACGGTCATAGATCTCGGTCGGGCTGCCAACCTGCTGGACAATACCCCGGTTCATCACCACAACGCGGTCGGCGAGCGTCATCGCCTCGATCTGGTCGTGCGTGACATAGATCGTGGTGACCTTCAGCGCATGGTGAAGGTGCTTGATCTGGGCGCGGGTCGAGACGCGAAGCTTGGCGTCCAGATTGGACAGCGGTTCATCCATCAGAAAGACGTTCGGCTCGCGCACAATGGCGCGCGCCAGCGCCACCCTCTGGCGTTGCCCGCCGGACAGCGCGGCCGGCCGACGGTGCAGGAAGTCATCAAGTTCGACCATCGCGGCAGCGCGGCGCACACGTTCATCATGCGTCGCCGGATCGACCTTGCGGACCTTCAGCGGAAAGCGGATATTCTCATAAACATTCATGTTCGGGTACAGGCCATAGGACTGGAACACCATCGCAATATCGCGGTCCTTCGGCTCAAGATCATTGACCACGCGGCCATCGATCTCGACATCACCGCTGGTGATTTCCTCAAGGCCGGCAATCATCCGCATGGTCGTTGTCTTGCCACATCCCGACGGACCGAGAAGCACCAGGAATTCCTGGTCGGCGATGTCGAGGTCGAAGGTATCGACAGCAACAAAATCACCCCATCTCTTGGTCAGGTTTTTCAGCCTGATACTAGCCATATCACGCCCCCCTATCCCTTCACCGCGCCAGCGGTCAACCCGCTGACGATCTGGCGCTGGAAGAACATCACCAGCACAAACAGCGGCGCTGTGGCTGACACGACCGCGGCCACCGCATACATCACATTGCCCTGTTCCTGGGCGTTGCCGAGGAAGCTGGCGATCTTCGGCACCATTGTCCGGTTCTCCTCGGTCAGCAGCAGGCCGGTTAGTGCAAAATCATTATAGGCAAGCAGAAAGCTGAACAGCCCGGTGGTGATCACGCCAGGCCACATCACCGGAATAATCACATAGCGGAAAGCCTGAAAACGCGTGCAGCCATCGACCATCGCGCTTTCATCAAGGTCCTTCGGGATATTCTGAAAGAAGGAATGCAGCATCCATAAGGTGAAAGGCTGGTTGATCGCCACCATCACGATGATGGTGGTCGTCAGGTGGCCCCACAGGTTCAGCTGGAAGAACGGAAGAAGGTAACCCGACACCAGCGTGATATGCGGCATCGCCCGGAACACCAGCGCAATGATCAGGATCCAGAAGGCGTAACGAAACCCGGACCGCGACAACGCATAGCCACCGAGTGTACCGAGCGTCAGCGAGATCGCGACAACCGACAGGGTCATGATGCCGGTATTCAGTGTGGCCCGCCAGAATTCCTCTTTCACCCAGGCGCCCTCATAACCGGCGCCTGTCGAGGTGGCACCGGTTTCAGCCAGCGTGCGAATGCCGAACAGCGCATTGCGCCAATCCTGACGCGAGAAGAAATCCGCCTCGACCTTGAAGCTTCCCCACAGCGTCCAGAGAAACGGCACCGAGGCAAGTACCAGCCACAAGACGAGGAATCCTAGGCTCAAGACCGTCAGCCAGGTGGGTGATTTTTGTGCCATTGCCGCCTCCCTAGGCCACACGCCGGTTGGCGCGCCAGGTCCGCAGCACGACGGGGGCCAGCAGAATGCAAACGCCGATGATTGTCAGCATGGAGGTGGCGGCGGCGGACCCGAACAGCATCGCTCCATCACTGCCACGAAGGTCGTTGTAGATGATCCAGGACAGCGAGGTGGCGTTGGCCTGGGCGTTGAAGCCGACGATCGGCTCGAACACCCGGAAATTGTCCATCAACTGGATCAGCGTGACAAACACAGCCAGCGGCATCAGATGCGGAATCACCACGTAGCGGACGCGCTGCCAGCGGCTGGCCCCGTCAATCATCGCACTTTCCAGCGTATCCTGCGGCACCGTCTGCAGACCGGCATAGAACACAACAAAGGCGAAAGGCGCCGAATGCCAGACACCATAGACAATCAGCGTCAGCCAGGTCAGCACCGTTGACGCCTTCAATGAGAGGCTCGGATCCTCGAGAAGAATTTGCAGCGTGGCACCAATGATGCCCTTGGAGTCGATCATCCAGAACAACACCAGCGAGCCGATCAGCGGCGTCACGATCATCGGCAGCAGCGAGACAAAGATCGTCGGCCCCTTGAACATTCCGGGGAT
The DNA here is from genome assembly GCA_965657415.1 of Puniceispirillaceae bacterium (SeqCode). Taxonomy (GTDB): domain Bacteria; phylum Pseudomonadota; class Alphaproteobacteria; order Puniceispirillales; family Puniceispirillaceae; genus UBA8309. Next base: position 14,862 of record CBFHNZ010000012.1, on the reverse strand, counting down.
CCTGTTCACCGTCAGCGCGATGACAAAGCCGAGAACAATCACCAGCGGTGTCACGACGAATGTATAGGTCAGGGTGAAGGCAAGCGCCTTGTAGAAGGGCAGGTTCAGGACCCGGCCGGCAAATTCACCGAGGCTGGATGACTCGGCCCAAGCGAGGCTGATTTCCTCGAAGGCAAGGTGATTGCGGTTGGTGTAGGTACCGACGCCGTTAAACCGGCCGAGCGGTTCATCAGCGCGCAGCTGTGCCGTTGCCTCGGCATTCACCACCTCCACCGTCTTGCAGCCGAAAGGACCGCAATTCTCGACCGTCTCGATCACCTGTTCATGCGCGATGAACAACGACTGCATCCCCACCGACACGATCGGCAGCGCGATGAACAGCATCATCGCCAGCGCCGATGGCCAGATAAAACTGATGAAGGTGCGATGCGGCATGATGCCAGTCCGGTGGTGTGGCTTTGGAGATCAAAAGAAATGGGCCGGGAACGCGGTGCGCTCCCGACCTTGAAAGTATATGGCCTAGAGGAAGCCCTTTTCCTTGGCGGCGGCGGTGTAGGCTGCCTCGATATCGGCGAGGGCCTGATCAGCGCTTTCCTTGCCCTGCAGGAAGTCGGCCAGCTCGGCACCGATGGCACCATGCATGGCTCCCATGTAGGGCAGCATCGGGTAAGGCACGGCACCGCCGGCAGCGGATTCAACGACACCCTTGCCGGACGGGCGCGGCTGCGCACCGGCAATCAGCCAGTTGGCGGCATCTGCATTGGCCGAAGCCATGGCCGGCGAAATGCCGTTCATGACCGCGATGAAGGATGCCTCGGCATCGGCTGCGGACGCGTTCTTGGCGATGGCGAAGCCATCCCACCACAATGTGGTTGCCGGGGTCGACCCACCGGATACGGTCGGGGCAGCAGCAAACATGGTGTTGCTTTCAATCGCGGCGGTCGATCCCTCACCATCGGTAACGGCACCGGCACGCGAGCCCCACAGATTGGTCAGCGCGACATTGCCGGCCTCCCACTCTGCCTGCACGGCGTTCGAATCATGCGTCAGGAAATCCGGGTTCATGTATTCGGTCAGCGCCTTCATCATGTTCAGCGTGGCAACGCCCTTGGCGTTGTTGATCGCCGGTTGCGCCGAGCCGGGCTTGAAGAACTCACCGCCATGGCCGAGATACATATTCACAAATTCCTCGCCAAGGTTCCAACCCGCCTTGTAGGTGCCGGCGATCGGATATTCCATCAGGCCCTTGTCACGGATTTTCTTGGCAGCGGCCAGAACACCTTCATAGGTGGTTGGCACACCGGCACCGGCGGCATCAAGAATGTCCTTGCGGTAGAACAGGTGCTGGGCATTCGCCATGAAGGCCACCGCCATCACCTTGCCGTCAATGGTGATCTTCTGCATGCCCTGAAGATCGCCGCCATGCTTGGCGATCAGATCGTCAAGCGGCATCGCGAGACCATCATTCATCACCGAGACGAGCGTGCTGTTGGTGACGTGCGAGGCGGTGAACTCGGGCGGCGTGGCGGTGAAGCCAGCCACGATCAGATCCTTGTGATCCTTGTTCAGGTTGGCGGTCACGCTGGCGCCGCCGCCGTCACAGGCTGTGGCAGCCGAGGCAATGGCCTGCGTCGCAGGGAAATCGTTCGCAAGAATTTTCGCCGAGCCCGACCCGATGCCACAACCGGCATAGGCGCTCGACGCGCTGGCAAGCACGAAGGCCGCAGAAACGGCAAATCTGGAAACCTTGTTCATCATGTTCCTCCTAAGAACTCAATGGTGTGACTTTTCGGGTAGCCACTTGGACAAGCTTTGCGCCAATGACCACCGCGCCATCCATCTGGTAGCCTGCACCGGGCGATGTTACCAGTGGTGGACGTCTTTCATTTGAACTTTTGAATACGTATGCAAATTTGTAAAGCTCTTTCGCGACGGTGCGACATTTCATGGTTTGCCATGATGACGGCTTTTCATTGACAGTTCGCCCGGCAACACTTTTCATCCAGCGTGACCTGCGTGCGCCGAGGATCAAATAATGCAAGTTGAAATGACCGATTCAGACATCACCGCCTTTAAATTGCGGGCTTTTGACGCCCTGCACGGCCTTGCAAAAGGACATCTGTCGGTGACCGACATCTATCACCCGGATGCCAGATATTGGGGCAGCCATCCGATCAACGAGATTGCCGGAATCGAGGCAATTGCCGATGTCTGGACGAAACTCCGCGCAGCGATGCCGGACCTTGAACGTCGTGACAGCATCTTTACCGGCGGCATCGGCAAGCCCGATTCGCGTATGCCGGCGGATGTGGCTGGCCGCCAGTTTGTCGCCAGCATGGGTACCATTCAGGGCACCATGACAGGTGATCTGTTCGGCATCCCGGCAACAAACGGATTGGTTCATCTTCGTGTCTGCGAAGTTCATCACCTGCGTGACGGCCGCATTGCCCACAGCTATGTGCTGTTCGATTTTCTCGATCTGATGCGCCAGGCCGGTGTCTGGCCTGTTGCGCCTTCACTCGGCGCCGAAGGCATGTGGCCCGCCCCGACAACCCCGGGTGTCAGGATCACCGAGAATGACGGTAAGACCGGCCAGATATCAATGGATATCGTCCTTGGCATGCATGAGGCGCTTGGCAGTTTCGATGGAAAATCAGTGCATTCAATGGAACATGGAGATGCCTGGACCGAGCATTTCCTCTGGTATGGTCCGGCCGGAATTGGCAGCACCCGCGGTATGGCCGGGTTCCAGCAACACCATCAGATCCCGTTCCTGATCGGCTGGCCGGACCGGCAAGGCACTGGTCATTATGTGCGGATCGCCGACGGCGATTTTGTGGTCACCGGTGGATGGCCATCAGTGCGCGGAACGCATCTTGGCGAATGGCTCGGCCTGCCACCGACTGGGCGCAAGGTCGATATGCGGGTGATGGATTTCTATCATCTTGTCGAAGGCCGCATCCATGAAAACTGGGTGCCGATCGACATCATCCATATCATGCTGCAGATGGGGGTCGACGTGTTTGCCCGGCTTCGCCACCTGCGCGGCGCACCATTGACCGACCTGCCTCGTCGCTAGTCAGACCGGTCAGGAGGCCAGGCTGATGGGCTTGCCGTCCGCAAGGTCGGCATCGGCCGGATCATGGCTGACAAGAAGTGCCGGGATCTGCCGGCTGCGAATCTGGTCGCGAACAAATACCCCGAAACCTTGCCGCAATTCAGGGTCGAGTGCGGAGAACGCCTCATCCATCAGCAGCGCCTTCGGCTCGGCAAGCAATGTGCGCATCAACGCCACCCGCGCCGCCTGACCACCCGATAGCGATGCCGGGTCACGGCTGGCAAATCCGGCAAGGTCTGCCGCCACAAGCGCCGCCTCGACATGCGCCAAGCGGTCGCGCCGGTGCCGCGCGGCAAGCCCGAAGGCAAGGTTATCGCCAACCGACATATGCGGAAACAACAAAGCATCCTGAAACATCAACCCGACACCGCGTTGGTCGGTCGGCAGGCGGGAAATATCCACCCCCTTCAGGCTGATCTCGCCGGTCCAGCGAACAGCCTTGTTCCCGGCCCCGCTGATCACCCCGAGAAGCGTTGACTTGCCGCATCCGCTCGGCCCCTGAAGAAGGTGCAGCTCACCGCCGGGAACCGTCACATCAAGCCCCTCGATCAGCGGCGGCTGCCCATCAAAGGCAATGGTCAGGGCGCGTAATTGCAACATGCTGGAATCCCGGTTCGCGATATGGCGAAACTATAGCCCACGCCGGTCAAGCTATGCTAGGTCGATGCTCAGGAAAATCTTGCAGGCCAAATTTCCTGGAGGCCAAATTTCCTGGAAGCCAAATTTCTTTTAAGCCTCTGGCCCGCGGCAACAGAAGACACAGACCATGATCCGGCTCGTCACGCTCCACACGCTCTTCCCTCTGGGCCGCCTCGCGCGCCTGGCCCGTCTTGTCATCTGCGTCATGCTTATAGTCACCCGGCCGGCGCTGGCCGCTGACCGTGACTTTACGGCCATCATCGATGCGGCGCGTGGCCAGACCGTCTATTTCAATGCCTGGGGCGGGGATGACAAGATCAATGACTATATCGCCTGGGCTGGAGATGTGGTGGCGCAGCGCCACGGCATCACCCTGAAGCATGTCAAGCTGACCGACACCGCGGCTGCCGTCTCGCGGATTCTGGCGGAACAGGCGGCCGGACGGAATAGCGGCGGATCGGTCGATCTGTTATGGGTCAATGGCGAGAATTTCGCCGCCCTGAAACGGAACGGGTTACTGCAAAGCGCTCCATGGGCGGAATCCCTGCCATCATGGCGCTTTACCGACGCCGGAACCCTGCCCGCCATCAGACTGGATTTCGCGGTGCCGACCGACGGGCTGGAATCGCCCTGGGGCCGGGCGCAGCTTGTCTTTGCACATGACAGCGCCCGCCTGCCAACTCCGCCGCGGAGCGCTGCCGACCTCGCCGCCCACATCATCAGTACACCCGGCCGGTTCACCTATCCACAGCCACCCGATTTTGTCGGCCTGTCCTTTCTGAAGCAGATCCTGATCGAGACGGCGGCGGATACGGCACCGCTCTACCAACCCGTTGACCCGGCCCGGTTCGACGAGGTGACAGCGCCGCTCTGGCAGTGGCTGGACAGTGTAACCCCGCATCTATGGCGGGGTGGGCGTGCCTATCCGGCGACCTATCCCATGCAGCGCCAACTGCTTGCCGATGGCGAGGTTGATATCGCCATCGCTTTCAACCCAGCCGATGCTTCATCAGCGATTGAACGCGGCGAGCTGCCAGCCAGCGTGCGTACCTATATCCATACCGGCGGCACCATCGCGAATGTGCATTTCCTGGCCATTCCGTTCAACGCGAACGCGCCAGAGGCAGCGCAAATTGTCGCCGATTTCCTGCTGTCACCAGAGGCGCAGCTTCGCAAGGCCGATCCGCGAATCTGGGGGGATCCGACGGTGCTGGCCCTGCACCGCCTGTCGGAGGCGGACCGGGCCGGATTTGCCGCCTTGCCGCGCGGCGTTGCCACGCTGTCTGAGGCCGACCTCGCCACCACGCTGGCCGAACCACATCCCTCATGGATGAAGGCCATCGAAACAGAATGGCGCCGCCGCTATGCCAGCGGGGACTGACCACCTATGATACTGGCCAGCGCGACATGCAGGGACAAGGCTGGATAATGGCGTGGCCGACGGTCATGGCAGGCGTCCTGGCCAGCATCCTCGCCCTGGCTGTCGCACTGCCGGTGATTGCCGGCATCATCGGCGTGGCGGCCCCTGCCTTCGGGGTGTTCCCGTCGCTTGGGGTCGCCCTGCCGTCACTCGATCCGGCGCGCGACTTTCTGGCCACACCGGGGCTGGCAAGGGCCCTGATCACCTCCCTTGGCACCGGACTGATCACGACATCCCTTGCCGTCCTGTTCAGCTTTGCGCTGCTTATCTGTCTCGCGCATGGGCGCGGCGCAGGCTGGTTGCGCCGCATTGCCGGGCCACTGATCGCCGTACCACACAGCGCCGTTGCCATCGGTGTATTATTCCTGCTGGCCCCATCAGGATGGCTGATGCGGCTTGTCTCGCCGGGGCTGACGGGGTTTGACCGGCCGCCACTATGGGCACTTGTTCCGGATGGCAGCGGGGCGGTGCTGTGTCTCGGCCTGCTGGTCAAGGAGGTGCCGTTTCTGGTTCTTGTCAGTCTCGCCGCTCTGGCCAGCCTGCCTGTGCAGCGCTTGCTGGCAACAGGCATGTCACTCGGCTACGGGCGTTCGGCAAGCTGGCTGTATCTTGTCCTGCCGCTTGTCTATCGCCGCATCAGGTTACCGGTGTTTGCCGTGCTTGCCTTCAGCCTTTCCGTTGTCGATATGCCGCGCCTTCTCGGCCCGATGCTGCCCCCGCCGCTGGCCGTTCTGATTGTCGAGGGTTTTGAGGATGCCGAGCTTGCATCGCGCCTTCCGGCCTCGTTCGGGGCACTGCTGCAGATGGCGTTGACAGGCGCGGCGCTGGTCATCTGGTGCGCCGGGGAATGGCTGTGCGGGCGCGTGCTGGCATGGCTGCGGCGCAGCGGGATTCGTCTCGCCGCCTTGCACAGATATATCGGGGCGGTGGCAGCACTCGCGATGCTGCCGGTGATCATCGGCGGCGGCGGGTTGCTGGCGGCGGCGCTGTGGTCGGTTGCCGGTCCATGGTTCTTTCCGGCGGCATTGCCGGAGGCGCTGACATGGCGGTTCTGGATGCGTGTCGACAGTCTGGCGCCGGCACTCATGGCCAGTCTTGTCATCGCCGCCGCGGCGTCCCTGATAGCCGTCGCACTTGCTTTGATGGCAATCGAACTGGCGCGGTTTCGCGGGCGCACCGGGCTCTGGCAGATCTGGGTATTCGCACCGATCCTGCTACCGCAGGCAGGCTTTGTTCCCGGTCTGCAGATGGTGTTGACAATGACATGGCTTGAGGGGACTTGGCTGGCCATGATCTGGATGCATATGCTGTTCATCCTGCCTTATGCCTGGCTGATCCTGGCACCGGCGGCGGCATCACTCGACAGGCGGCACGAACAGGTCGCGGCCAGCCTCGGGGCCGGGGTATGGCGTCGCTACCGCCAGGTGACACTGCCAAGGCTGGCACCCGCCATCATCACCGCGCTGTTTGTCGGAACGGCGGTCTCGGTCGCGCTGTATCTGCCAAGCCTGTTTGCCGGGGCTGGACGGATCACCACAATGACACTTGAGGCGGTGGCGCTTGCCTCGGGCGGCAGCCGGGCCATGGCCGGGGTTGCCACGATGCTACAGCTGCTGATCCCGATAGTGGCTTTCATCATATTGCACGGCATCTATCGCCTGAGCTACGGGCGGTTTGCCGGCATGCGCGCAGGCGGCTTGCATTGAGGGTGCATCCCGCGCACTCTTCTGCGGCAGTTCTGTTGCAACTGGGTTTGAAACAGGTGGATTGACCGGTGCGCATTCTGGTTTATGGCGATTCCAACAGCTGGGGCTATCTTGATGACGGGTCGGGAATTCGACACGCCGAACGCTGGCCGGTGATGATGGCGCAGCATCTTCGGCAGGCCGGCATCGCGGCAGAGCTTGTCGAGGAATGTCTTCCGGGTCGCACAAGCAATATCGATGATCCGCAGGAAGGTGCCTGGTGCAATGGCCACACGCCTCTGAAAGCCATCCTGCTGTCGCAACAGCCACTCGACCAGATCCTGATCATGCTTGGCACCAACGACATGAAGGCCAGGTTCGGCCGTGACGCGGCGGCGATCGCCGCCGGCGTGATGTCGCTGCTGGCTATCATCCGCGAGACCGCCGCCGGACCCGGCGGCTGGCATGGCGAGACGCCCACCCCGGTGACCGTCATCTGTCCGCCTGCACTTGGCGAGCTGGCGGACGATCCGGCCTGGCTGCGACAGGGTGAATGGCGTGGCGCGCGCGCCACCTCACAGGCCCTGCCCCCCATCCTGAAGGCAGCCTGTGATGCCGCCGGGGCGGGATTCATCGACGGCAATCTTCATGCGGTGTCATCAACGCGTGACCCGATCCACTGGAGCGCCGAGACACAGGTAGCTTTCGGCGGGGCCATCGCCCGCGAAATCCTGAACGCCAGCTGATCAATGCTCTACCGGGTCATCCTGCCGCTGGTGTTTGTCGGGCTGTGGTCATCGGCCTTCGTCACCGCCAAGGTGGGCGTTCAGTATGCAACGCCGTTCGCCATGCTGATGCTGCGTTTCGGCATTGTGACTGTCCTGTTTGCGATGATCATGCTGGCCGTCCGGCAGTGGCGCAAAGCCACACCGCTGCTGCCGCCACGGCAGGTCATCGCGCTGACCGCACTTGTCGGTCTTTTGCTTCATGGGGTCTATCTCGGCAGTGTGTTCTTCGCCCTGTCGCAGGGCCTGTCAGCCGGGATCTCGGCGCTGATCGTCTCGCTGCAGCCACTTCTTGCCGCCGGGTTGGCGATCATCCTGTTCAATGAAAAGCTGCGCCCTGTCCAGATCCTCGGCATGCTGGCCGGCATTATTGGCGTTGTTCTGGTGCTGCTGCCAAAAATGGGAGGCGCGATGCCGATGATCGGCCTTGTCTCGGTCACCATCGGGCTTGGCGCGGTGACAGCCGGTACGCTGCTGCAGAAGAAGATTGGTGGCAAGATCGACCTGCCGACTGGCAACCTCATCCAGTCCTTTGCCGCCACCGCCTTTTTCCTCGTCATCTGCGTGCTGGTCGAGCCGCCGGAAATCGACTGGCAGCTGCCCTTCCTGCTGGCACTTGCCTGGCTGGTGCTGATGGTATCGATGGGGGCCTATCTGATCCTGATGGTGATGATCCGGCGCGACAGCATGGCGGCGGTGTCCTCATTGATGTTCCTCGTGCCGCCGGTGACGGCCATCATCGCCGCCATCGGCTTTGACGAGCCGCTAACCCTGCTCGGGATTATCGGGTTCTGCGTGACAAGTGCGGGTGTCTATCTGGTGACCCGCTATTCATCACCTGCCACGCCATAACTTGGCGCGGTCATGCTGGCGCGGGCCGGGGCGAGACGGGGCGGGCGCAGAGCCCGACAATGGAAAGCATCATGGCGTCGCCCTACGTGGCACCGACACATAATTGGCGCGCCAGATATTGGGCGAATTCATGGTTCCCGCGTTCGAGCCAGCTGAGTGGGCCTGGCGCACCAAGCGGTGATGCGGCACCGTTGAAGATTCCCTCGACAACATGCCGATCCTCGACCTGAACCTCGTCCAGAAACGCCTTTGTCGCTGCAAGATAGGCATCCCGGTCTTCTTCTCCGGCCAGCTTTTCCGGCGCAATCGCGGCGCCATAGCGGATGCGGGTGCGGGCCGGACCATCAGGCTGCAGCGACAGGTACCACAGATGATCGGGGGCAAGGACATACATGTGGCTCGGGAAGATTGTCGGCATCACCGAGGTGTACCGCCACACCCCTTCAAGGCTGGTATTGTCCGGATGCGCACGGCCGACCGGCGCGCCATCACTCTTGGTGAAGAACTGGCAGGTAAAACCATCAAAGGGGCCACGCTCATCAAAGGTGTTCTCCGCGACCGAGTAATGCGCGCCGACGGTGTTGCGATGCGCCACCGGCAGATGATAGCTCTCCATGAAATTCTCGGTCAGGCATTTCCAGTTCGTGTCCCAGACATGCTCCTCGCTGAAAATGGTGATGTAGTCCTGCTGGTTGTACCGGTCGGTCAGCGGTGTCAACGCGGCAAGCTGTTCGGCGACAGGCGGAATGTCATCGGCCAGCGTGACATAGATCCATCCCTGAAAGACCTCGCACCGCACCGTGGCCAGCGCCAGATCCTCGCGGGCAAAGCAGTCCGTCCGGTCCATATGCGGAGCGGCGACCAGCCGACCCGCAATGTCATAGGTCCAGGCGTGATAGGGACAGGTGAATTTGCGTGTCGTGCCGCGCCCCTCGACGAGCCGCATCATCCGATGCCGGCAGACATTGGCGCGGGCATGGACCTCGCCATCGGCACCCCGGATAATGATCACCGGCTGCGGGCCAAGCTCGAAAGTCATGTAATCGCCGGGGGCCGCCACCTCATCGGCGCGGCCAGCACACAGCCAGCTGCGCGTAAAAATACGCTGCTGTTCCAGATCACAGATTTCAGGAAGAACATAAAGCTCCTTCGGCGGCGCGCTTGCCTCGGCCAGGGGCCGCGCTGCCAGGTCCTTCAACTGGTCCAGAACCGGGGCAAACGTCGTCGTCATGGCTCAGCTCTCTTCATCCGGGATGATGGCTGTCACTTCGATCTCGACAACCCATTCGGGGCGCGCCAGCGCCGACACCACCAGGCCGGTCGAACAAGGATGCACGCCCTTCAGCCATTTCCCCATTTCCTGATAGACTGCCTCGCGGAAGCGGATATCGGTCAGATAAACAACGATGCGGCAGATATGATCAAGGCAGCTTCCCGATTCCTCAAGCAGCATCTTGATGTTCTGCATCGCCTGTTCGGTCTGTTTTGCGGCATCGCCGACATGCAGCGACTCCCGGCTGTCCAGGTCCTGGCTGACCTGGCCGCGAAGAAACACCATGGCGCCGCGCGCGACTACCGCCTGCGCCAGATCATTGTCAAGATTCTGTTCCGGGTAGGTCTGTTTGGTGTTGAAGGGACGGATGCGTTGATGCGCCATATGTCACTCTCCGCTGGCCTTTGGCCGGGCCGCCGTCCGATCTGCCGCGCGTGACGGGAATTCGGCCCGCGCCAGTTCAAGATAGGCACTCCGCAGTGCCGCCGTCATCGACCCCGCACCACCATCACCAATCTTGGTATCATCGATCTGGCCAACAGGCAGCACATAGATCGAGGAGGCGGTGATAAATGCCTCATCGGCGGCAAGCGCCTGATCCAGTGTAAAGAATTCCTCGCGGATGCGAAGCTGATGCGTCTCGGCGACGCGCAGCATGGTCTGGCGGGTAATGCCATGAAGAATATCATTACTGACCGGGCGCACGAACAGCTCACGGTCCTTGATAAAGAAAAAACTGGAGGAGCCTGCCTCGGTGATATAGCCATCAGGCGCGATCATCAGAGCCTCATAGGCGCCAACACGGCTTGCCGCCTGCTTCGCCATCACCTGGCCAAGAAGGTTGGTTGATTTGATATCACGGCGGGCCCAGCGAATATCGGGCGTGGTTGCCAGCTTTACCGGCTTTGGCGGGGCATCGGCGGCGAACTTCTCCTTCTGGGTGAAGGCAAAGACATTCGGCACATAATCATCATCATAGAGATAGCTCCGGTCACGCTCGCCGCGTGTGACCTGAAGATACATGAACCCCTCGACCGACCCGTTCATCTCGATCAGGCGCATCATCGCGGTGAACAGATCATCACGCGACATCGGCATCGGCATCTCCAGCTCGCCAAGCGACCGGTCAAGCCTGTCCATGTGATATTCGTAATCGACGAGCTGTGAATCGAGGATGCCGAAGCCCTCATACACCGAATCGGCAAAAAGCAGCCCACGGTCGAAGATCGAGAGTTTCGCCTCGCTCTCCGGAATGAAATCGCCGTTCAGAAAAACCGTTCTGTCCATGAACCTGCCCTGTTGCTGTCACGAAATGATGATCACCGCACGCTATCGCGTTTCAGAAAGCTTGCAAACAATTGTTGCACCCCGGCAACCGGTGTCAGGCGCTTTCCGGGCAGATATATCGGCAAAACGCCCGACGGCATGTAAGGCGTGCCTATGTTCTGGCGGCTTCGAATTCCGCCCAGGCTTCTTCCAGTTTATGGATATCAAAACCCGGTTGCCGCGCCGGCCCCAGAACAATCGCCTCACAGGCAATGACCTTGTCGATGGCCGTCTTTAACTCAGGAATGACATCCTCCGGGATTACCAGAGCCCCGTGTCGGTCGGCATGGATCAGTTCACCCTGCGCGACCCGCATACCCATGATATTGACCGGCGTGCCGATCTCCACCGCATGGACAAAGCCGTGGCTTGGTCCGATCGACCCAGCCAGCACCGGAAACCCGTCATCCATGACATCAAGGTCACGCATGACCCCGTTGGTGACCGCACCGGCAAGGCCGAGACCCTTGTGAACGGCGACATGAACCTCGCCCCACCATCCGGCGATACAGTTCGGATAGTCGACATCCTCGACGACGGCCGCCGATGGCGATGTTCCGCCAGCCATGGAATGGAAATATTCCATCCGGCGGGCCCGGATCACCTCGGGTGCCTCATTGGGCGGGGCCAGACCCGAGATTTTGGCCGTTCTTGCGAAGCCGACAATCGCCGGATCGCCGGGCTTGCAATGATGCATCGTGCCTCTGGTGAAGCGGTTGAAGCCGCGCTTTCCCTGCGCCACCTCGATGGCATTGCAGACGGTCGGCGTGTCAACCTTGCGCAACAGGTCCAGAAGGTCTTCGGGGATTACAGTGTCAGCCATTTTTCCAGTGCCTTGTTTGTCGGTTTCGGTTGTTCCAGAGTGGGCAGATGCCCGGCATCATCAATTCTGGCAAGGGTCGCCCCCGGCACAAGATCACGCATCAGCTCATGGCGTTCGGGAGGGCACAGACGGTCCTCGGCACCGTGCAGGATCAGGGTGGGAACATCAACGCCGCGCAATGTTTCGCACTGGTCGGGCCGGCTCTGAAGTGCCCTTGACTGTCTGGCGAAAACATCCGGGCCAAGCGCAACGGCCATATCCATGCAAAGGTCAAGGATGGTGCGGCGGTCCGAGCCGTCGGCAAGATAGTGCGGCTTCATGTCATCGCGGATGACCGCCTTCAATTCGCCGCCGAGAACGCGGGCAATCTGCTCATCCCGCAGTTTCGCGCGCTCCGGTGCCTCGGCAAGCGGATTGGTATCCATCAGGGCAAGGCGGGTGATCCGCCCGGGTGCCTGGCGGATAACTTCCATCGCCACAATCCCCCCCATCGACAGTCCGGCAAGAGCAAAGCGGGGCGGCGCATGCTGCAGGATCGACGCCGCCATGGCGGTGATCGTGTCATCGCTGGCGAGCGGTGCCACCATCACCGGACGGGTCGCCGAAAGGACGGCCGTCTGCGACGCGAAGAGCCGCGCATCGCACATCATGCCAGGCAGCAGAATGACAGGTTCCGTCACCTAATTCAGCCTCACCGTGGGGCCGGCCGGATCATCCGTGTTGCGCACCCGATACATACTGGCCTCGCCGGTCATCGACGGCGACAGCGCGCGCGCAAGGCCTGCCGGAACAAGACAGGTATCGCCGGAATTCAGGATCGTGCTGCCGCCGTCCCATTCCAGCTTCCAGTGTCCCTGGACCGGCATCAACACTTCGGGTTGCTGGCAGTTATAGGGCGCTTCCTCTATCGATCCGCGGGCGATGAAATCCACCTCGAACCCCGGCTGGTCACGCAATATGGCATCCGGTCCGATCACCCGGCTTGGCTGGTGATCGGCAAGCGCCATCAGATCCCAGTATCGCGCCACATAGTTCGGCACGACCTCGGCAGTTGGCGGTTCATTCATCAGCTGCAGCTGATCTTCGCTCATCACCGGCATTGGGATGACGCCGTCAGGCAGGACTTCGCCCTTCTTGCTGTCATAGAGCTGCCCATTATCGCCAAGCACAAGCCCGTGCGCGCTGGCATTTTCGATCACCTGCGGCGCCCAGACAACGCCGCCACCGGCGTCATCGCCGCCAAGGATGGCCATGATCATCCCGTAATCGGTGCCGATATTCTCGAAACCGCGGAACATCCCTGTCGGTATGTTGAAGATATCACCCTGTTCGAGGATCACCTCACCGGCATCACCCCACCGCCCCCAGAAAAACCGCCAGCGTCCGGATTGCACAAAGAACACTTCTGCCGTGCGGTGCGTGTGAAGGCTGTTATGGCATTTCGGAGGCTGGCCGGCGGCGCCGATATTGAAGCCGATCTTTTCCGATATATGGACATGCTGGTCGGCACTTTCGGACACGCCGCCGCCGATGATGGTGAAGTTTTCCTTCTGGTCGCTTCCCGGCGTATGCGCGTCGATGAACGCGGTTTTGCACGGGATCAGGGCACCACGCCTGACAATATTCAGTTCCATTTCAAAAGCGGTCATGACATCTCTTCTCCAACGCTCTGTTTACGGTGCCTGCCGGGGTTTGGAACGGCATTTTCGGCAACAGCCCGCGTGCTGCCGCGCGCGACAAGCTCACTGTCGATTTCCAGACGGATTGACCGGTCAGTCACACCCTCGATCGGATCGAGCAGCAGTTCGACGGTTGATCTGACCATGCGGTTGATTGGCTGTATCTAAACGATGAAAATGTATCGAAATTGGGAGTGCATACTCAATCAGGCTGAGAATACGTATTCAAGAAAAATTTGCCAGGTGATGCAAAAGGCCGTATCGCCCGGCCGGGAAACTGGCGAGCGGATGGGCAATTGCCCGGCACGCGAAGCTATCCTGCGGCCGTCGCCCATGCCCCTCAGGCGGTTGCCAGATCCGGCCATCGCGCCCGGAAACGTGACCAGTCGGCCTCCTCCATCGCCACATCAATGGTCTCGTCACCACTGTCGGCCATCTCGGCAAGTCTGACATCGCCGCGGTTGAACAGCCACGCCCGTGCCGCGCCATCGGCCGGCCCGATGGTCACACTGGACAGCCGCCGCCCCGCGCCAAGCCGCGCGTCAATGGCCTGAAGAAGGGTCTCGATCCCGGTATCTTTCAGGGCCGAGGTAAAGCATCCATCCACGAACATGTTGCCAAGCATTTCGGCCCGCACGCCGTCCGAATCCAACAGGTCGGTCTTGTTCATCACCGGCAGAATGCGCTCCGCTTGCGCCTCGTCATCGATCCCGAGATCGGCCAGCACATCACGGACATCGCCAGCCTCCTCGGCAACCAGTGGCGAGGCCGAATCATGCACATGCAACAACAGATCCGCCTGCACCACCTCTTCCAGTGTGCTTTTGAACGCCTCGACAAGTTCGGTCGGCAGCTGGCTGATGAACCCGACCGTATCGGCAAGGACAATCTGCCGGCCCGATGGCAGGGTGATGGCGCGCATCGTCGGGTCGAGGGTGGCGAACAGCATGTCCTTGCTGAGGACGCCGGCCCCGGTCAGGCGGTTGAACAGCGTCGATTTGCCAGCATTGGTATAGCCGATCAGCGCCACCGTCGGCACCTCGCCGCGCGACCGGTTGCCACGCTGCAGATGGCGTGTCCGCTCAACCTCCTTCAATTCCTTGCGAATGCGGACAACACGGTCCATCAGCATCCGCCGGTCAAGTTCGATCTGGCGCTCGCCGGGGCCGCCAAGAAAGCCGCCACCACCGCGCTGCCGCTCAAGGTGGGTCCAGCTTCGCACCAGACGGGATCGCTGGAAGGTCAGGGCGGCAAGCTCAACC
>CBFHNZ010000011.1:0-67656 GCA_965657415.1 Puniceispirillaceae bacterium (SeqCode) | reverse complement strand
CGGACGCAGGATCGCCCGCGCCATTGCCGGGCCGGGGCTGTGGCTGAAGAACCAGGGCGCACGTTCCTCGATCAGGCTGCGCAGGATGGTCTGTGAATGCAACTCCATGCAGACACCACTAATCCAGTATTCCTACATTTATATGACAATCCTGCCCGGCAATTCTGTCACGCTATCCTGCGATGTGGTAAATGCTGAAGCTGGACTTCACGGCAGGACCTTCATGTCACAATTTTTTGAAGAGCTTGATTACCGGCAGACGCAGCTTGGTGAGCTGATCCTGCGCCGCCGCCACGTGCTGGCGCTGGACCGTGATGTTGTCGAGGTCATCCTGAATGACGAGCATCTGATGTCGGACATGTTCACCGCATCGGAAATCGCGCTGGCGAAACTGCCGATGCAACGCCTGGCAGCGACTGCACCCGACATAACGCCCGACATACTGGTTGGCGGGCTGGGGCTTGGCTACACGGCCGATGCCGTGCTGGCGCATGATCATGTGCGGTCGCTGACGGTGGTCGAATTTCTGTCACCGATCATCGAATGGCACCGGGCCGGCATCCTGCCGCTTGGCGTGACGCTTGCCGAAAGCCACCGCTGCCGATTCATCGAGGGGGACTTCTTTGCCCTCGCGCTTGGCGACACCGGCTTTGATTCGGATCGTCCGGGACGAAAGTTCGATGGCATCTTCCTTGATATCGACCACAGCCCGGATTTCCATCTGAACCCGTCGCATGCGGCGCTGTACAGCGATGCCGGTCTGGCGCGCCTGGCGCGTCATCTTACCGGGGCCGGGATTTTCGCCCTATGGTCGAATGACCCGCCCGATAAGGCATTCCTTTTGAGGTTAGAGGCGCATTTTGCCAGCGCCAGCGCCGAAGAAGTGACCTTTTTCAACCCGCTTCTGGGCGAGGAATGCGTGCAGACAGTATATCTAGGGATGATGGCGGCTATCTAGGGATGATGGTGGACAGCGATTGCCCCGGGCGGGCCGCCTGTCAGCCACGTTGCCGGAAGCGCAGGATCATCACCACGCTCAACCCGCCGAGAACCAAGCCGATGGTCGCCTGCGCCGGGGCCACACCGATGCGATCGACAAGTATGCCCATGACCACCGCGCCAAGCGCCCCGCTGCCAATCGATACGGTGGTCCACAGCCCCATGACGCGGCCCCGGAAATGATCATCAATCGCCATCTGGACAAGTGACTGCAGTGATATCGCCAACAGCGTCACACTGCCCCCGAGCAGCGTCACAGCCCCGATCGCGGCGGAAAAGCTGTCAACGCGGCTGAGGCTGGCCACAATCAAAGGCACCAGCAGCACCATCGCCAGAATATGCGGCTGAAACACGCCAGGCTTCTGCGCCTGGGACATTGCCTTGAAAATTGCCGCGCCAGCCGCGCCAGCGCCAGCCGCCGCCGTCATGAATCCCAGCCCCGCCGGTCCCTGTTCGAATACGCCATTGGCCAGCACCGGCAGGGTTTCCAGAACGCTGCGCCCGGCAAGCGCGCCGATGCCGGTAAAGATGATCGCCGATCTGACGAGCCGG
Source organism: Puniceispirillaceae bacterium (SeqCode) (assembly GCA_965657415.1). Classification (GTDB taxonomy): domain Bacteria; phylum Pseudomonadota; class Alphaproteobacteria; order Puniceispirillales; family Puniceispirillaceae; genus UBA8309. Next base: position 66,105 of record CBFHNZ010000011.1, on the reverse strand, counting down.
CGTTGCAGCGCATAGCGCCAGCCATCCAGCAACTCGCCGAAATAGCTGCCGGGTTCCGGCGCTGCATCGCGCGACCTGTCACGCGGCCGCATGAAATACAGGGCCAGCACCGGTACGCCATAGCTGGCGGCAGTCAGGACAAGCGCATGTGGGGCGCCAATGGCATGGATCAGTGCGCCGCCGGCGGCCGGACCGATCAGCCGGGACAGGTTGAAATTCAGCGCTGTCAGCGCCACCACCGAGGAGAGCTGGTCCCGCGGTGCCAGCCGCGGTGTCAGCGACATGCGCATGGGGTGATTGGCCGAGGATATCACCCCTGTCAGTAAGGAAAATCCCGCCACAAGCGGCGGTGTCAGCGCATCGGCAAGACAGATCCAGGCAAAGATACCGGAGGCGATGCCGGCGCAGGCATAGCTGATGATGCTGCCGCGCCGCACATCGATCCGGTCGGCAACGACGCCGAACAGCGGGCTGACAAACAAGGTCGGCACGAAATTCAGAAACGCCACCAGCCCGACAAAGCTTGGCGAGTCGGTCAGCACCCAGGCCAGCCATCCGATGATGACACGCTGCGCCCAGAAACCGTTCAAGGCGATGTGGAGGCTGAAGATATAGCTTCTGAAATGCGGGGACTTCAACGCAAGGAGATTCATCGCGGCATTACAGCATAATCGAGAGCCAAAGACGAACCCCGCAAGACAATGAAGACGAACCCCGCAAGACAATAGTACATGCCGCCTGTTTTCATATAGGTGCGGTTAGGGTGGCTGCATCGGATGAAAACCGGGACGAACAATGGCCCTTGCAACGCGTGGTATGACGAATTCCAGCATCTTGTTGGGCCGCTGATCGGCACCATGTCGAAAGGATCGGCGGAAATCGATCATGGCCAGCATGTCGGGTATTTTACCGACTGGCTGAAGGTCGTCGCCACGGATGGGAATTTGGCCCGGCAATGTACGGACGATCAGGCGTGTCTCGGGGTTTCCGCGCGGCATCAGTTCATGGCGCTGTTTTGCCGGGAACATTCGGTGGCAGCCGCCTGGCGTGTGTTGTCACCCGATCTGAGGATGAATTCCATTCCGAGGCCATGTTTGTTGAACGCGATGGAAGACTGAAAATAGAGTATTGCGTGATATATTGAGATGTCGGTTCATCATTCGCCACGAGAAGACTGGCCTGAAAGCAGGATAAAGAGTAAAAATCTGAAATGTCCACACATACCGAAAGCGGAAAAAGGGAAAGCAGGTTGCCAATGGACAACATGATGAACAATGACCTCTCGCATTCCATGATTGGCAGACGGGCGCCTGACTTTTCGGCGCGGTCGTCCAAGGGCGAGCTGTCGATGTCGGCTTTTGAAGGCAGCTGGACGCTGCTGTTTTGCCATCCGGCAAGTTTCACACCTGTTTGCACCACTGAATTCATCGAGATTGCCCGCCGCAAGGCGGAATTCGATGCGCTTGGCGTTGAGCTGCTTGGCCTGTCCGTGGATAGCGTTTACAGCCACATCAACTGGCTGGAATGGATCAAGTCGAAGATGGGTGTCGATGTGCAGTTCCCGGTGATTGAAGATATTTCCATGGAGGTGGCCGCCGCCTATGGGATGCTGGATTCTTCAAGCCAAACCACTGCAACCGTTCGCGCCTGTTACTTTATCGACCCAGATCAAATCATTCAGGCCATCATTCATTACCCAATGTATATCGGTCGTTCGATTGATGAGTTGCTACGTGTGCAAAAGGCATTGATAGATACGCATCAGAACGACCTTTCAACCCCCGCCAATTGGCAGCCGGGTGATAAATATCTCAGGACATCGCTGGATATGGCTGCATTAGAAACGGCTGATTGGCTGTCGTCCGCCATTGTTGACCGTGTCGATGGGTAGAGAATTCAAACCCACAGATGCTAGACCCGTCGAAACCACAAATAGTGTTTTGGAGGTGTTTCAGGCTCTCTCGCATCCTGTTCGGCTGGAGATTTGCCAGCTTTTGATGTTGAGGCAATATTCTGTCGGCGAACTGTGTGGGATCCTTGATCTCAAGCAGTATGCTGTCTCACAGCAGCTTGCGGTCTTGCGAAAGGCTGAAATTGTGGCCACACGGCGCGACGCCCGTCACATCATCTATTTCCTCAGCAATGACAAGGTGCGCCGCATCCTGAGAGTGAGTATTGCCAATCTGGGACTTGCTGCCGAACAGTCGGATATCGCCGAGTTGGACAGAAAACAGCAGGCAGGGGCGTTTGCCCGTGTTCGCTAGTTTCACCAGGATCATGGTTGTTTGCGCCACCTTGATGCTGGTGGTGCTTCCTCAGCTTGCTGTCGCCGGCACAAGGCTGATCATGGTGACATCAGACTATTGCCCGTTCTGTCAGGCGTGGGAGCGAGATGTCGGCGCGGTCTACGACAAATCTCCCTATGCGCCGGACCTGCCGCTGACCCGTATCGAAATGGGCGGTGTCATTCCGGATGGTGTGGTTCTTGACACCCCTGTGATTGGAACACCCACATTCATCATTTTGCGCGACGGTCGTGAGATTGATCGCCAACGCGGCTATGATGATGCCGAAATGTTCTGGTGGTGGCTGTCGGAACATGCTGGCGACTAGATAGCGCCACCGATTTACATGCCAAAATTTGCATGTTGGGCAAAAATTAATTGTAGGCTACCGCATATTTAATCATCCTCACTTTGTGGGGAGTCGGCTCAATACGCCGCCAAATGCCTGATAAAGACAAAAAAAGAACAGTGTCAGGCGCAAAATTCTTATTGGCAGCCAAGCCACAATGCTCCCCCTCGATGGAACAAAGCAAAGGGAGCCCGCTCGTGAAGACACAAGTCCTGAAACCGATCTCGCGACGCCAGGCACTGGCCTATCTCGGTGCGGCAGCCGCAAGCGTGACGATGTCCGGCGTTGCTTTCGCCGGACCCGAAGATGTGGCGGCACGGATCAAAGACATTACCGGCGGTGCTGCAGGTGACGATACGCTGATCATGCTGGACCTGCCGGATATCGCCGAAAACGGAAATGCCGTAAAGGTGGCGTTCGACATCGACAGTCCGATGAGCGCCGATAATTACGTGAAGGCTGTTCACATTCTTGCAGATGGCAATCCCGAGCCGGATGTGGCGACCTTCAATTTCTCACCGACTATGGGGGCCTGCTACGCCAGCACCCGCATGCGGCTGTCCAAAACCCAGAATGTTCATGTGATTGCAGCTTTCAGTGACGGCAGCTTTGGCAGCGCCTCGGCGACCGTCAAGGTCACCATCGGCGGCTGCGGCGGATAAGGAGAGAAACGATGGCGAAAGTAAAACCCCGCGTGAAAGTCCCCAAGACCGCCGAGGTCGACGAGGTTATCGAGATCAAAACATTGATCTCGCACCCGATGCATAGCGGCCGCGCCGTCGATGGCGACGGTAACCTGGTCCCCCGACAGATTATCAACAGCTTCCGTGTGATCTTCAACGGCACCGAGGTGATGTCGGTGGATCTGAAACCGTCCGTGTCGGCCAATCCGTTCTTCACCTTTCCATACAAGGTGACTGAATCCGGAACCTTCGACTTCGTCTGGGTCGAGGATGGCGGCAAGGAATACACGGTATCCAAAAAGATCAGCGTTGGCTGATCCGTACCGGTGAATCGAAGGGGAGGCAAAGATGACAGATGACAAGACACAAGGTGGTACCCTGTCCCGGCGTTCGTTGATTGGCGGTGCGGCGGCACTTGGTTCGGTCGGGCTTGCAAAGGCGGCTGTTGGCGCGGAATCCAACCCGGACAACCTGCCGCCGAATGTATCGGAATGGACGCCCTATCTTGGTGACGGCGTGGATGCCAACCCTTATGGCATGCCGTCGCCTTATGAAGAGCATGTGGTTCGCCGCAATGTCGAATGGCTGACGGCCAGCACTGAATCATCTGTCAACTTCACCCCGCTGCATGAGCTGGAGGGATTTGTCACACCGAACGGGCTGTGTTTCGAACGGCATCATGGCGGCGTTCCCGAGGTCATCCCGTCTGACTACCGTCTGATGATCAACGGTCTCGTCGATCGCGAGCTGATCTTCACGCTCGATGATCTGAAGCGATTTCCGCAGACCAACCGCTTCTACTTTCTGGAATGTGCTGCCAATGGCGGCATGGAATGGCGCGGTGCGCAGCTGAATGGGTGCCAGTTCACCTTCGGCATGGTGCATAATGTCCAATATACAGGTGTGCTGCTGAAGGACCTTGCCCGCGAGGTTGGGGTGAAGCCGGAAGCCACATGGATCATGGCGGAAGGTGGCGATTCGTCCGGTATGAACCGCTCCATCCCGATTGAGAAGATCATGGATGACTGCATGATCGCCTGGGCCATGAATGGCGAGGCGCTGCGCCCCGAGCAGGGATACCCGGCGCGTCTGGTCGTTCCCGGATGGGAAGGCAACATGTGGGTCAAATGGATCCGCCGCCTGGAATTCGGCGACATGCCTTACATGGCGCGGGAGGAGACCTCGAAATACACCGATCTGATGGAAGACGGTAAAGCCCGCATGTTCACCTGGGTGATGGACGCCAAATCGGTCGTCACCTCACCCAGCCCGGAAAAGCCGGTCCTTGAAAGGGGTGTTCACCAGCTTCGCGGCCTCGCCTGGTCGGGCCGTGGCAAGATCACCAGGGTCGATGTCTCGCTTGATGGTGGTCGCAACTGGAAAACAGCGGAGCTTCATGGTCCGGTTCTGGACAAATGCCTGACCCGCTTCACCCTGCCGTTCGAGTGGAATGGCGAGGCGTTGCTGGTGCAGTCGCGCGCGATGGACGAGACCGGCTATGTGCAGCCGACCATCGATGCGCTTCAGGCCGAACGCGGCGTGAATTCCATCTACCACAACAACGCGATCGCCACCTGGATGGTCAACAAGGACGGGAGTGTCGACAATGTCCGGCTTGGTTAAGACATGGCTTGCCGGCAGCCTGATGCTGGCCCTGGTCACGACGCCGACACTGGCTTCGGACCGTCCGTTCAATCTCGGCAAGATCGCCACAGCTGAAGAAGTGGCAGGCTGGGACATCGATGTGCGTCCGGATGGCCTTGGTGCGCCTGTCGGTATGGGAAATGCCATCGACGGCGAGGAAGTCTATGCGGACCGATGTGCGGCCTGTCATGGTGATTTCGGCGAAGCGGTCGACAACTGGCCGGTTCTGGTGGGCGGTGAGGGCACCCTTGACACACATGACCCGGTAAAGACCACCGGCAGCTACTGGCCGTATGCGTCGACGATGTATGACTATATTTACCGTGCCATGCCGTTTGGCGAGGCCCAGTCGCTGACATATGACGAGACCTATCAGATCGTGGCCTTCCTCCTCTATATGAATGACATCATCGAGGATGATTTTGACGTCAGCCACGAGAATATCGGCAGCATCGAAATGCCGAACCGTGACGGGTTCTTCATGCCCGACCCCCGTCCGGATGCCCAACCCGTCAGTGGTGAGCCCTGCATGACCAATTGCGATGTTGCGACCAACATCATCGGGCGCGCCCGTGATATCGACGTAACACCTGAGTCTGAAAGCTAGGACCGTCAACGGCCACGAAGATGTGCCGAACCGACAAGATCAAAGCAAAGGAACGTAATCATGAAATATCTTGCATTGGCAGCCGCCTTTCTCATGTCCGCGCCGGCATTCGCCGCCGATATGACCATCGAAATGCTGAACAAGGACGCAGACGGCAACAAGATGGTGTACAGCGAGGAAATCGCACGCATCGATGTTGGTGACACCATCACCTGGGTTCCGACGACAAAGGGCCACAATGTGGAAATGATCGCGTCCCCCAACAACATGAATTTCAAGTCCAAGAACGGCAAGGAAGCCAAGGTCACCTTCGACGAGCCCGGCATCTATTACTACTGGTGTACGCCGCATAAAGGCATGGGAATGATCGGTCTTGTCGTTGTCGGTGGGGACACCTCCAACAAGGACGAGATTGCCAAGGCAAAGGCCAACGGCAAGAGCAAGAAGAAGCTGAAGAAGCTGCTTGGCGAGCTGTAAGCGCCGCCAGGCATCTGCAACACAGGAAAGGGAGTGTCGCCATGCGCTCACGCCGTGAGTTCCTTCAGTTTGCGGCGGCCAGCGCCGGCGTCTTTTCTGCCTATCCGAGCTTTGCCGCCGCCGCCGCACGGCAGCGGCTGACTCAGGATGACCTGCTGTCATTCGATGCAAAAGGGCAGGTCACGCTTCTTCATCTCACCGATATCCACGGCCAGCTGAAGCCGGTGTATTTCCGACCACCATCGGAGAATTTCGGCGTCGGCAATTTCGAGGGCATTCCCCCGCATCTTGTCGGCAGCGACTTCCTGCGCCATTTCGGTATCGAGCCGGGGTCGGCCCTTGCCTATGCGCATACCATGGTCGATTACGAATCGCTGGCACGCGCCTATGGCCGCCTTGGCGGGCTCGACCGGACCGCAACGCTGATCAAAGCCATCCGCGCCGAGCGCGGCGATGATAGCGTGCTGCTTCTTGATGGTGGTGATACCTGGCAGGGATCCTACACCTCGTTGAAGACGCAGGGTGCCGACATGGTCTCGGCAATGAAGCTGTTGAAGCCCGATGCCATGGTTGGCCACTGGGAATTCACTTTCGGTCAGGATCGGCTGGAAGAGTTGATCGAGGAGATGGGCTATCCCTTCCTTGGCGGCAATGTGTTCGACACGGAATGGGACGAGCAGGTCTTCGAAAGCACGGCGTTCTTTGAGCGTGGTGGCGTGAATGTCGCCGTCATCGGCCAGCATTTCCCCTACACACCGATCGCCAACCCGCGCCATCTGGTCGAGGGCTGGTCCTTTGGTATCCGCCCCGATCAGATTCAGGCGAATGTCGATGCGGCCCGTGCAGGGGGCGCAGAGATTGTCGTCCTGCTGTCGCATAATGGATTTGATGTTGACCAGAGAATCGCCGCGACGATTTCTGGCATCGATGTCATCCTGACAGGGCATACGCATGACGCCATTCCGCAGGCCATCCGTATCAAGAACACGTTGCTTCTGTCGTCAGGATCGCATGGTAAATATCTCGGCCGTGTCGATCTGAAGGTCGAGGGCGGCCGGGTGGTTGATGCCGCCAGTACGCTGATCCCGGTTTTTTCCGATGTGATTACACCGGATGCCGAAATGGCGGCCCATATCGACAGTCTTCGCGCACCGTATGAGGCCGAATGCAACCGTATCATCGGCACGGCGGGATCGCTTCTCTATCGCCGTGGCAATTTCAACGGCACCTGGGATGATGTGATCTGCGATGCCATCCGCGCCGAGCGCGATGTCGAGATTGCGCTGAGCCCGGGTTTCCGCTGGGGAACGACCCTGCTGCCCGGTCAGGACATCACCATCGATGACATGTACACGCAGACCAGCATGAACTATCCGGCTGTCTACCGGATGGAATTCACCGGCAAGCAGTTGAAGGACATATTGGAAGATGTCTGTGACAACCTGTTCAACCCGGATCCGTTCTTCCAGCAGGGGGGCGACATGGTCCGCGTCGGCGGCATGAGCTATCGCTGCGCGCCGAAGGCCGCCATGGGAAGCCGGATCAACGAGATGGTGCTGACCCGCACCGGTGCGCCGATCGAGGCGGAGAAAACATACACGGTTGGTGGCTGGGCCTCGGTCAATCCTGATACCGAGGGGCCGGCCATCTATGATCTTCTGGAAAGCTATATCACCGCGAGGGGTGTTGTGACACCGTCCGGTGATCAGTCAGTGATTGTCGAGGGTATGGGGTAAGGCAAGCCTCCTGCCTTGGAAAAAGGGCGGCCTTGTGGCCGCCCTTTTTTGCGTCCGGTTTCGGTCACGTTCAGTTTTGGTCAGATACGATTTCGGTCAGGCAAGAAGAAAGGCGGCTTGTGGAGAAGCCGCCTTTCGATCTTGGGGTATGTGACGTGCTTACGAGAACATGTCAGAGGTAATGCCGGCGTACCAGCCAAGCGACTCTTCATATGTCGCCTTGCGAACCTCTGCGCTTTCGTCACCCTGCGAGATGAACTTGTCGGTAACATCGATCTTTTCAGCACCGGCCTTGTAGTTGGCGCCGACCTTGATGCCGTCATTGGTGGCGACAAGCGACCAGCAGGTGTTGGCGAAACGCGGCTCATAGACACGGCTTCCGGTCAGCGCGCCACGAATGTGGTTTGCGGCGACCTTCGCCTGGCTGTTGGCCGAGAAGCCCGACTTCGGCATCGAGGATGCCACCGAAGCGTCACCCAGGACGTAGATGTTCTCGTCAGCCTTTGAGGTCATGTTAGCCGGGTTGATCGGGCACCAGTCACCGTCATTAACGCCCGCAGCCATGGCGATGGAGCCGGCACGTTGGGCCGGAACCACACATGCCGCATCCGCTTTGAAGGTGTCGAGGTCGGTCTCGATTTCCATGGTCGAGGCATTAATGTTCTTGATGCCTCCATGGGTGTCGGGATCGAGCCATTCGATCATCCCAGGATAGTGCTTTTCCCAGCCGGCCATGAACAGGCCCTGCTTGGAGAACTTGGCCTTTGGATCGAGAATGATGATCTTTGCCGTCGGATTGCGCTCCTTCAGCATGTGGGCGATCATTGACACGCGCTCGTACGGGCCAGGCGGGCAGCGATACGGGTTCGGCGGTGGCACCATCACGAAAGTGCCGCCTTTCTTCATGTTCATCACCTGATCGCGCAGCAGCTGTACCTGTGTACCCGAGGTCCAGGCGTGCGGCATGCGGCTCTGCATTTCCGGCGAATAACCTGGCAGGCTGTCATATTTCAGCGAGATGCCCGGCGACAGAACCAGCTTGTCATAGCCGACCTGGCCGCCATGGCCGAGATTGACAACCTTGTTGGCCGCATCGACCGATGTGGCCCATTCATGAACGACGTTCACGCCGCGATTCACGGCAAGGCCATAATAGTTGTGGCCGATTGAGCCGTAATTTCTGAATCCGCCAAGATACAGGTTGGAGAAGAAGCAGGTGTAGTAGCGCTTCGACGCCTCGATCAGGGTAACGTCAACAGCACCCTTCGAATCCTTTGCGATGTAGCGCGCAGCCGTGGCACCACCGGCACCGCCGCCGATCACCACAACGCGCGGTGTCGCGCCGAATGCCAGGGACGGCATCGCCAGCGCGGTCGAGCCGGCAAGCAAGCCGCCGGCAAATTGTCTTCTGGAAAGTTTGGTCATCATTCCCCCCTCACGGTTACTGTTGAATGAGCAACTTTGACCAAAATGGTATTATGTATGCGCAGGAATGCAAAAATAAAGGCATTCACATATGTATTTTTGCATGTGACAGGTTCAGGAAAGAATTGGGATTCGTGTCACTCGGCTGCCGGAAGCGTGGCGAAATAGACGGCAAGAGAGGCGATCTGTTCGGCGTCGAGACGGCCAGCCACCATTTGCATGACCGGGTGTTCCATATCGCCTACCTTGTAGGCATGCATGACCGAGGCAAAGACTTCGGCATCTAGCCCGTTGATAGCAGGAATGCCTTTATCTGCACCGTCCTGGCTATGGCAGGTGACGCACTCACCGGACAGATATTCGCCATAACCCACATCGGCGCCAGCAAGAAGATCTTCGGCACTTGCGCCGCCACTCCAACACAAGCAGGCGAAAAGAAATGTAATGGAAAATGTTTTCACGTCACTATCCCCCGATCGATAACAGCGAAAAGACTGGCCAATCGCAAAGCCGGCGTCAATCACATAGGGATTTTTTCATATGATCGTGACGCTGGCGACGGGTTGCCGTCAGCGGGGTGATGTTTGAGACGGCCCAAAGATCCGCTGCAGACCGTACATCGTCGCCGCCACACAGGGGCCGATGCCGAAGGCGAACAGCAGCGTGCCGATCCCGGCCACCCCGCCAAGCGACCATCCCAGCACGACGGCGCCGATCTCGATGGCGCCGCGTACCCATGCGATGGGGAAGCCTGTCAGCCGTTGCAGCCCGGTCATCAGCCCGTCGCGTGGCCCCGGCCCCAGATTGGCGATCAGATAGATGCCGCCGCCAATGCCGGTGACGATAACGCCTGCCGCGGCCTCGGCGATCCGCAGCGCCAGCGAGTCGAACCGCGGCAGCCAGGGCAGGGCCAGATCAAGCACCACCGAAATGACGATGATGTTCAGGATCGTGCCGATGCCAGGGGTCTGACGCAGCGGCACCCAGAGCAGCAATACCGTGACGCTGACGACAAAGGTGGCAAGGCCGACACTCCAGCCGGTGATTTTGGTCAGACCCTGGGCAAGGACCGTCCACGGGCTGACCCCGACGCCCGAGGCGATCAGCAACGCCTCACCAAGCCCGAACGTGACAATCCCGATGGCCAGCATCACCACCGAGACCACCGGTGGCCGAATCGTCAGCGGCCGCGGCGCGCTCCAGAACAGGCTTGGCACGGCTCTGATCTTCAGGAAGCCGAATATGTCGCCTTTGGTCATAGGCATGTGGCCATATCTGTAATCCTTTGACGGCGCGTTCCGGGTAGGAGATGGGCGAAAGCCGACCGCGCGTGCCATTCACATATCACCTGCCGCGGCCCTTGTCGTTATGGTTGTGCAGGGGATCAGGCTGTCGCTCTTGCTTGAGGCTTGAGGCCAGCCCATGCCGTTCCCAGCCCATGCCGTTCCCAGGCAAAGCTTCCATCACCCGCTGGCCTCCATCACCCGGCGGCCTCCATCACCCGGTGGCCTCTACCAGGCGGTGCGTCAGAAAGGACCGACAATCCCGGATCGTGTCGGCAAGACTGGCATTGAGATCGGCATCGGCAGCGTGCCAGATTGCGGTTTGCCGCGCTTCGGATTTGATCGCAAGCGGTATCTCCTCGACCCCGGTGCCGCGTGTCAACAGGCGTGTCAGGCGCGCCGGCAGGAAGCAGAGCGCGTCCGAGGCAGCCAGCGCATTTACCAGCCCCTGAATATTCATGTTGAACTGGATGGCTGGCACAACATAGGGAAAATCGAGCTTCTTCAGCATGTTTTCATGCGATGATGTCGGCCCGAATGCCGCGTCGATGGCAATCCAGCTTGCATCACCAAGATCGTCCGGGTTGATCGGGCTGTTGCGGCCAACAAAGGGTGATTTCGGCCCGGCAAACAGGCCGATATGATCATCGAGGACATGCAGACTGCGAAGATGTTCGACCCGCATGTCGGCCGGGGTCGCCATCACCGCCATATCGAGCCGTCCATGCAGTAGGTCCGAGATCAGCTGGCGCGCGGTCCCGATTTGCAGGTCAAAGCTTGCCTTGCGCCGTGAGCGGAGAGCGCCGGTCACGAAATCATTCATCGCGGCCTGTGCCAACAGCGGGCCGACCCCGATGCGGATGGTTGGCAGGCTGTCGCTTTTCAGCGCGTTCAGGATGTCATCAGCCTGTTTAAGGTCAGACTCGATCTTGCGGCCCTGTTCAGCAAGAAGGATGCCGGCCTCGGTCAGCACGACGCCGTTGCGGCCGCGCACCATCAATTGACGCCCGACCTGTGCCTCCAGCGTTGATACCGCGCGTGACAAGGTTGGCTGCGATACGGACAGCACCTCCGCCGCAGCGGACAGCGAGCCGGTTTCAAAGATAATATGAAGATGGAAGAGGAGTCTGGGGTCCAGTGTCGCCCGCATAATGCCCATCCGGAATTGGGATATCCGCCGATTAATCTATTCATATATGCATAGAACGGCAAATATTTTCTATTTACATATGACGCCGCCACCCCAAGGCTGGAATCGATAAAATGCGCTCAGCGCACCATCAAGCCAGTCAAGGGAGGTGACGGTGATCAAAACTCTACACAAAATGGCCATCGGGGTGGCAGCGGCGACGCTGATGTCGACCGCCGCATCGGCACAGGTGAATCTGACATTCCATACGGCCGGCAGTGGAACACCGGTTGCGCTGACGGCCACGGCGCTGGTCGAGAACGCGTCCGCGCGTGGCATTGCCAACATACAGCTGTCTGAAGGCAAGGTGGCGACCAACTATCTGAAAGAGCTTGCCGAAGGCAAGATCGACCTTGCGAACGGGCCGTTCATCCTGCCGTTTCTGATGACCAAGGGCGCCGGTCCCTATGCAAAGCTTGGCAAGGAAAAGGGCGCCGAGCTGGGCGGCAATATCCAGCTTCTGTACCCGCACACGCTGGCCGTGTTTACCATGTATGCCTACAACGCCAAGGGAATTGGTGGCTGGGATGACCTGAAGGGGCGGAAGATTCTGAATGGTCCGCCACGCGGTGCGGCCACCAGCAATTCCAGAGCGCTGGCGCAATTCTTTGGCGGCGCAAAGCATGGCCAGGATTACGAATCGGTTACCGTGAACTGGAACCAGGCATCAGCTGCCATGGTCGACGGCACGGCAGACGCCGCCGTTCTGACTGTCCATTTTCCCGGCCCCCGCGAGACGCGGAATATTGCCGCCGGGGCGATGACCATGTGGTCCCTGCCAAAGGACCAGTTCGAGTCCGCGCCGGCCCAGAAGCTTTTGAACAAGCCGGGGTCTGTTGCCTATATGGCGCCGATCTCCTTCATTCAGGAAAAGATGGGTGACGACTGGACGATCGTCTCGGAAGACGACACTTTCCGCGGCATGGCGGTCACCGGTGGCGACTTCGTCAATAAGAACATGGACGAAGAAATGGCCTATCAGCTGACAAAGGCGCATATCGAAAACCTCGATGCGCTCAAATCAGTCGCGCCTTTCATGTCGACACTGAATTACGGTGTGATTGACCCGAAAGTGGCCGGACTTTGTGGTCCGAATCCGGTGAAATTCCATCCTGGCGCCGTGCGCGCCTGGGAAGAGGCCGGCCATAAGATTGCCGATTGCGCGAAGCCGTAACGCCGGTCGTGAAATTCCTGTCAGGTGGTCAGTATTGGTCGCCTGACAGGATTTGCATTTTGCCTATGTCTTGAGAATTAAGGTGCCATGAGACAAAGCAGGAAGCCATCAGATCAGAATGAAAAAACCAAAGGACCGGTCGTCTATTGGCTGGCCGTGGCCCTGGTCATCATCGGTCTGCTGAATGTAACACCGGCGATACCCGGATGGGATGGCCTGTGGAAAGCGGCAACCGGTGTCGACTATTTCAAGGTCCGCCGGTTTCCGACCGAATGGCTGTACCCGATCCTGTTCATATGGATGATGGTGATTGTCACCCTGACCCATTCGATATGGCGAACATGGAGCGACAGGTCCGTGCTTCAGCGGCGCTTCGGACTGGTGCTGGATGTGGCGCTGATACTGGCCGGCTTGGCGATTTCCGTGACCTATCTCATAGAACTCGAGGCGGTATGCCTGATTGATATCATGACCGGCGACCGCGCGCGACTGGTGGCAGAAGCGCTGCAGTCAGAGGTCGATTATTCCAAGATGATGGGGCTCCCCATCCCGGAAACCGCCGATGATCCGGCCTGTTTCAACACCACACAGGGCCTGTTGCCGCTGATCCTGTTCGGCTCCATCGTGATATTTCTGGCCTACAACATAAAGGTATGGGGCCTGCCGCTGGTGATGGTCTCGATCCTCGTGGCCGCCTACACCTTCCTGACCGTGATGAACTGGTATTTTTTTGGTGCTGACGGCCAGAATAAATATCTTGTGACGCTGCTCAGCAGTGAAGAGGTCCGAAGCCTTACCTCCGGCCGCGAATATGTGCGAGACGCGCTGGTCAACAACACCGCCGGACTGTTGGGCCGCTTCATCAATATTCTGATGCTGCTGGTGTTCCCCTATATCATTCTCGGCGCGCTGTTCGGTCGCTGTGCCGGCGGCCAGGCGCTGATCAAGCTTGCTTTCTCGCTGACCCGCAACCTGCGCGGCGGGCCGGCGCATGCAGCCATTGTGTCCTCGGCGATGTTCGGCACCATCACCGGCGGTCCCGTGGTCAATGTGCTGTCGACCGGTGTGCTGACCATTCCGATGATGCTGAAGCGCGGATTCTCCAAGGTCTTTGCCGGCGGTGTCGAGGCAGCGGCCTCGTCAGGTGGGTCGATCATGCCGCCGATCATGGGTGTGGCGGCATTCATCATGGCTTCGCTGACCGGCGTGCCGTATCGCGATATTATCATTGCTGCCGCGATCCCGGCCATATTCTACTTTTTCTGTCTGTTCCTGTCGGTGATCTTCCAGGCGCGAAAGCAGGATATCCAGGCGGTGGGCGAGTTGACGGACGATATGCGCCTGACGCGCCAGGACCGCCTGCAACTGCTGCAGATTTTCGGACCTGTCATGCTGGTGCTGGTGCTGTTGCTGACGCCTAAGGATTCAATCGGCTGCAGCTGGATTTCGGTGGCGCTTGGTGCCGTTGTCGAACAGAATGGCGATGTCTGCATGATCATCTCGCTTCCCTGGATTATCGAACTTCTGCAGAATGCCGCCGGGGATGCCAGTGCCGCCGGCTGGTGGGCGGTAATGCTGCTGATCGGCCTGATGTTCCTTGACAGGGAATTTCGCGCCCGCCCCCGCAAGATCCTCGACGGTCTGGCACAGGCTGGCGGTCTCGTCTCGACTCTCTATCTCATGTTTCTGGCGATCACCGTCATTGATGTGTGCCTGAATTTCACCGGCCTTGCGAAATTTGTGGCGGTGGATGTTCTGGCCTTTCTGAAGTCATTTGACATATCGGCCAACTCCACCGGCTCACAGTTGCTGGCGCTTGGCCTGACCATGTTCCTTGCCGTCATTCTCGGCATGGGGATGCCGGCGGTGCCTGCCTATATCAATGCGGCGCTGCTGATGGGGCCGATGCTTGTCGGGCTGGGGCTGGCCACCTTCACCGCGCATATGTTCATCTTCTATTTCGCGGTGGCCTCGGCCATCACCCCGCCGGTGGCGCTGGCCGCCTTCGCCGCCTCGTCAATTACCAACGCCGACCCGATGAAGACTGGCTTTTCGGCGGTGAAATCCGGGATTGTGATGTTCACCATCCCGTTCGTCTTCGCAATCTATCCGGAATTGCTGCTGATCGAACAGGCGATTATTGACCCGGCAAGCGGCGCCTTCCTGCCTGGGCATGACGGCACAATTGACATTGCCTGGCTGGGACTCCTGATGGGACGGCTTGCGCTGGCGCTCTATCTCGTCTCCAGCGCCATGGCGGCCTATGACAGGCGGGCGCTTGGTGTGGTCCAGATTGCCGTCCGAATTATCCTGGCGGTGCTTGTGATGGTAAAGCCGGTGGAGTTTTACGGCCCGGCCGTCCTCGCCAGCATTGCCATCATCCTTGCGCATGGCCTTGGCAACAGAGTGAGAGTGGCCACCTGAGCAAGGGGCAACAGGCATATGACAGACCGTCCAAGTTATATTCTCTTCATCACCGATCAACAGCGCTATGATCATCTTGGATGCAATGGTCATCCAGTGTTGCAGACGCCACATATCGACGCCATCGCCGCCGAGGGGGTGAGCTATGACAGGTTCTATGTGGCTTCGCCGGTCTGCATGCCGAACCGGGCCAGCCTGATGACCTGCCGGATGCCGTCCAGCCATGGCGTGCGCTCGCTTGGTGTTCCGCTTGGCCATGAAAATGTAACCTTTGTCGATCTGCTTCGTGCGGCCGGATATGACACCGCGCTGATTGGCAAGAGCCATCTGCAGAACGTGTCCGATTGGGCGGTACAGATCGAACCGCCGGCGGCCCGCGAGGGGTTTGCGCCGCCGCCGGATGATCTTGCCGAGGCGGTAAGGTCGGACCTCGACGGTGACAGCTATCAGTATGAGCGGCAGAAATTCTGGGTGCAGGATAAGCCTGAGGTGCCGCTGCCCTATTACGGGTTTGACACCTATGTCTCGGTGCTGCGGCATGGCTTCAACACCGGTGGCGATCATGAGCGTCACGTCAAGGATGCCGCGCCGGATGTTCATGCCCTGCGGTCCCGCGATATCCAGTTCCCGCATGATTACAGCTGTCCCCAGGCAATCCGGGTGAAGATCCCGGAGGAACATTATTCCACCAGCTATATCGCCGACAGAGTGTGCGATTATCTGGAGACGCGGCGTGGCAATCCTGATCCGTTCTTCCTGATGGTGTCATTCCCGGACCCGCACCACCCATTCACCCCGCCTGGCAAATACTGGGATATGTACAAGCCCGAGGATATGCCGGTGCCGCAGGCCTATGCCGCCAATGACTGGGACCCGCCGGACTATGTCAAAATTGCCGAGCGGGACCGTGCGAATGACCCAACATTGGGGCAGAATGCAGGCTACACCGTCGCTGTGTCATCGCGTGAGGCGCAGGAGGCGCGGGCCCTGACATGTGGCATGATCGCAATGATCGATGATGCCGTCGGCCGTATCCGCGCTGCCGCTTCCGATGCCGGTCTCATGGACAACACGGTGCAGATATACACCTCGGATCATGGCGACCATCTTGGCGAACATCGGCTGCTGTTCAAGGGGGCCGAGCAATATGACAGCCTGACCCATGTTCCCTTTATCTGGGCGGATCCGAAAGGGGCCAGTGGCGCGCGGTCGGGTGACCTTGCCCAGACGCTGGATATTGGTTCGACGATCCTTGAACATGCCGGGCTTGAAGGCGCGATCGGCATGCAGGGGCAGGTGATGTCGGTTGTCGGTGGCACCGGCCGGGATGCGGCGCACATCCAGTATGAGACACAGCGGTCGCAGGAGGCGTTCGGCCCTCGGCCGCGCGTCCACAGCGTGGTTCACGGGCAATGGCGGTTGTCGATCTATCTTGGCAAATGCCAGAACGAACTTTTCGACCTTGAGAATGACCCCGGTGAAATGACCAATCTTTGGGACAGTAAGGATCACGCCGCCATCAAGGCGATGCTGGTCGAAAAGCTGGCTGAACTGGAAATTGCCGTCGCGAACCGCGTGCCACTGCCAACGGCACAGGCATGAAGCAACAGGAGAGGGAGGAAGATGGGATGACCGACGTTTCCTATCAGGACCGGCAGGAATTCGAGATGGGCCACTGGCCCGAACTCAGGGAAACCTGGAACCAGATGATCCAGCTGGTCTTTCCGGAACGCGCGGTGTCCGGCGAGCTAAAGCAGCTTGTGTTCACCGTGGCCAGTCTGGCCAGTGGATGCCGGCACTGCCAGTCGCATGGTGCCTATCATCTTCACAAGATCGGCGTTCCGGACGAGAAGATTCAGGCGCTGTGGAGTTTTGAGACATCCGACCTGTTTACCGATGCCGAGCGTGCCGCGCTGCGCCTGGCGATGGCTGCCGGTGCTGCGCCGAATGCGACGGAACCTGAGAATTTTGCCGAGATGCGCCAGCATTTCACCAACATCCAGATCATCGAGATCCTGGCGGTGATTTCCGTTGGTGGGTATCTGAACCGCTGGAATGACACCATCGCGACGGTCACCGACCAGGAATCGATCGATTTTGCCGATCAGGTCCTGCGCCCGGTCGGCTGGGAACCGGGAAAGCATGTCGGTGCCGCCGAGGAACAGCGCAAGGCGCACCCTATAACGCTTGGCTGGTCGAAGAAATGAACGCCTGTCGCGTGTCCCGCCAATGCCATGCGCCGGTGAGGTCGGCCGCGCCACTACCCATCAAGGAGGCCGCATCATGCATCCCGAACTGACCGCCCATCCGGACTATTTCAGGAAGGAAATCGTTCAGCTTGCCGACAATGTCTATCAGGCCTTCGGGTTTGCGGCTTCGAATGTCTACATGATCATCGGTGACGATGGCCTGATCATCATCGATACGACCGAAACCACCGCCGCCGCCGCGAACATTCTGGCCGAATTCCGCAAGATCACCAGCCTGCCGGTAAAGACCATCATCCTCACGCATACGCACCGCGATCACGTGTCCGGTGCCGCCATCTTTGCCGGGGATGATGACCCGGAGGTGATCAAAAGCAACCGGGATTCCGAGGACCCGCTGATCGATGTCACACAGCATCCGCGCGCCACACAGGCAATGCAGGCGCGCACCAAGCGGCAGTTCGGGATCGGCCTGTCCTACCCGGATGAAATCATCGGCATTGGCGTCGGGCCGGGTGATCGCCCGCTGAAGGGCATGGGTGGCGGCATCTTGCCGGCAACAAGACTGATCCCCGAGGAAGGCGCAAATGTCACCATAGCCGGTATCAATTTGCAGCTTGTCATGGCGCCGGGCGAAACGCCGGATCATATGGTTGTCTGGTATCCGGAGAAGAAAATCCTGTTCTCGGGCGATAATTTCTATCGGTCCTTCCCCAACCTCTATGCCATTCGCGGCACCATGTATCGTGATTTTGATGTCTGGGCGGACACCATGGACCAGTTGATCGGATTTAACGCCGAGGTGCTTGGACCCGGCCACACCAAAGCGGTCTTCGGAGTCGAGACGATACGCGACGTTCTTGGCGACTACCGGGATGCCATCCGCCATGTCGTTGACGCGACACGCGCCGGGATGGATGCCGGGCTGACCATCGATGAGCTGGCGCACAGCGTAAAGCTGCCGCCCGAACTGGCCGAAAAGCCGCATCTTCGCGAATATTACGGCCGGGTGGATTTTGCTGTCAGAGCCTATTTCGTTGGCACGATGGGGTGGTTCGATGGCAACCCGACATCGCTCGGCACCTTGTCGCCGCAGGATGAGGCGGCGCGGATGATCAGGCTGGCCGGCGGCGCCGAGGCGGTCTGGCGCGAGATCGAGGCGGCGTGTGATGATGATGAATATCAATGGGCGCTACAGCTGCTGGACAGGTTGATTTTTGCCGATATCGACGGTGCCAAGGCGCGTCGGGCGAAGGCCGAGGTGCTGCGGGACCACGCGGTCGGGCAGATCAACTGCCCGACACGGCATTACTACCTTCAATGCGCGAAGGAACTGGAACAATCGGGCGATTGACCGTCCGGCCAGGTGGGCGTGAGGGCGCCTCAAGCTAGGGGAGACAACAGATGACCGAACTTTTCTTAATCATCTTTACGGCGTTGGTCCTGATCGAACTCGTCAAGGGACTGAGCGCCAACGGCACCCCGCCGGTGTTGCAGCAATTTTCCTGGCAGATGGATCTGGCGCACTTCATGTGGTCAAGCATATTGCCTCTCAGGATCATCTTTGTGCTTGGGTTGGTCGCCCTCCTTTTCAGCATGCCTGCCGCAGACCGGATGTCGGTGGTGCCGGGTGGAATCACGCTGGGGCTTGCCTGGGGGTTCATCTACTGGCTGTTCAACCGCTATTGGGTTGGCAGATTCAAGTTCCTGCCGATCACGCAGAAGCGTTTCGAGGGTGCGGCCAGCAACATGGTGGGCATGGACGAGCAGATACTTGGCATTGACCATGGCGGCGCGCAGAAGGCATTCCCGGTCAACATGCTCTATTATCATCACCAGATTGCCGATGAGGTTGGCGGGCATCCGATCTGGCCGACCTATTGCGGGCTGTGCAACAGCGGCCGGATCTATGACCGTCTGGTCGACGGCAAGGCTCTTGAATTCACGCTTGTGGGGGCGATCAACTACAACGCCACCTTCCGCGACCATGCCACCGGGACCTGGTGGCGTCAGGAAACAGGTGATGCGGCGAAGGGCCCCTTGAAGGGGCGGATGCTGGAGGATATGCCGTGCGAGCAGATGAGCCTTGGCAACTGGCTGGCCAAACATCCGGATAGTCTGGTCCTGCAATATGATCCGGTATTCCAGAAACAATATGATATCCGCACGGCGCTGCTGAACTACGAAGTCAGCCTGCCGGGGTGGCATATGCAGGCCTCGCCGCCGCTGGTTGTCGGGGTTGAAATTGGCACTGTTGCGCGCGCCTATGACTGGAACCAGCTGGTCAAGCATCGTCTTGTGATGGACGAGGTCGATGGCACATCGCTTCTTGCTGTGACCGATGCGGCCGGCTCATCGGCCTTTGTCTATGACCGGACGGTCGAGGGGACGGTGCTGGCGTTCATGCTGGATGGTGATGGCCTCAAGGATGAAGGGACCGGTTCGCACTGGGATGTGTTCGGACGCTGCACGAAAGGCAAGATGAAGGGCAAGCACCTGACGCAGTTGCAAAGCTACAAGCAATATATCCGTGCCTGGGTGACTTTCCATCCGGAGGCGTCGTTCTTTGACTTTCAGCATCACGGCAAATAACAGGCATATCAGGCAAATAAGGAGGCGGTAGATGAGACTGGCACTGACAGGGGGCGCGACAGGGATCGGCGCGGCGACGGCGGCGCGGTTTCGCGCAGACGGGCATGAGGTGGTGATTTTCGATATTCAGAAGCCCGCAAGCGATGATCGCTGGATCCAGCTTGACCTGATGGACCCGGATTCAATGTCCGCTGCGCTGCAGGCGGCCGATGGCAGCTTTGACGGACTTTGCTCGGTTGCCGGCGTGCCGCCTCGTGACGATAATGCGGTGGCTTGCCTGACGGTGAATACGCTGGCTACATGTGCCTTCATTGAGGGCTTCATGCCAAAGCTGGTGGAGGGCGCGTCCGTGGTGTCGGTGGCCTCACGCGCCGGCATGGCCTGGCAATCCAACCTTGACCAGCTTGATGATCTGCTGGCGCAGACACCGGGCAGCGTTGCCGACTGGTGCGCGGCGAATGAGGTCGACGCCACCAAGGCCTACATTCTGTCGAAGCAGGCTGTGATCTACTGGCACCAGCGCGCGGTGATCCCACATATCGGTCGGCACCGGTTCGTGACCGTCAGCCCGTCCGCTGTCAGCACCGGCATTCTGGATGATTTCGTCAAGGCGTTCGGTCCGCAGGTGGCGGCGAACCTGGCGCGGGTCGGTCGCGCGGGAACGCCGGAAGAGGTTGCCGAGCTGATCTCGTTCTGTATATCGCCTATGGCAAGCTGGATGAACGGTGTCGATATCATCACCGATGGCGGGATGGGGGCGATGGCCCTGATGGCCCAGCGGAATGGGACGTGATTCAATGAATGAAGTAACCACGGGGAAGGATGTGACCACGGGCCTGTTCATTGATGGTGTGGCCCGCCCGGCGTCGAACGATGCCAGTTATCAGCTTTTCAATCCGGCGCGGCCGTCGGAAATCGTCGGCCATGCCGCCGCCGCGAACCGCGATGATGTGAATGCTGCGATGCAGGCAGCGCAACGCGCCTTTGCCGGTTGGTCGGCTCTGTCGATGGAGGACCGTGCCGCACATCTTCGCACTGTGGCCGAAACGCTGAACGCCGATGCCGGGGAAACCGCGGCGCGGGCGCGGTTGCTGACCCGCGAGCATGGCAAGACACTGTTTGAAACAAATATCGAAGTCACACGTCTTGCCGACAGGTTTGCCCAGGTGGCCGGTTTCGCCGACAGGGTGGCGGCGGATGATGCCGTCAGCGGCCCGATGTTCGACACCGTCGTTACCCGCAAGTCGCGCGGCGTGACATTGCTGATCGTGCCGTGGAACTGGCCGCTGGCGATCCTTGGCTCAAAGCTGCCGCACGCCCTGCTTGCCGGCAACAGCGTTGTCATCAAACTGTCTGAATTCGCGACGCTGGCACCGGCCCAGACAATCATGAAGATTGCCGCCATGCTGCCGCCGGGCGTGATCAATCTGATCACCGGTGACGGGACGGTGATTGGCGATGATCTGGTAACCCACCCGCTTGTCAGGCAGGTGAATTTCACCGGCTCGATCCGCATCGGCCGTCATGTCATGCGGAAGGCCGCCGGGAACATCACCCCGGTGACGCTGGAGCTTGGTGGCAACGATCCCGGCATTCTTCTTGATGATGCGCCGCTGTCCCCGGAATTCTTCAAGAAGCTTTATATCAGCTGTTTCCTGACCAGCGGCCAGATCTGCATGGCGCTGAAACGGCTCTATGTGCCGCGGCCGCTGTTTGACGATGTTGTTGACGGGCTTGGCGCTGTGATGGACAGCCAGATCGTCGGGGACGGGCTGAAGGATGGCGTCACCATGGGGCCGCTGACCACGCCGCAGCAGAAGCACACCGTCGAGACAATGCTTCACGAGGCTGACGCCGCCGGGCAGGACATCCGCTATTTCGGTCAGATAGATGACGAGGGTGATTTCGCCGCCGGGCAATTCCTGCGCCCGTCGCTGGTAATCAATGCCGACCCGTCGCTGTCGGTTGTGAAGGATGAGCAGTTCGGCCCGACTCTGCCGGTGATCGCCTATGAGGATGAGGGTGCGGCGGTGGCGATGGCGAATGACAGTGATTACGGGCTTAGCTCGTCTGTCTGGTCGGCCGACCCGAACCGCGCCGTCGCGCTGGCCCGCCGGTTGGAGGCTGGCTTCACCAACATCAATTCGCACGGCCCGACGGCGATGGACGGCCTGTCGCCCTTTGGGGGAGTCAAACAGTCTGGCATTGGCCGCAATTTCGGGCCTGACGGTGTGCGCCAGTTCCAGGAAGTCCATTCCATTTCCGGCCAGTCTGGCCAGATTTTCTAGTCACGCAGGTGTCCGATCAATGACCAAGCCACGCAACATTCTGTTTATCATGTTCGACCAGCTGCGTTTCGACTATCTCAGCTGCGCTGGCCATCCCTATCTGGAAACACCAAACATTGATTGGCTGGCCAGCCGGTCGGTGCGCTTTGACAGGGCCTATGTGCAATCGCCCGTCTGCGGCGCGTCGCGGATGTCATTCTATACTGGCCGCTATACCAGTTCGCACGGGTCGACCTGGAACGGCATTCCGTTGCGCGTTGGCGAATGGACGATGGGGGACCACCTTCGCGAGGCCGGGATGGACGCGCTGCTGATTGGCAAGACGCATATGAAGGTCGATGCCGATGGCATGCAACGCCTTGGTCTTGCCGCCGACAGCATCATCGGTGCGCGGCTTGCCGAATGCGGCTTTGATGTGCTGGTCCGTGATGATGGGCTGTGGGGTACCGGACCGGATGGCAATTATGATGAAAAGCTGTCCCCCTATAATCAATATCTTCGCGAGAAGGGCTATGAGGCGGACAATCCCTGGCATGATTATGCCAATGCCGGGATTGAGGATAATGGCGATATCGCCTCGGGCTGGATTTATGCCAATGCCGGCAAACCGGCGAATATCCGCGAGGAGGATTCCGAGACGCCGTGGCTGACCCGCGAGATGATCCGCTTTCTCGATGAAGCCGCGCCGCGCCGCGACCGGCCCTGGATGTGCCATCTGTCCTATATCAAGCCGCACTGGCCCTATATCGTGCCGGCGCCCTATCACGACATGTACGGGCCGAACAGCTTTGTTCCGGTTGTCCGAAACGCCGACGAACTTATCGACCAGCATCCGGTCTATGCCGCCTTTTCCGGCAATGTCATCGGCCAAGCCTTCCAGCAGGATTCGGTACGCAATGCCGCGCTTGGCGCCTATATGGGGCTGATCAAACAGATTGATGACCAGATGGGACATCTGTTCGCTTATCTTCGTGATAATGGCCTGATGGAGGAAACGATGATTGTCATCACTTCCGACCATGGCGATTATCTTGGCGATCACTGGCTCGGCGAGAAGGACCTGTTCCATGAGGCATCGGTGCGCGTACCGATGATTGTCTATGACCCGTCACCCGAGGCCGATGCCACGCGGGGGTCGGTCAATGATGCGCTTGTCGAGGCCATCGATCTTGTGCCGACATTCGTTGAATTTGCCGGCGGCACCCCGCGCGATGAATGGCTTGAAGGGCGTTCGCTGTTGCCGCTTCTTTATGGTGAGAAACCGGATGACTGGCGTGGCTATGCGGTCAGTGAATATGACTATTCGGTCACCCCGATGGCGGCGCGGCTCGACATGGCGCCAAAGGATGCGCGGCTGTTCATGGTGACCGATGATCGATGGAAATTCATGCATGCCGAGGGCGGCTTTCCGCCGATGTTGTTTGATCTGCAGAATGACCCGATGGAGCTTCGCGATCTTGGCCGCGATCCGGCCTATGGCGGGGCGGTGGCGGATTGCTATGACAAGCTGTTTGAATGGGCGCGGCGCTGTGCGCAGCGTACGACGCTCAGCGACCGGCAGATTCTGGACCGCCGCGGCAAGAGCCGCCGCAAGGGGATTGTGCTGGGGATCAGCGATGACGACGCGGCCGCGGCGAACGCCGAGATCCTCAGCCGCTATCGCGGCAAGGCTCGCCAGCGGCATATCTAGCGGCGCGTCTTCGAGGACACCACAAACGGCTTCAGACTGTCGGCAAAATGCTCCATGAATTCCAGCGCCACCATCGCTGGCTGCTGGGTGATCGGGCGGACGAGGGAGAGCCTGTGCGGCACCACCGGCGCAAAGGGCCGGTATCCGATGCCTTGCGAAACATATTTCTGCGCATCAAGTTCGCTGACCACGGCGACGCCGATGCCCTTGCAGACAAGCTCGCAGGCTGCCGTGAACTGGCGGATTTCAACAAGCGAATTGAACTCCACCTGTGCCAACTGGAATGCCTGTGACAGCCCGATGAAGAATTCACTGTCGCGGCGGGCGTGGATCATGTTCTCGGTTGCCAGATCGGCTGGGGTAATCACATCCAGATCAGCCAGATGGTGGCCTGCCGGAAACACACATACGGTTCTGATCTCGAGATTTGTGCTTTCCACGGCGGGATGGCCGGCAAAGCCGTCGGTGACGCCAAAATCATATTGCTCGCCAATCATCCATTCGAGAATCCGCTCGGGTCGGTCCGGTTCGATTGTCATGCTGACACCGGGCCGCTTTTCAAGGAAGGTGGCGACAACATCCGGCAGATGGCTGGTCGCAAAGCCGGGAAGGCAGGCAATCCTGATATGCCCGGCGCGGCGCTTCGTGATTTCCTGGCTGACATCCGAAATCTGCCGCATCAGTTCCAGCACACGCCGAATGTCGGGGGTCAGAAACCGGACTTCCTGTGAGGGCACCAGCTGGCCCCGGCGCCGGTCGAACAGCGAGAAACCAAGCCTGTCACCAAGGTCGGACAGCAATCGGCTGACAGCAGGCTGGCTGATGCCAAGCTCGCTCGCCGCATTGGTGATCGATCCATGGTCCACAACCGCCATCAGTGCCTCCAGCTGGCGAAGCCGCAGCTTTCCATCTTGCATCCCGTCAAGCCCTCTCTTCCGCACCAAGTCTCGTCTAGAATATAATATTATGTTATAATAAATATATTAATTGGGTGTTCAAATTATATTTTATGGGTTGTATCGTGTTCAGACAGGCGATCCGGTGGGAACGGGTGGCCGCCTACATCAAATCAGTGACGCACCGTCAAAAGGTGCTTTGGAGGAATTATGAAAAAGACTCTATTTGGCGCCCTTGCCATAACCAGCACCTTGCTGGCGCCGATGGCAGCCATGGCGCAGACCGAAATCCATTTCTGGCATGCCTTCACCGGTCGCCTTGGCGAATTGGTGAAAGGCCAGGTTGCCGACTTCAACGCCAGCCAGAGCGATTATGTCGTCGTGGAGAGCCACAAGGGCAATTATTCGGAAACGCTGAATGCCGGCATCGCCGCCTTCCGTGCCAATGAACAGCCTCACATCCTGATGGTGTTCGAGGTCGGCACCGCGACGATGATGGCTGCCGGTGGTGCCATCAAGCCGGTCTATGAAGTCATGGCCGAAAGCGGCGCAAAGTTTGACCAGGACGCCTATATCGGTGCGGTGAAAGGATATTACACCACCACCGATGGTGACATGCTGTCACTTCCCTTCAACTCGTCGACACCAGTTTTGTGGGTGAACCGCGACGCGATGAGCGCCGCCGGCGTTGATCCCGACACCGACATGTCAACCTGGGAGCAGGTGGATGAGGTTCTCGGCAAGCTGAAGGCCGGTGGTCAGGATTGCCCGCTTGTCACAGCGTGGCAGAGCTGGATCCATCTTGAGAACTTCTCGGCCTACCACAATGTCCCCTTCGCCTCGAAGGATAACGGCTTTGCCGGCCTCGACACCGAGCTGATGCTGAATGGCAAGGCGCAGGTGGCGCATCTGTCGAAGATGGCCGAGTGGGCAAAGGACGGCAAGTTCATCTATACCGGCCGCCGCAATGAGGGCGGTGCCAATTTCCGCTCTGGCGAATGCGCGCTGTTCACCGAAAGCTCGGCCGGTTATGCCGGTATCAGCGCGGAAGCAAAGTTCGATTTCGAAGTGCGTCCGCTGCCATACTGGAAGGCGCTTGCCGACGCGCCGCAGAACACCATCATCGGTGGGGCATCGCTGTGGGTGATGTCCGGTCATGACAATGCCGAGTACAAGGGCGCCGGGGAATTCCTGAGCTTCCTGTCCAGCTCGGATGTGCAGGCTGCCTGGCACCAGAACACCGGCTATCTGCCGATCACCGCCGAAGCAGGTGCGGCAACACGGGCCTCGGGTTTCTATGACAAGAACCCGGGCACGGACATCGCCGTAATCCAGATGACGGCCAACCAGCCAACGGCCAATTCCAAGGGTCTTCGCCTTGGCTCCTTCGACCAGATCCGTGGGATCATCGATGAGGAGCTGGAGGCCATCTGGTCCGGTGACAAATCTGCCCAGGAGGCGATGGACAGCGCGAAAAAGCGCGGCGATGCTTTGCTGCGGCGCTTTGAATCTGCCAACCGCTAGGCCATAAAACAGGGAGTGGGCCGTGTCGGCCCACTCCTTTATTCACGCCGGAGCAGGATTTTGGAAAAGCGCGTTACATTTCGCGGATGGGTGCTACCAGCCCTGCTGATCGCGCCTCAGATCCTCATTTCGGCTGTTTTCTTCTTCTATCCTGCCGGTCAGGCGGTCTGGCAATCGCTGTTCATTCCCGACCCGTTCGGGCTGTCGGCGCAGTTCGTCGGGCTTGGCAATTTTGAATTTCTGCTGTCCGACCCGTATTATCGGGCGGCCTTCCTGACAACTGCGGTGTTTTCGGTCCTGGTGACGCTGTGCGCCATGGTACCGGCCCTGTTCCTTGCGGTGATGGCCGATCGCCTGATCAAGGGGTCGGGGACCTATCGCACCCTGCTGATCTGGCCCTATGCGGTGGCACCGGCAATTGCCGGTGTTCTTTGGCTTTTCATGTTCAACACCCGTGTTGGCCTGGTGTCATGGTATCTTGGGCAGATTGGATATGAATGGAACCATGTGCTGAATGGTGGTGAGGCGATGGGCCTTGTAGTGGTTGCTTCGGCCTGGGGTCGGATCAGCTATAATTTTCTGTTCTTCTTTGCCGCCCTGCAGGCCGTGCCGCGTTCGGTGATCGAAGCGGCGGCGATTGACGGGGCGCGTTTCTGGCGGCGGTTCTTCACCATTGTTCTGCCGTTGCTGTCGCCAACCACCTTTTTCCTGTTGGTGGTGAATATCGTCTATTCCTTCTTTGAAACCTTCGGGGTTATCCACACCATCACCTCCGGTGGGCCACAGCAATCGACAACCATTCTCGTCTACAAGGTGTTTGCCGACGGGTTTGTCGGGCAGGATCTGGGATCGTCATCCGCACAGTCGGTGATCCTGCTGGTCATTGTCGGGTTGCTGACGGTGATCCAGTTCAAATATATTGAAAAGCGGGTGCATTACTGATGGCGGCGGCGCAGGGCATGGTGGAGAGGCGCGGTGCGGGTCTGTGGTTGACGCACGCCTTCATGATCACTGGAGTGCTGATTATTTTCTTCCCGATCTGGCTTGCCTTCGTGGCGTCAACGGTAACACAGCCTGAGATTGTCTCGCCGCCGATGCCGGTCCTGCCGGGTGACCAGTTTTGGGAAAATTACAGTGCGGCACTTTTTGCCGGGGTGAATGTTCCGGTGGCCCGCATGCTGGTGAACAGCCTGATCATGGCTGTCGGCATCGCTGTCGGGAAAATCATCATCTCGCTGCTGTCCGCCTTTGCCATTGTCTATTTTCGCTTTCCGGGGCGGAGCTTTTTCTTCTGGATGATTTTCCTGACCCTGATGCTGCCTGTCGAGGTGCGGATCGTGCCGACTTTCGAGGTCGTCGCCGGGTTCGGCATGCTGAACAGCTATGCCGGGTTGATATTCCCACTTATTGCCTCGGCCACAGCGACCTTCCTGTTCCGGCAGTTCTTCATGACAATTCCTGATGAACTGGCCGAAGCAGCGCGTGTCGATGGCGCCAGGCCGATGCGGTTCTTCCTGGACATCGTCGTGCCGATGAGCCGGACCAATGTGGCGGCACTGTTCGTCATTCTCTTTATTTATGGATGGAACCAGTATCTCTGGCCACTCCTGATCACCACCGACCCGGAAATGAACACCATCGTCATGGGGATCAAGCAGATGTTTCCCTCCGGCGATGACACGGCAGACTGGCCGGTGATCATGGCAACCTCGATTCTCGCGATGATCCCCCCGGTGATCGTTGTCATATCGATGCAGAAACTGTTCATCCGTGGCCTTGTCGACAGTGAGAAATAGAAAATGGCAACTGTAGCGCTGCAAAACGTCAAAAAGAGCTTCGGATCGACTGCCGTAATCCATGGCATAAACGTGGACATAGCCGATGGCGAATTCATCGTCATTGTGGGGCCGTCCGGTTGCGGTAAATCGACCCTTCTGCGGATGGTTGCCGGGTTGGAAACCGTGACATCAGGCGACGTTCTGATCGATGGTGAACACGTCAATGACAAGGAACCGATGGACCGTGACATCGCCATGGTCTTCCAGAACTACGCCCTCTATCCACATATGTCGGTGCGCCAGAATATGGGCTATGGGCTGAAGATTGCCGGGCTGGCCAGGGACCGGATCGAGGCGAAGGTTGCCGAGGCGGCGCGCCTGCTGGAGCTGGAGCCGCTGCTGGACCGGAAACCGCGACAACTGTCCGGCGGGCAACGCCAGAGGGTGGCGATGGGCCGGGCCATTGTCCGGGAACCGGCGGTGTTCCTGTTCGATGAACCGCTGTCCAATCTCGATGCCAAGCTGCGCGTGCAGATGCGGCTGGAGATCAGGGAGTTGCAGAGCAAGTTGGGGGTGACCGCACTCTATGTGACGCATGATCAGGTCGAGGCGATGACGATGGCAGACCGGATGATTGTGATGAATGAAGGGGTCGCCGAACAGATCGGCACGCCTCTCGAGGTGTATGAGACGCCGCGGACGCTGTTTGCGGCCCAGTTCATCGGCAGTCCGGCAATGAATATATTCGACGCCCGGATTGATGCCGGCACGCTGATATTAGGGGATGTCATTCTTGGCAAGACAAAGGGCAGGGACGGTGATGTGAAGCTTGGCATTCGGCCAGAGCATATGATCCCCGATGACAGCGGGGGGCTTGAGGTCACCTTGCAGATTGCCGAGCCGCTAGGGGCCAATACGCTTCTTCACGGCCAGCTTGCCGGCACCGGCGATAGCGTCACGGTGAGCCTGTCGGGGGTGCATCAGATCGACCCCGGCCGGGAAAGCCGGCGGTTTTCGGTGCCTCCGGACCAAATTCATCTTTTTGATCCCGCAAGCGGCATGAGGTTGGCAGGCTGATGAAACCCCCACAGGTCATGGCATTTTCCGGAGACGCCGACACCATCCGTGTTGTTGGCCATCGCGGTGCGCGCGGCATATTGCCGGAAAACAGCATCGTCGGGTTCGACTTCGCCCTGTCAATTGGCGTTGATCTTCTCGAGTTTGATGTACTTCTCACCGCGGATGATGTTCCCGTGATTACCCATAATCATGAACTCCACGGGTCGGCTGTTCGTGGCCCGGACGGAAAATTCCTGAATGGTGAACGACCACGGGTTGCGTCTCTGCGGATGGAAGAGATGGCACAGTTCGATGTTGGCCGTCTTGACGGCACCACCGAATACGGGGGCAGATTTCCGGACCAGGCACAGCTCGACGGTGTTCGGGTGCCGCGACTGACCGAGCTTTTACATCTCGTATCGCAGTCGAAATACGCGACTGCCTGCCTGATGTTGGAATTAAAGTCGGATCCGGAGCTTGCGCATGACAGCAACGCACGGGAACGCATTGTGTCAACCGTCTGTAATGAGGTGCGCGCTGCCGGGCTGACGGCCCGGACCCTGTTGCACAGTTTTGACTGGGCGCTGCTTGCCGAATGCCGGCGGCAGGCACCGGACATGCCAGTATCCTTTCTGACGCAATTGCACGAAAGCCCCGATGATGTCGGCGAGGATTCCGCAATTCTGATAACGCCCGACCTTGACCGGCCAGACATTTCGGTGCCGGATGAGGTCAGCCGCGCAGGCGGGTCGCTCTGGTGCCCGCATTTCAGTGAAATTACCGCGGATGACCTTGCCAGGGCGCGTGAGCTTGACCTTTGTGTTGCGGTCTGGACGGTGAATGAAACAGCCGACATCGACGCCATGATCGACATGCATGTCGATGCCATCGTTACTGACTATCCCGGTCGTGTGCAAAGACGCCTGTCGGATCGTGGATATCGGTGGGCCCGTTAAGGCATGAAGGCCAGGGCAGATTGAGGCAGAAATATTTGATGTCACGTCACAAGCATAGTTAAGGTCCGGCATGATCCTTGTTCAGTTTCTTCTGGAACTTGCCGCGGCGACGATTCTGCTGTTGTTCGCGGTGCGCATGGTACGCACCGGTATCGAGCGGGCCTTTGGCGCGTCCTTTCGCCGGATGATGACAGGCTCAAAAGCCCGGGTCCGCGCCACCCTTGCCGGGCTGGCACTTGCCGCCATCATGCAAAGCTCGGTTGCTGTCGCGATGCTTGTGGCAGGGTTTGTCGGGGCCGGTACCCTGTCTTTTCAGATCGGCCTGCCGGCAATGCTGGGTGCCGATCTTGGCTCGGCGCTGGTAATTCAGTTCCTGAGCATGGAAATCAGCTGGCTGGCACCGCTGCTGCTGGTGATAGGCGGATTGCTGTTCCTTAAAAACCAGTCCGCCCTGCCGAAACAGATTGGCCGGGCGGTGCTTGGTGTCGCCCTGATCCTGATTGCGCTGGAGCTGATGCGCGCCACGGTGACGCCAATCCGCGACAGCGCCTTTCTGCCGCAGATATCCTTCCTGCTGCAACGCGATTTTCTGACAGCGTTTCTTGTCGGTGCCGTATTGACCTTCATCATGCATTCATCGGTGGCCGCGGTGTTGATGTTCGTCACGCTGGTGGCGATTGGTGCGCTGCCGCTGATGGTCGGCATATCGCTGATGCTGGGGGCGAATCTGGGTTCCGCGCTGCTGCCGGTGTGGATGACGCGGGCGATGCCGCCGAAATCGCGACAGGTGCCGGTGATCAACGCGCTGTTGCGCGGCAGTGCGGCCCTCATTGTGGTTGTTGTCGTCAACAGGTCGTCACTGGTCGGGTTGCTGCCAGATGTCGGGGATGGGCAGAAAATCATTCTTGGCCATGTCATGTTCAACGCGCTGTTGCTGCTGGCGGTGCCGTTCAGCGGCATGCTGGGGCGTTTGACAAACAGGTTGCTTCCCGAACCGCCGGCAAACCTTGAAGATACCCCGGCACATTACCGTTCGGTGCTGAACCCGGCGGCGCTTGATGATCCGATGCTGGCGATGGCCTGTATCAGGCGGGAGATTCACCGCATGTTGCAGGTTGTCGAGGAAATGATGCTGCCGGTGATGGACCTGATCGAGGAATTCGACAAGGACCGGATGGCGCGGATCGTCGAAAAGGACATCGTCATCAATGAGGCGCTTGACGGCACGCGCCGCTATGTTGCCGAGCTGTCTGGCCAGGATGGCCCACAGAACGGCGCTTCAAACCACCGCAAGGAAGTGCGCAATCTTCTGGAATTCGCCATTGCGATTGAGGCGGCGGGGGATGTTGTGTCGAAGACGTTGGCACAGCTTGCCGCCAGCCGGGCCCGCGACGATATCCGCTTCTCGGCCGAGGGGCTGGCCGAATTGCGCGGTATGCATGACCGGGTGGTTGCCAATATTGCGCTCGCCGGCAATGTGCTGGTCTCTGGTGATGTCGGCATTGCGCGCCGGCTGCTGGAGGAAAAGGGCGAATTCACACACCGCCAGCGCAAGAGTCGCAAGAGCCACCTGAGGAGGCTGGCGAAAGGCCGTGTGGAAAGTCTTGAATCAAGCGATCTTCATCTGGAAACAGGACTGGCTTTGAAGGAATTCAATAGCCATATCGCCGCCATCGCCTATCCCATCCTGTCACGTGAGGGACAGTTGTTGGATTCCAGGCTGGTCGCCGAAGACTAGGCTTTCATACCCCCCCCCAGCAATCCGCCACGGTGAGGCCGGGAGCGTGAAGAAGCGGCCGGACATGTCGCCTTTGGCTGGGATTTGTGATGCCTCGAATTTTGCCCAGCCCTCTTCCAGTTCTCGGATATCTGTTCCGCCCCTACCAGATTGTCCGTTGACGCGTCCGGTGAGACAGGGACGCAACGCATCGACATCGTGTTGACGGTACGTCTGTGCGATGAGCAATTTACCCATCTGACCTCGACAGGCATTCCTTCAGCGCACCCGCCATGGTGCGGATCAGGGTGACATACAGATCGGGCCCCTTATCGATTGAGGCACCGAGCGGGTCCAGAACACCTGTGCCGACATTGGTGTTTTCCGTCACCGTTGCCACCAGCCTTGGCTCGAACTGCGGTTCGGAGAAGACACATGTCGGGCCAAGGCGTCTGATCTTTTCCTGTAATTCGCTGATGCGTTCGGCCCCCGGCTGCACCTCCGGTGACAGTGTGATCGACCCGACAGACGAAACACCAAACCGTATCTCGAAATGTTGATAGGCGTCGTGAAAGACGATGTAGCCCCTGTCCTTTACCGGCTGCAGCTCGGCATCGATTTCGGCAACCAGATTGTCGAGCCGTCTCTTGACGCGCGCGGCATTGGCCGCATAGGTGGTGGCATTGTCCGGGTCGGCCTCTGACAGCGCCTCCTCGATTTCGTGAACCATCGCCTTTGCGTTCAGTGGATCCAGCCAGACATGCGGGTCGAACCCGTCATGATCATCATGCTTGTCCTTGGCGTGGTCGTCATGATCATCATGCCCGTGATCATCATGACCTTTATGGTCGTCATGGTCATCATGTCCGTGAGCGTCGAACGCGCCGCCTGCACGGAATTTGACCCTGGTCAGACCGTGACTGTCGATCAGGGCCACTGTTGTCGCCTTCGTTGCGATCCCTTCAATGGGTTTTTCCAGAAAGGCTTCCAGGTCCTTGCCGATCCAGAAGACAAGGTCGGCCTGCTGAAGCTGGCGCGCCTGCGACGGCTTCAGGGCATAGTTGTGCGGCGATCCGGCCCCCTCGACGATCAACCCCGGTGCGCCAACGCCCTGCATCACCGCGGCAACCAGAGAATGCACGGGTTTGATCGAGGCCACGACCTTGACATCTGTCGCGGCCAAGCTGGTGCTGGTCAAAAATAATGAGGTGGCAAGGAGGCTGGTTTTGATGAAACGCATACTAGGCTCTGAGACTCCGAAAGCGACAATCCCAAGCACTGAATGGTCGCAAAGCTGATTGTTGTGTGGTAATGTTATAGTATAACATACCATGAAAATGGATTGTGGAAAATAGATCGTAAAAGATAGCCAGGGGCCACCAACCGCGCCGCCTGATCATCATTGAATGGCCATTCAGATGGATGTTTCATGCAAAAAAACCGCGACATGCTGATATCACTCGACAATGCTGGCATTTACCGATCAGAACGATGGCTGGTGCGCGGCGTTTCGATGAGTGTCGCGCCAGGCGAGATCGTCACGCTGATCGGCCCGAATGGTTCAGGAAAATCGACGACGGCCAAAATGGCCCTTGGCGTGCTGGATGCGGATGAAGGCAAGGCGCATCGCAAGCCAAACCTCCGCGCCAGCTATGTGCCGCAAAAGCTTGATGTCAACTGGACCCTGCCGCTGTCGGTCACACGGTTCCTGCGCCTGACAAACCGGACCAGCAGAAAGGACGCGGAGGCGGCGCTGTCCGCCACCGAGACACTTCATCTTGCTGACGCCCAGATGAGCAAGCTGTCCGGTGGGGAGTTTCAGCGTGTGCTGCTGGCGCGGGCAATCCTGCGAGCGCCTGATTTCCTGGTGCTGGATGAGCCTGTTCAAGGGGTAGATTTCAATGGCGAGATCGCGCTTTACAAACTGATCGAGGATATCCGCAACAGGCTGGATTGCGGGGTCCTGCTGATTTCCCACGATCTGCATGTGGTGATGTCGACAACGGACCGGGTGATCTGTCTGAACGGTCATGTCTGTTGTTCCGGCACACCGGCGAATGTGGTCTCGAGTGACGAATTCAAATCTTTGTTTGGTGAGCATACCGCGCCCGGACTGGCGCTGTATGAACATCGGCATGACCATGAACATCTGCCGGATGGACGGATCAGGCAGGGCAGCGAGGCTGGCAGCGATGCTGGATGATTTTTTCACCCGCGCGGTGCTTGGCGGTATTGGTGTTGCGTTGGTTGCGGGTCCGCTTGGCTGCTTCATCATCTGGCGGCGGCTTGCCTATTTCGGTGACACGCTGTCGCATTCTGCGTTGCTTGGTGTGGCGCTGGCACTGCTGTTCGAGTTGAACATCACATTCGCTGTTTTCGGCATTTCGGTTGTTGTCTCGTTGCTGCTGATGCTGTTGCAGCGCCGCGCCAGCCTGTCCTCTGACGCGCTGCTGGGATTGCTTGCGCATTCGGCGCTGGCGGTCGGGCTGGTGGTCCTGGCGTTCATGAGCTGGGTGCGCGTCGATCTGATGGGATTCCTGTTCGGCGACATCCTTGCCATCACGCCGGTCGATCTGGCGATCATCTGGGGCGGCGGGATTGCGGTGCTGGCCGTGCTGCTCCGCATCTGGCAACCGCTGTTCGCGGCGACAGTGAATTACGAGCTTGCAACGGCGGAAGGTGTCCGCCCGGACCTCGCCAACATCGTCTTCATGATCCTGATGGCGGCCGTCATCGCGGTGTCGATGAAGATCGTTGGCGTGCTTCTGATCACCGCCCTGCTGATTATTCCTGCTGCCACAGCGCGGCGCTTTGCGACCTCGCCGGAACAGATGGCAGTGATCGCCGCCATCGTCGGGGTGGGGTCAGTCTGGATGGGTCTGCTGGGATCGCTTGAATGGGATACGCCGGCAGGCCCCAGCATCGTTGTGGCGGCGCTTGTCTGCTTTGTGATCTCGGTGCTGCCGGTGCCGGGTGGAAAGTCCCGACATCAGGCTCCAGATTCGCATACGCATACGCAGCATAGCGGTTCATCGGAACCGTCAAACACCGCGTCCGATAAATGATCAATGGCCGCGTCAGAGAAGACCGGTGCGTTCTGCAAACCAGAATATCCCGACCGCCGAAATCAGGCCCGAGACAGGCAGTTGAAACCCGTTTCGGAATTGTGTTTGTGACAGTCTGATCACTCGCAGCGACAGGTAGATTGGCACGACGATCAGCAACTGGCCGATCTCAACGCCAATATTGAAGCTGAGAAGCCCCAGAATGAATGCGTCCTGCGGCAGACCAAAATCAGACAGCACAGAGGCAAAGCCCAGCCCGTGCAGCAGGCCGAAGGCGAATACCACAACAGATCTTGAGGCAGCCAGTCTCCCCGAATTGCGATAGATGTTTTCGATGCCGATCCAGGCAATTGACAGCGCGATCAGCGGCTCAACGATGCCCGCGGATACCTGTATCCAGCCAAGGCTGGCCATCGCCAGCGTCAGGGTATGGGCAATGGTGAACAGCGAGACCTGGAAAATAAGCCCGCGTGCGGACAGCCCGTAGGCAAGAAGACCAATAATGAAAACGATATGGTCGAGACCTGCCGGAATGATATGGATGATCCCCGAATGAACGTATTTTTGCAGGACAGATGTCGCTGAGGTGGGGCCTGCGCCGGTCAATCCAAAGCCGGCGCTGACACCACCCGCCACCAGATAGTCAGCATAGCCGGGATCGCTTCCTTCTCCCATCTGTCGTATCAGCAGCGGGCCAAGATAGGGTGCCCATTGCACGGAGATGATCTCGCCAGCATTCGGTAGACGGGCCCGCATTTCAACTGTCGTGTCGCGTGACATGCGAAGATCTGCTTCACTGTCAACATTGACCGCCAGCAATTCGACCGGTGACCGGCGTCCTCCCACCAGAATGGCGAAGTCGTCGGTCAGATCCGGGAATGACGCGCTGATTCGATCCGCCAGGGCAGCAGCCGGAACAGCACGCAGATCATCATAGGCGCCGGCCTTGCTGCTGTCGTCGGTGTCGCTGAGTGTTGAAAGATCGATATCGGCGAGAAATGCCTCGCCGGAAAAGGTAAGATTGATTGTCAGATGATCCGGATTGGCGTTAACAATGCCGATGTCGAGGATTGCCGGCCTCAGTTCATGCGCTTGCGCGACGGGAAAATGCAGAAACGGCACAAGCAGGCATGCCTGGATGATGAAGAGGTATAAATTATGGCTGAAACCCTGAGGCTTGAAGAATGTCATTTACCTGCCTTGCGCCCTGCCGGCCTTTCACATTTTGCCGGCTTTTCATATTTTGCCGGTCTTTCACATTCATGGATGCTCGCATGACGTGCTTCAAGAAATTTATCAAGAGCTGTCTTACATATCTGGCAAAAGACACCAGAAGCGCGGTTCTGACCAGTGTGGTCCTGGTGCTGTCACCTGGCACATTGCAGGCACATGAGGTCTGGATTGAACCGAGTCCGGCACAAATCGCCGAAGGTCAGGACATAGTTGCGGATCTGCGCATTGGCGACATGTTTGTCGGTGACCACCTGATCTACCTCCCTCAGGAAACCGAAAAGCTTGCCATCATGACTAATGCCGGGGCGGTCCCGCTCCGCCCGCGTGTCGGTAGCCGGCCGGTGGTGGATGTGGATGCCGAGACGTTGAATGGCGCGTCCGGTCACATCATGCTGATTTATCAATCGGACAACAGCTACATCTATTACAAATCTCCAGACCGGTTCTTTCGCTTTGCCGAGAAAAAGGGTGCTGTCGATGTGCGGCAAGAGCATCGAAGGCGACAATTGCCGGACAGTGACTTTGTGGAACGATACAAGAGATTCGCCAAGGCGAGCATGGTTGTCGGGCCCACATTCGATCAGATCAATGACCGTATCGTCGGGATGGAAGTCGAATTCCTTTTGCAGGACATGCGGCCGATATCCGATGGCCGACAACGGGTTGATGTGCAACTTCTCTATCAGGGAGATGTGCTGCCGGATGCCAGCGTCACCCTCTTTGTGCGTGATCCTGACGGGATGGTGACCCACCGTGACATGACGACGGACGCTGATGGGATGGTCAGCGTCATGGCTGCCGCCGGCCATGACTATCTGCTGGATCATGTGACGCTAAGGTCGATTGACCCGAACGTTGACAGGAACAAGCCTGTCTGGGAATCCCTCTGGGCTTCGATGACCTTCTCGGCGCCGCAAATCCGCTGATGCCGGCCGCATTGCCCGTGCAGGCGGGGCCTCGTGATCAGGGCCGCAGGTTATATCGGGGAGAAGGGAGGTGTTCTGGCGTCAGGCTTGATTGGCAGCATCGCCAGCGCCATATCACGATCATAGTCTCTTATTTTCGCTGGAGCGCACAATGAAATCCCTTCTGTCCACCCTGCTTCTTGCCACCTTGGTTCTGGCGGCGTCCATCGCACGCCCCGCCCATGCCGGGGGCCATGATGCCAAGCTTTCCTACGACGTTGACGGCAAGAGCTTTGCCGCGCATGTCGAGATGACCGATGCAGCGCCGAAAGGCACGGTGTTTATTGTCCATGACTGGGATGGGCTGACTGACTATGAAAAGAGCCGTGCAAAAATGCTGGCCAAGCTTGGTTATAACGCGGTGGCGATTGATCTGTTCGGTGTCGATGCAAAGCTGGAAGGGCGTGATGACTACCGCCGTGAAACAGGGGCGCTCTATCGTGACAGGGCGGCTTTCAGGGCGCGCCTCTCGGCCGCGGTTGATGCCGGCAAGCCTGTCTTAGAAGCTGGTGGTAAGACTTTCATCATTGGCTATTGTTTTGGTGGGGCGGCTGTTCTGGAAGCAGCGCGCGCCGGCATGGGGCTTGATGGCTATGTCAGTTTTCATGGTGGTCTTGGCACGCCCGACGGGCAGGATTATTCGATGACCGACGCGCCGGTGCTGCTGCTGCATGGTTCAGCCGATCCGGTCTCGGGGATGGATGATCTGGCGAGTCTTTTGCAACAGCTGCAGTCTGCCGGAGTGACGCATGATGCCGAGGTTTTTGGCGGTGCCCGACATTCCTTCACGGTAGCCGGGTCACGTGACTATGACGCCGAAGCTGACGCCAAGTCATGGGACGCATTGCTGCGGTTTCTGGACCGCAACGGCTGATCCTCAGGAAAGCCCGCAGGCTGGAAAGCAGGGCATGCCGCGGGCGTGTGATGCCTAGGGGATCCCACGCCTCCGCGGCCAAGTCGGCGCGATCTGGGCCGCAATGACTAGGGTAATTCAATCCTGATGGTGGCCGCATCATTGTCGTCATAGAGCCTGTCCACAAGGCCGGCGCGGTGACGCAACACGGCATTGTTGTTGAGACTGCCCTTGGCGGTGATTTCATGCGCCTTTATCGATGGTGGGTCGGCAAGGACAATTGCCCGCACAATCCGGTTCGATGACCCGGTGGCATCGCCCGCCAGCTTTGTCAGGGCAGACCTGATCCTTGCGCAATAATCCGCATCACGAATGGTGCCATCATCCTGCGCCGCAAGGTCAAGCTGTGGGTCGGGGAATATGAGGAGGCCCAGATCGCCACGGTTCTCGCCGGTGACAACGATATCCTGGACCAGACCGGCCAAAGCCGGCAGGGCGTTCAGCCGCACCTTTGCCGATTGCACCCAAACCGCCGACAGAAGCTTGAAATCCTCACCGATCCTGCCATCAAACCGCAATCCGGTTTCCAGATGGTCCGGGTCCGCGAAACACACCGCATCGCCTGTTTTCATGAAGCCCTCATCATCGAAAGCCGCGGCATTTTTCTCCGGCTCCTCGAAATAGCCGTCCATGATATTCGGGCCGCGCACGCGCAGCTCGTACCGGTTCTCGCCAATGGGAAGGAGCCTTGCCTGTAGTTCTGGACCTGGAATGCCGATCATGCCAGACGCCGCACCACCTTCATAATGGATCAGACACATCGGCGCGGTTTCCGTCATGCCCCAGCTTGATGTCAGCATCGGCACCCTGCCAAGCTCGACCATTGCCAGTTCTTCAATCCCCTGCCAGACATCGGCCGGCAGCGACGCCCCGGCATAGAAGATCAGGTCAAGATCGGCAAAGAAATTGTGGCGAAGTTCGGCATCCCCGCGCATCGCCTCGACAAGCATGGCATATCCCACCGGGACGTTTGCCGACATGGTGGGTTTCACCATCCGCAGATTTTCCAGGGTCGTTTCAAACAGCCCCGTTACCGGTTTGCCGGTATCAAGATAGAGCGCGCCACCAAAGGCAAGCGCCATGTTGAAGTTTGAGTTGCCAGCAAAGACATGGTTCCAGGGAAGCCAGGACAGAATAACCGGTGGCCTGGCCTTCAGGAACGGCAGGCAGCCAGAATACTGGTTCTGGTTCACGCACAACATATGATGGGTTTGTGGCACACCTTTCGGTGTCGAGGTTGATCCGGATGTGAACAGGATCTTGGCAAGCGTCTGCGGGCCAACGGTATCGCGCGCCGCGCTGATATCCGCGGTGCCGGCAAGCAGTCTGTCCCAGCCCACTATGCCGGCATGTGCCGGGCCACAGGTTACCTTAACACAGCCCTCAAATTGCGGCAGGGCAAGCCCGCGCGCAAAACGGTCCGCATCATTGGCAAAGACCATCGCCGGCCGGACCTTTTTGGCGATATGGATTAGCCGCGGCAGCGCATCCGGAATCAGTGAATATTGTTCGGCGACCGGCACCGTGACGGCCCCGATATACTGGGCGGCAAGCTTGAGAACGCCGTGTTCAAGGCCGGGTCCCGAAAGAATGATGATTTTTTCACCGGGCCCGACACCATGATCCAGCAATCCGGCAGCGACGGCCTGAACCTGTGCCAGCGCCTCGCCATATTTCAGTTCATTCCAGCCAGGACCTGACCGTTCTGCCAGAAAGACCGCGTCCGGCGTTTCCGCGGCCCAGCGATGAAGCCATTCACCTGTGTTCCGGACCACAGGGTCGAGTGCAAGGCCGGATGACAGCACCATCTCGCCATTGTCGCGGTGGTCGATCTCCAGCTTGTGCTTCAGATAGTCCCTTGCCTCAAACATCCGCACCTCTCAACGGTTTTCTGCCTTACAGGCCACGGCGGTGCCGAGCAAGGCCACTGGACAGAGTCTGGCTTTGACCATATAGTTATGAAATATAACAATATGCAGTATGCGCGGCATGTCAATATCAGACAACGCGCCGACGCAGCCAGGCAATCAGCTACGGCATCCGAAAGGGCAGGCGGTTATGGATATTGCGGGACACCAGATCTGGATCACCGGTGGTGGCAGCGGCCTTGGTCTGGCCTGCGCCCGGCATTTCGCGGCCGCGGGTGGCAAGGTCACGATCTTTGACCTTGATCAGGCCGGAGCGCAGGTGCATGCCACCGATATTGGTGCGGCGGTTGTAAAACTGGATGTTGGCGAGGAGGCCACGGTCGAGGGTGCGGTGAATGCCGCGGTTGCGGCAGCAGGTGCGCCGCGTGTGCTGGTGAACTGCGCCGGCATTGGCCTTGCTGCGCGCATCGTGGGACGTGACCAGAGCCTGTCCACCGGAATTTTTGAAAAGACGATCAGGATCAATCTGATCGGCACCTATCTGATGATGAGCCATGTGGCCCGCGCCATGCTGGCGGCCGATACCATTGACGGTACGGATGAACGCGGCGTGATTATCAACACAGCTTCAGTGGCCTGGCAGGACGGACAGGTGGGACAGGCCGCCTATGCCGCCTCGAAGGGTGGTGTGGCGTCACTGTGTCTGCCGGCGGCGCGCGAGCTTGGCCAGTTCGGCATACGTGTGATGACGATTGCGCCGGGATTGTTCGAAACGCCGATGACAGACGGCCTGCCGAATGATCTTCGCGACGCCATCAGCGCCAATATTCCCTTTCCCTCTCGGCTTGGGCTGGCAGAGGAATATGCCCTTCTTGCGGCGCAGATTGTTGGCAACCCCTATCTCAACGGCACCGTGATTCGTCTGGATGGCGCGCTGCGTCTGCCTCGCAAATAACAACCGACCCGGGAGCGTGATGATGACCGACGTGCTTGATATTTCAGTCAGCGACAGGATTGCCACAGTGACGATGACGCGACCTGGCAAGCGAAATGCGATGAATGAAAGTCTGATGGTGGGGCTTGAGGAATTCTTCCATGCGCCTCCGGATGGCGTGCGGGTGGTCATTCTGACCGGCACCGAGGGGCATTTCTGTGCCGGGCTTGACCTTGCCGAGCATGAGACACGCACTGCCGAGGAAAACCTGCACCATTCGCGGCGTTGGCACAGGCTGATGGATCAGATCCAGTTTGGCGGTCTGATTGTCGTCTCGGCGATGTTCGGCGCGGTGATCGGTGGTGGGCTGGAGCTGGCAAGCACGACACATGTCAGGATTGCCGAGCCATCGACCATCTTTCAGCTTCCGGAAGGACGGCGCGGCATTTTCGTTGGCGGTGGGGCGACAATGCGGGTCGGACGCATTCTGGGTAGTGACAGGATGACCGAAATGATGTTGACGGGCCGGAAATATGGCAGTGATGAGGGGCTGTTGCTGGGCCTGGCGCATTATGCCTGTGGTGAAGGCGAGGCGCTGGACCTGGCGCGGAGCCTAGCTGAAAAAATCGCCAGCAACGCCCCGATGTCGAACTATCTGATCGTCAATTCCATCCATCATGCTGGCAACATGGCGTCGGCTGACGCTCTCTATGCAGAGTCGCTGGCGGCGGCGCTGTCGCAGACCACTGAGGATGCTGGCGAGGGGCTGCGCGCCTTCCTTGAGAAGCGTCGGCCAAGCTTCCGGTAAGATGATGGGCAGGACCGAACAACTGTCATCGGTTTCGATCCAGCGGGATGTCGATCCCATTGGTGATGTCGCATTGTCGAGGCTGGTCGGCTATAATCTGAAGCGCACCTTCAATGGCATCCATGCCGATCTGGCCGAAGTCCTGCGGCCTCTCGGGCTGCGCATGATCACCTTCACGATCCTGACGATGCTGAAGGACAATCCCGGTGTGCGGCTGTCAAATCTGGCGCAGGCCATCGACATGGAAAAACCCAATATGGTGTCGCTGATTGATGAGTTATCGGCGCAGGCGCTTGTCACCCGGTCTGCCGACCCGCTGGATCGCCGCGCCCGCCAGCTTCATTTGACCGCCGCCGGCGAAGCGCTGCAATCTGACGCCTATCAGCGCGTCATGAAACATGAAGCGAGGTTTCTACAGGGGCTGGATGACAGCGAACGTAGCCAGCTTGTCTCGATCCTTGCCAAGGTCAGGCGCAGCGTTAGCCAGCGGACAATCGCATGATCACAATTCCAAGCCTCAGGACCTTCTGTTGAGAGGAGCGACTTCCAGATGATAGATCTCGACAATATCCGTGCCATCGACATTCACACCCATGCCGAGGAGCCTTGCGGCAACCACGCCGATGATGGCTATGACGATCTGCAATCCACGATGGCGAAATATTTCCGGGCGCCCTGGACGCATCCGCCGACCATCGAGGAAACAGCGGCGCATTACCGCGAGCAGAATATTGCCGCGGTGATCTTTCCGGTGGATGCCGAGCGCGAGACCGGCTACCGCCGCTATGCCAATGAGGAAGTGGCCGAAATCGCCGCCGCCAACAGCGACGTGTTGATCCCCTTTGCCTCGATTGACCCGTGGAAGGGCAAGATGGGCGTTCGCGAAGCGCGCCGGCTGATGCAGGATTACGGCATTCGCGGCTTCAAGTTCCACCCGACCTTCCAGGGGTTCTACGCGAATGATCGAATGGCCTACCCGCTCTATGAGGCGATCGAGGAGAATGGCGGCATTGCGTTGTTCCATACCGGCCAGACGGGCGTCGGGTCCGGCATGCCGGGCGGGAATGGCATGCGGCTGAAATTCAGCAATCCGATGTATATGGATGATGTGGCAGTGGACTTCCCCGACCTGAAGATCATTCTGGCCCACCCGTCCTTCCCGTGGCAGGAAGAGGCACTTGCGGTCGCCCAGCACAAGCCGAATGTCTATATCGATTTGTCGGGGTGGTCGCCAAAATATTTCCCCGACATTCTGGTGCGCTATTGTAATTCGATCCTGAAGAAGAAGATGCTGTTCGGATCGGACTGGCCGATGATCACGCCAGAGCGCTGGCTTCATGATTTCGAGAACATCGCCATCAAGGATGAAATCCGGCCTGACATCATCAAAAATAACGCGGCGCGCCTGCTCGGGTTGGGGGGGTAGATCGCCGTGAAGGATTTTGTTGCTCCGCTTGATGATATCCTGTTCTCGCTGCATCGGGTCGCTGATGCTGGGGTGATCGACAGCCATGACGCCGCCCTTGCCACCGATATTCTGGGTCAGTTTGCGACCATCGCCGAACAGGTCATCGCCCCGACGAACCGGCAAGGTGACAGGCAGGGATGCCGGTTTGAAAATGGCCGGGTGCGGACACCTGACGGCTTTGCCGATGTCTTTGGCACGATCGCGGATGGGGGATGGCTGGCGCTTGCCATTCCCGATGAGTATGGCGGCATGGGGCTGGACCGGCTAACCGCCGCCGGTGTCTCGGAGATGTTTACCGGTGCCAACCATGCCTTGCAGATGGCTGCCGGGTTGCTGCCCGGTGCGGTGTCGACATTGCTGCGCTTTGGCAGTGCCGACCAGAAACAGCGTTGGATCCCGCGGCTGGCCGACGGGCGGACGCTGAACACGATGTGTCTGACCGAGGCTGGGGCCGGGTCGGACCTGTCGCGTGTGCGTACACGGGCGGTCCTGCAGGGTGATCTATGGCATCTGTCCGGTGAAAAGATATTCATTTCGAACGGGGATCAGGATCTGAGCGA
Source organism: Puniceispirillaceae bacterium (SeqCode) (assembly GCA_965657415.1). GTDB lineage: Bacteria > Pseudomonadota > Alphaproteobacteria > Puniceispirillales > Puniceispirillaceae > UBA8309. The sequence goes on along the minus strand of CBFHNZ010000011.1, from coordinate 22,308 downwards.
TGACATCCTGCATTTCGTGCTGGCGCGAAGCGGCCCGGTCGAGGCCGGCATCAAGGGATTGTCGTTGTTCCTGTGCCCGTCACGGATCGCCAGCGGACGGAACAATGTCAGCGTTTCCAGACTCGAGGATAAGCTTGGCATCCACGGTTCGCCAACCTGCCAGCTTGTGTTCGATGGTGCCGAGGCCGAACTGATCGGCGAGGAAGGGGGCGGCCTTGCCGCCATGTTCACCCTGATGAATCACGCCAGAATCGATGTTGCGTTGCAGGGCGTCGCGCACGCCGCACGCGCCTGGGACATCGCGGCAAGCTATGCCGGTGACAGGGCGCAGGGACGCCGGCCCGACGGCACGCCGGCCATGCTGTCCGACCATGTGGATGTCAGGCAGATGCTGGATGAACAGCGCGCGTTGGCGGTCGGGGCCCGCGCCATGTGTCATCTGGCACTGGTTGTTCTTGATGATCCAAACCAGCTCCCTCTTGCGGATTTTCTGACGCCGCTGTGCAAGATGTTCGCCAGCGAGGCCGGCATCAGGGCAGCCGACCTTGGGATACAGGTGCTGGGCGGCTATGGATATCTGGATGAATATGACATTGGCCAGACCTGGCGCGATGCCCGCATCACGGCGGTCTATGAAGGCGCGAATGGCATCCACGCGCTGACGGTGGCGACGCGCGGGCTGCGCGCGCAGAACGGGGCTGGCGCGGACGCATTTGCCGGTTTCGTTCGCGATCTTGGCAACGGGCGTGCCGAGATCACGACGCTTCTCGATGAGTGGCAGGACCTGCGGGATCGCACTGCGGCGCATGATGGCGTTCCGCCGCATGCCCGGCAGTTTGCCACTGTGACGGCCGAACTGTTCTTTCGTGCTGCCTGGGCGCGGATCGCCGCGGTGGCGGTGGGCAGCGAGATCGAAGCCGAATTCACCCGTCTGGCGGATATGATCCTGGCAAGCCCGCTGCCGCTGCCTCGTTTCAACAGCTGATACAGGCAGGCAATGGCAGCAGTGTTAAATGCGCAGACCGCGGGAGGGTGATGGGCTGGCAGCCCGAAAAATCCTTAATTTCATACTCGCCCATCACGCCATGCCAGCGCTGCTTTCAGCCCCTGCTCCTTGCGAATGCGATTGAATTCCAACCGTTCAGGCGATTCATCCGTCTCAATCTGGATGTCGGTTTCCAGCGCCTCCAGAAGTGCCGTTCGCATTTGTGCCAATTCATAGGCGCGATGAATGGCGGCTTTGGTCATCTGCACTGATCGCGGCGCAGCACTGGCGATCTGGTTTGCCAATTCCATTGCCGCTTCCATTTCTTCACCATCCGCGACGACGCGATTTAAGATGCCCATCTCGTAGCAGCGCTTTGCGGTAATCCTGTCATTGCCGGTCAACAGCAATTCCTTGGCCTGTTTCGGGCCAATCACATAGGGCGCAAGCATGGCAACAATGCCGGATCCAAAGCGAACCTCTGGTTCACCAAAAAACGTGGTTTCGCTCGCAACAGCCAGATCACAGGCCATCAACAATTCCATGGCACCGCCGATGCAATAGCCGTGCGCCGCGGCAATGGTCGGTTTGGGCGCGTTCCAGAATTGCATGATGAAATCGAAATCCTTGGTCAGAACGTCCCGCCATTCCTCTTCACCACTGATCCCGCGGGCAGCGCTTTCCTTCATGTCAAATCCAGCGGAAAAACACCGGCCCTCGCCGCGCACGATGATTGCCAGGACCGCGTCATCATTCATGAAGGCATCCATGGCCCTGTTTGTCGCATCAATTAGCGCGCCGTTGAAGGCGTTCATCACCCGGGGCCGGTTCAAGGTCAATATGCCGATACGTCCATCAATTCGGGTGGTGACGGGGCTTTGCTCTGACATGGAACTATTCCTCATTGTGGCGTGCCCCCCAAAGTTAACAAGCCGCCCTTAACAAGGGTATGGAAAAAAATTGAGGCGAAGATCAAATTGCCGTTTGGGCGCTGGACGAATGTTGTTCTATAGCTGTTTATGTAGCCTGAGATTTTTGGTGTGACGACAGCATGACACAACACCCTCTTGACCCCCTTCTTCGTCCTCGTTCAATCGCCTTCGTCGGGGCGTCAGACCGGCCAAACAGCACCGGCGCGGCAATGCTGGCGATGAGCCGAATAGACGGCTTCGATGGTAAGATTTATCCGGTGAATCCGCGCCTTGCGGAAATTGACGGTGCGCCATGTTATCCCGACCTTGCTGCGCTGCCTGAGGTGCCAGACCATGTGGTAATCGGGATCGCCAGCCAGTTTGTCGAGGCAGTCCTCGATCAGGCGATAGAACTTGGCATAAAGGCCGCAACCATCTTCGCCTCCTGCTATCTTGAGGGTGATACCAGCCCTTCCTTGGCGGTTCGTGTTGCCAAAAAGGCCGCGGCGGCGGGCATGTCGCTCTGTGGGGCGAATTGCATGGGCTTTTACACGCCGTCCGCCGGCCTTCGGGTGGCCAGCGCCGCGTCCCCGCAAGGATTGCAAAAGGGCGGTATTGCGTGGGTTGCACAATCTGGCTCGGCCTTTGGTGCGCTATCGCATAATGACAGGCGGCTTGGGTTCACGCTGGTGGTATCCACCGGCATGGAACTTGTCACCACCATTGTCGATTACATGGACTGGGCGCTGCATCAACCTGAGACCAGGGTTGTCGGCTTGTTTGTCGAAACAATACGCGACCCGGCAGGGTTTCTGCGCGTGCTTTCCATTGCGCGCCAGCGCGAAATCCCGGTGGTGGTATTGAAAGTCGGTCGGACCGCGAAAAGTGCCCAGATGGCGATCTCGCATACCGGGGCAATCGCCGGCAATGACGCTGTCTATGAGGCGGTGTTTCGCACCTACGGGGTGCATCGCGTTGACGATATGGATGAGATGGCGGCGACGCTGGCCCTCTTTGATGCGCCGCGCAGGCCAGCCAGCGGGCATTTGGGATCCATCCATGATTCCGGGGGTGAGCGCGAGCTGGTCGTCGATATCGCCGAGGATTACGGCATTGAATTTGCCGCGCTGCAACCAGCCACCTGCACGGCGCTTGCGGCGCATCTGGAGCCCGGGCTGGTGGCGGAAAACCCGCTTGATGCCTATGGCACGCATAATGACCTTGAAAACCGGTATTCGGCGTTGATTGCCACCCTGGTCAATGACCCGAATGTCAGCATCGGACTGTTCATGTCAAACCCGCGAGACGGCTACGCCTATGCGGAAAGCTACAGCACGGCCGTGATCAACGCGGCGCAGATGACCGACAAGCCGCTGGCGCTGGCATCCAACTATTCGATGGCTGATGACAGTGAGATTGCCATCAGGCTGCGACAGGCGGGTGTGCCGTTGTTGCGCGGAACACGCAATGCATTGCTTGCCGTGCGCCATGTCATGAATGACCGGGATTATCGTGACCGCCATGCAAAGGCTTGCGCTAGCAAGCCCACGAGGTCACCAGTTGAGGATCAGCTGGTCACGCGCTGGCGATCCCGCCTTGCTGAAAACGGTCCAGTTGCAGAGGCTGATGGTCTTGCCATGCTTGCCGATTTCGGGCTGGTCACACCGGAGATGGTACGGGTTGCTTCTTTGCATGAACTCGAAACGGCGCTGTCAGACCTTCGTTTCCCTGTAGTGATGAAAACTGCCGAGGACCACGCCCACAAAAGCGATGTTGGCGGTGTCATGCTCAATATCAATGACGCAGACGAGGCCCGCGCCGCCTATCGGGACATGGCCGCCCGACTTGGGCCGCGGGCGCTCATTATGGAGATGGTGCCATCCGGAACCGAACTGTCACTTGGTGCGATATATGATCCTGGCTTTGGTCCCGTAGTGATCATATCTGCTGGTGGTGTGATGATCGAACTTCTGGCGGATAAGGGTGCAGCACTGGCGCCCATCGATGCGGATGAGGCGCAGCGTTTGATTGGTGAATTGCGCATTTCAGCCTTACTTGGCGGATATCGTGGGCAACCAGCAGCCAATATGCAGGCAGTGGTGACACAGATCGTGCGTTTTTCGCAGATGGTCGCCGCGCTGGATGATGCAATATCTGAAATTGACATCAACCCGATGATCTGCGGAGCGGACGGGGCCTTTGCCGTCGATTGCCTTGTGGTGCCAAAGGACGGGGACTAGCCGGACAGCCGTGCGTTCCTGCATGCATCTATGGCGGAAAACCGGGTTCGACGGGGCTGTTCAGCGTGGCCTATCGGCCTTTGCTGCCGAGCATCTGTGAGACAATCAGCAAGCCGGACGAAATGATGATGAGGATCGTCGAGATGGCTGCAATCGTCGGGTCAATCTGGTCCCGCAACGCCAGAAACATGCTGCGGGTGATGGTTGAATTGTCACCACCTGAAACAAAGAGTGAAATGATGATCTCATCAAACGATGTCAGAAACGAGATCAGCGATGCAGAAATTAGTGAGAACTTGATTTGCGGCAAGGTGATTTCAATGAAGGCCCGGGTTCGGCTGGCACCAAGAGAGCGGGCGACCTTTTCCTGATTCATGTCATAATTTTTCAATGCTGACATGACGATGATCAGAACAAGCGGCATGGCAACAAGTGAATGCCCAAGCACCAGGCCGAGAATGCTGTTCACCATCTTGAACTGGACGTAAAAGTAGAAAAGTCCAATGGCAACAAGGATGATCGGCACCATCATCGGTGAGATCATAATTGGAAAAAGAACCGCACGAAGGCGGGATGTGCTGTTGGTCAGGCCATAGGCAGCCAGAGTGCCAATCGGTGTTGCAACAAAAATTGTCAGAACTGCGACCAGCAAGGAGGTGCGTGTTGCAGCCATCCAGTCGTTGAAGCCATTTTCAACTTTCCATGAGAAGAAGTAATTCTCATACCAGCGGAGCGACCAGTTTTCCGGCGGGAATTCCAGATACTGGCTGTCAGAAAAGGACATCGGAATGACAATCAGCGATGGCACGATCAGAAGAAACAACACAACCAACGAGAAGATGTAAAGCCACAGGCGGCTGCCAAGCTTGATTTGCGTGTCAGAGACCTGTTTGTCGAAAATGCCCATGAACTAACTCCGCTGACCAAGCTGGTCCAGCGAGACCAGTTTTGAAGCGATGAAAAGTATCACCATGGTGACGACCAGCAGAACAACGCCAAGTGCGCTCGCCGCACCCCAGCTAAAGTAAAGCTCGATATTGCTGGAGATTTTCATCGCCGCCATGATGACCTTGCCACCACCGAGGACCGCAGGCGTGACATAGAATCCAAGGCACAGGACAAAGACAATCAGCAGACCCGCGAGCAGGCCGGGAATGCTAAGCGGAAAAAACACCGTCCAAAAGGCACGTGTCGGCGTCGCGCCAAGGCTTGCAGCGGCCTTCACGCAATGGGTGTCAATGGCCCGCATGTTGGCATATAGCGGCAGGATTAGGAAAGGCAGCATGATGTGGACCATGCCGATCAATGTTCCCGAGGTGTTGTGGACGAATTTGATAGGCTCGCTGATCAGGCCAAGATCAATCGCAATACTGTTCACCAAGCCTTTTTTCTGAAGCAGCACAAGCCAGGCATATGTACGAACAAGAAGGCTTGTCCAGAATGGGATCAACACACCAATCATACAGATATTGGCCCATTTTCGGGGTATCTGGGACATGAAATAAGCCAGCGGATAGCCAAGCAACGCACAGAATAGTGTTGTCAGCATGCTGATCTTGAAGGTGGTCAGGAAAATACGAAAATAGGCTTTCGAATTTATCATCCGTTCATAGTTTTCAAACGAGAAGGACCCGTCTCTGCCGATAAAGGACAGAAAAAACAGCCAGCCGATCGGGATGATGATCATGGCCCCAACCAAGAACAGGTAGGGTAGGGTAAGACCGAAAAAGGTATAATGCTCGCGCCGCGCAAGCTGGGTCAGCGCTGCTTCATTTACGTTATGCTCAAGCGCTGCCATCAGCCTTTTCCACAAAATAGCTATCGACAACTTTCAAACCGAGGGTGATTTTCTCGCCTATGCCGGGCAATTTTTCCTGTGCCGAGCTACCATTCGCCAGCCGCATGCGGAGCGACCGGTCACCATATGTCTTCGGGTCCAGTTTTATCACCATAAGCTGGCTTTCACCCTGAAAAATGGAGTCCTCAACCACACCTTCGAAATGATTGGCATCGCGGGCCTTGGTTCCGGCGACAAAGAGCTTTTCCGGGCGAACAACCAGCAGAAAATCACCATCTTTTTCGAGTTTCTGAGCGCCCTTTAACTTTGCAGACCCGATGCTGGCAATACCATTTTTTACGGTTGCAGGCAGCAAGCTTGATTCACCGATGAAATCTGCAATGAATGCATTGTTCGGGCTTTGATAAATCAGGTTTGGTGTACCCAATTGCATAAGCTGCCCTTCATTGATCACGGCAATTCTGTCTGACATGGTCAACGCTTCTTTCTGGTCGTGCGTCACATAGACCGTTGTCATGTTCAGACGGTCATGAAGCTGGCGCAGCTCAATCTGCATCTCTTCGCGCAGTTTCTTGTCGAGGGCAGACAGCGGCTCGTCCATCAGCAGAATCTTCGGCTTGAATACGATGGCGCGTGCCAGCGCAACACGCTGTCTCTGACCGCCGGATAATTCCTCAACGCGGCGATGTCCAAGCCCGTCAAGCTGGACGGTGGCCAGCGCGTTCTCAACACTCTCCTGGGTCTCTTGCTTGCTTACGCCGCGCAGCTTTTGCGGATAGCCAACATTTTCCGCCACATTCATGTGGGGGAACAGGGCATAGTTCTGGAATACCATGCCAATGCCGCGCAGGTGCGGCGGCTTGAGAATGACTTCTTCCTCGCCGAATTTGACGCTGCCATGATCCGGGCTGATGAAGCCGGCAAGCACCATAAGCAATGTCGTCTTGCCAGACCCTGACGGTCCAAGCAGGGTCAGAAATTCCCCGGACGTGACATCAAGACTCACATTCTTGAGGGCGTAAAAATCGCCGTAGGTTTTCGTCACATCATGGATGGAAATGTTAAGTGAACTGTCTGCCATGGATCAAGTCATCGCCATAGGTTGAAAAGCGCCGGTCGGCTGAAACATAATTTTAAGAAACGAAAGGGTTGGAGGGCGGTAACGCCCTCCAACTGACGATGATCTATTCAGTCATCATTTCGGTGTATTTCTCGGCGGCGATGGTTCTCCATTTGGCGTACCATTCCGTCCTCAATGTCAGCTGGTGCTTTGCATTTTCTGGATGCGAAGGCATCTGACGCGCCCGAGACTCTTCCATCAGGTTAAGCTCATAGACCTTATTGTTTGTCGGTCCATAAGTGATGTATTTGGCGAACTCAGCCATATATTCAGGCTTCATCATCTCGGCGATATATTTCATCGCCATATCCTTGTTTTTCGCCCCTTTTGGAATGCCATAGCCTTCCCAGTCCATGATGCCTGTTTTCCAGTCATAGGAAACTTTCGCACCATCCTGCTTGGCGACATCAAACCGGCCATTCCAGCCTGTGGTCATGTCAACTTCACCATCTTTCATCAGCTGTGCATGCTGCGCACCCGATGTCCACCATACGGCGATATGAGGCTTGATCGACCTGATCTTGTCGAGGGCACGATCAATGCCTTCCTCGCTATCAAGCACCTTATATACGTCTTCCATCGGAACGCCATCGGCGAGCAGTGCAGCCTCAAGCTGTGCATCCACCTTGGCGCGCATTGCCCGGGTGCCCGGGAATTTTTCAACATCGAAGAAGTCGGCCCATGTGCGGGGTCCGTTGTCACCATAGGTGTCGGTGTTCCAGGCGGCCACAACGGAAAAAATATCCGCGCCAGCACAGTATTCACTGTACATGCCTGGCAGATGGTTGCTGACATCGATCACCGAGTAGTCAAGTTTCTCAAGAATCCCCTCGGCACCGCCAGAGGCACACCCGCCAGCGCCGCTGGAGAAAATATCAAACTTGTCAGCACCGGATTTGACCATCAGTTTGACATCAGAAATGCCGCCATAAGTATCTTCCTTCACAGTGATACCCATGGCCTTGGCGGCAGGTTGGAAAATACCAACCGACTGGCCTTTTTGATAGGCACCACCCCAAGACACGATTCGCAGCGTGTCCTCAGCGAGGCTTGCCGTTGACACACTTGCAAAACCAACTGCGGCAGCTGCAATTGCGACGGTTTTCAACTTGAACAGAGATCTCATCATTTTCTCCCCAATGATGGTTGTTTAGAATATCGTAAACATACAATCCAGCCATCGCCAAGTTTTCATTTGACGAAAATCACTGGAACGCGTTTTTTTATCTAGTCAGAGTTTAGAAGATCGTGTGCTGGAAACAATAATGTCGAGACGAGTTGAACAGGCTAGGACGAAGACCGGTTCCGGTGCAGGCAATGTGTATTGGCATGACGGCATCACAGCGCTGACACCAACAATTACAACACCATTGAACAAGGTCGACGTGGTGGTGATCGGCGCCGGATACACCGGAATGCATGCGGCCATCGCCGCCGCACGTGCCGGTCGTATGACCCAAATTATCGACATGCATGAATTGGGCTGGGGATGCAGCACACGTAATGGTGGTCAGATCAGCCCAAGCATAAAGCCCTCGCTTGCCGCCCTTACCCGGCGTTACGGGGCGGATCGTGCGAGAGCGATTCGCAATGAGGGATATCGGTCACTCGAGTGGGTTGGCTCGTTCATCAGAACCGAGGGACTGAACTGCGACTATCAGCGTTGTGGCAGATTTCATGCCGCGCATACGCCTGCCCATTTTGATGCCCTGGTGAGGGATGCCGAGAGGCTCGGCCGTGAGGAGGATGTGCCATTTGAGGTGGTGTCCCGGGATGACCAGCACGCAGAGCTTGGCACAAACGCATATTTTGGCGGCATCGTGATGAAACAGCATGCATCGCTGGACCCGGCAAAATACTATAGTGGCTTGCTTGATCTTGCGAAGAAAGTCGGTGTTGCGGTCACCGATGACTGTCCGGCTTTGGGCATCCGGCGCGAAGGCAGCGCATTTGTTGTGACCACACCAAAAGGCGACATTAGGGCTGAAAATGTTGTGATCGCGACAAACGGATACACAACCGATCTTGTACCCTGGCTTCAGCGACGGGTCATTCCCATTGGCACCTATATGATTGCAACGGATCCGTTGCCTAAGACCCTTATGGACAAATTGTTTCCCAAGGACCGTGTGGCAAGTGATACCTGCAAGGTGATCTATTATTATCGTCCGTCGCCGGACCGCAGCCGGATTCTGTTTGGTGGCCGCGTGTCGGCGGATGAGACGAACCCGGCGATCAGCGGGCCAAAGCTGCATCGTGACATGTGCCGGATTTTTCCTGAGCTTGCGGATTATGGCTATACCCATTCCTGGACAGGCACGGTCGCCTTTACTTTCGACACGCTGGCCCATCTTGGCCAGCAGGCGGGGCTTCATTATGCAATGGGGTATTGTGGCTCTGGCATTGGCATGGCGAGTTACCTTGGGATGCGCCTTGGGCAACAGCTGGTTGGCGATCCGGACGGTGCGACGGCATTTGATAATCTACGATTTCCGACCCGGCCACTGTATTTTGGCAAGCCGTGGTTTTTGCCGTCAGTGGTCCGGTGGTATCGTTTTCGTGATCATTGGCAAATCAGGCGCGCGGCTGCCAATGCCCGGCTGATGTCCTAGCGCGGCACCAATGCGGCAACCTGAACCAACACCCTCTGTCACGATCCTTGGCGCTGGTATGGTCGGGATCTGTACGGCGTTATCGCTGCTGGAGCGGGGCGTGCCGGTCACCTTGATTGATCGTGGAGAGCCAGGGCAAGCAACGTCCTATGGCAATGCAGGGGTCGTTTCGCCCTGGTCATTCATTCCCCAGGCAGTGCCGGGGATATGGCGAAACATACCAAAGCTCATGTTTGGCTATGGGCGCCCTTTGTCCGTACACCCAAAATACGCACTTAAAATTCTGCCCTGGGGTGCGCGTTTCCTGCAACAAAGTCGCGAGGAGCGAGTCCACACCACATCTGACGCGATGGCCAATCTCTGCGGCCCCTCCATTGACCTGTTCAGGAAGCATTTGAATGGCACGGGTCATGAGGGATTGCTTGTGGACACGATGTATCTGCAACTGTTTCGAGATGGCAGCAAACCAGCATTGGACGCAATTGATTACAGAATTCGTGCAGAGAAGGGTGTGGAGATGGAGATCGTGGGCCGGGATGAACTGTCACGGCTCGAACCTGCTGTTAGTCCTGATTTCAAGGCCGCAGCGGCGATCAAAGGGACCGCGAGGGTTCGCTCACCTGGCCGGCTGGCAACTGTCCTGGCGGACAAGGCCGCCAGCATGGGTGCCAGATTTATCAAGGCCGACATCAGGCATATTCAGAAGAATGAAACAGGCTGGACAATTCACTGTCAGGACGGACATCATGAAGCAGACCGTATCGTAATCTGTCTGGGTGTCTGGAGCGCGGGTTTGCTGTCGGATACAAGGCTCAAGGTTCCCCTGATGTCAGAGAGGGGCTATCACGCCGAGTTTTCCGCCCCTGGCATCGATTTGAATAATTCTGTCATGGACATGGATGCGAAATTCATAGCAAGCAGCATGGAAGGCGGGTTACGCGTGGCCGGCCATGCTGAATTTGCGCCGCCGAGCGCGCCACCCTCGAAACGCCGGGGAAAAATACTTGTTCGCCTCGCCAAGGCGGCGTTTCCCGACCTGAAGACAAACGACGTTTCATTGTGGACAGGCTGCAGACCCTCTTTTCCGGACAGCCTGCCAATGATTGACAAGATCGAGGAACAGCCCGGGCTGTTTTTGAATTTTGGTCACTCACATTATGGGCTGATGATGTCGCCTGCGTCTGGAGAATTGACAGCGCAGTTGGTTTTGGGTGATCGCCCGAATGTGAGACTTGAAGCCTATTCTGCGAAGCGTTTTTGCCAATAACCAGCTATCGACTTGAACCGCATCCGGTATTTCAACCCGTGATCCCTGCGATCCCCGCGGTTGATGTCCCGTAACCAAGTTTCATCCACCGCCATGCCTGATTGCAGAAGCGGGATGATATCACCTTGTAGTTGGGGTGATTCAAACAATGACCGCTCAGTGGCCTAGATCGCCGCTGATGCCGATCTATTTTTTCACTCGGTTGGTGCGGCGAACGAGTCACTCCTCAAATTTCCTGATATAGCAGGCATCCTCCCGCATCACACCACACCGCAACAGGCTGGAGAGACATTCTCCCTCGCCAGACCTAAGATGGCGGCGCTTATTCACATCGTGACACCCTCTCGCCCCGGATTTCCACCTATAAAGCTTGAAGATGTCAAAGCCAGAGCAGAAGGATTCTATGACGGCTCGATTATCATCGCAGAAGACCTGATGCGCTTTGAGATCAGCGATGACATAAATATCATTGCTCCACACAAGATGTCCTGAGGGCTGCAGATAGTCAGCACGACACAGGCTGGCCCATGAGAAGCTGCCACAATTCAACCGGGTTTGCACAATCAGAGCCACGCCACCCGATAATCTGGTCAGGCCGGACCAGAACCAGGTCCGCCCCGTAAAGTTCGCGAATGTCATCATTGTTCAAGACAAGATCCAATACAGCAATTTCTCGTCTTGCAGCTTCTTCAAGGATAGCCGCCCTGGCCTCACACTCTGTATCGAAGCTCAACAACGTCCATTCATCGCCGAAATGGTCGAAGAGCGAATCATCGGCAGCAAGCCACCAATGTGGTGGTCTGCCGCCTGGAATGCCGGAGGCTTCATAGATATTGGCCTGATCCAGTGGCAGCGCTTCATCCGTTTTGGGGAGGACTGGCGAACCGTCATAGCGGGCACCGAACGTAATCCCGGGAATGTTGAATTCGCGTTTTGCATGTTCCACCAAATATTCACCGGCTGCGATCCTGAGCTGCTGGCCGGTTTCAGTGCTGTCTTCCAGATTGTCTTCCGGCATGAAGTTGCCAACGGAATCCGCAAAGCCGCGTGCATAACCAGTATTCCGACGTGCAACCTTTTGGCGTTCAAACTCATAGCTTTCAATCAGGCCGCGCCCACCTTGGCCCTTGAGAACAGCCGCAAGTTTCCATCCCAAATTCACCGCATCCTCGACCGCCGTGTTGTATCCGAGCCCCCCGGTCGGCGTAAATAGATGCGCCGCATCGCCGCCAATGATCACCCGGTCCGAAATAAAATGGTCGGCAACCAGAGAATGACCGGCCGTCCACCCCATATGGGATAGGACCTCACAATCAATCGTTACGCCGCATGCCTCACGGAACAGGTCGGCCGCACGCTCATCTGTTATCGTTGCCTCATCTTCATCGCTTCGCAGCTGGGTATGGAAGGCAAATTCGCCCTTTCCATCCACAGCCGCCATCAAGGCACGTCTGTCATCATTGAATGTCCAGTTCATCCACGCAGGTTGCTTGCCGACAACCTCGTAGAATTCTGGGCATCGTAAATAGACGGCGTACATTCTGCCACCAAAGAAATGCCGTTTCTCGCCATATTCGCCTTGTAATGAATAGCCAAGTTGTTTGCGCACCATGCTTCGCGCGCCGTCCGCCCCGATTAAATAGGCGGCATCCAGATTATGGGTCACGCCAGTTTCGGGTTGCTCAAAAACAGCCGAGATGCCGCTGGCACCTTCCTCGAAATCTGTCATTCTCCAGCCAAAATTGACTGTTACCGAATCATAGGCTTCAGCAAGACGGCGCAGCACTGGCTCGACGAATTTCTGACTAATTCGATGCGGCGCTTCCGAAGCTGTCCATGACCCCTGATTTGAACGTACAAGAGTATTTGCCTTGCTGGATGTGGGCAACTCGAAGCGCCCCAGTTCGTAATGGCCGTATCTCGTGAAATAGGCGATGTCGGTAGGGTAGTCTGCAGGCATTCCGAGGGAACGGATTTCATCGGCGATACCAAGCCGCCGAAAATATTCCATCGTGCGAGCTTGGGTTGCGTTGGCCTGCGGATTATATGCCGTGCCATTTTTTGCGTCATAAAGCACAGTATCTATGTTTCGGCGACCAAGCTCTATCGCAAGCATTAGTCCGAACGGGCCACCCCCAACAATCACAACTTCACTATTCAAAATGCCGGTCCCTTTGGTCGTTTACTGTCTGATCTGATACGCCTCCCGTAGGCAAAAATCCCCTATTTGGGATAAAGAATTTTGACCGCCTCTTCGTGAACCTCCTCGCCGGCCTGCCGCATGCCCCGTCGCCTCGCCGGGTTTGGATACGCATCGAACACAGTGCTGAATGATGTTCGCTCCCGGATGTTGCCCCACCATGCATGAAGATGCGGCAGGTCATCCCACATCCATTCAAAGCCCAGCTCGTTTAGCCTGGAAACAAAGGGAGTCAGGGCGGCATCCGCCAGGCCATAGCTGGCACCGGTAAGATAAGGTGCATCACGCAACGCAGCTTCGATCTCACCAAGCATGCGGTGCAGCGTGCGCAGACCATCTGTCACTTCGCCGGATTGAATGCCATGTTCCACCACGGATTGGCGCTGGGCACGGCGGCGGGGATCCGGGATTGCAGCATAATAGGCATCGAGTTCCGCCTGTGATTGCTGCAATATTTCCTTGCGACGGAAAATACCGTATGTCACGGCACCAAGCGCAGGAAGATAGGTATCATCCGTCTTCTTGAGCCATGCTGCACAACGCGCCCGCTCAAGCGGATCATGTGTTCGCAGCATCGGGCCGTCAAATGCCTCGTCAACATAAACCATGATAATCGAGGATTCGATAAGCACGTGGCCATCGTGAACCAAGGTTGGAACCACGGCATTTGGATTTAGGCTCAGATATTGCGGTGTCACCAGGTCACCAGCATCCCGGTCGAGAACCCGATGGACAAATTCCACGCCTTTTTCAGCCAGCGTCAGACGCGCCTTATATGCACAGGTGGCGGTCGGAAAATAATAGAGTTCAAGCATGCGCGCTGCCAGATTGGGTGGCTCTCGAAAACACTAGATCAGTGTTCCCCTGTTTCATGCAAGCCATCTGTTTCATGCAAGCCATCAGAACAGATTTAATGCATCAGCCCCAGCATCTGACGCGCTTCGGCCGGCGTCGCGACGGGCCGTTCATTTCGTGCGCAGATATCGACAACGCGTTCCACCAGAGCGGCGTTGGAGGGTGCCAGCGTCTCGCGGTTCATGCGGATGTTGTCCTCAAGCCCGGTGCGGGCATGCCCGCCTGCGGCAACGCACCATTCATTCACTTCGATCTGGTGACGGCCGATTCCGGCGGCGCACCATTCGCTTCCCGGCAGCAGGCGGTCCACGGTCTTGATGTAATAGTCGAACACATCGCGGTCGACAGGCATGGCATTTTTTACCCCCATGACGAATTGCACATAGGCCGGTCCCTTCAACCTGCCGTCAGCCTGCATGGCCGCGGCCTGATGGATGTGCGACAAATCGAACGCCTCGATCTCGGGCTTGATATCACGGGTCAGCATTTCCTGTGCCAGCCAGTCGACAAGGTCGGGCGGGTTCTCATAGACGCGGGTCGGGAAATTGTTCGACCCTACGGTCAGCGAGGCCATGTCGGGGCGAAGCGGCAGCATGCCGCCGCGTTCCTTGCCTGCCCCTGATCTGCCACCGGTGGAGAACTGGATGATCATGCCGGGGCAGTGCTTTTCCAGACCCTCTTTCAGACGGGCGAATTTCTCTGGATCGCTCGACGGGGTCTGGTCGTCATTTCGGACATGCGCATGGCAGATGGCCGCCCCTGCCTCAAAGGCGGCCTGCGTGGACTCGATTTGCTCGTCCACGGTAATCGGCACCGCCGGGTTCATCTCCTTGCGCGGCAGAGAACCGGTGATGGCAACACAGATGATGCACGGTTTCGTCATGGCTTATCCTTTCGGTGCGAGAGCAAGGTCGAACGCTATATCCAGGTGGGGCTTGCCGACCGGACCATCTGTCGGGATGGAATGATGTTTCTGCCGAACATCGTATGAAGCCTTCGTCATCGGGGGTCTATCGGGCGAGGATTGTTTTGAGAACACGTCTGATATCGCCCACCGGGTCGGAGGTCATATCAGTCGCACGCCAACCGACATGCTGGTCCGGCCTGACAAGCAGGCAACCCGTATCCGCAATCTCGGAAGCACGCGCCCAATCACCGACATGGTCAACATGGGGTTGCCGCGGACCAATAACATGCGTGGTGATCTTGATGCCGAGTTCGGTGCCAACAGTCCTGGCGGCCTCAATCCACGCTTCCCCGCCAATGCCGGTCAGAAGACTGAAACTGCCCTTGCCACAGAGATCGAGTGTCGACACTTCGGCACCGGTGTCACGGTCAAAGACCCAGACATGCGGCAAGCGTGCCCCCGGCCATGTTGTTGGCTGATAGTGCAGTTCGGCATCGAGATCGAATGCAGGTTCCATCTGTTGGTCCGTGACAATTGCGGCCGACTTGTAGCGCTGGTTCATTTCGATGCCATGGGCGTCGAATTCATACCTCTTGAATGCGATGGCATCACGAATGGCGGCCCGCTGCTTCTCACCGGCGGCACCGGCGTTGGTACGAGCATCCATGCTGGCTTTGATTTTCTCAATATCTTCACCACCGGTCATGCCAAGCGCCTCGAAGATCGGGCCGAACTCACCAATCGACTGGTTGGCGCGGGTCACAATCTGTTTGGCGATCGGGGCGCGTTCCACGGAATAGCTGTCAAGAAGTGCCTCGCCAGCCTGGCCTTTCAGCACCGCTGCCAGCTTCCATGACAGGTTGAAAGCATCCTGAATAGAAGTGTTCGACCCCAGACCGTTTGAGGGTGGGTGCCGGTGCGCGGCGTCTCCCATGATGAAGACGCGGCCCTTTTGCATATGCGTTGCATAGGCATCATTCACCGTCCAGACATTCGCCGACAGCAATTCGATCTCCAGCTTCGGATCGCCGACCAGCTGCCGTGCAACACCGGTTGCAAATGCTTCGTCAACCTCGGGGGCAGGCTCATTGATGTCGTATCCCCAGACGATCAGCCATTCGTTCCAGGGGCGGATCATGCGGACAAGCCCCATGCCAATGCCGCCGACATCAGCACCAGGCTGCATGACCCAGTAGAGGACACTTGGGCGATGCGCGACATATTTGGACAGATCGGCCCGGAACAGGATGTTCATCGACCCGCCAACACCCATCTTTCCCTCGATCGGGGTGTCGATATGTTCCGCCACCAGAGAGTTGCCGCCATCGGCACCGACAAGATATTTCGAACGTACCTGGAACTCACGATTGGACAGCCGGTCACGAAGCGTCGTTGTGACCCCGTCTGCGTCCTGAACATGGCTGATATATTCAGTCGACATGCGGCCCTGCGCACCGCGCTTGCAGGCGGTCGAATAGAGAAGCGGCTCCATGAATGTCTGCGGCAGGTCATTCATATGGCTTGGCGATGACAGCTGATGTTCGGCGCGCGACAGCGGGTGCTTGCCCCAGCTCTTCATACGGCCAATTTCCTCGCCGGCAAGGCTCTCGCAGAACACATTCTCACCCATCAGATCCTGCTCGGTGGCATGAAGGTAGGCTTCGGCTTCGACATCCTTGCCAAGGTCGCGAAGAACCTCCATCGTGCGCTGATTGGTGATATGCGCGCGCGGCGTATTGGCAAGCCAGCGATAGCGGTTCACCACCATGGTTTCAATGCCATAGCTCGACAGCAATGCCGCCGTGGCGGAGCCAGCAGGGCCGGTGCCGATCACAAGAACATCAGTGGTAATTTCAGCCATTGTCTATCTCCCTTTTTGGAGGTGGTGTCAGGTTCCAGCCTTTGCCTTACGGGGAAGAACTTTACCTCGGTTTGCTTGGTGAACAAGCCCTACAGGCCGCGTGCGGCGAAATAGGTGCCTTATGAAGATAGATCAGGCCACCAGCCAGCTGACCGAAAGCCGATTGCATGTAATAACCAGTCGTGGTCCGTTGGATGAGGCATCAGCAAAGTGAGCGGAAGATGAGTGTCAAAACCGATACAGAAACCCAACCGGATGCCGATTGCTGGCTTGATCGTCTTGATAGCGCGACGGCACTTGAGGTGATGCTCCGGGATCATGGCCGCGCGATTGACGCCGTGCGTAACAGCCTTGCCGAGATTGAGTTGGCCGTCACGGCAATTGTCAGTCGTATGCAGAAGGATGAGGCGGCGCGGATGATCTATGCCGGGGCAGGGGCCTCCATTCGCATCGCGGTTCAGGACGGGGTGGAATTGCTGCCAACCTTCAATTGGCCACGTGAACGGGTTGCCTATCTTGTGGCAGGTGGTCACAAGGCGTTGATCGAATCGGTGGAGGATGCCGAAGATGATGAAAGTACTGCGCGCGGGTTGGTTCGTGATCATGACATCGGCCGACAGGATGTCGTGATGGCGCTCGCGGCCAGTGGGCGGACATCCTTCACCTGCACCGTGCTTACCGAAGCGAAAAAGGCGGGCGCTCTCACCATCGGCATTGCCAACAATCCGGATGTGCCGCTTCTGAACGATGCTGATATCGCCATACCGCTGATCACTGGCGGCGAGGCTTTGGCAGGGTCGACGCGGTTGAAGGCGGCCACCGCCCAGAAAATATGCCTCAATATGATGTCGACGCTGGTGATGACCCGGCTTGGCCGGGTGCGCGATGGCAAGATGATCGCAATGCGTCCAACCAACGCAAAGCTGCGTGACAGGTTTGCCCGCATTCACGGCGATGATGCAACGGGCTAGCCCGGTGGTGCTGGCGGCATCTGCTGGAGAAGTCTGACACCAAGACCGACGGCACCTGACAAGCCGTCGCCGGTGCCTTTGACGACCAGCTGTCTGAAATCGTCACGAAGAAGAGGCGTGTAGCGTTCGCCGACACTGCCCCTGAGGTGGATTTGTTGCGTGCGAATGGCGTCAAGCGATTCCAGAATGCCGTCAAGATCGGCCAGCGCGGCCTTGATGATCCGGATCGCCACCGCGTCGCCGGCGTCCCGCGCATCGAAGATTTCAGGAGCGAGCGCGCCGAAATGCTGCGGTGTTGCCGTTTGCGCAAATCGCACGATCTCTGACGGGCTGTTGTCGAACCGGGCAAGAACCCGGCGGACAAGTTCCGTTGTTTCGATCACGCCGTCATGCGCCTTCAATGTCCAGCGCAGCAGCTCGCGGCCAAGCCAGGCACCGCCACAATCGTCGCCAAGTTGCAGACCCCATCCGCCAATCTGGTTGAGCCGCCCCTGAAACCGGCTGACAAAGAAGGAACCTGTGCCCGCCTGGACAAGCGTGCCGTCGCCGTCACCAAGGACCCCGGCGATGGTTATTTCCCGGTCCGACATGACATGCACCGAAGCAAAATCAAGAGCTGCGGACAGTTGTTCGGCGCCCGTTCCGACATTGGCACCGGCGATGCCAAGGACGGCGATGTCGGATGGGGCAATCCCGGCGGGCCTGTTCGCAGGGGCTATATTCGCGGCGGTATAGACTGCCTCGATGGCCTGCATGATGTTCTGACGGCTTGCCTCGAAATCACTTGTCAGGTTGGCGAAACCGCCTTCGACCTGGGCGATGATCCTGCCATCCGCCCTTGCCAGAGCCACCCTGCTTCGGGTGCCCCCGCCGTCAACTGCCACGATGTGCCGGCCATTCATGTCACGTCTCCTCAATGCGGGCGCCGTGAAGGACTGTTACACCGCTGGATGCCAGCCGGGCTTGCCTGATGCTGGCAGTCATGTATTTCTCTGGTCGCCGGTCATGCCAGGCTGGCAAGCCACATAGTCATTTGGGGGAAATACATTTTTATTTGCCACATTTTTATCTGCCACATTCGGCAGACATCAGTTAGCTGAGAACCTATCAACGACTTCCTGAGGCAGGGGCGCCGAACCGATCCTGCCGGTCTCGGAATCCCGTTTTGTCCATACGCGCGTCTCCATCCCCTCTACGCACAGGGTCTCGCCGCATGAGAGGAGATGTTTGACCTTAAAGCTTGATCTGCCGATTTTCGCAATGGTGCTTTCAATGGTCACGTCATCGCCATAACGACATGGGGCCATGAAAGTTGCACTTGTCTCAATAAGAGGGCATCCCACAATATCAAAGGTCTCGACCATGACCGGTTTGGGCCAGCCCGCCGCCTCATAGAGCATTGTCGTTGAATGGTCGAACCACCGGAAAAAGTTCGGGTTGAAAACAATGCCGGCCGGATCGCAATCGCCCCATTCGACCCGACGTAACAAGGAATTTGATAACATCAGAATTCCTCCAACGACCCACGTTTCACGCCAAGCTTGCTGCGATAGGATTGCGCCGCTTTGCTGATTGGACAAGGTGCCACCGTTGCCCGAATCTTTACCTGTTTATGCGGCTCAATATTGCCGTCGCTTCGCGCGCCGCCGCCGTCTTCGCCCCAGATGACTGTGACTTCGCTGCCGAATTCGGCATGGGCGGCATCGATGCTGGCCAAGGACATCATCGCGCCCTCATTGGCCGTGTAGCAAGGATAGACAGACAGACCGATATGATTGCCTTTGCTGTCGCGAACATCGTCGTAATGCATTCTTGCGGTCGCTGCCAGAGGCATGGTGATCGGCAGGGCTGACTGTTCTTCGGTAAACTGACTTTGCATTACTGACAGCACATCATCGGCATTCCATACCAGCGTAACCTTTTCGCGATGCGGGCGATCCTTGATTTTCTCCAGCGCGTCCCGGCCGATATAGTCATGGTCGAACTTTACCAGATGCCCATAATTCAGATCGTAAGGTGTGAGATAATAATCCTCGATATTTTCAGAATAGAAACTTCCGCCAAGCGACATGCGCATCGATGCGTGTTTCGAGGACAGTTTGTCACGGTAGGCTGCCATTTTGTTACCAGTGTAGACAGCTGAAACAGGCACCGCCCACCAACCGGACTCAATCACCGTGGTGAAATAGGCGATCGATCCGATCTGGCGCAGGCCATGCTTTCGGCCTGCCTTGACAAGGGCCTGCTTGACCGCTCTGCGGTCATCCCATGGACCAGACAGTTCAAGGCCCGGCACGCCGCCCATCGTGTGTCGCATGCCCCGCACCTCGCAACCGTCGATGTTAAGGGTGTCCGATTTGAAAAACTTGATCTCCGGCAGTGGTGCCCCGTGCAACTCCTCCAGAAGGTTCCACGCATTGGGGCCTTCCACCTGGTAGCGGTAAAAACTACGCCGCTTCTCGCGGTTGAGCGCCCACATAGGGTCAAGGTCTGCCGTCGCATCAAAATCCAGTTCGGCGACATTGAATTCCACCCAGTCAGTGGTCGCGGGATTCCCAACGACCAGAAAATGCTCTTCCTCAAGTCGATAGAGAATGGCATCGCCGATCACATATCCGTCCGGAGAGCAGGCAAGAAGCTGCTTTGCGGCACCAACCTCAAAATTCCTGAATGTGTTGACAGAAAGATATTGAAGACAATCCATGGCGCCCGGGCCACGCACATGCAATGAATGCATATGGTAAGACTGATCGTGGAGCGCGATGGACTGGCGCCAGGATCGTTGCTCGTCCCGCCATGTCGTGAATTCGGGACGGACGCCATCACCCGGCATCATCTGCGTGTATATGGTGAGAGCATTCTTAGGTGCATTGCGAAACAAATGGTCGACGATATTGGGGATCTTCGTGAGCAACTCGCTAAGGGATTCTGGCGTGTCTGCATGTAATGCCATTGGCTTTGTCCTATTCTTAATAAACTTTCTGCCAAATTCTATACTTCTATTGAAATTGATGCAATCTCCTGCCTGGACAATTCTGTTGGCTTCATCATGGGAGCTTATGATAATTGTTTAGCGTATCCTGGAACTCACAAGAGGCAATAGATTGACCAAGGCAACCGCAAGACAAAGGACTCCCACGAGAAAACGCGGTGAAGAGGTGGTGGACGCGGCAGCACGCGTGTTTGCGGAACGGGGGTATCATGGCGCTTCAACACGCGACATCTCTGAGCTTTTGGGGATGCGGCAGGCGAGCATCTACTATTATTTTGGCTCTAAGGAAGAAGCTCTCGAAGAAGTATGTGCCATTGGAACAGCCGGATTTATTGAGCGCGCAGAAGCTATAGTCAATCAAGAAATTAAGCCTTATCAGAAGCTTGTGATGCTGCTTGAAGCTCACACCCTGCCACTTGCGGACCGTTCAGACTACATAATGACCTTCCTGAACGAGCGGAAATGGCTACCCACAGAAAGCCGACGCCGCATTGGTCGGATGACAAGGCGCTATGAAGCCTTCTATGAAAAAGTCCTTAGGGACGGGGTTCGAAGCGGCTGTTTTCACGCTGATTTAAACCCGAAGGTGACGGCGATCGCGCTGCTTGGCATTCTCAATTCCATTGCGCTATGGCACCAGCGTGCCGGGGTTGACCTTCAACATATCATCGCCGTTGTGACAAAGCTTGCCACGGAAGGAATTGGTGCTTCCGCC
Organism: Puniceispirillaceae bacterium (SeqCode); assembly: GCA_965657415.1. Lineage (GTDB taxonomy): Bacteria > Pseudomonadota > Alphaproteobacteria > Puniceispirillales > Puniceispirillaceae > UBA8309. The sequence continues at coordinate 874 of CBFHNZ010000011.1, read as the reverse complement.
AGTATTGAGAGCAGCGATTTGTAAATTTATTTAATAGACCTATTGAATTTTTACGTTATAGTTTGCAGATGGGTGCCGCTAGAATCCGGTGTATTTGATGTCAACTGACTGGGATGAAACCTACAAGAATTTGCGGGCAAAGACCGTGCCCGGCTTGCTTTGTGAGCGTGCCCGAAACACACCTGAAGACATCGCCTATCGGGCAAAGCGCCTTGGTATCTATGAAACCCGAACCTGGCAGGATTTGGCCGGACTGGTTGCGCAGGCCGCGCAGGCATTCGCAGCGCTTGGACTCAACCCGGGTGACCGGGTCGCCATCATGGGTGATCCCTGCGAGGAATGGGTTATTGCCGACCTGGCCGCCCAGGCGCTGGGATGTGTGACCTACGGGATCTACCCGACAGCATCACTCGAAGAAGTCACCTATCAGATGAAGGATGGTGGTGCTGTTCTGTTTGTTGCCGAGGATCAGGAATATGTGGACAAGATCCTTGAGGTGGCCTGCCAGCTTGATATGCTTCGGCATATTCTGGTGATCGATCCGACTGCGCTCTTCGCCTATGAAGATACCCGCCTTTTGAAATTTGCAGACACCGTGGCCGGCCATTCCCAAGATCTGACATGGCTGGAGCAGCAATGCGAGACACTCGACCCCGCGGCGCCGGCTTTCATCGTCTACACATCTGGCACAACTGGCGCTCCAAAGGGGGCGTTGATTTCACACGGCAGGCATCTGGCTGCCACCATGAACATCGTCGCGCATTACCCCGTTCTGGCGGAGCCAGGCCAGCGCACAGCGATATTCCTGCCGCTTTGTCACGTTCTGGGTCGTGACATCGCTATAACACTCCCGCTTTTGTCTGGCCTGGTGCCC
>CBFHNZ010000010.1:0-71174 GCA_965657415.1 Puniceispirillaceae bacterium (SeqCode) | reverse complement strand
GCAAGATCATCAAGCTCGGCCTCATTTTCAAGTATCTGCCGGGCCATGGTCTTCGATCTCTCGAGCCCCTCTGCAATGGCCCTTACGAGGTTATGCGTCTCAGCCTTCAACGCAGCCTGCTTTGCCGTGAGATCGAGGATAAGATCCCTGGCAAGATGATGCTCGAACTCGAGATGCAGGACCCAGTCATCCCAGGTTGTTTTGCTGTTGCGCACAATCATCTTGTGAGCTGTCTCGAGGATGTGTGAGATCGGGAACCGCCTGTCATTGGTGCAGGTCTGGTATCGTTTGAAATGCCCGCAGATCATGTAGCGGCGTTCGATCCTGACTAGCGGGTTGCCACATCGTGCGCAGATGCAGGTTTGGATCGTCTATGCGGTGGCCAGCTCGATCTCGCTGCCGCTGGGCAGCGAGGTCACACAGGACAATCCGGACCAGCAGGTCGCGGCTGCAGCCGACTGGCAGGTGCCGGGGATGCGCCCGGCCCTGGTTATGAGCCGGATCTGGACCCAGTGCGGCAATACAGGGTCAGTTCGGCGAGGATCCTTTTCTGGAGCTTTCTTGATTGTCCCTGATGGTGAAGGCATTCCACCGGCCCTCCCGTAAGCTTGGGACATTGTCTGCAAATCGATCTGGAAAGACAGGAACATATTTCAGGGACTGGTCAAGCTCACCGATTGCCCAATGTTGAGAAAATTGCAGAGGTAAACACGATAATGAGCATGCTCGTCGCCAGTGTGATATTGAGTATGCGGGTCGAGCGCGGCGACAGGCCCAGACGGTTGATCTTTACGCCAGCATAGAGCCAGAGAAGATGTCCAGGTAGCCAGATGATATTGGCGATAATGATCTTTATTATGGCTTCCTTCACTGGCGCATCGGCCAGAATTGGAAAGCCAAAGTAGAGCGCCGATATCGTCATATAAGTTTTTGGATTGACAAGTTGCAGCATGACCCCGGCGCGAAACCCGGGCGGCACTTGTTTTACGATGCCCAGCTCTGACCCGGCCAGTCCAATGCGCACCGCAAGATAGACGAAATAGGTCAATGACAGCAAGAAAAGTGCGGACCGTAGTCCGGGAAATTCCAACAGAAGCGTGCTTAGCCCGCTGAATACGATCAGCGTTGTCACATTTGCGCCGACATACACGCCTGCGACATATCTTATCCCTGCATGGTAACCAAAGGTGGCGCCTATTCCGAAAATGGTAAGAAGAGCCGGCCCGGGAATTGCCATAAGGACCAAAACCCCAAGCGCATAGGACAGCATATTTTACCCCCGGTGCCGGTACCTGTTTTGCCTGCCTAGATTAACGTTTTGCTTCATTGCGCCAGTCATATATTGGCTTGAAACCAAGCATGCTTTTCATCTTCCGGTTTGAGAACAGGCACTCCGTCGGATCAATGCTGCGTTTGAGAGGTACGCCCTGATAAAATTTTGAAATGATATCCGCGTTGTCCAGATCAACTGAATTCTGGTCATTCGACACGTTGAAAACTTCGTAACCAAGGCCGTCATGTTGCAGGCATAGATCGACCGCCTGGCCGAGATCACGCGCATCGATGTAATTGAACGCATTTGGAAGACGGACCTCGGGCTTTGCACAGAAGCCGTCAAATAGCTCATATTCATCGGGTTCAATGACATTGCCAATCCGCAAGGCATAAATATCGTGATTGGTGCGGCGTTGGAATGCTTTGGCTGTCTCTTCGTTTGCCACTTTTGCCATGGCGTAACTGTCCATCGGACGTGTCTGGTCATCCTCTTCAACGGGAAGGCTCAGCGGCTTTGGCTTGTCATGTGAAAAGCATAGCCCGTAGACCGTTTCTGATGAGGCGAAGATCACCTTTCTGATGTTCAGCTTCGCAGCTGCCTCCAGCACATTATATGTGCCCATCACATTCGTCTGATAGGTCTCGATATCGGACGTTTGCAGTATCCGGGGAATGGCAGCGAAATGAACCACTGCATCATAGCCAAGTGGCCATTGGCGTTGGCGCAGCTCATCACGGTTCATGTGGCTCGACATTGCAGAGAACACCTGCCCGATATCGGTGACATCGACCCTCAGAAAATCAACGCCATCCTGCGGCATATTGATAATGTCGGCGTTGAGAACCTTGTGTCCCCTGTCGGCGAGATAGCGGACCACATGGCGGCCAGCCTTACCACTGCCGCCCGTAAAGAAAACACGCTTCATGGAAGCGCCCCCGGTTCCTTGCTTCATTTAACCGTGCCTATAAGAGTCGAGTTGAAAAAGCCATCTGGAAACATATCTCATTGATTTAAGGTCCTTTGCGGAATTCTAACGGACATGCAACCTATTCTACCCGGGTTTTCCGGCCATTTTATTGTCAAAATATTCAAGCATTGCTGTGCAATCCTGGTCACCATGCCCCGCCTTGGCCGCATCATCGAACAACTGCCTTGCCAATGCGCCAAAGCAAGCGTCACTCTGCGTTGTCTCAAACATGTTGATGGCCATGGATAGATCCTTGATTCCCATAGTGATTGGAAAATCGGCAGAGGTGTCTCCACGCAGGACCTTTTTCGGATAGTTGGTAAGCAGCTGGCCGCGTCCTGCTGCCGTGTTCTGCAGCAGATCTATGGTTAGCTGGCGATCAAGTCCTGATGCACTTGCCAATGCCAGCACCTCGCCAGTCAGAACGTGATTTATCATGCTCATGTAATTGTTGACCAACTTCAATCGCAATCCATAGCCGATCGGTCCGGCATGTATGATGCGTTGTGACAAGGCTTCCAGAAGGTCGCCAGCATGGGCGACATCCTCTGTTTTTCCGCCAACAAGAGCAATCAAATCACCGGATGCCGCCTCAGCTGGGGAGAGGCATACAGGCGCATCGATCAAGGTCGCACCAGCCCTCTCAAGCTGTTGCGCCTGTTGCTCCAGCATGTCGAGCTGGCCTGTTGACATCTCGATCACCAGATCGCCGGTCCTGATCCCAGCAATGGCGCCCTCTGCGCCAAACAGGGCCTGTTCGACATGATCGCTGGTTGGCAACATGGTTACCAGCCGGTTGCAGAGACGCATCGTCTCGGCTGGCGAACCGGCCATAACGCAATTTGCATAACCTTCAAAAGGGGCGAATTTTGTCTCGTCAATGTCGAACAGGACGAGGCTCCATCCCCCGTTCAGAAGATGTGTGGCCATCGCCGTACCCATGGTGCCAAGCCCGACGAAGCCGACCTGTTCATGGCGTTCCGTCATGCAGTCAAACCCTGTTTGACGGCGGTGGCGATATCCTTTGCCGACAGGCCATATTTGCCAAACAAAAATGATCGGCTGCCGCCCTCGGCGAAACAATCCTGAACGCCGATACGGAAAAATGGCCGCGCGATATTGTTGCTGGCCATGATCTCTGCGATTGCTGACCCCAGACCGCCGATGATCGTGTGGTTTTCTGCGGTCACAATAATTTTGCTTTGGCTGATAACGTGGAGAATGCCCTCAACATCAAGCGGTTTGATGCTGGCACAATCGATAACCGATGCGTTGATAGATTGTGCCTTCAGATTTTCAGCGGCGTGCAACGCCTGTTCCACCATCAGGCCGGTGGCAAAGATTGCCGCATCATTGCCTTTATGCAGGCATCTGGCCTTGCCAGCTTGTAACGGAGGCACGCCATCCAGAGGGGTCGCTGGCGCCGTCGCCCGATACAGGCGCAGATATACCGGGCCTTCATGCGCCAACGCTGCTGCCACGGCATCCTCGTAATCTGCCGGGTTGGCAGGCTCCAATATTGTCATGTTTGGCAACGCGCGCATCAGGGCGATGTCGTCGATCGCCTGATGCGACACCCCAAGCAACGAGTCGATTCCAGGCATGAAACCGACCAGCTTTACATTGGTTTTTGGGTAGGCAACCTGCATCGCGATCTGGTCAAAGCTGCGACGCGACAGGAAAACCGAAAAGGAATGGACGAAGGGGATGAAGCCGGCTCGGGCAAGGCCGGCACCTACGCCAACCATATTCGCCTCGGCAATGCCAGCCATGACAAATTGGTCAGGCAAATGGTCACGCACAAGGTCGGTTTCCGTTGGTGCCGTCAAATCAGCGGTGAGTGCCAGAATCGAACTGTCGACGCGGGCGGCGGCAAGAAGTGCCTCGCCATAATATTTCGGGACTGTCTGCTGATTGGGCTGCTGCTTGACAGAGAAATCATCAAGATGAAGAGCGTCGGGCTTGAGATGTCTGTCATCGGTTTCAGCCATGATCCGCATCCAGCCATTTCAGAGCATCGCCGGCAGTGGTTTCTGGCAGAACCATATTGTGGCTTTTCTGTCCTTCAAGAAAAGGCACGCCTTTGCCGGGGGTTGTGTGGGCAATGATGCAGGATGGTCGATCGGTATCGGCCTTTGCCGCCGCAAAGCTGGCAAACATCGCATCAAAATCATGTCCGTCTATCATTATTGTCTGCCAGCCGAAATTTTCCAGCTTCGCATCAACCGGATCGATGGCGGCAACGGTGCGCGCGTCTCCTTCAACCTGCATGTAGTTGAGATCGATGATCATAGTGAGGTTTGACAGCTTGTGCGTCGCCGCGAACATCGCCGCTTCCCATACCTGTCCTTCCTCAAGTTCACCATCACCGAGCATCAGATAGATGTTTGCATCTCGCTGTTGACGCCGACTTCCCATGGCCAGTCCGGCGGCAACCGATAAGCCCTGACCGAGCGAGCCACAGGTGCATTCGACCAACGGCCCCAACCTTTCGGAGGCATTGATTTCCAATGGCGAGTCGTCAAGGCAATATTCGGTAAGTGTTTTGGGATCCAGTAATCCTGCTCTGGCAAGGGTGGCATAGTAGACCGCTGTGTTATGCGCCGTTGAAAGGATAAATCTGTCACGATCGACCCAGGTGAGGTTCGCCGTGTCAAATCGTAGCTCCTGGAAATAGAGATAGGTAAAAAGATCGGCCGCCCCGAGGCCTTGCTGGACATAGCCCTGGCCATGGCGGGCAACCATGCGGATCACATCCTTGCGGATAAGTGTGGCGGTTTCTCTAAGTTGTTTCAGGCTTGTTCGGTTGCTGGTCTGCATTCGAGATTGCCCTTTTGCGTCTGAGTCATGTGCGCCGATATGTTGTGCGGGAGCCTGCATCGTTTGTGCCTTCCTCACCACAAGAGACCTGAATGATATCGGTATCATTATTCAATGCAAGTTCATTTTCCGAGTGTCCACATGCCGAAACAAAATCGTCAGATATGTTGCTTTATTGGCAGATATGGGACGTTGTAGATGGTGAAGACTGCCTATGGTGACCCGCCGTTCACACCGTCGACACGCATCAGATCATTGATTGGCCGCCGGTCAGGCAGTGCCGCGGATCATCAGATCAAACCCCACATCATGGACCTTCGGGATGTCGCTTTCGCCCTTAATCAATTGCAATGTGATTTCAGCGGCTTTCAGGCCGATGCGCTGTCGCGGGACTGATATTGTTGTCAGGGCCGGCTTGTAAATGGCACCGATGGTGGTGTTGTCAAAACCTGCCAGCGCGATGTCTTGCGGTATCTTGATATCGTTGCGGTGGCATTCCATCAGCGCACCGAAGGCGATGATGTCCGACGATGCAAAAACACAATCAAGGTCCTGGCTTTTGGTTAGGAGGCTTTGCATTGCGACGGCGCCACTGGCGAATTCATAAATGGACTCGCGTGTTGAGGTAGGATCAAACGGCAGGCCATGCTTTTCAAGAGCCTCCTTGTAGCCGCGCATGCGGTCTTGTGATCTGTCGTTATTTTTCAAAATACCGCCGATATAGCCAATTTTTTTGTAACCGCGGCTAATCAGGAATGATGTCATTTCAAATGCGGCCTGAAAATTCGACATGCCCACACAGATATGGTTGCTCTGTTCCGAAATGTTCCAGATTTCGACCGTTGGTATGCGATATTGCCTGATCAACTCCTCAGCCACCTTGGTATGGGTATGGCCTGTGAGGATCAGCGCATCAGCACGATGCGAGATAAATGTCCGAATGATGTCCTCTTCGCGTTGCAAGCAATATTCATTGCTGCCAATCAAAGCCTGAAAACCGTCAGGCATCAGGCGACTGGTGATTGACTGGATTGTGTCTGCGAAGATCGAATTCGACAGCGTCGGCACGACAATGCCCACCATATTGCTGCGCTTGTTTGACAGACTGCCTGCCGCACTGTTGCCAATGAATTTCAATTCGGCTGCCGCGGCCTCGACCTTCTTCCGTGTTTCCGGTTTTACCAGATGCGATTTGTTCAACGCGCGAGAGGCGGTGATCGGCGAGACCCCTGCAAGCCGGGCAACGTCGCGTATGGTAACCAGTTTGTGGTCCGATTGTGATGGCACGATGGCCTCGCTCTTCATTCGCCTTCAGGCACCGCATGTGCCTCTTGCTTGGGCGGGTGTATGACCGCAGCAAAGATAACATAGCAGATGATGATGTGAAGCTTTGCTGTAAGGCGAGGGCGGGTGAGGTTGCCCCGCGATGACTGCGAAAGTGTTAGCCGGAATGATGTTGCAGAATATGATGTGCTGCCTTTTCGCCAATCATCAGTGATGGCGCATTGGTGTTGGCGGAAGTGATCTTTGGCATTACCGAGGCGTCTGCAACATATAGCCCTTTAACGCCATTCACCCTCAATTCAGAATCGACAACTGCGCCCGCATCATCACCCATCCGGCAGGTGCCAACAGGATGGAAAACGGTGCCCCCATTGTTGCGGATGCAATCGAGAATCTTTTCATCATTGTCGACTTCGGCCCCGGGAACAATTTCGGTGTCCCACAAATCCTTGAAGGAAGCCATGTGATAGATTTCACGCATCATTTTAACGCCTTCAATCATGACTTTTTGATCATGTTCTTCAGAGATATAGTTTGGTTGTATCTTTGGGTCTTCGGCAGGGTCGGCAGACCGTATTTCAACAAATCCACGGGATTTCGGATGACATTGCCAGACGGTTGCGGTGAAGCCGGGATAATCGTGCAATGGCTCCCCTGGCTTATCAACAGACAGTGGCATAACAAGAAGCTGTACGTCGGGCCGACCATTTTCAGCATATTTCGTGCATGCCCCAGCGCCCGCCTGGCCAGCGCCAACCGAAAAAACCCCGGATCCGTCCGTCAACCATTTAAGGCCATGAAGGGCCATTTTCAGCGGGTTGCGGCTATCTTTGTTCAACGACAGGCCATTGCGCATCTGCACGATTGTCCGCATCTGGTAGTGGTCCTGAAGATTTTGTCCCACCTGACTGGCCTTATGAATAACTGGAATGCCGTGCTTCTGCAGCAGCGCCGTCGGGCCAATTCCGGATAATTGCAGTATCTGCGGTGATTGAAGGGCGCCGGCACTCAGGATAATTTTATCGGCCTGATAGGTTTCACGGGCACCATCGCGTCGGGCGATTATGCCAGTTGCCTGTTTTTCCGAAAAAAGTATTTTTTCAACAAGGGTGCTGGAAATGACTGTCAGATTTTGCCGGTGAGTGATGGGGTGCAGGAATGCGCGTGCAGAACTTGACCGCCATCTGCCATCAAGGGTGAGCTGGTATCTGCTCGCACCAAAGGAGTCGTTGCCGTTGAAATCGTCAATCGGCGGCAGGCCCCATTCACACGCCGCCTTCAGCCACGCCTCGCAGGCGGGATGGCGTAAACGAAGGTCATCTACCTTCAGTTCCCCAAGGCTGCCCCGGAATTGGCTTTCGCCGCCCTTATAGCCCTCCAGTTTTCTGAAAAAGGGTAAAACCGTTTGGTAATCCCATCCGCGGGCCCCCAGTGATTGCCAATCGTCAAAATCTTCCTTTTGTCCGCGGATAAAGATCAGGCCATTTATACTGCTGGAGCCACCAATAATCCGTCCGCGTGGCCATTTTATTGCGCGGCCGCCGCTTCCTTCGCATGGCTCTGTCTGGAAAACGCGTGAAAATGTCTGATTATATATGGTTTTGTAATAACCAATCGGCAGCCGTGACCAAAAGCGGCGATCCGACCCGCCAGCTTCAACCAAAAGAACGTTATGGGCAGGGTTGGCAGATAATCTGTTGGCAAGAAGACACCCCGCAGAACCGGCGCCGATAATTATAAAATCGTATTTTTTATTCATGTTGTCCAACTTCGGTACCACCAACGCATAACGTTGACTTTTCAAAAATACGTTGGAATGATACCGATGTCATTACATTTCTGAAGTGACCTGCCAAGATGTCGAAATGAAGATGAACATGAAGAATGCTGGGCAAGTTGGAATGCTCGACGATGTGGCACGGCGGCTTGCTGGTCAGACACATGAAATCAAGCATGTTGAGGCAATTCTTCTCCGCGCCAAGATTGATGTGCCGGTACAGACGTCGTTTGGCACGATGTATGACCGTCCCGCATTGCTTGTCCGGATTACCGACGCGGATGGGTGTGTCGGGCATGGCGAGATATGGTGCAATTTTCCGTCGCGTGGTGCTGAATATAAAGCCAGCCTGTTGGTCAATGAATTCGCGTATTGGCTCAGGGGGCGTCGTTTCAGTTCTCCAGCCGAGGTTTTTGATGGCCTGACCGCCGCCTTTGCAGTGCTTGGCTTGCAGACTGCCGACCCCGGCACCTTGATGCAGGTGATCGCCGGTGTGGATCAGGCTTTGTGGGATATGGTGGCGCGTCGGCAGGGCATGAGGCTTTGCGCCTTGTTGGGTGCGCCGGGTGATGCGGTAAGGGCCTATGCCAGTGGCATTCATCCGAAAGAGGCGGGAGAACGTGTGCAGCTCGCATATGACCGCGGATTTACAGCGTTTAAGGTTAAAGTTGGGTTTGGGGAAGATGTTGACCAGGCTGGCCTTGCCGTCGCCCGTGAATTGATCGATGAAGACCATTCCTTGATGATTGATGCCAATCAGGCATGGGTGTCGCCGCAGCAAGCCGCCGCCAATATCAACGCCCTGAGCCGGTTTGATCTGAAGTGGATTGAGGAGCCGCTGCGAGCCGACGCGGCGGTGCCACAGTGGCAAGAATTGAACAAGATGATCAGCGTGCCGCTTGCAGGCGGTGAAAATTTGCCGACATTGGATGCCGTCAACGCCTATCAGGGACAGGCATTATTTGCCTTTGTCCAGCCGGATATAGGGAAAATCGGCGGGTTTACGGGGCTGCTCCGCATTTTTGGTGGCCGCGACGCCATGCCGCCGGTTCCAGAATGTGTCTATTGTCCGCACTGGCTGGGCGGGATGGTTGGTCTTGCTGCATCGGCACATCTGTTGACTGTTATTGGCGACACTGGTTTGCTGGAAGTTGACGTAAATGATAACCCGATCAGGGAAAATCTGGCGGATTGGGATTTGCGGCCATCGAAAGGCGGGCGCATAGAATTGCCCGAGGATGATGGCATTGGAATTATCCCGGATTTGTCAGCGATGAAAGAGCATGGTGTGGACGTCACGATAATGCCGGGATAACGCACGATCAGGGGGTAGGTGCAGTCATGAATTTGGCAATCAGATTTTTGTCAGCCATTAATGTGGTTCAGCTGGGCGCATTCCGATGGGGCGCCATGTTCCTTGTGCTGGCGGTTGCGGCGATTGTTTCGGCTGGCGTATTCTTCCGCTATGTCCTCAACGACAGTCTCTCCTGGTCAGAGGAGTTGGCCAAGTATGCGATGCTTTGGCTGGTGTTTCTGGGCGCGCCGATTGCTCTTCGCCTTGGCGTCCACCCCAATATCGAAATTGTCATTTCCAGATTTCCGTCGCGGGTGACGCGGGCCATTCTTGCGGTTATGCATCTGGCCGTATGCGTTTTTTGCAGTTTCCTTGCCATGAAGAGCCATGACTTCGCCTGGAATGGCAGAACGCAGGTGGCTATTTCGGTGGGCGACGTCTCGATGTATTGGTTTTTTGTTTCGATTCCCCTTGGTATGGCCAGTATGGCTCTCGTGTCATTGCAGCAATTTTTGGAAGACATATCCTCTCTGTTTACCAACACGCCAGCACATCAGGATGCATTCGTTACCAAGCATCGCCCTGTTCTGGACGAGTTTTAGTCAATGGTTATTTTAGGGATTTTTGTGGGGGCGTGAGATGATACCCGTGACATTTATCTGGATCTTGCTGGGCTTGATCAGTGTTGGCATGCCGATAGTGTTTGCCCTCGGCGCGGCACCAATGCTCGGCTTGGTCATGGCTGACAAGGAGGTCTTTCTGGCGATCATTGCCCAGAAGCTCTACATCGGAATCAATCAATTTCCCCTGCTTGCCATACCCATGTTCATCCTTGCTGGGGAAATCATGAATGTGGGCGGCATCACCGAACGCCTTGTATATTTCGCCCGCGTACTTGTAGGGCATCTGCGGGGCGGTCTTGCACATGTGAACATCATCTCGTCGATTTTCTTTGCAGGGCTAAGTGGCTCGGCCGTTGCTGACACATCAGCACTTGGCTCAATGCTGATTCCAGCAATGGAAAAACAGGGATATTCTCGGAAATTTTCCGCTGCTGTAACGGCGGCGTCATCAGTGATTGGTCCGATCATCCCACCAAGCATCATCATGGTGGTCTATGCATACATCATGGAGATATCTGTTGCCGCGCTGTTCCTTGCGGGTGTGGTTCCGGGGCTTCTTACGGGTGTCGGTCTTATGACAGTGGTTTCGATCATTGCGCGTCGCCGCAAATATCCGGTTGCCGACCGTTTCCCAGGAATGCGCGTGGCAGCGCGCGCCGGGCTTGATGCCTTCTGGCCGCTTCTCACACCAATCATCATTATGGGTGGAATCCTGTCCGGTGTGTTCACCCCGACCGAGGCAGCCGGTGCCGCTGTGGTCTATGCCATCATATTGTGCGCCTTTATGAAAAGTCTGCCACTGACACGGGTGAAGAACATGCTGTTCCGCACAGCGGTCTCATCTAGCGTGATATTGCTGGCTGTTGGAATGGCCAGCGTCTTTGCCTGGATTGCGACCCTGTCCGGTGTGCCGAAACTTTTGACGGCCTTTCTGTTTGAATATACCGACAACAAATATGTTGTGCTGCTGCTGATCAATCTGCTGCTTGTGGTTGTCGGCATGTTTCTCGATGCCGGTCCGGCGATCCTGATCCTTGGGCCGATCCTGACCCCGACCGCGATGGCTGTTGGTGTTGACCCGTTACATTTTGCCATCATCATGTGCGTTAATCTGACGATCGGCCTGGCGACGCCACCAATGGGGCTGATTCTGTTTGTCGCCTCGGCGGTAAGCCGCGAGAGGATCGAATCGGTGGTGTCGGAAATGTTGCCTTTTTATATTGTCCATATCGCGATTATCGCGCTTGTCACCTACGTTCCCGCGATCTCGATGACGGTGCCGAGGCTGCTCGGATTTGGATAGTGATCAGGTGTTTTCTGAATTCCGTTTACAACGAATGATACCGATGTCATCATTTTCTACACTCAAAAAGTTGGAGGGAGTCTTATGAAATCTATCATTACCAAAACCATCATGGCCGGCCTGTTGGCTGTCTGTCTGCCGGCGGCCTCTTTTGCAGCAGAGTTTACGCTGAAATATGGTCATGTTGGCCCAGTTACATCAGACGATCAGGTGCCTGGTGAATTTCTCAAATCATTCCTGGAAAGCCGTTCGAATGGTCGTATCACTGTGGAGATCTATCCCGGAGCGCAGCTTGGCAACTTCCGTGATCAGATTGAACAGGTGCAGTTGAACACACTGGAGCTGACCCACACAACAGTTGGTGGTATTGCCAGCTTCTGGCCAGAGTTGCAGGTAACAGACATCCCTTACATGATGAATGGTGACTCGATTGCCGAGCGCATCGCGCAAAGCTCATTCTTTGATGAGGTTCGCGACGAGATTTTGACGGCGACCGGTAATGTACGTCTTGTGGCTGTTGGCAATACCGGTCGGTGGCGGAATTTCTTCACCACCAACAAGCTGATCAAGTCAGCTGCTGACATGAAGGGCGTGAAGATGAGAACCATCAACTCGCCTTTGCAAATCGAATTCATCAAGTCTCTTGGTGGCAATCCGACACCGGTTGCCTGGGGTGAACTGTATACCTCGCTGCAGACAGGCGTTGTCGAAGGCACGAAGAATGCAGCAACTGACATCGTCCCGACGAAGATGTATGAAGCCGTGAAATATGTCACGCTTGATGAGCATGCATATCTCTTTGCTTTCTGGTGGATGTCGGATGCGTGGTTGCAGAGCTTGCCTGCCGACCTTCAGGATCTGGTGATCGATGGCGTTCAGCAGGCGTCGATGATCCAGTCAGACTGGAACAAGGAGTATGACGCGCGAGCATTGAAGGAGTTCGTTGGCTTTGGTGGTGAAATCTATGTGCCGTCAGCTGAAGAAAAGGCAACTTTTGTAGAGGCGCGTGACAAGATGAAGGTCTGGTTCGCCGACAAATATGGTGACAAATGGCTGAAGAAATTCGAAAAGGCCGTTGCCGAAGCAGAAGCCGACCTTGCCGACAGGAACAACCGCGTCATAGGCCGCTAATCCTCCCAAGGCAATTATAATCATGGATTGCTGGCGGGCCTGTGGAACCATGGGCCCGCCTTTTATTTTCCGGATTCCCTTACGTCGCAATCTGCTTGTTGGTGGTTCTCTATGTTTGATGGAAAAACAATAATTGTTACAGGCGCATCAGGTGGTATTGGGGTCCCTCTGGTCAGCCGCCTGATCGATCTGGGCGCGCGGGTCATCGCCATAGATGTCAATCCCCAGGGCGCAGAGGTTCTGGCGCCCGCAATATCGGACACCAGCCGTCTTGTCTATCACTGCTCCGGGCTTGAGGATGAGGCGGCATGCCGCGCGATTCTGGGGAAAGAAGAGCATCTGTATGGGTTGGTTCATCTGGCTGGTATTTTTGTGCCCGATGATATGGCTTCAGGTGATGTCGAGACGGTCTATGATCCGGTCATGGCGGCAAATATTCGCAATGTCTATGCGCTGTATGCGACCGTTCGTCATGCCCTGTTGAAAGAAAACGGTGCGCGTGTCGTTCTGGTCAGCTCGTTGGCCTTCAGGCGAGGGGCGCCGGGGCATACTGCGTATAGCGCTGCCAAGGGAGCCTTGGTCGGAATGGCGCGGTCACTGGCAAGAAAGGAAGCGCCGCATGTTCTGGTGAATGTTGTGGCGCCCGGATTTATCGACACAACCATGCCGCAACAGATCTTTGCCAAGCGCGGCATTGATAAAGTGCTGGGAGAGATCCCGATGAAGCGCCTCGGGTCAGCGGACGAGGTGGCGAGCGTAATCCAGTTCCTTCTTGGTCCCGACTCCGCATATATCACCGGTCAGGTGATCAATGTGGATGGGGGGATCGTATGCAATTAGGAACGCAGCGTGGCAGGCGGTTTCTGGTCCTGAGTCCGGCTGACAATGTAGCAACCTTGATGGATGAGGATGCTGGGATCGCTCACCTGAGCGACGGCATGAGCATCGCAGACAAGGTGCCTTTTGGGCACAAGGTAAGTTTGCGGGCCATCGCCGTTGGTGAGGCGGTTGTCAAGTACGGTATAAAGATCGGCGTAGCAACGCATCCCATCGAACAGGGTGAGCATGTACATGTCCATAACTGTGAGTAGCACTGACCTTTTTGACTTTGCTAGCAGTCTCGAATGGCATGGGTATCGCCGATCTGATGGCCGGGTGGGTATCCGAAATCATAGAATCGTGTTGTCCACTGTGGCGCTGACCGATCGGCTGGCCGACGCTATTGCGGCCACCGATGCAGAGTCGCTGTGCATCACGGGGGCGTTTCCCCGTGGGTTACAGAGACATGATGAGGTGATGGTCGAGCGCTTTATCCGCAGCGTGTTGACCCATCCGAACGTGGGTGCGGCGCTGGTATTGACACATGACCGCGCGTCAGCCGAGCGGCTCGCCGGAGAAATTGACGCAGCAATCCCGATTGAATATCTCGCCTTCATGCAATGCGCCGGGCGGGCCCAGGCCGTGGCCGAAGGCAATGAAAGATTGCAGATGCTCGCCAGTCGGCAAAACAAGCTTGAGCAGCGCCGGACCCTGGTTGGGCCAGATGCTGTTGCGCTGGCGCTTGAATGTGGCGGCAGTGATGTTTCCAGCAGCATCTGCGCCAATCCGGTGATTGGGGATATCTGCGATTTCACTGTATCTGTTGGCGGGTCGGCTGTGGTCTCGGAGACAGCAGAATTCATCGGCGCGGAAGTGGTGTTCGAGGACCGGTGCCCTGATCCGGCGACAAGACAGGCGGTGCTGGACTTCATCGTCTACCGTGCCAGATTGATGGAGCAGGACAGCGGCAAGGATTATCGTGGCACCAACCCTACCCAGGAGAATATTGACGGGGGGCTGACCACGTTGATTGAGAAGTCAATGGGGGCGGTAAGCAAGACAGGTACAACGGATTTTGTCTCCGCGTTGGATTTTGGAATACCGCCAGCCGCGCCGGGCCTGCATTTCATGGACACGCCTTTTTTCAGCCCGGTTTCGCTTACCGGCATGATGATGGCGGGATGCAACCTGGGACTGTTCGCCATGGGTGTATTCAATCCTTCCGGGAATCCTTTGTGTCCGATCATAAAAATCTGCGGCAATCCGCAAACATTGCGGTATTGGCGTGATGACATTGACGTTGAACTGGATGGCTATTTTACTGGCGCGCTTGATCGTGGCGGTGCGCAAAGAGCGGTGTTGGCGAGGGTGAATGCGGTGTTCAATGGAGCAGAAACAGCATCAGAAACATTCGGAGAGGGCCAGTTCATGTTGCCAAGATTGAAGGATGCGCTATGAGCGAAAGCAGGCTGTTAATCGTAACCGGAGGCAATAGAGGCATCGGCAGGCAAATTGCCTTGTCGGCTGTGGACGCTGGCTGGCGTGTGGCCATAAGTTATGGCAGCAACCGGAAAGCGGCAGATGATATGGCTGCGGCGTCCGATGGTCGGATAGAGGCATTTGCGCTGGATGTAGCTGCCCCCGAGAGTGTTGCGCATTTTTTTGAGGAAATTGAAATCTCAATGGGACCGGCGCAGGCGCTGGTAACCGCTGCCGGTATCGACAATGGACCGCGTGCCATCACTGACGTTGATCATGATTTCATACACTCGACATTTGCCGTAAATGTCGTTGGCTTGATCTTGTGTTGCCGGGAATTTGCCGCGCGCGCCATGGCGAAGGGCAATGCCGGGGTTGTTGTCAATATGTCCTCAATGGCAGCCACTATTGGTGGGCGGGCACATAAGAGTGTCTATGCCGCCAGTAAAGGGGCAGTTGATGTGTTCACCGTCGGCGCCGCAAAGGAACTTGCGCCACATGGCATTTCCTTGTTTTCGATACGTCCGGGGGTGACCCGCACTGACATGACCAGCTCCATGCTTGCCGACCCAACAACCAAGGCGGCGATTGAGGCCACAATCGCCTGTGGCGCGGTGGCGGATCCGCTGGATATAGCGATGCCGGTGATCGACCTGATTTCTGGAAAATTCAACTATGCAAGCGGGTCTATGCTTAACCTTGGCGGCGGCGGCTTTATCACATGAGCAGGGGGAGTGCGTGATGAGTGAGACGGACCAGCGCGTTTGGCTTGTGGTTGGCGCAAGCCTTGATGGAATTGGAGCTGCCATTGCGAGGGCAGCCGCTGCGCAAGGTGATAGGGTGATCATCACAGGTGTTGAAGCTGAACCGTTGTCAATGCCGGAGGGGGTGGCGGTTTATCATCAGCTTGATGTATGTGACACCAGCGCGATTGCCAGTTTTGCCAGCCAGTTTTCACGTCTGGATGTTTTGGTTAACTGCGCGGCGATATCGCGACGTGACTCAGAAGATGATCTTGATGTGTTTCGTCAGGTTATCGACGTCAATCTGATTGGCAATTTTGATGTTGTGAGACAATTCGAAAGTGCTTTGATCGCGGCCAAGGGCGCGGTGATCAATATTGCCTCCATGTACAGTTTTTTTGGCAGTCCAAAAGTGCCTGCCTATGGGGCAAGCAAGGCGGCAATCCATCAACTGACAAAATCATTGGCGCTGAAATATGCGCCGCATGGTGTCAGGGTCAATGCGATTGCCCCCGGATTTGTCGTTACCGAACAGACCAAGCGAGGCCGCGCTGATACCGTGCATTATGATGCGGTCATTTCCCGCACACCATTCGGGCGGTGGGGACAGCCTGATGACATTGCCGGTCCGGCGTTGTTTCTGGCCAGCAAGCAGGCGGGGTTCGTAACCGGTCAAACAGTTGTTGTTGATGGGGGGTATTCAATTGGCTAGCGCGGCGCAGTTTCCTGTTTGTGAAGATGGAAGGGCAGTTCGCCGATATGGGAAGGTCAGACCATGAAAGCATCGGCTGCATTGATCAGGATATTGAAGGGCGCGGGTGTGAAAACAATCTTCGCGCTCTCAGGCAATCAGATCATGCCGCTTTTCGATGCTTGTCTTGATGAGAATATTCGGATTGTTCATGTGCGGCACGAAGCTGCCGCGCTCTATATGGCTGAGGCTCATGCCCGCATTACCGGTGGCCTTGGTGTTGCCATGGTGACGGCGGGGGCCGGCTTGTGTAACGCCATTGCCCCGTTATTTACCGCAAGTCAGTCGCAAACACCGGTGCTGCTGCTGAGCGGAGATTCCGAGGCAAGCCTTGACAATAAAGGCAGCTTCCAGGAAATGGACCAGGTGCAGATTACCAGGGCGGTGACAAAATATTCACAGCGGGTATGTCAAACCAGCGACCTTGTAGACTATACATTTGCCGCCATTGCGGCGGCAAAGACGGGCATACCGGGCCCGGCGCATCTGGCGCTTGCGGCGGATGTTCTTACCCATGATCTGGATGACATGCCGCCGACTGAACAGCAGGATCCTTCTATAACGATCGAACCGACTCCTCCTTCTGTCAAGCTCGCAACCATGTTGGCGGCGGCGAAAAGACCATTGATTATCGCGGGGCCATCTCTTGGTATGCCGCATCACGCCGCGACGTTACGTTCGCTTGAGCAGCGGTTGCAGGTGCCTGTCGTGCTGATGGACAGTCCACGAGGCTTGAACGATCCGCGGCTTGGCAATTTCAAATCCATGGCGTGTCTTGCCGATGTCATCATCCTTGTTGGCAAGCCGGTGGATTTTTCACTTGCCTATGGGGCGGCTGGGCCATTCAGTGCTGATGCCAGATGGTTTGCCTTTATTGGTGACGAACGGCTTCTGGCGCAGGCGCGCACGAATCTTGGTGATCGATTGCAAGAGATGGCTGACCTCTCTCCTACAGAGGCCATCACGATGCTGGAGCAGCTGGCACCCGCCAGCAATGTCGTCATGAACTGGCATGCATCGCTCCAGGACGAAATTGCGCGCCGTGACGTTTCAGCGGCAGATCATGCAGAGGACGGGCAAGAGTTGAACTCCTTGTCCTTTGTCAGTGCCGTCAGTGACATTTTGGCCTCGCACGACAATATCGCTGCGGTGTCCGACGGTGGTGAGATTGGGCAATGGGTTCAGTGTATGCTGACACGTCATCTGGTGATGATTAATGGCGTGTCAGGGGCAATTGGCGGCAGTTTGAGCTATGCTATGGCGATAAAACACGCCCTGCCTGACAGACATGTTCTGGCATTTATGGGTGATGGAACCGTCGGCTTTCATCTTGCCGAATTTGAAACGGCAGTGCGCGAAAATATGCCGGTGGTAGTGGTCATTGGCAATGATTTGCAGTGGAATGCAGAAGTCAGGATTCAGGAGCGGGACTTTGGTCCTGACCGTGTTTTTGCCTGTGGATTGAGTGACGCCCGATATGATGAGGTGGCATCGGCGCTGGGTGGACATGGTGAATATGTCACCAGCCTTGCCGAACTCGCTCCGGCTTTTGAACGCGCACTCGCCAGCGGCAAGCCGGCATGTGTCAATGTCAGGATCCATGGGCTGGCCGCCCCGACCTTTGCCAATGAATAGCGCTGCCACAATAATCGTGGCAGGCCGCGCCACTGTCGATCTGATCATGGATATCGAGCAATTCTCGGCGCGGGGCGAAAAAATGCGCGCCCATGACGCGCGCTTTATTGTTGGCGGTCCCGGGGCGAATGCCAGTATCGCCATAGCCAGATTTGGTGGTCGGCCGATGCTTGCGACCTATCTTGGTGACGATATGATGGGACGATTTATCCATCAGGCGCTCACCGATGAGTTGGTGGATATGTCGATGAGCCCGCTTACCCCGCAAGCATGTTCATCCGTTTCAGCTGCATTCGTAAATCATCAGGGAGAACGCCAAACATTTAACTATGCGGGTCGGGGGTTTTCCAGGATGCCCAAATCGACCAGACCAGCCGCGATACCTTGCGCCGTTCTGGCAGATAACCGTCATTCTGAATTGACGAGCTGGGCCATTGAACTTGGCAGTGAGAAACATGTTCCAATCATCATTGATGCCGAAGCGCCATTTTCAGCAGACCATGCGCGCGGTGCCACGCATCTGGCCTTTTCAAAACAGGGGCTGGAGTCATTTGCGCCCAATGGCAGCATCGAAGATGGATTGTTCCGTGCGCGTGAAGCCACGGGCTGCTGGGTATGTGTGACAGACGGTGAAAAGGGAGTCTGGCACCTTCATAACAGCGAGTTGGTCAATGTCCCGGCGTTCGCCGTTGAGGCGGTCGATACCATC
The DNA here is from genome assembly GCA_965657415.1 of Puniceispirillaceae bacterium (SeqCode). GTDB lineage: Bacteria > Pseudomonadota > Alphaproteobacteria > Puniceispirillales > Puniceispirillaceae > UBA8309. The sequence continues at coordinate 52,563 of CBFHNZ010000010.1, read as the reverse complement.
GGCGCGGGTGATGTCTGGCATGGCATCTTCGCCCTTTGTCTTGGTGAGGGAATGGATGAAACGTCGGCCATTACGACGGCAAACGCCGCAGCTGCGATGAAATGTTTACAATTTGGCGGTATCAGCGCGTCGCCGGACCGACAAAGCTGCACTGCCTTTATGGAGGAATACTGATATGCAATTGACTCCCGGAAAGCTTTTGGGGATGCGCCGCATGGCAGATGAGAACGGATTGTTCAAAATGGTGGCAGCTGATCAGCGTCCACCAATCAAAAACCCGATTGCCGCACAACTAAACCTCACCGAGGCACCGTGGGCTGAAGTTGCCAGACTCAAATTGGAAATCGTGCGCCAACTTCAGGGCGTGGGCTCTGCCGTTCTTCTGGACCCGCATTATGGCATTCCGGCGGCCTTCGATGCGTTGGCACGAGACAAGGGCTTGGTCGTGACACTTGAAGACTCGATCTTTACCGAAACCGGCGAGGGGCGTTTTTCGGCCAGCATCGATGAGTGGTCAGTCAGCAAAATCAAAAGGCTTGGTGGCGACGCGGTCAAGGTTCTTGCCTGGTATCGCCCGGATGCATCGCCGGCGAATATTGCCTTCCAACAGGACTATGTGAAACGGGTCGGGGACGAATGTGCCCAATATGACATTCCGTTTCTTCTCGAGCTGCTGCTATATCCGTTTGCCAACGAGGCGGCTGCATCACGAGGCTATGTCGAAATGCAGGCAAAGGCGAGTGATCAGGTGTTAACCTCCGTCGAGGAATTTGCCAGACCTGATTATGGTGTCGATGTTTTCAAACTGGAAAGTCCGGTGAATGCAGACGCCGTCGATGGGTCAGCCAATGTGCAGGCATTGTTTGATGAAATGGGGCGGCTTGCCGGAAGGCCGTGGGTAATGTTGTCTGCCGGGGTCGGTAAAAAGACATTTCGTGATGTTCTTGTGCATGCGTTCAAGGCGGGTGCATCAGGGTTTCTTGCTGGTCGGGCGATTTGGCAGGATGCATTTACGTTCTATCCGGATTGGGACCGAATTGTTGAAGGGCTTGCTGGAGATGGGCTTGCCTATCTTGAGGATATTGCCGGCATCGCTGATGCCAACGCCCATCCATGGCATCGGCACCCCTGCTATGGTGACAGTGGCGCGAACTTCCACCCCACCGATGAAACGTTTCGACACGGCTATGATGCCATGTGATCCTACAAGTGGCCGTTCGGAGATTTTTGCCGGTGAAGCAGGTGCCCGTTCACCAATGTCAGGCTCAATGTCCAGCCCTTCTTTCAGTGACAGTAATTTAAGTTTTCTCTTATAAACTTTCGGGAACGGGAGGTCGGATGCCCCTGCAAAGTGATGGTGGAGGTAACGGTGGTTGTGCGCGCGTGCAACTGCTTCATTGCCAGCTGCCATCGTAGGGTCTTGAGCAATTCCTGCCCCCGCAACCAACACACCTCAAACACCTGTTTTGCGCCGATCGTCGGCGTGCCGGCCCATTCGGCCTGGCGCGCCTCAAGGCTTGCTGTGCGTTCATCGCGCGCCACCGAAATGGCCTCCGCCATCTGCGCCTCGGTGGCACGATCAGCACCGCGCGTGGTTGTCGGCGTCAGAAAAGTGATGCGGTGTAGATGGCGTAAGCGGCAAGCATGACGCCCCCGGTGACGCGTCCCAGCGTTCTGACCACATAGCCGATCACCACCACGCCGATGGTGACGGCAAGCAGAACCCCAAAATCGACCTTGATGAAATGCGGATCAACGGCAATCGGCGACACCAGTGCGGTGACGCCGCCGATGCCAAGCATGTTGAACATATTGCTGCCCAGAACATTGCCAATTGCCACGCCCGATTGTCGGCGCCAGGCGGCGATGGTGGCGGTGACGATTTCTGGTGCTGCGGTACCGACTGCCACGATCGTCAGGCCGATCACCGCCTCAGAGACACCAAGCAGGCGGCTAAGGTCGACCGCACCATCGACAAACAGCTGTGATCCGAAAGCCAGCGCGACAAGAGCCCCGACGATCCAGAAGATATGCCGACCAATGCCGGCGCGCAGTATCACCGTATCATGCCTGTCTTTATCATGCCTGTCTTTATCATGCCTGTCTTTATCATGCCTGTCTTTATCCTGATCTTCTGGATCCCGATCTTCCGGCGCATCATGCTCTTCATCCGGGAACAGCAGCACGGTTGCCGCTATGAAACTGCCAAGCCCGGCCAGCAGGATCAGCCCGTCCAGAAAGCTGAGGGTGCCATCAAGGCTCAGCGCCGTGAACAGCAGGGTGGCGGCAATAACGCTTACGCCTTCGCGCCGGATGAAATTCCGCGGCACGGCAATCGGAAAGATCAGCACGGACAGCGACAGAACCAGCAGGATATTGACGATATTTCCGCCGACAATATTGCCGATTACAATGTCGTCATGCCCGGTCAGGATGGCCCCAAGCGACACCACAAGTTCGGGCGCGGAAGTGCCGACTGCGACAATCGTCATGCCGATCACCAGCGGTGTCACACCTAGTTTGCCGGCCAGAAGCACCGCATGCTGGACAAGATAATGTCCGCCAAGAAACAGCAGGCCAAGCCCTGCCAGCAGATTGATCGCAATCATCACGCCCAAGTCAGAGGCTTTCTGTAATGCTGTTGATGGGATATTCTTTATGCAGAAGCAACAAATAGCCAGCGTCAGCCAAGTCGAACACATCGGCCAAGTCAACCATGTCGGCCAAGTCAACCATGTCGGCCAAGTCAGGCACGCAAATGTCGCGCGCCTGACCAGAGCGCTTGCCTGTTACGCCGGAAGGGCGCGGGTTCAAGTTCACCTATTCCCGCCATTGCTAGAATCATTACGTCTCTGAAAGGATCAGATTTGAGAAGTTGTTTTATTACCGCATCACTGTCGGCTTACCAAGACATCAAAATAGGGTACGGGATTTTCCATGACGCCCGCGATGGTAATCCTATACAAACGCACTGCTCGATAAATCCCATACCCAAAGGAAAAGGTGAAGGCCAGACAATTGGCCTCCACCAATTTTACCATTAATCGTGATGCTTAGTTGATCTCGTAAACGCCAACTGTGCCGGTCATCTCGTAGGCGATTGCAAGAAGCGGCTTTCCGGTTGGGCTGTCCGCTGCTGCGATGAACTCCAGTCCTTCGGGCGAGTTGTGGCTTGCCGAAGGCATCATGTAGCCAACCATATGGGGATCGGATGGCAGTGTGATGTCATAGGCAAATATAGCATTGTTGCGTTCCATGCCGATAAAGGCGTAAACCCTGCCGTCGATTTTGCCAAGGGCCAATGCCTCCGGCTCGGGGCCTTTGTCATCGGACCTGTCGTCGAATTCCTCACCTCCACCATTGGCATTGAAAACCGAAGGGGACCGCTTTGCGATCACATGTTCGAAGGCATTGCCACTGTCGAATACCAGAGTTCCGTCGTCCGCCCATATCGAGAACGAGCGGCCGCCATAGGCATAGATGAGGTCGTGGTCGCCATCACCATCTGTGTCTCCCATGGTTTTGGTTGTCTTGAGCCTGCCGAGATGCTCCGGCTTCTGCAGTTCGCTGGCGTTCGGGAACATTGTGCCGTCCAAGGTGAGTTCGGCGACGCGGGTTTCTTCGGAGAAGCCATCGTAATCCTTGGCATCACCCTCATTGGCGGTCACAAGGTAGGTTGCTCCCTTGACGCTGTATGTCGCGATGGCGTCCGGCTGATACATCATCAGAACCGGCCACCGCTTCATGTTGATGCCGCCATCTTTGTTGGACATGTCATGGCTTGTTCGCGAGACATTCTTTACACCAAGGCCGACGACGCCCGTGACCTGCGCTGACTCAACATCGATGACGGCGACTGCATTGTTCTCCTGCAGGGTCACATAGGCAGTCTTTCCATCAGCCGCGAAGGTCACATATTCGGGTTCAGCGTCGGCGGCAAAGCTGCTCCCCGGCTTGACGATTCGGCTTCCCGCAGGGGCGTCCATGCCAGCCAGCGAAATTTGCGTGACCTCGGCGTTTGCCGCGCCGTTGGCCAGATCAATCAAGGTGAAGCCACCTTCCGGGTCCACCGTGTAGTCATCCGAAGGCTCGCCTTCATTGGCGGTCAACAGGTAGCGGCCATCTGGAGAAAACGCCACGTTATCCGGCAATGCGCCTGTTTCAAAGGTGGCAAGCAATGTACCAGCAGAGTCGAAAAGCTTCACCATTCCTGGTGCGTTTGCGCCCTCTGCTTTGATCGACGCTGCAATCATATCGTCATGCACCGCTACCGCTGTAACATCACCGCCGTCGAGATCGAGGGGAGCCATTATGCTCAGGGAGGAGGGTGTCGACATTGAAATACGCTCAATTGTCCCGGTTTCGGAAGCGGTGACCATCAGGCTTTGTGACCTGCTGTGGTAACGGATCATTTCGGCATAGCCTTCGCCCTCACCGATTTTGATCTGGCTGATCTCAGCCATTTCGAGAGCCGTAGCAGGTAAGTTTGACGAGAAGAGGATGCCCGTTGCGAATAAGAGCATCTTGTGTGGGAAAGAAATCGGCATGATAAGCTCCATGATTAATTAAGCTATCAGCCAATAGATGTTTTGTTACGAGTGAATTATGATTCTGTTGAGCATTTGTGACCTTTCGATGACACCGCTAGACTGGTATCTGCCTGCCAATGTTTTTCCAGCGACAGCGTCACCCATGCTCTGCGCCGACTGCTTCCAGTGCCATTGATGCGGGCGTCAACTGGTAAATGCAGCTTATGATTTAAAGACCGACATGTGAATTTGTGGTCGGGATGGCCGCCGGGGACAATGTGGTGGCCTGTTCCGGAAGACAGGAGAATGTCACGCAGGCTCAGTCCCGGAACGGGCGCTTTGGCTGCCAAGCTGGGTCTATGATAAATAGCGCAACCGCCACCTAGCCGACCATCTGCCAACCGAAACAGAACACGGCCAGCCAGCCAATTCCGTGCGGCGTCCCGAACCTTTGCGGAATTTCTGGGATGCCCGTGCGACGCCCCCGACTAGGACTTGACATCAAGTGCATGAAATCGGAACCTGCCTCCCATTGCTTTCGGCGTTGTTAAGGATTGTTGTAAAGATGAAAGTGTTCCCCAGAAGTGTTTTGATTTCCGCCTGTCTTGGTTCTGCGGTTTTGATTGCCGGGTCAGTGTCCACAGCTGGCGCCGTCGAACGGTTGCGTGTTGGTGACAGCGTCCGTATTGCGTGTGAGTCGGCGCCGGTATATGGCGGCCCCTCTGCATTTGGCGTTCCTGTTGCAGGGATTGGTTTCGGCGAAACAGTCAAGATAAACAGTCTGGCGGGCGCGTTCGAACTTCCGGATTCTGATTTCTCCTCACGAAAGAAGCTTGAACAACAGGCGCAGAGCATGGCTGGCGAAGGTACGCCAAGAGAAGTCAAACCCGAGGAATATACGCGACACTCCTGGGCCGAGGTTGGGTCATCCCAATTCGTGCCAACCTCATGTCTTGTCTCTGAAAAGAATTTTGACGACCAGACCATAGAACGTGCCGAGGAAAAGGTCGCAGAACTTTCCTCTGGCAAAGCGAAACGGAACTTTTCGGAGGATGAGGAAGAGGGCGATTTGCGTGCTGTCAGAGGTGCGGCCGGCGGGGCCAAGGGTGGTGCTGCCGATTATGACAAGATTGATCGCCTGATCGGTCAAGCACAGGGAATTTATGATCCATCGTCGCTGATGGCATTCAGGAAGGCTGGTGGCCTGGGAGAGTACAAATGATTTCGCGCAAGGTTTTCACTCTGGTTATCGGTTGCGCCGCGTTCTTTTTGGCTTCAGCGCATGCGCACGCGCAACTTGGCGGTCTGCTTGGGGGCAGTGACAACAGTAATCCTCTCGGTGGTATCTTGAAAGGCGGGGGCGACAGCGGAAGTGGAGGCAACAGTGGCGGCGGCCTTGGCGGTCTGCTTGGTGGCGGCGACAGTGGTGGCGGCCTTGGTGGTTTGCTTGGTGGCGGTGATTCCGGCAACGGTTCCGGCGGCGGGTTGTCGAATATGGGAGGCTTGATTGGCCAGACGCTTAAATCGGCGGATAACACCAATCTGGGGCCTGTTGGCCGGTTTGTCCTCGGTCGTGAGCTGGCGGCAAGAATGCTCGGCAACTACGACCTGGTGGACGAAAATGATCCGCGTCTGTTCTATTTGAGAAATGTCGTGGTGAACCTCCTCAACGCAAGCCGTCTGACCAAGAACTACAAAGACCCTGTCGTGATCTTGCTCGACGAACCAGATGTTGTGAATGCGTTCGCTGCGCCTGGCGGGTTTGTTTTTGTCACCACCGGCATGCTGGATTTTGTTGAGAATGAAGATGAGCTTGCGTTTGTTCTGGCCCATGAGATCGCGCATATCGAAATGGATCATGGCCTCAACGCGATTAAGCAGAATGAAGGCGCCAAACTGTTCGAGAGTGCGACAGCCGATATGGGCGGTGGCGGGCTGTTCGGCGAATTGCTTGCCTGGGGCGAGAATGGTTTCAGCAAGGATCTTGAACAGGAGGCTGACCTGCGTGGCGGCCAAGTCGCAGGAAGTCTCGGCTATGACTGGAAAGCCGGCGTCAACGTGATCGAACGACTTGAAAGCATCACCTCGCGCAAACATGGCAGTGGCTATCCTGCTGACCGGGCGGCAAAGCTGAGGGAAGGTGCTGGTGCATCGAATGTTTCTGCCGACCTTCTGGCCACAAGAACGCAACGATTCACCCAGGCTTTGGGGAAGTAATGTGCCGGCCAGACTTGCCGGTGAAGCCTCGATCATCATTCGATTTATAGGTGCCTTGTGACGGATTCGAACGCCAATAATGCAAGTCGGGACGTGGCAGCGTCTGCGGAGCAATTGCAGGGACTCGTCCTCGAACAGACGCGCGTCCTTGAACGGTTGGCGAAGACCTTCGCGCCGGAGGAGGAGGAGGAGCGACAGCGAAGATTTGTCAAACTTCTGGTGCGAAGTGCCTCTATCGCCACAATTGCCGTGTCAGGTTTGATTGGCAGTTGGGAGCTGGGCGTCTTCCTTAAGGATAGCTGGGAAGTGCGCCGAATGGCGAATGATTATGCCCAGGTTGGCGTTCGGCTCTATTATCAGGAGAACAACATATCGGTTGCGAAGCAGTTTCTGGGCAAGGCGCTCGAACTCCAGCCAAGCAATTCGGATTATCTGTTCCTCGATGCCTACATCGACGGCATGTCGGCGGTTCGTGATCTGTTCAATCTGGACAGACCATATGACGCTGCCGAACTGAATTCTGCCTATGAAGCTCTTGCCAAGTCGGTGTTTCTTGAGCAACAGCAGCCTGATGCTCCTGAGCCATATATTCTCCGCGGTCAGATTTACGCGGCGCTGAAGGATAATGAACGCGCGCTCGAAACGCTTCAACAGGCCATTGCCATCGATCCGGATAACGACTTTGCGCTCATGCGTCTGGGGGTCATCAGCTACAATGCCGGGGATGATGAAAAGGCGACATCATTTCTTGATCAGGCGATAGAGATCAACCCTGACTCAAAATGGGCGTATCTCTGGAAGGGTGTGATGGCCAGCGATGGCCGGGATTTTGATCAGGCGAAGACGAATTTTGATGAGGCCCTTCGGATTGATCCCCGTTTCGACATGGCGCATTATAATCTGGGGTGGGCCTATCTTGGGTCGAAACCGAAAAATTACACGGAAGCCGAGCGTTCGTTTCGAAAGGCACTGTCGCTTAATCCTGACTTCAAGGAAGCATTCTACGGGCTTGGAATGGTGTTTGGCTATCAGCGTCAGTACAGCGTATCCAAGGAATATCTGACCAAGGCTCTGGACCTTGATTCGCGGTTCCTGACAGCATGGAAATGGCGGGGTATCGTGAATGACGAGCTTGGGCTGTATGAGGAAGCCTTGGCCGATTTCTCAAGCGCCATTTCCCTCAACCCGACCAATTCCGATATCTATATGCGACGGGCCCGCGTGAGTCTGAAAACAGAGGCTTTCGAGAAAAGCTTGGAAGATCTTCTTCTGGCGAAGAAGTATGATCCCGAAAATGCCCGAATTTTCCTGTATTTGGGGCAGCTCTACTTCAAGCTCGAACAGCTCGATGCTGCGACCGAGGCCATTCTCGAAGCCCTTGAGTTGCGAGCTGGCTACAGCGATGCACTGGCGCTTCTTTCCGAGGTTTACGTCAAGCAGGAGCGTTACGCGGACGCCATTGAAGCCCTTGACCAGGCTGTGGAAAATACACGTTACCGGCGTGAGAGGTTCTACATCAAGCGTGCCGAGATATATCTTGAAACCGGCGATATCCAGCAAGCGCTGGCAGATTTTGTTCTGGCGCGGGAGGACAATCCCGAGAACGCGAGCGCATGGCTAGGAGAGTTCAATGCCGCCCTGGCCCTGGGTGACAAGGCCGTGGCGAGTGCCGCACTTGATGAATTCACCAAATTGCGTCCCAATGACGACCGGATTGCTGCTCTTCGGGAAAAGGTGAACTGACGGCGCTGTGTCGAGAATGCCTGAAAGTTTGGCATGATTGCCTGATGATGCGGTGAACCTGTCCGAGACAGGTGAAACTGGCCGAGGCATCTGAATGGGTTCGAGTCAATCAGGGCAGCGGTGATTTGTCGGAATAGGTCAGGCAGGTGGAAAATGGTGGAACGTGAAATTGTGTGGAAGAGCCGACCGTCACAAATCCCTAATATTCCCTATTTTGTCGTCATGTCCTGGACAATCATCTTGCCGCTGTATCGGTATCTGAAGACCCGCTTCATAAGCTACAGCTTTTCTGAAGACAGGATGATCATCAAAGAGGGCATCCTATCCCAATCAGTCAATGAAATAGAACTTTACAGGATCAGGGACTACAGCGTTTTCAAACCATTCCTGTTGCGCATTTTCGGGCTGGGGCACCTGCAGATTGTCTCTTCCGACCGCACAAGCCCCACTTTGACCCTGCGGGCCATACATCAACCGGAAAGCGTTATGAGCCAGCTCAGGGATTGCGTTGAGGGAGCCCGCAAAAGAACGCAAACCAAGGAAGTTGATTTTTCCTGAGGCGCTTCGTTGCTGTGCCGCCTGATAATGACCTGTTTCGATCAAGGATAGGCGATGCGAGTGCCGGTCAAGCGTCAACCTCCAGCATATTTCAACCAAGGGATCCGTTTGAGGTCCCGAATATCACCATCAAGGAGCTTGGAGGGCAAAATCAATGCTGAACGTAGATCTTATGCTTGAAGGCTCAGCGTTTTTTTCAGGTCTGGACGAAAAGCTCAAAATCAAATTCAAGAACCGATTGCTCACAACATTGAACCGGAAACTTGGTGAAGGGGGAGAAGCGGCAAACCTGGCCGAAATCACGATTACCGAAGACAATGTGACAAAGATCCAGAAACATATTGGAAGCATTCGATGTTTCAGTTGGTTTGGTCTGATTTTTGGCCCGCTATGGGCGGCCTACCATAGAATCCCCCTTGCCCTTGCCGTTGTTGTCTGCCTGTTCCTTTTTGCGTGGCCTGTGTTGCTGGTCGATCACGATATGTATCTGAAGTTGAACGACGCATTGACAACTGCAGGTTTTGGAATTGGCATTCTGTTCGCCATGTATGGGCGGGCTTGGCTGATATCCGCGGAAGTGACGCAATATCTGGAAATCAGATTTCCCGCTCAGCGGCTGAGCAACTTGCCGAATTTCTGTTTTTGGGGCACCGGATTCAACAGCGCCTGGGTCAGGGTCCTGTTTCTGGGGTTCATCACGGCTCTGTTCACAGGTATTGAGATCGGTCTCGAAATGTTTCTATACGGTTAGACTGCCAGACCCAGCAGGTCATCACTGCCCTAGCCGACCATCTGCCAGCCGAAATAGAACACGGCCAGCCAGCCAAGACCTTTCAGGAAGAAGAACAGAAAGGCGGCAAGCCCCATGCGCTTGACATATGTCTTCAGCTTTTCATTCATCTTTTAGCTTGGGCATCTTTTTGGCTCGGGCATCTTCCGGCTTTCTGTGTGGCAGGCGACAAGCTTAGGCCAGTTTCAATGCTGCGCCCAGTCCCGGAACCGGGTAAAATGCCGACGGAAAACGGGTTTTTTGCCGCAATTTCGCAAATCCCATTTGTCAGCCGCCGTATTGTCGGCTAGGAAGCGGGGCATTCCCGCATCCCCGGACCGCACGCCCGGACGTTCATGAAAGCGCAGTCATGACCACTCAGCTTCGCAATATTGCGATTATCGCCCATGTTGATCATGGCAAGACCACCCTGATCGACTCGATTATGAAACAGACCGGCCTGTTCCGCGACAACCAGAAGGTTGCCGAGCGCCTGATGGATTCCGGCGATCTGGAAAAGGAACGCGGCATCACCATTCTCGCCAAGCCAACCTCGGTTGCGTGGAAGGATGTGCGGATCAACATCATCGATACCCCTGGCCATGCCGATTTTGGTGGCGAGGTCGAGCGTGTCCTCGACATGGCCGACGGGGTGATCCTGCTGACTGATGCCGCCGAGGGGCCGATGCCGCAGACCAAATTCGTCCTTGGCAAGGCGTTGAAACAGGGGCTGCGGCCGATTGTCGTGATCAACAAGATCGACCGCCCCGATGGCCGCCCCGACGCCGTCGTCGATGAGGTGTTCGACCTGTTTGTCTCGCTTGATGCCAATGATGATCAACTTGATTTCCCGATCCTTTATGCCTCTGGCCGTGACGGCTGGTGTACGGCCGAGCTTGATGCGCCGCGCGAAAATCTGCACCCGCTGCTGGATCTTGTTGTCGCGCATGTGCCGGCCCCCGATGTCGCGCCCGACAAGCCTTTTGCGATGCTGGCAACGCTTCTCGACAGTGATCCTTTCCTCGGTCGCTGCCTGACCGGCCGCGTGATCCAGGGGACAGCGCGCGTCAACAGCGCGGTGAAGGCAATCAATCTTGATGGCCGGCAAATTGAATCGGGGCGTCTGACCAAGCTGCTGCGCTTTGAAGGCACGCAGCGCGTTCCCGTGGATGAGGTGCAGGCCGGTGATCTGATCTGTATCGCCGGACTTGCCGAGGCATCGGTGGCGGATACCATCTGCGATCCGCAGGTAACGGATGCGCTTTATTCAACACCGGTTGACCCGCCGACGATGTCGGTCACCATCACCGTGAATGATAGTCCCTTTGCCGGGCGTGAGGGCAAGAAGGTGACCTCGACGATGATCCGCGAGAGGCTGCTTGCCGAGGCCGAAACGAATGTCGCCATCACTTTTGCCGAGAGTGCCGGCAAGGATGCCTTTGAGATCGGGGGGCGCGGTGAGTTGCAGCTTGGCGTTCTTGTCGAGACGATGCGCCGTGAGGGGTTCGAGATGACGGTGTCGCGCCCGCGCGTGTTGATCCGCAATGAGGGCGGGAGGCGGCTGGAGCCTGTCGAAGAGGTCACGATTGACGTTGACGAAGCCTATGCGAGTACGGTTGTCGATGCGATGAACCGGCGCAAGGCGACGATGCAGGATATGCGGGCCTCGGGTGCCGGCAAGACACGGTTGGTGTTTCTGGCACCATCACGCGGCCTGATCGGCTATCCCAGCCGATTCCTGACTGATACCCGTGGTACCGGTGTGCTGAACCGTGTCTTCCATGACTATAAGGATTATTGCGGCGATATCCCGGGCCGCCGTAATGGCGCGCTGATCGCGTCGGAAACCGGCACCGCCGTTGCCTATGCGCTGTTCAATCTTCAGGATCGCGGAGTGATGTTCATCGACCCGCAAACACCGGTCTATCAAGGCATGATCGTTGGTGAGCATAGCCGTGACAATGATCTCGAGATCAATGTTCTGAAGGGCAAGAAGCTCACCAACGTGCGGGCTGCCGGTTCCGATGAGGCGGTGGCGCTCGTGCCGCCACGCCGGATGTCGCTTGAGGACATGATGGCTTATATCGACAGCGATGAATTGCTGGAGGTCACGCCAACCAGCCTGCGGCTTCGCAAACGCTATCTGCTGGAGCATGAGCGCAAGAAATACCGTCGCCAGATCGAAGACGAGGCCCGCGCCTACGGCTAGGTGGTAGGGGTTCTAGGGGGGCTCATCGCTGTGACAGCAACAGCCCACCCAGCACCAGCGCATACGCCATCACTGAGACAATTCCGATGCTTTCGCCAAGAATTGCCAAGCCGAACAGGCCAGTGATCAGTGGCACGACATAGCCGTTTGTCGACGCGTAGACAGCGCCTTCCCGTTGGATCAGATGTCCCCTTAAAAGCATGCCGCAGCCGGAGACAAGCACACCGGCGCTGAGTAGCCAGGCGACACCTTCCGGGCTTGGTACCGTCGCGGGAAGGGTTAACAACGCCACCGGGATGGCCAGGATGTTTCCGGCCAGGAAAGCCGACGCGGTGATCGATATGGCCGAGGCACGCGGCATCATCTGGAACAAAACGCCGCCGCTGGCGATGAAGAGTGCCGTCATAATGCAGACAAGATGCGGGATCCAGACCGGCAGGCTGCCGCCGACACTGTCCTGAATTTTTGGTGCGGCACCGATTGAATCGTCACCCGCCACCCCTGCCAGCGCCAGCATCGTGATGCCAGACGTGGCCAGCATGAATCCGATCCATTTGCGGGGCGTGATCGGCGTGCCGAGAAAAATGCGCGACAACAGCAAGACCTTGATCGGGATTACCGCGTAATAGATTGAGGCTGCGGTGTTGCTGACATATGTCAGCGTCCAGGGAAGAATGATGAAGGGAAGTGATAGCGATATGGCCCCATAGATCGATGCCATCATCCACAGTTTTTTGCCGCGCACCAGGCCAGCGCCGGTGACATGGGCGACAACAAGAAGGAACAGTGAGGCAAAAATCACCCGCATCGCGCCGGCGAAATAGGGGCCGACCTCCAGTGTCGCCATCGAGGCCGACAGGAATCCCAGCGAATAAAGGCAGGCCAGCGTCAGCAGCATTGCCAGTGACAGCGCGCCGGGCCGGTGCCGGAAAAAAGATAGCGTCACTGTGGCCGTTCCGCAGGGTCGGTTATGATGATGTTGGTCAACATCTTTGGATGAAACCTGAAGTACTGCATTTTTGAAAGAACTGCATTTGGGGCTCTGGTTCGGCTGTGTCAGAGTGTTGGTTTACGCCAGTCATGGAGGGCTGTCACCTTCCCGCTTGTCCTTATGGGTTGTTTGGGTGGGTCATGTGCGGGCATCTTCTGATACCATTGCATCAAGGAATTGGCGGGTATAATCTGCCGGCAGTCGGGAGGTGCCTTCATGGCGTTTCAATTCTATGGGCTGAAAAACTGTGACAGCTGCCGCGCCGCGCTCAAAACGCTTGATGGGGCGGGCCTACAGGTCGAATTCCGGGATGTCAGGCAGGAGGGCGTGCCAGCCGATGTCCTGCGCCTGGTGCTTGCCGAGCATGGTGCCGACCGGGTGATCAACCGCCGTTCAACAACCTGGCGCGGTCTGGATCAAACAGCCCGTGAAGGTGATCCGGTCGATCTTCTGACGGCAAATCCGGCGCTGATGAAACGGCCGCTGATTATACTGGCGGATGGCACCACTACCATCGGATGGGATGATGCCGCGCGTACAGCTCTCGGGCTGTAACACCAACGCTATGGCACGCGCGGTTTCAATAGCAGAAAGACGGCGAGACAAGTCAGAGGTCAGGGACGGATGGCGAAAACAAGAATAGCTCTCGAACTCGGGATGGGAACGTCATTGCGCAAGGGTGATTACACGCGTGCAGCGGTGCGCGCTGTTCAGGACGCGCTGTGGCGGAATTCCGTCAGTTTTGCCGAGGCGTTCGGGTTTGAAAAGTCGGATATGCTGATCGATGTCGAGATTGGTGTGCAGCAACCCGGTGCGGTCGACGGGGATGAGGTGAAAGCCGTTCTTCCCTATGGCAATGGCGGCGTGCGGGTCGTCCAGGGCGGGCTTGATATCCCGAAGCCGGATGGCAGGGGCATGACCATTCTTGCCAACGCGGCCATCATCATATCCTTTGATATGGAACGTCGGGCCGAGGCATCCGACGAGGCGGTGTCGGCATGAAACGATTGATCCTGGAAATGGGTACTGGCACCGATCTGTATGGCGGCGACTATACCAAAGCTGCCTGCCGTGCCGTCCGCGATGCCATCGGACACAGTTCGCTGTCCCTGTTCAGATCCTGCGGCTACAACCATCGCGACATGGTGGTCAGGGTGACGATCGGCGTGCAGGACCCGGGTGCCGTTGATACAGTAAAGGTGGCCGAATCGCTGCCTCGCGGCAATCCCGAGGTGAGTGTCGTTCGCGGCGGTCTCAACATCGAGGATGGCTCGCAGGAAACGCCAACTGTCATTGCATCGGCGGCAGTCGAGGCATTTCTGGAGGTTGATGCCGGGGGCTGGGCGATCAGCGGGTCCGCAGATGACTGACTGACATTCCGGCCACCAGCCCTGAACGGCACCTCCTGTCATGCGCCCCTATGAGTTTCTTCTCTATATCGCGGTTATCTTCGGCTGGTCGACAAGCTGGTACCCGCTTTCACTGCAGCTTGGCGTCGTTGCGCCGGAGGTCTCGCTGGTCTGGCGGTTCAGCATTTCCGGCCTGATGATGTTCGGCATCTGCGCTCTCCGAGGCATTGATCTTCGCTTTGGCAGGGCCGAGCATGGCCGCTTCATGATGCTTGGCATCGCGTTGTTCTCAACGAATTTTGCACTGTTCTACAATGCCAGTTTCTATGCTGCGTCAGGTCTGTTGGCGGTCATGCTGTCGATGTCGTCATTGATCAATGTAGGATTTGTTGCGGCGCAAAATCGTCGCCGGCCACCGCTGTTGCAGGTTGGCGCTGCGCTGATCGGTCTTGCCGGTCTTGGGCTTGTCTTCCTTCCTGAATTGCGGCTGTCGTCAACGGTGCTAACCGCGATGGCCTTTGGCTTCGGCGGCACGATCAGTTTTTGCATCGGGAACATGCAGTCCTCAGCCAGCCAGGGTCGCGGCGTTCCGGTTCTGGCCTCGACAGGCTGGGGGATGATCTATGGCACCGGTTTCATGGCACTGGTCGCGCTGGTTCGCGGCCATGACTTCATCATTGATCCTTCGGTCACCTATCTCGGTAGCCTCGGCTGGCTGATTGTCATCTCATCGGTGATGACCTTTGCCTGTTATCTCAGCCTGATCGGGCGCATCGGCCCGGGAAGGGCGGCTTATACCACGGTGGTGTTCCCCATTTTCGCGCTGCTGATTTCGGCGCGCTATGAAGGTTATGAATGGACGCTGCCATCACTGGCCGGTATGGGCTTGGTGATGGTTGGCAATCTGATGATGATCCGGGCGCGTGACTGACCTGTCTGCGCTGGCCGCGGTTTGTTAGCCGTGCGGGAAGGGCGGTGGTGCCAGCGAGGCAGCGGCAAGCCCCATCGTGGCGCCAAGTGTCAGCATATGACGCAGCCGCATATACCATGGCGGAATCAGGCCGGCATCCGCGGCACGCCTGTCAACACTCCAGCAGATCAGAAACCCCGGCACCAATGCCAGCAACGCCGTGCGGGTATCCAGAAAGACGACAGGCGGCCAGGCATAGAGCGCCGGCAGAACTGACCAGACGAACCACCGCGGGCTGCGATCGCCCTGCATTGCCAACCCCCAATGCACAGCGCCAATAAAGCTGAGGATCACGGCACCATAAATACCACTGATGATCAGTGCCAGACCGGCCCAGGGCGCGACTGCGCTATGCGCGGCACCGGCGCAGACAAAAAAAGGGATTAGGCCGCCAACTCCCATCAGGCTGGCAAGCGGCGGCGCGGCGTCCTCGGGAGTTTCGGAGGGGCTGTTCATGCGCTGTGACTGTCCTGCCGCGAGATGGTGATCTTGCGTGGCTCACGTGTGGCCAATGCAAGCATTGCTACCGCGCCAAGTACGATTGCACCCCCGCCGATTTCGGTCAATGTCATGGCCTGGCCAAGGAATATCCACGGCCAGATCGGCCCGAGTACGCTTTCGGTAAGTGTCAACAGGCTGACCTCCGCCGCCGGAACATAGCCTGTTCCCCACGTTACCAGCGCGATGCCGATGCCGATGGTAAAGGCCCCCATGAACAGCGTCAGCAACAGATCGGACCGGGAGATCGCCAGACCTTCGCCAAACATGCTGGCCGCCAACCCGGCCATGCAGAGCGCCAGCACCCCGCCAAGAAAGGTGCCGCCAAGGACATCGTCGCGGCGACTGCGGCGCGCCAGCACCAGCATCACGGCAAAGCTGAAGGACGAGATGAGAGCCATAATATTGCCGGCTGAACGGCCAAGGTTGATGCCGTCGCTGAACATCAGCGCTACACCGATCAGCGCCACCGCCATCGCCGGCCAGGTCAGCATGTGCGGCCGCTCGCCAATCCATGCCCAGCCAAGGATGGCGGCAAAGAAAGGGGCAAGCGTCAACAGCAACAGCGCCGAAGCCACAGATGTCATCAGCATGGCATAGACATAGGTCATGAAAGCAATGGCAAGCGCCAGCCCCATCATCATGTCGGTTCTGTCCAGCGAGCGTAGAAAGGCGACTGGGCGCTGGCCGCGCCGCAGGCAGGCGACAAGCCCCACCATGCCGGCAAGGGTGATTGACCGATAGAACAGGATGACCATGCCGTCGGTGGTTTCCAAAAGACGCATTAAAAGGCCGACAAAGCTCATGCATGTGGCCCCCGTGATAATCAGCAGCATGGCGGTATTCCGCGTCATCTGTCTGTCATTCCTTTCCTGTCACCCGGTCTGTCGACGGGTGTCAGTAACCACGAAATTTCGGGCAAGTCCATGCGCATCTTCATTGGCCTGCTTTGCATGGAGAGGCCCTCTATGCTATGCCGCCGCATAGAGCGGTGCCTGTCATGTGCTGTGTTCGACGCGGTTGGGAGGCCATTGTGAAGTTTAAATTTACGCCCGTCATCCTTGTCGTGGTGGCGGCGGTTTTCGTGGTCGGGTGCAGCAGCTTGAAACCTTACAGCGCGTCGTCGCAATTTGACCCGGCCGATGGTGTCTTCCAGCACCCGAAAGGCTATCGGCATGACAAGGGCGTGCTGGATCTTCTGGGATTGGCGCGTGCCTTCTTCACGCGCGAGAATGACCCGGCCGAAACCGCAGGCTTTCCGCTGCTCGATCCGACTGTGTCGCCGCCGCCGACTGGCAGGGGGCCGCATATAACCTGGATAGGGCATTCGACAGTGCTGTTTACCTATGATGGTGTCAGCGTTCTGACCGATCCGGTCTTTTCCGACCGTGCCTCGCCCTTCAGCTTCAGTGGTCCACAGCGTGTCGTGCTGCCTGCCTATACGGCGGAAACGCTGCCGCATGTTGATGTGGCTGTGATTTCGCACGCGCATTATGATCATCTTGATCTGCCGGGCCTGCGCCAACTGGCGGCGCGGCAGCCCCATATCCGTTTTGTCGTGCCGCTTGGCCTTGCCAGCTATGTGCGGCGTGCCGGATTCGCCGATGTTGTCGAGATTGACTGGTGGCAGTCCGACAGCCGGGATGATGTGACCATTACCGCTACGCCCGCACGGCACTGGTCCTCGCGCAGCCCATTTGATCGCAACAGGACGCTTTGGTCGGCTTTCATGATTCGCTTCGGCGACGGGTTCCAATTCTATTTTGCCGGCGATACCGGATACAGCACTGATTTCATCGAAACCCGCGAGCGTCTTGGCGCGCCGGATTTCGCCGCCATCCCGATCGGGGCATATGAGCCGCGGGACTTCATGCAGGGCGCGCACTGCAATCCCGAAGAGGCGGTGCAGATCTTCAAGGACCTGGAAGCAGGTCATGCTGTTGCCATCCATTGGGGAACTTTCAAGCTGACGCTCGAGCCGATGGCCGAACCGCCGCGGCGGCTTTCGGCCGCGCTTTCCGCGGCGGGAATTGCGCCGTCACGCTTCCGGGCGCTGCAGCATGGGGAACGCTGGGATTTCTGATCACAGGTGTCAATCCGGGCTGTCATGTCGCAGCGGCATTTTATCTGCCCCGAAAAGTGCGTGTTTGGCTTGCTTTTGACCCGTCGCTGAATTATGCAAACGAAGGTTTTCTTTGAGGGAGTAGAGAACCAGGTGCCAGAGCTTTTACATCAATATCTGCCTATAGCGGTGTTCTTCGCAATCGCCGTTGGGCTGGCTATTGCGATGGTCACCGCATCGCTGCTTCTTGGCAATCAGCGTCCTGATGACGAGAAGCTGACGGCCTACGAATGTGGCTTTGATGCGTTTGACGATTCGCGGCGTCAGTTCGACGTTCGGTTCTATCTCGTCGCCATCCTGTTCATCATCTTCGATCTCGAAGTTGCATTCCTGTTTCCCTGGGCTGTGTCGCTCGGTGGTATCGGGGCGTTCGGCTTCTGGTCGATGATGCTGTTCCTTGCCGTGCTGACCATCGGTTTCATTTATGAGTGGAAGAAGGGAGCGCTGGAATGGGAGTGATCGACCCCCGTCAGGCCGCACCAATCGGGCCTGGACCTGAACAGGATGCCATCCTGAAAGCTGTAGGTGACGAAATCACCAATCGCGGCTTCGTCATTGCCAGCGCCGACAAGCTGTTCAACTGGGCACGCTCCGGTTCGCTCTGGCCGATGACTTTCGGACTTGCTTGCTGCGCGGTCGAGATGATGCATTCCGCCGCCAGCCGTTATGACATGGACCGCTACGGGATGCTGTTTCGGCCAAGCCCGCGTCAGTCGGACGTGATGATTGTTGCCGGTACGCTGACCAACAAAATGGCACCGGCGTTGCGTCGCGTCTACGACCAGATGCCCGAGCCACGCTGGGTCCTGTCGATGGGGTCCTGCGCCAATGGCGGCGGCTATTATCATTATTCCTATGCCGTTGTTCGTGGTTGTGACCGCATCGTACCGGTCGATGTCTATGTTCCGGGGTGTCCGCCGACAGCCGAGGCGCTGATCTACGGTTTGCTGCAGCTTCAGAAGAAGATCAGACGTACGGCGACAATCGCACGCGGCTGAAGGGTTTTATGGGGGATGTCGCGGTGCCTGACACCATCCATTTGTATATTTTTTTCCAGGCACCATGCCGGCTGTCACTGCGATGGCCGGATTTCAGGGCTGCCAGACCGGCGGCAATGGGAACCAAGAGATGACTGACGCTGCCAACACCGAAGCAGATATCGCCGGCGCCCCTGCACCGGTGCAGGCGATGCAGGGCCACCTGCGGCAGCTTGTGGGTGCCAGCCTGGTGTCGAGCCGTGTTGTCCAGGGTCAGATCGTCCTCGAGGTGGCCGTCGGGTCAATACAGCAGACGCTGATCGCGCTCCGCGATGACCAGCATGCTGCCTTTAACCAGATGTCTGATCTCACTGCTGTTGATTATCCCGAGCGGCCCGACCGTTTCGAGATGGTTTATCAGCTGCTGTCGATGAAGAACAACATGCGCCTGCGCGTCTGCGCCGCCGTTGGCGAGGGGCAGGCAGTGCCGTCGATGACATCGGTCTATGCGGCGGCGAACTGGGCCGAACGTGAGGTGTGGGACATGTTTGGCATATTCTTCGCCGGGCATCCGGACCTGCGCCGGCTGCTGACCGATTACGGGTTCGAGGGACATCCGCTTCGCAAGGATTTCCCGCTGACCGGGCATGTCGAGGTGCGCTACGACGACACACAGCGCCGCGTCGTCAATGAGCCGGTGTCACTTGTTCAGGAGTTCCGTGACTTTGACTTCCTGAGCCCGTGGGAAGGCATGCAGGCGCAGATCCCGGGTGATGAAAAAGCAGGCAAGGACGAATAAGGGACCGGTCATGGCGGAAATGCAGATCAAACCGATCACGATGAATTTCGGGCCGCAGCACCCGGCGGCACACGGCGTGCTTCGTCTTGTCCTGGAAATGGATGGCGAGGTGATCGAGCGTGCCGATCCGCATATCGGGCTGCTGCATCGGGGCACCGAAAAGCTGATCGAACACAAGACCTATCTTCAGGCATTGCCCTATTTTGACAGGCTGGACTATGTCTCGCCGATGAATCAGGAGCATGCCTGGGCGCTGGCGGTTGAACGCGCCGTCGGCATCGAGGTGCCGCGCCGGGCACAATATATCCGCGTCATGTATTGCGAGATCGGACGGATTCTGAACCATCTTCTGAACCTCACCACATTTGCCATTGATGTCGGTGCGATGACACCGCTTCTTTGGGGGTTCGAGGAACGTGAAGATCTGATGGGGTTTTATGAGCGGGCCTGTGGGGCGCGTCTTCATGCTGCCTATTTTCGTCCCGGCGGGGTGCATCAGGATCTTCCCGACGGCCTGCTTGACGAAATCGCCGACTGGGCGGAGCGGTTTCCGGCCTTTATCGCCGACCTTGAAACGCTGCTGACCAACAACCGCATCTTTAAACAGCGTACTGTTGATATCGGCGTGATCACCGAAGAAGCGGCGCTTGACCTTGGCATG
Organism: Puniceispirillaceae bacterium (SeqCode); assembly: GCA_965657415.1. GTDB lineage: Bacteria > Pseudomonadota > Alphaproteobacteria > Puniceispirillales > Puniceispirillaceae > UBA8309. Next base: position 32,171 of record CBFHNZ010000010.1, on the reverse strand, counting down.
ACGGGGCCGTGCCTGCGCGGCAGCGGGGTGGCCTGGGATCTTCGCAAGTCGCAGCCCTATGACGCCTACGCCGAAATGGATTTCGACATTCCTGTCGGCAAGACCGGTGATTGCTATGCGCGTTATCTGGTAAGGGTCGAGGAAATGCGGCAGTCGCTGCGGATCATCAAGCAGTGCATCGACAATATGCCGGACGGGCCGGTGCTGGCGGAAAACAACAAGATAACCCCGCCAAAACGCGGCGAGATGAAGCAGTCGATGGAAGCCCTGATCCATCATTTCAAGCTCTATACGGAGGGGTTCCACGTTCCGGAGGGTGACAGCTATACAGCTGTCGAGGCGCCAAAGGGTGAGTTCGGCGTCTATCTTGTCGCTGACGGTTCGAACAAGCCTTATCGCTGCAAGATCCGCGCGCCGGGTTTCTATTTCATGGCGGCTGTGGATTATCTGTCGCGTGGTCATATGCTGGCCGATTCGGTGGCCATCATCGGGTCGCTGGATATCGTTTTTGGTGAGATCGACAGATGAGTATTGACGCCCGTATTGCAGCCGACCAGCCGGACAGCTTTGCCTTCACGCGCGAGAACGAAGCCGAGGCGAAGCGCATCATTGCGAAATACCCGAAGGGCCGCCAGGCCAGCGCGGTGATGCCGCTTCTGGACCTTGCGCAGCGCCAGCATGATAACTGGATCCCGATGAAGGCTATCGAGATGATCGCGGCAAAGCTGGATATGGCCGAGATCAGGGTGCTGGAGGTCGCGACCTTCTACACAATGTTCAACCTGAAACCGGTCGGCAAATATTTCCTGCAGGCTTGCACAACAACGCCATGCTGGCTTCGCGGGTCGGATAATATGATGCGCTGCATCAAGGACCGCTACGGGATCAGCTCTGGCGAAACCTCGCAATGTGGTCGCTTCACGCTTCTCGAGGTGGAATGCCTCGGGGCCTGTGTTAACGCACCGATTCTGCAGGTGAATGACGATTTCTACGAGGATCTGGATTACGCCAGTACCGGCGCGCTGCTTGACTCGCTGGAGGCGGATGCGCCGCTGCCGGTCGGGTCGGTCACCGGCCGGTCCGGGTCTGAGGCCGATGGTGGGTCGACCACCCTGCAAGAACTGAAGCCAGCTGAATAGGGAGGGCAGAATGCTGAAGGACGAAGATCGCATTTTCACCAATCTCTATGGCTGGATGGATTCCGGCCTGGCGGGTGCGAAACAACGCGGTGACTGGCAGAACACCGCCAACCTGCTGAAGCTTGGTCATGACGAGATTGTCGAGCGGATCAAGGCATCCGGCCTTCGTGGACGCGGCGGGGCGGGATTCCCGACCGGATTGAAATGGTCCTTCATGCCGAAAGAAGTCGGCGCGCGGCCACATTATCTTGTCGTCAATGCCGATGAATCAGAACCCGGCACATGCAAGGACCGCGACATTATCCGGCATGAACCGCACAAGCTTCTCGAGGGCTGTGTTGTTGCCGGTTTCGCGATGCGTGCGCATGCCGCCTACATCTATATTCGCGGTGAATTCGTGAATGAGGCGCGCCGCCTGCAGGCTGCCATTGACGAAGCCTATGACGCTGGGCTGCTTGGTGACAATGCAGCGAAGTCTGGCTGGAAGTTCGATATATATCTTCATCGCGGAGCTGGCGCCTATATCTGCGGCGAGGAAACCGCGCTGATCGAATCGCTGGAAGGCAAGAAGGGGCAGCCGCGCCTGAAACCGCCTTTCCCGGCGGGTGCTGGTCTTTATGGCTGTCCGACAACGGTGAACAATGTCGAATCCATCGCCGTGACACCGACCATCCTGCGGCGCGGCGCTGACTGGTTTTCTGGCCTTGGCAAGGAAAACAACACCGGCACCAAGCTGTTCTGCATCTCCGGTCATGTGAACCGGCCTTGCAATGTGGAAGAAGAGATGGGCATCCCGCTTCGCGAGCTGATCGATAAACATGCCGGGGGCGTGCGCGGCGGCTGGGACAATCTTCTGGCGGTAATTCCGGGTGGTTCGTCCACACCTCTGATGCCGCAGAGCGTCTGTAACACCATGACGATGGACTTCGATGCGCTGAAGGAGGCCGGCACCGGGCTTGGCACCGCCGGCGTGATTGTGATGGATAAAAGCACCGACATCGTCAAGGCCATCGCCCGCCTGTCCTATTTCTACAAGCATGAATCATGTGGGCAGTGTACACCCTGCCGTGAAGGCACGGGATGGATGTGGCGGATGATGGAACGCCTTGTCCGCGGTGATGCCGAAATCCACGAGATCGAAACGCTGGAACAGGTCACAAGGCAGGTCGAGGGCCATACCATCTGTGCGCTTGGCGACGCCGCGGCCTGGCCGATTCAGGGTCTGATCAAGCATTTCCGTCCGGAAATTGAACGCCGGATAACGGCACACCGCACCGCCGTTGCTGTCGAAGCGGCGGAATAGGGAGAAGGTCATGCCGAAGCTGACAGTCAATGGCATCGAGGTTGAGGTCGAGGACGGCGCGACTGTCCTTCACGCCTGCGAGGAAGCCGGCGTCGAGATCCCGCGCTTCTGCTACCATGATCGCCTGTCGATTGCCGGCAATTGCCGGATGTGCCTTGTTGACATGGAACGGGCGCCAAAGCCGATTGCCTCCTGTGCCATGCCTGCCGGTGATGGGATGGTGATCCGCACCGACACCGACCGCGTGACGAAGGCGCGTGAAGGGGTGATGGAATTCCTGCTGATCAACCATCCGCTGGATTGCCCAATCTGTGACCAGGGCGGCGAGTGCGACCTTCAGGACCAGGCGATGGGTTATGGCTTTGACTCTTCGCGCTATGAAGAGAACAAGCGCGCCGTCGAAGACAAGCATATGGGCCCGCTGATCAGCACGACGATGACCCGCTGCATTCATTGCACCCGCTGTGTCCGGTTTGCCACTGAGGTGGCCGGCGTTCCCGAGCTTGGCGCCATTGGCCGCGGTGAATCGATGGAGATCACCACCTATCTGGAAAAGACACTGGCCTCCGAGTTGTCGGCGAATGTCATTGATCTGTGCCCGGTTGGGGCGCTGACTTCCAAGCCCTATGCCTTTGCTGCCCGCCCGTGGGAGCTGAGCAAGACCGAATCGATCGATGTCATGGACGCTGTTGGCAGCAACATTCGGGTGGATTCCCGGGGGGCGCAGGTGCTGCGCGTGCTGCCGCGTCTGAATGAGGAGATCAACGAGGAATGGATTTCCGACAAGACCCGTTACGCCATTGACGGGTTGCGCCGGCAGCGCCTTGACAGGCCCTATATCCGCGGCCGTGACGGCAAGCTGGCCACGGCAAGCTGGGATGACGCACTTGGCATGGTGGCGACAAAGCTGAAGAAGGCGAAGCCGGCTGCGATGGCAGCAATCACCGGCGATCAATGTGATGCCGAAGCTATGTTTGCGCTGAAGCGGCTGTTCGACAAGCTTGGCAGCGCGAATATCGATTGCCGGCAGGACGGCGCGGCCATTGGCGGCGCGCGTGCCGGTTATCTGTTCAACTCGACCATAGCCGGTATCGATGATGCCGATGCGCTGCTGATCATCGGCAGTAACCCGCGGATCGAAGCTGCCGTCTTGAATGCCCGCATCCGCCGCAATTGGCTGGCGACGCGTCTTCCTGTTGGCGTTGTCGGCCCGCAGATGGATTTGACCTATGATGCCGAAAATCTTGGTGAGGATCCCACCATTCTGGCTGACATCCTGTCCGGCAAGGTGAAATTTGCCGGTAAGCTGAAAAAGGCCAAGCGGCCGATGATCATCATCGGCATGGGCGCGCTGGCGCGTCCCGACGGGGCAGCCATTCTTGGCACGGCGCATGAGATTGCCGACACATACGGCGTTGTTGCGGGTGACTGGAACGGGTTCAACGTCCTGCATACGGCGGCGGCCCGTGTTGGAGCGCTTGATCTTGGCCTGACGCCGGGGCGCGGTGGGCTGGATGTTGGCGGCATGTACAAGGCGGCTGAGGGTGGCAAGCTGGAGGTTGTTTGGTTGCAGGCTGCTGACGAGATCGATACCGACAGGCTGAAGGATGTCTTTGTCATCTATCAGGGGCATCACGGTGATCGCGGCGCGCATGTCGCCGATGTGATCCTTCCGGGTGCGGCCTACACCGAGAAAGACGGCATCTACGTCAATACCGAGGGGCGGGTTCAATATGCCGGGCGGGCAACCTTCCCACCTGGCGAGGCGCGCGAGGACTGGACAATCATCCGTGCGCTTGCCGGGCGCATGGGGATCAATCTCGGCTTTGACAATCTTGCTGAACTTCGTAAAGAACTGTTTGAAGTTGCACCGCATTTTGCCGATCAGGATGAGATCAAACCAGCCCGCTGGGCAAAGTTTGGCGGCCGCGGCAAGATTGCCGCAGCCTCTGTGACAACGGCGCTTGACGGCTTCTACATGACCTGCGCTATCAGCCGTGCCTCGGAAACGATGGGGCAATGTCTGATGGCCTTGCAGGCGGATCAGGCGCAGGACGCGGCGGAGTGACGATATGGACCTGATTATGAACAGCTATGTCATCGAATTGGCGTGGATCGTCGGCAAGATCATGCTTGTCGTCGGCCCGTTGCTGATCGCGGTGGCCTATCTGACGCTTGCCGAGCGGCGGGTGATCGGCTTCATGCAGCTTCGCAAGGGGCCGAATGTTGTCGGTCCGTTCGGCCTGTTCCAGCCTTTTGCCGATGCGCTGAAACTGATGGTCAAGGAAACCATCCTGCCGGCCGGGGCCAACAAGGTCGTGTTCATGTTTGCGCCGATGCTGACCTTCATTCTGGCGCTGGTGGCCTGGGCGGTGATCCCGTTTGGTGAGGGGCTGGTGATTGCCGACATCAATGTTGGGATCCTGTATCTGTTCGCGATTTCATCGCTTGGCGTCTATGGCGTGATCATGGCTGGCTGGGCCAGTAATTCGAAATACGCCTTTCTTGGCGCGCTTCGCTCGGCCGCACAGATGGTGTCCTATGAAGTGTCGATGGGGCTGGTCATCATCAATGTGCTGATCTGTGTCGGTTCGCTGAACCTGACGGCTATTGTCGAGGCGCAGCGCGGAATGTGGTTCGCGCTGCCACTGTTTCCGATGTTCATCGTCTTCTTCATTTCGACGCTTGCTGAGACGAACCGTGCGCCGTTCGACCTTCCCGAGGGCGAGTCCGAGCTTGTCGCCGGCTATTTCGTGGAATATTCGTCGATGAGCTTCGCGCTCTTCTTCCTGGGTGAATATGCCAACATGATCCTGATGAGCGGCATGACAACGGTGCTGTTCCTTGGCGGTTGGCTGCCGCCTTTCGACATCTGGCCGCTGAATGTGGTTCCGGGGCCGTTATGGTTCATCCTGAAAGTGATGCTGTTGCTGTTCGTGTTCCTGTGGGTCCGGGCCACGACACCGCGCTACCGCTATGACCAGCTGATGCGGCTTGGCTGGAAAATTTTCCTGCCATTCTCGTTGATCTGGGTTGTTCTGACGTCGGGCTTCCTGCTGTGGACCGATAATCTGCCGAACGTGATGGCAGGATAAAGGGGAGAGTTGCGATGCGTGCCATGATCGACAGCCTGCGTTCATTCCTGCTGCTGGAACTTGGTAAGGGTTTGTTCCTGACGCTGAAATATTTCTTCAAGCCAAAGGTGACCATCAACTACCCCTATGAGAAGGGCACCCTGTCGCCGCGCTTTCGCGGCGAGCATGCGCTCCGCCGCTATCCGAATGGCGAGGAACGTTGCATTGCCTGCAAGCTGTGCGAGGCGGTATGCCCGGCGCAGGCCATCACCATCGAGGCCGAACCGCGCGATGATGGCAGTCGCCGGACTACACGCTATGACATCGACATGACGAAATGCATCTATTGCGGATTCTGTCAGGAAGCCTGCCCGGTGGATGCCATTGTCGAGGGGCCGAATTTCGAATTCGCGACTGAAACCCGCGAAGAGCTGTATTACGACAAGGACAAGCTTCTTGCGAATGGTGATCGTTGGGAAACCGAAATTGCCCGTAATCTCGCCGCAGATTCGCGCTGGCGCTGATGATGACTGGGGGACAAAACTTTGAATTCACCTGCTCTGAACTCACCTGCCGCAGAGGCACGCATGGGGATGGCCGGGCATGATTGAGGCGCTGTTCTTTTACCTTTTCGCCGCCGTGATGCTTGGCGCCGGCCTGATGGTCGTTGTCTCGCGCAACCCGGTATATTCGGTGTTGTTCCTTATCCTGGCATTTTTTAACGCGGCCGGCTTGTTCGTCCTCATCGGTGCCGAATTTATCGCGATGCTGCTTGTTGTCGTCTATGTCGGCGCGGTGGCAGTGCTGTTCCTGTTCGTCGTGATGATGCTGGACATCAACTTTGCCGAGATGCGGGCCGGGTTTCAAAAATATCTGCCGATTGGCCTTGTTGTCGGCGGCATTCTTGTCTTTGAACTTGTGGCCGCAATGTATGGCGATGCCTTCAGTGGCGCGACGTTGCCGGCGGTGTCCGAGATCAGCAACACCCGCGCGCTGGGCAATGTTCTTTATACGAAATATCTGTATCTGTTCCAGGTCGCCGGTCTGATTCTTCTGGTGGCGATGATTGGGGCCATCTCGCTGACCATGCGCCGCCGGACAGGTGTGCGCCGGCAGGTGATTGCCGAGCAGAACATGCGCCGCCGTGAAGACAGTGTCGAGATTGTCGATGTGCCGGTTGGCGCGTCGGCGCAGACCATCGCCACGGTGCCCCCAAGCAAGCGGGAAAGGTAGGCCATGCTTGAACTTTCGCTGAACCATTATCTGGCCGTGTCGGCGGTGCTGTTTGCGCTTGGTACCTTCGGCATCTTCCTGAACCGCAAGAACGTCATCACGATCCTAATGTCGATCGAATTGATGCTGCTTGCGGTGAACATCAACATGGTTGCCTTTTCCGCCTATAACGGGGACCTGGAGGGCCAGATCTTTTCGCTCTTCATCCTGACCGTCGCCGCCGCCGAGGCCGCCATCGGGCTTGCCATTCTCGTCGTTTTCTTCCGCAACCGCGGCTCGATTGCGGTTGAGGATGTGAACATGATGAAAGGCTGATTGGCAATGTACGCGTCTATTGTTTTTCTGCCCTTGCTGGGCGCGCTGATTGCCGGCTGGTTGAGCCTGGGCAACCGGGACCGCGCCGCCGAGTTGATCACCTGCGGCTGCATGTTGTTGTCGCTGTTGTTTTCGATCATCGCCTTTGCGCAGGTGGCAATCGGCGGCCAGCCGATCACCATTGATCTGGCGCGGTGGATTGTCTCCGGCGATTTTGAGGCGATGTGGCGGCTACGCTTCGACACGCTGACGGCGGTGATGCTGATTGTCGTCACTGGCGTGTCGTCGATGGTGCATGTCTATTCCGTCGGCTATATGTCGCATGATAACGCGCGGGCCCGCTTTATGGCCTATCTCAGCCTGTTCACCTTCGCCATGCTGATGCTGGTGACAGCGGACAATCTGGTACAGCTGTTCTTCGGCTGGGAAGGGGTTGGCGTTGCCTCATACCTGCTGATCGGCTTCTGGTACAAGAAGGACAGCGCCCATACCGCGGCGATGAAGGCATTTGTGGTCAATCGTGTTGGTGATTTCGGCTTTGCGCTTGGTATTCTGGCGGTCTATCAGATTTTCGGCTCTATCCAGTTCGACGAGATTTTCGCCAACGCCGCGGTGATGGCGAATACCGAGATCAGTTTCCTTGGCAGCGCTCTACCAGCGCTGGAGGTTGCCGGCATTCTGCTGTTCATCGGCGCCATGGGCAAATCGGCGCAGCTGGGACTGCACACCTGGCTTCCCGATGCGATGGAAGGTCCGACGCCGGTATCCGCGCTGATTCATGCCGCCACCATGGTGACGGCGGGTGTGTTCATGGTCTGCCGTCTGTCGCCGATGCTGGAATACGCGCCGCTGTCGCTGGATATCATTACCATTGTCGGGGCGCTGACGGCGATCTTCGCAGCGACGGTCGGGTTCACCCAGTTCGATATCAAACGTGTGATCGCCTATTCGACCTGTTCGCAGCTTGGCTACATGTTCTTTGCCGCTGGTGTTTCGGCCTATCCGGCGGCGATGTTCCACCTGACGACGCATGCGTTCTTCAAGGCGCTGTTGTTCCTTGGAGCCGGATCGGTGATACATGCCCTGTCCGATGAACAGGATCTGCGAAATATGGGTGGTATCTGGCGGAAGATACCGTTCACCTATGCAATGATGTGGATCGGCTCGCTGGCGCTGGCCGGTTTCCCCTTCTTTGCGGGGTTTTATTCCAAGGACATGATCCTCGAAGCGGCTTATGCCGCGCATACATCTGTCGGCTCGCTTGCCTTCTGGCTAGGCTGTGCGGCGGCGTTCCTGACAGCTTTCTACAGCTGGCGGCTGCTGATCATGGCTTTCCATGGAAAGCCGCGCGCCTCGGCCGAGGTGATGTCGCATGTTCATGAATCGCCGCTGGTGATGACGCTGCCACTGCTGCTGCTGTCATTTGGCGCGGTGTTCTCGGGATGGCTTGGCTATGAGCTGTTCGTGGGTGCCGGCATGGATCGGTTCTGGGGTGATTCAATCCTGATCTTACCGATCCATCCGGCGATGGAAAATGCGCACCATGTGCCAACCTGGGTAAAGCTGCTGCCGATTGGGCTGGCAACTTCTGGTGTCATTCTGGCGGTGCTGTGCTACAGCGTCTGGACAGGTCTGCCAGCGGCGACAGTGCGTGCCTTCCGCCCGGTTCATACCTTTTTCTTCAACAAATGGTATTTCGACGAGCTGTATGACGCCATTTTCGTGCGGCCGGCTGTGCGGATTGGTACCTTCCTCTGGGAGAGAGGGGACCGCGACACCATCGACGGGTTGGGCCCGGATGGGCTGTCCGGCCTTGTGGTGCGGGTGTCGGCGGCGGCTTCACGCCTGCAGTCTGGCTTCGTCTTCCATTACGCGTTTGCGATGCTGATTGGCGTGGTGGCGCTGGTTACCTGGTATTATCTTCGTTTCGGGGGAATGTAGGCAATGATTGGCAACTGGCCCCTTTTGACGATCATCACCTTCCTGCCGTTAATCGGCGTGTTGTTCCTGATGATGATCCGCGGCGAAGATGAGATAGTTGCCCGCAACGCCCGCCATGTGGCGTTGTGGGTCAGCGGATTCACCTTTGTGGCGTCGTTGGCGCTGGTGTTGAATTTTGATCCGCAGGCATCCGGCTATCAGTTTGAAGAACGCGGGGATTGGATTCCGGCCGCCGGCATCAGCTATCACCTTGGCGTTGACGGTATCTCGATGCCCTTCATCCTGCTGTCGACTTTGCTGTCGCCGCTGGCCATTCTGGCCAGCTGGAAGGCTATCACGACGCGTGTTCGTGAATATATGATCGCCTTCCTTGTTCTGGAGACGATGATGATCGGCATGTTCGCCTCGCTGGACATGCTGATGTTCTATCTTTTCTTCGAAGGTGTGCTGATTCCGATGTTCATCATCATTGGTGTCTGGGGCGGGGCAAGGCGTGTGTATGCCGCTTTCAAATTCTTCCTCTATACGCTTCTCGGCTCGGTGCTGATGCTTGTCTGTATGCTGGCGATGTATATCGACGCCGGCACCACCGACATCCCGATGCTGACATCGCACGGCTTTGCGGCCGGCATGCAGACCTGGCTATTCCTGGGATTCCTTGCTTCCTTTGCCGTCAAGGTGCCGATGTGGCCGGTCCATACATGGCTTCCCGACGCGCATGTCGAGGCCCCCACCGCCGGTTCGATGATCCTGGCTGGTGTGTTGCTGAAAATGGGTGGCTATGGCTTTATCCGCTTTTCGCTGCCGATGTTCCCGTTGGCCTCGGAATTCTTCGCGCCGCTGATTTTTGCGCTATCGATCATCGCCATCATCTACACCTCGCTGGTGGCGCTGGCGCAGTCGGATATGAAAAAGCTGATTGCCTATTCCTCGGTGGCGCATATGGGTTTCGTGACCATTGGCATCTTCACCTTGACCGAGCAGGGGGTCGCCGGCGCGATGTTTCAGATGATCAGCCATGGCCTTGTCTCGGCGGCGCTGTTCTTTTGTGTCGGCGTTGTCTATGACCGTCTTCATACACGCGATATCTCCGCCTATGGCGGGGTGGCGGCGGTGATGCCGCGCTATGCCGTGTTCTTCATGTTCATGATGCTGGCCTCGGTCGGTCTGCCGGGAACAAGCGGCTTCGTCGGCGAGATGCTGGTGCTGGTCGGTGCCTGGAAGGCCAGCAGCTGGGTGGCGCTGTTCACCGCTACCGGTCTCGTGCTTGGGGCAACCTACATGCTCTGGCTCTATCGGCGGATCATGTTTGGCAAGATCGTCAGCGCCGAGGTCGAGTCGATGGAACGGATCAGCCGCCGCGAGGTGTTGATCTTCGCGCCGCTGACGGTGCTGGTCTTGTGGTTCGGTATCTATCCGGCATCACTTCTCGATGTGATGTCATCGAGCATTCAAACCATTCTCGACAGCGCTGCCGCCGGCGGTGCCATCGTGATTGCAGGGAGGTAGGGCCATGTTCGCGTTTCAAATGGCCGATATCATGCCGGCATTGCCGGAAATCTTCCTTGCCGGTGTCGCGCTGGCGCTGGTTCTTGTTGCGGCCTATGGTGGCGAGACACCGCGCAATGCGCGTCGGGTCACGCGCCTTTCGATGGGTGGCATATTGATCACACTGGCGTTGGTGGCAAATGGAAATCCTGCTCTGTCGAGTGCTTTTGGCGGCATGTTTTCTGCTGATAGTTTTGCCATCTATATGAAGGTTCTGGTGCTGATCGGCACGTTCGCGGCGCTTGCCATGTCGCTGCGTTCCGACGGTGATGGCGACATTAACAAGCCGGAATACAGTCTTCTCGTGGTGTTGGCGCTTGTCGGCATGATGTTGATGATATCGGCGGACAATCTGATGGCGCTTTATATGGGGGTCGAACTGCAGTCGCTGCCGCTCTATGTCGTGGCAGCGATGCGGACCAACTCGCTTCGTTCCTCCGAGGCCGGGTTGAAATATTTTCTTCTTGGCGCGCTGTCATCGGGGATGCTTCTGTATGGTGCCTCGCTGGTCTATGGCGTTGCCGGCACCACTGATTTCACCGGCATTGCCGCGGCCATTGCCGACCGCGAGCTGCCGACGGTCTTCATCATTGGCATGGTCTTCATGATCTCGGGACTTGCCTTCAAGGTGTCTGCCGCGCCGTTCCATATGTGGACGCCGGATGTCTATCAAGGCTCGCCGACGCTGGTCACGGCGCTGTTCGCCATTGCGCCAAAGGTGGCGGCGATCTCGATCCTGTTGCGCTTGACCTATGGCGCTTTTGGCAGCATTGCTGACCAGTGGCAGCAGGTGCTGATCGCGCTGTCGGTCGCCTCGATGGTGATCGGCGCGCTTGGTGCCATCATGCAGACCGATATAAAGCGGATGATGGCCTATTCATCGATTGCGCATATGGGTTATGCGCTTGCCGGTCTTGCTGCCGGAACCGTTGCCGGGGCAACGGGTGTGATGATTTACATGACAGGCTACATCTTCATGGGGGCTGGCACCTTTGCCATCATCCTGTTGATGCGACGTGATGGGGCTGAGGCAACGCGGATCGTCGATCTGAAGGGGCTGTCGCGCACCCATCCATTACTGGCTTTTGGTCTCCTGGTGATGATGTTCTCGATGGCCGGCATTCCGCCGATGGCCGGATTTTTCGGCAAATGGTATGTCTTCCTTGCCGCTGTGGAGGCGGGTCTGGTGCCACTGGCGGTGATCGGTGTCGTGATGTCTGTGATTGGCGCGTTCTATTATCTGCGGATCATCCGCTTGATGTATTTCGATGATACGGACACACCGCTCGATCCGAAGATTCCGATGGCCAACCGTATTGTTCTCGGTGCCAGCCTCGCCGTGGTGCTGCTGTTCTTTGCCGGTCTTGGCGGCTTGCTGGCGGCCGCTGACAGTGCCGCGGTGGCGTTGATCGTTCTCGGCTGAATCGACGGGTGGTGATGCAGGTGCCATCCTTGCTGTCATTGACCAGCGTTGATGTCGCGTCATCATCGTCCGATCTCGCCTGGCAGGCGGCCGCGGAAGGGGCTGCATCCGGCACCGCCTTTCTTGTCGGCGAACAGACGGCAGGACGAGGGCGGCGTGGTGCTGCCTGGTCTTCGGCGCGTGGTGGCATGTATCTGTCCGTCCTGCTACGTCCGGCCCTTGCGTCCAATGCGTTTTTCGGCCTGTCTTTCATCGCCGCGCTGGCCATCCGCTCTGAACTGGCGGACCGTCTTCCTGGCCATGAGGTTTGCCTGAAATGGCCAAATGATGTTCTGGCAGGGGGCGGCAAAATTTGCGGTATCCTGCTCGAGGCACGTGGGAACGCCGTGGTTATCGGCACAGGTGTCAATATTGCGCCGGTCATGCCGGTTGCCGGGGCGCGTCTGCCGGCAATTTCGGTCCAGGAGCTGGGTGGTCATGACGTTACGCCGTCTGACCTTGCCAACGGCTATGGGCGAGGCCTGATGGCCCGCCTAGGGGCCTATGTTGAAACGGGTTTCGGGCCGGTGAGACTGGAATGGCTTCGCTACTGCGCCCATATGGACGGCAAGATGCGGGTTTCAACCGGTTCCGAAGTGATCGAAGGGGTGTTTGACGATCTCGATACTGACGGCGCGCTGGTCTTGCGTGATGATGCTGGTCGGTGTAGCCGCGTTACGACAGGCGATGTTGAATTGATGGGTAGAGGCTGAATGCTGCTTGCCATTGATGTTGGGAACACGAACCTTGTGTTGGCGCTTGGTGATGTGGAGGACGGTGTTCGCGAGGTGTGGCGGATCCGCACCGACGCCATTTGTGATGCGGCTACCTGTGCCGCGTTGATGCGCAGCCAGATGGGACCGGCGCTTGATGGTGCCAGCCATTCTATTGTCGCCAGTGTTGTGCCAGCGGTGACGCCGCATGTTGTTGGTGCGCTGCAATCGGTGACCGGCACCATGCCGCTGATTGTTGGCACCCCCGGTGTTGAGCTTGGCATAGATGTGAATATTGATCGGCCCGAACAGGCCGGGGCGGACCGCCTTGTCAATGCTGTTGGTGCCAGGGCACATCATAATCTTCCCGCTATCGTGCTGGACTTCGGCACGGCGACGACGCTTGACCTTGTCGGTGTGGATGGCGCCTATGAAGGCGGGATCATCGCGCCGGGTGTGGCGCTGTCGATCGACGCCCTAGAACGTGCTGCGGCGCAGTTGCCGCGGCTTGAGCTGCACAGTTTCGAGGCTGATTTGCCGATCCTTGGGAAAAATACCGTTGCGGCAATGGAATCCGGGGTCTTCTGGGGCTATGTAAGCATGATAGATGGTCTTATGTCGCGGCTTCGCGCCGCCCATGCCGGGCCCGATGACGACATGCAGGCAATCATGACAGGTGGTCTTGCCGGTCTTTTTGCCAGACACCTTGCCGGTCCGGTCATTGTCGATGCCGATCTGACCGTAAAGGGACTGTTCGAAATTTTTGCACGCAATCGTTGATTCTGTGCAACCAAGGGAAACCTGCAACATATGTACAATAATTCCGACCTTCTTTTTGTGCCGCTTGGTGGATCCGGTGAAATTGGTATGAACGCCAATCTCTACCACTATCAGGGCAGCTGGCTGATGGTGGATCTTGGCATCTCGTTCCCGGATGACAGCATGCCGGGGATTGACGTGGTGCTGCCTGACCTCAGCTTCATAGAACAGCGGCGCGACCAGCTTGCCGGGCTTGTTCTGACGCATGGCCATGAAGATCATTTGGGCGCCATTCCCTATATGTGGTCACAGCTTGGATGCCCGGTCTATGGTAGTGCCTTCACGCTGGCCTTGTTGCGCCGCAAACTTTATGAGAATGGCCGGCAGGAAGATATTCCACTGATCGAAATAGGCCCTGGAAGTGTCACCGAAATCGGCCCCTTTAGCGTCGAGATGGTTGGGTTGACACATTCCATTCCCGACCCGATGGCACTGGCCATCCGGTGCGGTGCCGGCACCGTGCTGCATACCGGTGACTGGAAATTCGATGCGGCGCCCGGCCTCGGCGATACAACGGATACAACACGTCTGGCACAGATTGGTGATGAAGGTGTCCTGGCCATGATTGGCGATTCGACAAACGCCATGGTTGAAGGACGCACAGGATCTGAAGCCGAGGCAGAGGCCGGGCTTCGCGAGGTAATCGCCGCCGCAACAGGCCGTGTCGCCGTGACCTGTTTTTCCAGCAATGTTGCGCGCTTTCAGTCGATTGTCAGCGCTGCGCAGGCCAATGACCGGTCGGTTGCCGTGGTTGGCCGGGCGATCAAACGGGCGATCTCGGCGGCGCAGGAAGTCGGCTATCTCCGCGATCTTCCCGACTTTGTGCCGGAAGAAGATATCGACCTGCTGCCCCGCAACAACATTGTCATCATCTGTACCGGAACCCAAGGCGAGCCGCGCGCCGCGATGGCGAAAATCGCCGCCGGCACGCATGAAAGTGTGACGCTGGAGAAGGGGGACACGGTGGTGTATTCCTCGCGCCAGATTCCCGGAAACGAGCCAGCCATCGCGCGCGTTCAGGATGCGCTGATCCGCCGCCGGATCAATCTGATTACGGATGAAGATGCACCGGTGCATGTCTCTGGCCACCCGTCGCGTGATGAGATGGTCGAGATGTATGGTCTGGTGAAACCAAGGATCGCAATTCCCGTGCATGGCACGGCCCGCCATCTTGTCGCCCATGCTGAGCTTGCCGAAGCCTGCCAGGTCCGCCAAACGCTGCTGCCTGATAATGGCACGGTGATTCGTCTTGCCGGCAAGGGTGGAGATTCAGAGGCCGCGATCATCGACAATGTAAAAACCGGCGCACTGACCCATGAAAAGGGCAAAATTCTGGAGATCCAGTCTGACATGATGCGGGCCCGCCGCCGGATGCTGTGGAACGGTGTTGTGACCGCCAGTCTGGTTATGAACCGTGATGGTGGGTTGTGCGCTGTGCCGGCAGTCTCGCAGACCGGGATCAGCGATGAATCCGCAGCGGCTGATTACGTGGCCTCGGCCAGCCTTGCGATAGAGGATGCGCTGGCCGGGATGGGCCGGGCGGCCCGCCGTGACGATACGAATGTCGAGGAGATTGCCGGCCAGGCGTTGCGCCGGGTTGCGCGAAGCATGTTCGGCCTTCGTCCGATTGCGCATGTCCATATCATGCGGGTCAGTGAGGATGACCTGCGCGGTGTGGCATAAAGGGCTGCATAGCGCGGCTTTTGGCCAGAGGAAACCAGCATGATAGGCCGTATCAACCATGTTGCCATCGCAGTGCCTGATGTCGAGGCGGCGGCGCGGCAATGGGAGACCGGCCTTGGTGCCGTTTGCAGTGCGCCGCAGCCGCTTCCCGCGCATGGGGTGAGAGTGGTGTTCGTCGATCAACCAAATGCCAAGGTCGAACTGATGGAGCCGCTTGGCGACAGCTCGCCCATCGCCGGGTTTCTGGACCGCAATCCGGCTGGCGGGATGCATCATATCTGTTACGAGGTTGCCGATATCCGCGCGGCGCGGGATCACCTTGTGGCGTCTGGCGCGCGCGTGCTTGGGGATGGTGAGCCGATGACAGGTGCCCATGGCACGCCGGTGTTGTTCCTTCATCCGAAGGATTTCTGTGGCACTCTGATAGAACTCGAAGAGGTTGGCAGCTGATGGATTTTGTTTCCGGACTGGTCGTATTTCTGCTGCTCTGGTGGTGGGTTTTTCTGATGAGCCTGCCGTTCGGTGTGCGCACTCTTGATACGCCGGAGGCGGGTCATGCACCCTCTGCCCCTGCCAGGCCAATGCTGTGGCGCAAGGTCCTCGTGACAACCATCATTGCCGCTGTGCTGACGGTTCTGGTCAACTGGATTATTTCAGCGCAATTCATCTCGCTTGGCATCCCGACAGGCTGAGCCTGAAGAGTCACGTCCAGAAAAATGGCGCCCACAAAAATGGCGCCCAAAAAAGCGCACAAAAAAAAGCGCACAAAAAAAGCAAGGCGCCTGCCTTGCCTTTTCCGAATGGGCCGGGAAATTCCCGACACCGCTCTCTCCCTAAACCCGGCTTGTATCCGGTGTTGCTGACCAAACGGTAAGCATGAAAACTTCATATGTCGACAAAAAATTGTATGATTTTGTGCATTTTCCTCTGGTTTCTGGAATATTCGTCCCGCTCGCTTGGTAGCCATCTGTCTGCAAGGGGCGGTTCACTGTCAATTGCTGGCGGGACCACGACATTGAAATTGGCTTTCGACATCATATTTAGCCCAATGCAGATGCAAGTAGGCAGATGCAAGTAGGCAGATCCGGGTGGGCAGATCCGGGTGGGCGGATGCGAGTGAGCAGATATAGTTGTGCAACCACGAATGGGTCGGCGCGATATACCAGGCCGAACATGACGGTTGGCGCGGTTTGACAATGATTGTATGGTCTGCCACTTCAAATTTTCAGACGCGGGGCGGTCTCGTGTCATGGCTGGAGACAAATCTCTGATGACGCGCTCTGTCTCGAAAATATATCTGAGTTCGGATCATGCCGGGGGTGAATTACGGCGCACCATCGCTGCATATCTTTCTGACCTTGGCCATGGTGTTGAGGATCTGGGGCCGGCCTCGGATGAATCGGTCGATTACCCTGATTACGGGGCCAAGCTGGCCAGAGCCATGCAGGATGATCCCGACGCGCGCGGCGTTGCGATCTGTGGTAGCGGTATTGGCATTTCCATCGCAGTGAACAGATTTCCCTGGGTGCGGGCGGCATTGGTCGGTGATGCGACCGCTGCACGCCTGTGCCGTGAACATAATGACGCAAATGTGCTTGCCCTTGGTCAACGCCTGACAGGTGTGGCCGTGGCGCTTGACTGCGTCGATATCTTTATGAAGACCGAATTCGAGGGGGGGCGTCATGCTCGCCGTGTTGACAAGCTGGCGAGTCCCGGCGATACGGCGTAGCGCTAACGGCAATCTGGCGGCAGCATGGGCCGCCACAGGAGAGCATCATGGATGACATCAGAAAATACGCAATCATGGACGGTTTTTTCTCGGCAGGACTTGTCGATTCGGACCCCGAGCTGGCAAACGCCATCGGGCATGAACTTGTCCGCCAACAGGACCAGATCGAGATGATCGCGTCGGAGAACATCGTCAGCAATGCGGTGCTAGAGGCGCAGGGGTCGGTGTTGACCAACAAATATGCCGAAGGTTATTCAGGCCGACGTTATTATGGTGGTTGTGAATTCGTTGACGTGGCCGAAACGCTGGCCATCGAGCGCGCGAAGGAACTGTTTGGCGCGGCCTTTGTGAATGTGCAGCCGCATTCCGGCGCCCAGGCGAATCAGGCTGTGTTCCTGTCGCTGCTAAAGCCAGGCGATACAATCCTCGGCATGTCGCTTGCCGCCGGTGGTCACCTGACGCATGGTGCCGCGCCGAACCTGTCCGGCAAGTGGTTCAATGCCGAGCAATATGGTGTGGATGAGGAAACGGCGCAGATCGATTTTGACGCGCTGATGGCGAAGGCGAAGGAATGCCAGCCAAAGATCCTGCTGGCCGGTGGGTCTGCCTATCCGCGGACGCTTGATTTCGCCAAATTCCGTGAGGTTGCTGATGCTGTCGGTGCGTATCTGATGGTTGATATGGCGCATATCTCGGGGCTGGTTGCTGCCGGTGTGCATCCCAATCCGGTGCCGCATGCCCATATCGTGACCTCGACAACGCACAAGACCTTGCGCGCTGGGCGGGGTGGTATCATCCTCTCGAACGATGAGGCGCTTGGCAAGAAGATCAATTCGGCGGTCTTCCCCGGACTTCAGGGTGGTCCGCTGATGCATGCCATCGCCGGCAAGGCGGCCGGGTTCGGTGAGGCCCTCCGTCCGGAATTCCGCATCTATATCGAACAGGTGGTCGCCAATGCCAGAACCCTGTCAGATGCGCTGACCGAGCGCGGCCTCGACATCGTGTCCGGCGGCACGGACACGCATCTTGTACTTGTCGATCTGCGGCCAAAGGGTCTGACCGGCAATATCTCCGAGGTATCACTGGAAAATGCGGGCATCACCTGTAACAAGAATGGGGTGCCGTTTGACCCGCAGCCGCCAATGGTGACTTCGGGTGTCCGTCTTGGATCACCGGCTGGCACGACCCGCGGCTTTGGCACGGTCGAATTCGCGAAAATCGGCCATTTGATCGGTGATGTGCTTGATGGTCTTGCCGCCAACCCGGACGATAACGCCGCTGTCGAGGCGCGTGTGCGGGACCAGGTTCGTGATCTTTGTCGGGCTTTCCCAATCTATCAATAGTGTGTACACTCCCGGGCTGATCAATATCTAGCGTGGCGGGAAAACATGCTTTGTCCGTTTTGTGGCAGTGAAGACACCCAGGTAAAGGATTCTCGGCCCGCCGAGGACGGCGCCGCTATCAGGCGACGCCGGCTATGCGGGGTTTGCGAGGCACGCTTCACGACCTTTGAGCGCGTGCAGCTGCGGGAAATCAATATCGTCAAGCGCAGCGGGCGTAAATCGGTGTTCGACCGCGACAAGCTAGAGCGCTCTTTCGAGATTGCGCTTCGCAAGCGAGATGTCGACAAGGACAAGGTGGCACGGGCGATCAATGACATTGTTCGGACATTGGAAGGTCACGCGGATGGGGATGTGTCGTCGCATCTCGTCGGCGAGCTGGTGATGAAGGCGCTGGCTGAACTGGATCATGTTGCCTATATCCGGTATGCCTCGGTCTACAGGAATTTTGACGAAGCCACCGATTTCGAGAATTTCGTGGAAAAGGAACTCGGTGACTGACACGACCTCAGGTCCATCGCTAGCCGATGATCGAAGATGGATGCGTGTTGCCATTGCCGAGGCACGCCGCGCCGAAGGGCGAACGGCGCCGAACCCACCGGTTGGCTGCGCCATTGTTTCGGGTGAGGGGAGATTAATCGGCACCGGACATACCGCTACTGGCGGACGACCGCATGCCGAGGTGCAGGCGCTGGCCATGGCCGGTGCGGCGGCGCGCGGGGGGTGCGCCTATGTAACGCTTGAGCCCTGTGCGCATCATGGGCAGACGGGTCCCTGTGCAGATGCCCTTGTCGAGGCTGGAATTGCCCGGGTTGTTATTGCCTTACGTGATCCCGATAAGAGGGTGAATGGCCGCGGCATTGACCGGCTTGCCGAGGCAGGGGTTGCGCTTGGCATTGGTGTCGAGGCAGAGGCGGCCCGCCGTGTCACGGCAGGGTTCCTGAGCCGGACAGCGCGTTTGCGTCCCTTTGTTACCCTGAAAACAGCCACCTCACTGGATGGCATGATCGCGCTTGCCGATGGAGCCAAGCGCTGGATCACAGGACCCCGGATGCGCAACTATGTTCATTTGCAGCGCAGTCGGACGGATGGGTTGCTGTCGGCGGTCGGCACCGTGCTTGCCGATGATCCCGAATTCACATGTCGGCTGCCGGGGTTGCGCGCGGACAGCCCGCATCGTTTCATCCTTGACGGGTCATTGCGAACGCCTGTTACGGCAAGTCTTTTCAGAACTGCCGGTGATGTCGGGCTGTCATTCTTCTGTCATGAAGATGTTGACACACGGGCGGTGAAGGTGTTGCAGGCGGCCGGCGCCGAGGTCAGACCCGTCGAGGCCGGCGCGGATGGCAAATTATCGCTGGTGGCGGTAATGCAGGCCATCGCCGCTGCCGGTATTGGCAGTCTGATGATTGAGGCAGGTGGAAAATTGGCCGCAAGCCTCTTGCAGGCAGGCATGGTCGACCGCATTTTATGGACGTGTAGCCAGCATCTCATCGGCGCGGACGGTATCCCGTCAATCTCACCTCTTGCGACACAGGAATTGCCGTCGCAGGCGTCCTTCCGCGTTGTTGCCGAGGGAGGTTTTGGGTCAGATCGCTTCTTAATGCTGGAACGACCGCAAGAGATTGACTAGAAAGGCGTGACACGGTCACGGGATCAGATTCCTATCATGTTTACAGGCATCGTCACGGCTATGGGCACGATTGTGTCCATAACCGACAAGGGGGACAGAATTCTGCGTGTTGGTGCCGATTGGGACTGCACCACACTGGCCATTGGGGCATCGATTGCGCATTCGGGGGTCTGTCTGACCGTGCTGTCGACAACTGCCCATGACTATGAGGTGGCGGCCTCGGCAGAGACCATGCGGGTAACCACTCTTGGTGCCTGGCAAGAGGGAAGCCGGGTCAATCTTGAGCGCGCGTTGCGGGTCGGGGATGAACTTGGCGGCCATATCGTGTCGGGGCATGTTGATGGACTGGCCGAGGTTCTGTCGATCGAGCCTGTAGGCGACAGCCACCGTGTATGGCTTCGTGCGCCGGACCATCTGGCGCGGTTCGTTGCCGCAAAGGGATCGGTGGCGCTCGATGGGGTGTCACTGACAGTGAATGAGGTTGAAGGTCGTGATTTCAACATCAATGTGATCGAACACACCTGGGCCATGACGACGCTTGGCGCTCTGCAGACAGGACAAGCCCTCAACATGGAAATTGATATGCTGGCGCGATATGTGGCCAGGCTTGCCGAAAGTGAAAAAAATGACAACTAGTTCTCGTGATGGTGCGGCAGCCTTGTCCCCGATTGAAGATGTGATCGCTGATGCGCGTGCCGGCAAGCTGTTCATCCTGGTCGATGATGAAGACCGGGAAAATGAAGGTGATCTATGCATCATCGGCGACTGGGCCGATGCTGCGGCAATCAATTTCATGGCCAAGTATGGCCGCGGTCTTATTTGTCTTGCCTTGACGAGGGCGCGGACCGAGGCGTTGGGACTGTCGCTGATGGAGCGCCGAAATGAAAGCCGCCATCAGACGGCCTTTACCGTCTCCATCGAGGCGCGCGAAGGCGTGACGACAGGCATTTCGGCCGCGGATCGTGCGCATACCATCCGCACCGCGATCAATCCGCAATGCACGGGTGAGGACATCACCACGCCGGGGCACATATTTCCGCTTGTGGCACGGGACGGTGGCACTCTGGTGCGGGCCGGCCATACCGAGGCCGTAATTGATATTGCCCGCGCCGCCGGCCATGCCGATCCTGCTGGCGTGATCTGTGAGATCATGAAGGATGATGGGGAAATGGCGCGCCTGCCGGATCTGGTGGCCTTTGCCCGGGAACATGACCTGAAAATAGGTTCGATCGCCGACCTCATCGCCTATCGCCGCGCCAGTGAAACGCTTGTTCAACGGACCGTGGAAACAGTGATGAATGGCCGCATCGGCGGTGAGTGGCGCCTGATGGTCTTTGAGAACACGGTATCCGGGGTCGAACATGTGGCGATGATCAAGGGCGACATCTCGACCCGTGATCCAGTTCTTGTGCGCATGCATCGGCTTGACATGATGGCGGATGTGCTTGGCGAAATTTCGGACCGGCGCAGCGGCAATGAACTGGAAAGCGCGATGCAGGCTGTTGCCGATGAGGGGCGGGGAATTATTGTCCTGCTGCGTGAGTCCTCGAAGACGAGCCTGTCAGAAATGATTGGTGCGGCGATGAGTGGAACACCGGCGCACGATCCGGCGCAGGGGCTTCGCGAATATGGGGTTGGTGCGCAAATCCTGCATGAGCTTGGTGTCCGGCAGATGACCCTGCTGTCGAACCGGCCTGCCAATGTCATCAGTCTCGACGGTTATGATCTGGAGATTGTCGACTGGCGCCGCCTGAATGGCGACGCAGTCTGACGGGGGAATGGAATGAGTGGACATTTTCTGATTGTCGAGGCGCGCTTTTATGAAGCTCTGGCCGATGCCCAGGTGGAAGGGGCCATCAGGGCGCTTGATGCGGCCGGTGCCACGCATGAGCGTGTCAGTGTTCCCGGGGCGCTGGAGATTCCTGCTGCTATCGCCTTTGCTCATGCCGGGGTGAAACATTTTGACGGCTATATCGCGCTTGGCTGTGTGATCCGCGGCGAGACAACGCATTACGACATTGTCTGCGCCGAATCGGCGCGCGCGTTGATGGATCTGTCCATCGCTGACAATCTTGCCATCGGCAATGGTATCCTGACGGTGGAGAATGAGGATCAGGCGTGGGATCGCGCCGATCATCGCCGTAAAGATAAGGGTGGCGGTGCTGCCGAGGCCGCTGTGGCCATGGTCGGTCTCCGGGCCGAGCTTGGCGCCAATGGTTGAAGCTGGCAAAGAATTGAAGCCGGTGCCGGTACGGCGCCGGTCAGCGGCCCGTCTGGCCGCGGTGCAGCTTTCCTATCAGGGACAGATGTCAGGACAGTCGGTTGCTGAATTCCTGCCAGAATTTCTGACGCATTACAGCGATGATATCCGGAAGTCATTCCGGGTGAAAGACATCGACAATGCGCATCTGAACGCGCTGGCAAGCGCCGTCGAAGCCCAGCGTGCTGAGCTTGACGCCGCGCTTGGCAATTGCCTTGCCGATGGCTGGATAATGGACCGCTTGACTGTGCTGGACCGGGCGGTGCTGCGCGCCGGTGCGTGCGAGTTGATGACAATGCCGCATCTGCCGGCCCGCGCGGTGGTCAGTGAATATGCCGCTATTGCGGATGTGTGCGGCTGTGATGTCGGCTTTATCAATGCGGTTCTGGACCGGGTTGCCCAGAAGGTCCGTCAGATCGAAATGAGCAAGCCCGGGTGCCGACAGGACGACAGCTAGTCGATCCAGGTGTCAGAATAGTTCAATAGGTGCGGTTTATTTCACCGGGCTCGATCACCGTGGTTTCCGGCGCAATGTCGAGAAAATCTGCTCGGTGACACCAAAATTATCGCCTGGCGTCGGTGATTTCTCGTCAAGGTAGGCAATGGTGTTGCCGCTTGTCTCGTCGCGAATTTCAATACCGGTGACAAAATCGGACTGATCAACCGAGATGATGATCATTGTGCGGGTCGAGATGCGTTTGCGCCCGCCAGGCGGCTCGATCATGACCTCGCTGAGGTAATAGACCTTGCCGGAGTCAAACGCTCCCTCGAAACTCGGCTTGCCAAGTATGGCACGCAGATCTCCTAGCGTTGTTTCACCGGGAATGATCTGGTCAAGCTCGGTGCTGTCAACGCCGTGCCCATGCGGCGCGATCCGCGACTCGCAGCCGACAAGGGCCAGCCCTGCGAAGAGGGCGAGCAGCATGGTTCGCAGCTGGCACATGCCCGGAAATGCGTCAAACAAGCCTCTGGTCATGCTGATGGTCCTGCTTTACTTATGCACAGCGTCGTCACGGCCTTTGGCAGTGGACGGACGTTACCTTAATAGGATGGTAGGGTGATGGAAAGCCAAGAAAAGGGATGGCTTGGAAATATGCTTGACTGGGGCCGCCGGCGTCAGTCAGCCATATCCGAGATATTGTATGGCAACGCTGTCGAGCTTGCCAGGGAACCGGCATTTTTCCGGGACCATGCTGTCGCCGATACAGTCGATGGCCGGTTTGACGCGCTGGCGTTGGTCGTGGCACTTGTCATGCGACGTTTGAAGGGGTGCGGTGATGCGGGGGCCGCACTCAGCCAACAGCTGTTTGATACCATGTTTTCCGATATGGATTTGTCGCTTCGTGAAATGGGGGCCGGTGACATCGGGGTCAGTAAGCGCGTGCGAACCATGGCAGAGGCCTTCATGGGCCGCCTTGATGCCTACGCAACGGCGCTTGATAATGGTGACCGCGATGCCCTCGCGGCTGCCATCGGCCGGAACTTGCTGCGCGATGAGGGCCCGGCCAGTCCGCAGCTTGTCGATTTCGTGCTGGCGCTGGAGGGCCGTCTGGCGGCGCTGGACGATGATGTTCTGTTGGCTGGCGGTCTGGGCTAGCATTCCTGCGGATCGCCTGCGCGGCCAGCGCGGGGCCGCTATTGGCATGGCTTTTCTCACAGACACCGCTATAGTGCGTCGCGCAGAAAGAATGGATGTTGCGGCTGGTTGATCGGAACATCTGGAAACAACCAATGAAGACATTTTCGCTTGAAACGTTGATTGATGTCGAAACCTTGCCAGTCAAGGGCCCCTATCGTGGGGCGCTTGCCGTCAGCGAGGCGGAACTGGCGGGCCTTGCCGACCGATTTGGCTTTGTCGAGCTTTCCGGTCTTCAGGTTGCTGTTGAGATCGCCCGCGTCGGGCCGGATGCGTGGGATGTCACAGGTAGCTTGCAGGCGAGGCTTGTCCAGCCTTGTATTGTCACCGGTGATCCGGTTCCGGAAACGGTGGATTTCGCCCTTGAAGAACGGTATGTTCGGGCAACGGATGAGGATGACGAGATTGTTGTCGGACTCGATGATTCCGAACCACTGGTCGATGGGTGTATAGAACTTGGCGAAATGGTAGCGCAATCGCTTGCGCTGGCGGTCAATACCTGGCCGCGCACCGTTGACGCTCCGGACGAGTTCAAGGCTGGTGATGTTAAGGTTCCGCATCCTTTTGCCAGCCTTGGCAGTCTGAAAATGCCCGGGAAGTAGTCTTCGCGGGCCGTTGGTCAGGATTGGAAGGTTTGCGTTTGTGAGTGCCGACACAAAAACCGTAAGGCTGGCGCTTGACGCCATGGGGGGCGACAGTGCGCCAGCATGTGTTGTCATGGGTGCGGACATCGCCTGTGGGCAGCACCCGCATCTGGCTATTACATTTTTTGGGGATGAGGCGCAGATCACTCCCTTGCTTGGCACTGCGCGCCATCTTGCAGGTGCGCGTGTAATCCATACCGGTGAGGCGGTGTCGCCCGATGATACGGCGTCACAGGCAGTGCGGCGCGGCAAAACAACCTCGATGTGGATGTCCATTGCCAGCGTGGCCGATGGTGAGGCTGACGCGGTGGTGTCAGCCGGCAACACTGGTGCCCTGATGGCGATGGCAAAGCTGCAGTTGCGCACGATGCCGGGTGTCACACGCCCGGCGATAGCGGCCTTCTTTCCAACTGTTGGCGAGCTGGTTTGCATGCTCGATCTTGGCGCAAATCTTGAATGTGATGCTGAAAACCTAGTCCAGTTTGCCATTCTTGGTCAGGCGTTTCATCGCAGCCTAACAGGCAAGAGCGCGCCGCGTCTGGGTCTTTTGAATGTCGGCGAGGAAGAGCAAAAGGGGCATGAATATCTGCGTGTGGCCTCACGCCAACTGGCGGACCCCGCGCTTGGCATCAATTATCAGGGATTTGTCGAGGGATCGGACCTCACAAACGGCAAGCTTGATGTGGTTGTCACGGACGGGTTTTCCGGCAATATCGCGCTGAAGACTGCTGAGGGTATTTCGTCCATGTTCACACGGCTGCTGCGGCGCAGCCTGGCCAGCACGATGATGTCGCGCCTCGGCTATTTTCTGGCCCGCAGTTCCTTGTCGGAAATGCGTCGTCATATCGATCCACGAAGCTATAATGGTGCGGTGTTCCTCGGCCTCAATGGCATTGCGGTGAAATCGCATGGTGGCACTGACAAGATTGGCTTTGCCAATGCCATCAATGTCGCCTCGGAACTCGTGGATCACGGTTTCATACCTGATGTGAGCGCGGCCATTGCGCGGGCCAACACCATTCTGGAGCAGAAAAAAGACGATGCGTGATGGTGCGACATTGATGGTTTCCGTCGGCAGCTATTTGCCGGAACGTGTGATGACGAATCAGGATCTTGCCGGCATTGTCGATACCAGCGATGAGTGGATCCGCCAGCGCACCGGTATTGCCCAGCGCCACATCGTTGCCGAAGGCGAAAAAACGTCCGACCTGGCACGCAATGCGGCTGAGCGGGCACTGGCGCATTGTGGGATGACAGGGGCGGATATCGACCTGATCATCGTCGCCACCAGCACCCCGGATGACACCTTCCCCTCGACGGCGACAAAGGTTCAGCATCAGATCGGCGCGGCGAAGGCCATCGCCTTTGATGTTCAGGCGGTCTGCGCCGGCTTTGTGTATGCCCTTGATGTCGCAGACGCCATGTTGAGTGCCGGGCGGGGCAGGCGGGCGCTGGTGATTGGTGCCGAGAGTTTTTCGAAGATTTTGAACTGGGAAGACAGGTCGACCTGCGTTCTTTTCGGCGATGGTGCCGGGGCGGTGCTGCTGGAACGCGGCGACGCGGCCGGTGATTTTGGTGTTCTGGCAAGCCGCCTTCATGCTGACGGCGCGCATCGTGATATTCTATATGTCGATGGGGGACCGTCAAGTTCTGGCACGGTTGGCCATGTCAGGATGGAAGGCAACAAGGTCTTCCGGCACGCGGTGGAAAAACTGGCGAGTGTCATGGATGAAGTTCTCGATGCCGCCAACATGACAGTAGATGATGTCGACTGGCTGGTGCCGCACCAGGCAAACATCCGGATCATTGAAGGCATGCAGAAAAAGATGGGATTGTCCGATGAACGGGTGGTGAAGACAGTCCAGGATCATGCCAATACATCGGCGGCCTCGATTCCGCTGGCGCTGGCGGCAGCGGTTGACGATGGACGGGTCCGCAATGGCCAGGTTCTGGCGTTCGAGGCCATCGGCGGCGGGCTTGTCTGGGGCGCTGCGCTCGTTCGGTATGGTCGACCGAACGGTCAATGAATACATTAGCTTTTGAGACTAACCGCCTGTAAGAAAACTTCAAATCACAGCAAATATGTGTGCTGTTGATTGACTCAGTCCTGAAACAACATTAGCGTGACCTTATGAGCAAGACATTGACACGTGCCGACCTCGCAGAGGCGGTCTATAGAAATATCGGGTTGTCCCGTAACGAGTCATCTGAACTTGTTGAGACGTTTCTTGAAGAGATGTGCGTATGTCTCGAAAAAGGCGAGGAAGTTAAGCTATCTTCCTTTGGTACATTTTCGGTGCAGTCAAAGCGTGAGCGGATTGGCCGGAACCCGAAGACTGGGGTTGAAGCCACGATCACGCCACGTCGAGTCCTGTCCTTTCGCCCGTCACACATACTGAAAGACCGGGTCGACAACGAATCATGAGTCAGAAAGCTTCCGATGCCTTCCGCACGATTTCCGAGGTTGCGGATCATCTGGACATCCCACCGCATGTCCTGCGGTTCTGGGAGACGAAATTCACCTCCCTCCGTCCGCTCAAGCGCAGTGGTGGCCGCCGGTATTACCGGCCTGACGATGTCGCGCTCCTCGAGAAAATCCGTGATCTCCTCTATAAGGAAGGCTTCACAATCAAGGGAGCGCAAAAGCATCTTGGCAGTCGCCAGTCTGGGGGTATTGCGATAGGCGGCGGCAATGGTGCCTCGGATGGTCTTGACGAGGCTTTCGCGACCTTGGAATCGGCGCGTGAAACGCTTTTGCGGCTGCGCAAGACTATTGAAAGCTGACGCCTGTCATATCCGCGTTTCACGGTGGTTTTCATTTGATGATATCAGGTGATCCGCATCGTCGAATCCGTTTGCGCCGCAACGTCGAATCCGTTTGCGCCGCATCGTCGAATCCGTTTGCGAAGGCGTCCGCACTCGTCTATAAAGCCGTCCGTGTCGGAGCGTAGCGCAGCCTGGTAGCGCACCTGCTTCGGGAGCAGGGGGTCGGAGGTTCGAATCCTCTCGCTCCGACCAATTCGGTAAATGTCGGTAAAAATTGGTAAAAATCGAAAGTGATCTTCCGCACAGGCGGAAGTTCCTTTTGATGTCCGGCCTTACGACATTTGGTTGCTGCCGGACGTCTTGCGCTCAAAACGCGGTGTGGTGGATATCAGGCTGGATTTTGACGCCATCATCATCCGAAATTTTCAGCGTTTTCCTTGTTTCCAGGGGTGCCTGCCTTTCCGGGGGTGCCTGCCTGAACGTTCGGATAGGCTACCAGGTGCCGGTCGATCACCACCTGTTGGCGTACCGCGTCCAGCTTGCTGCGCAACTTGGCAATCATGCTGCTATCCGGGCTTTCCTGCTGGATGAGTGCCTCGACAAGGTCGGCAATATTCTCGATCTCGAGGGCAAGCATGTTGCTTTGCTTGTTGCTGTCGATCAGGCGGAACTGGATCTTCCGGATCAGCGCCGCTGTTACCTTGTCACGTGTTGCGATTTCGGTGAAATACTGCCGCGGTATACGCGTTGCCTTGGCTCCGACCGGCGAGGCGATGGCTGTCACCGTGCGTTCTGTATCGAGCAACAACGATGTTTCACCGAGGATTTCATTGGCCCCGATCCTGTTCAGTCGCAGACCTTCTGCCGTGAACAGTTCGACCGATCCGTCCATGATCAGATACGCTTCCTGCGACGTGTCACCGGCACGGTAGATCACTTCGCCAGAGTCCCAGAGGATGAATTTGTCACGTTCCAGCACGGTTGCGCACAATCCCCAACATCAAGATCTTGACAATAGGCCATCTGTTTCCGCTTGTCTGCTTTTCTTCGGGCACGCCGCCCGATGGCACGATGCGGCCCAGTGACCCTTCAGGGCCGTCCCGGTCATGGTCCCCACCGAACAAAGATATTTGCACAGGGCTTCGTGACAGCGTATAACCCCATCCGTCGGAGCGTAGCGCAGCCTGGTAGCGCACTTTACTGGGGGTGAAGGGGTCGTGGGTTCGAATCCCGCCGCTCCGACCATTTTTCCAAACTAGATTATCGATTCGCGCAGGCCATGTCTGTGCTGACTGTGCTGTCTGTGCTGTTTGTGTTGCGCCAAAAACAGGCGGGTTGGACTGCCGCAGGTGGCTGTGCGCCAGGCACCGTTCTGCTAGAATACAATCAGAATACACCAATGGAGGACCGCATGCGGCAGTTCGTAATCGCCATTCTGATGATGCTGATCGGTAGCTCGGCTGGTGCCGACACAACGAACAGGGCGCTGCAAGTTTCCCCCGTGCCGGGACTGTTCGTTGGGGGTGTCGGGTTGTTATGTAAGGTTGATGATCCGGCTGTCGATATGACGCAATATGTCCTTTTTACAAAGGACCGTGAAACCTTTGGCTGGGCCAGGTTCGACAAGGATGACGACATCTATTACATGAATTTCGAGGTCAGCAAATCACCGGATCATTACCGGGTGGCAAATGACACGGTGAAGATAGAAGTAAACCGCAAGACCCTGCGCCTGACGATGGACAGTATGGGTTCGAAAAGCGGTCATGTCTGTGAGGCGATGAGCATCACCAACCTCCATGAGGCTGCCAAGGTGGAACTCCGCAAGCTTTTGAAGGGCAACAGGATTTAGGCGTTCAGCAGTGGACAGCGATTTATACCGCCAAAAGATTCTGACCGAAATTGACGAGTTGCACACCTTGAGTGACGCCAGCAAGGCGGGCCGGGCACCGGTCGAACTAGACCAGCAATCGGTTGGCCGCCTGTCCCGCATGGATGCCATGCAGCAGCAGTCAATGGATCTGGCGCGTGAGGAACGGCGCCGGCACAGGCTGGCGGTGCTGAACGCCGCGTTGCGCCGCCTTGGTGAGGATGAATATGGATATTGCCTTGCGTGCGGTGAGGATGTCCTGCCAGAAAGGCTGGATATCGATCCGGCAGTGACATTGTGTGTTGCCTGTCAGGACAGGTGCTAGCGGTTTGCCATCATTCGTCGCTGCCGAGCGGCAGGCCTCCAAAGGGCTGGCTTCACGGACCAGGTCGGCAGGACCATAATCAGGATCATAATCAAGAACACGATGCTGCGTTGCTATTATAGGGAAAGGGACCTTTCATGAGCCTCACCGTTTATTTGTCGGGAGAAATCCACACTGACTGGCGTGACCAGATCATCGCCGGCGCGGCCGGTCTTGATGTGACATTTTCCGGGCCGGTTACCGATCATGCGGCAAGTGATGATTGCGGTGTGCGCATTCTCGGGGTCGAGCCTGACAAGTTCTGGCACGACAATAAGGGCGCCAATGTCAACGCCATCCGCACCCGCAATGGCATCGCCGCCGCCGATATCGTCGTGGTGCGGTTTGGCGAGAAATACCGGCAATGGAACGCCGCCTTTGATGCCGGCTATGCGGCGGCGCTTGGCAAGTCGTTGATCATCATGCACGGGCCAGACCATCAGCACGCGCTGAAGGAGGTCGATGCGGCGGCGCTTGCCGTCACCGAGACGCCCGATCAGATCGTGCAAATTCTGCGCTATGTGCTGGAAGGAACGCTTCCTTGATACGTTGATTGCCGCGGGCAGCGGTCAATCCGGTGCTTCTTCATCCTCGCCCGGGACCGCTGTCAATCCGGTGCCGGAGCTGGCAAATTCAAGCCGCCGCATCGCGACATGCGCCAGCCGCCGCGTCAGGTGGTTCCGCCGCTGTGCCGCCAGCCGTGCCAGTGGTGCCGGTCGCACCTCAAGGCAATCGAACCCGTCGGTGATGATGATCCCACATTGATCTTCATCGGGCAGAATATCGCGCGGAAAATCATCGGCGACGGCAAAGTAGAATCTGTCGGCCCATTCCGGATATTCCTGCCATTTCCGGTCGCTGAGAAAATCCTGCCGCGAGGACTTCACCTCGACAATCGTGATTTCGCCGCCAGGGCCGATGGCGATGATGTCGACCCGGCGTCCGGTCCGCAGGGTGAATTCCCGCAGGCAGGCATCGCCGCGCTCGACAAACATGCGGGCAATGGCATCGGTTATCCGCCGGGTGATGGGGGTGTCGGTATCATGCATGATGTTATCGGCATTCAGGCTGGGGTGCGGCTCTCATGGTCAGGCGCTCTTGCGCCGCGCCGCGGCAATCAGATCGATCGTATAGGGATGTTGTGGGGCGTGCATGATGTCCTGTGCCGTGCCGCGCTCGACGACGACGCCATCCTTCATAACGATCACCTCATCGCTGATTGACCCGATCAGTGCGATGTCATGGCTGATGAACAGATAGCCGAGACCAAAGCGGTGCTGAAGCCTGCCAAGAAGCGCAATCAGTGATTTCTGGACGGTCATGTCGAGGGCCGAGGTCGGTTCATCGAACAGGATGATCCGTGGCTTCAAGATCAGCGCTCTGGCGATAGCGATCCGCTGGCGCTGGCCGCCGGAAAACTCATGTGGATAATTGCCGGCCACCGTCGGGTCCAGACCGACTTCCTGCAGCACCTCTGTCACCGCCGCGCGGCGTTCCGCCACCGTGCCGATGTCATGGGCAACCAACCCCTCGGCGATGATCTCACCGACCGACATGCGCGGTGATAAGGACCCGAACGGATCCTGAAAGACGATCTGTACCTGCCGACGAAACGCCTGCAACCCCCGCTTGTCGCGCTGACTGATTTCACACTCATCAAAGGTGATGTGGCCCTGAGAGGTGACAAGCTGGGTGATGGCGCGGGCAAGAGTCGATTTGCCGGATCCGCTTTCCCCGACAATGCCGACCGTGCGGCCGGCTTTTACCTCCAGATCGATCCCGTCGACGGCCTTGATCACGCTTCGTGTGCGGCGCAGCAACCCGCCGCGGACCGGGAAATGCACCTTGATGTCCCGCGCCACCAGCAGATCGGCGGCTTCGCCTTTCCGCGCGGTGCGGACTCCTTGTGGCTGCGCGGCGATCAGGTCTTTGGTATATGTCTCGCGTGGGGCGGCGAAAATATCCGTCGCCTGGCCGCTCTCGACAAGTTCACCCCGCCGCATGACAAAGACACGGTCCGCAATCTGCCTGACCACGCCAAGATCATGCGTGATAAACAGCATCGAAAGTCCACTATCGCGTTTCAGTTCGGCCAGAAGGTCTAGGATTTGCGCCTCGATGGTGACATCCAGTGCCGTCGTCGGTTCATCGGCGATCAACAGATCGGGACCATTCGCCAGCGCCATGGCGATCATCACACGCTGGCGCTGACCACCTGACAGCTCGTGTGGATAGGATGCCAGTCGCGCCTGTGGGTCCGGAATGCCGACACGGTGCAGCAGGTTGATGCTGCGCTCGCGAGCCTGGGCCGGCAGGAGCCGCTGATGGAGTTGCAGGGCCTCGCCAATCTGCCGTTCAATGGTGTGGAGCGGGTTGAGCGATGTCATCGGCTCCTGAAAGACCATACCGATCTGATTGCCACGAAGTCCCTGCATGAAATTCTCGTCATGCGGGTTTATGGGCGTGCCTTTCCAGCTGATCTCGCCGCGCTGCACGGCGTTATCGGCAAGCAGGCCGAGGCTTGCCAATGCCGACACCGATTTGCCGGACCCGCTTTCGCCGACGAGCGCCACCGTTTCTCCCGGCAGGATATCAAGCGTCAGTGATGTGACCGCCGGGGTGGTCACACCATCTCGCTGGAAGCTGATCTGCAGATCGCGAAGGGACAGGAGCGGCGTGGTCATGAAAATGTCTTTCGC
>CBFHNZ010000009.1:0-71357 GCA_965657415.1 Puniceispirillaceae bacterium (SeqCode) | reverse complement strand
CATGTCATGCAGGATATCTTCGGCGGCGATGGTCTCGCGCCGAATCCGGCTCTCGGCAAAGGCAACATCCTCAGGGATCGACTTGTCCAGGTGATGGCAGACCATCAGCATGTCGAGATGTTCTTCCAGCGTGTTGACCGTATAGGGGCGGGTCGGGTTGGTCGAGGATGGCAGCACATGCGGCTCGCCGCAGATCTTGATGATGTCCGGAGCATGCCCGCCGCCGGCACCTTCGGTATGGAACGCATGGATCACGCGGTTCTTCATCGCCGCGACAGTGTTCTCGACAAAGCCGCTTTCATTCAGCGTGTCGGTGTGGATCATCACCTGAATGTCCATCGCATCGGCAACCGACAGGCAATTGTCGATGGCACCAGGTGTGGTTCCCCAATCCTCATGAAGTTTTAACGCGCAGGCGCCGCCGCGAACCTGTTCCTCAAGCGCCGCCGGCAGCGACGCATTGCCCTTGCCGGCAAAGGCAAGGTTCATCGGAAAGGCATCTGCCGCCTGCAGCATCCGACCGATATGCCAGGGTCCGGGTGTGCATGTTGTCGCCAGCGTGCCGTGCGCCGGGCCGGTGCCGCCGCCAAGCATCGTCGTCAGTCCGGAATGCAGCGCATCATCGATCTGTTGCGGGCAGATGAAATGGATATGGCTGTCGAAGCCGCCGGCCGTCAGCACGTGGCCTTCGCCGGCAATGGCCTCGGTGCCGGGCCCGATCACGATATCGACGCCGGGCTGGGTGTCAGGATTACCAGCCTTGCCGATGCCGTTGATGACGCCATCCTTGAGGCCAATATCGGCCTTGAAGATGCCGGTGACATCGATCACCAGGGCGTTGGTGATCACCGTGTCGACAGCGCCGTCGCTGCGGGTGGTCTGCGACTGGCCCATACCGTCACGGATGACCTTGCCGCCCCCGAATTTCACTTCCTCACCATAAGTTGTGAAATCCTTTTCCACCTCGATGACAAGATCGGTATCGGCAAGCCGCACCCGGTCGCCCGTTGTCGGGCCATACATGTCGGCATAGGCCGCGCGGGAAATCTGTTTTGGCATCAAAGGTCTCCCATGATCTGCTGGTTGAAACCGAAGACACGGCGCCCGCCGCTCAGCGGCACAAGCGCCACTTCGCGGCTTTGCCCGGGCTCAAACCTGACCGCGGTGCCGGCTGCAATGTCCAGACGCAGACCGCGCGCCGCATCACGGTCGAAATCCAGTGCCGGGTTGGTTTCGGCGAAATGATAGTGGCTGCCAACCTGAACCGGCCGATCGCCTGTGTTGGCAACGGTGAGGGTGGTCTGCGTGGCACCGGCATTCAGCGTGATATCGCCATCGGCTGGCAGGATTTCTCCTGGGATCATGATGCGCCTCCCTTGCGGATCGGGTGATGGACGGTGACAAGCTTGGTGCCATCGGGGAAAGTGGCCTCGACCTGAACATCGTGGATCATCTCGGGGATGCCATCCATGCACTGGTCCGCCGTGATGACATGCGCACCGGCTTCCATCAACTCGGCAACCGTTCTGCCATCACGCGCGCCCTCGACCACAAAGTCGGTGATCAGGGCGATGGCCTCAGGGTGGTTCAGCTTGACGCCGCGTTGCAGCCTCCCGCGTGCCACCATCGCGGCAAGGCTGACAAGCAGCTTGTCCTTTTCTCTGGGGGTCAGTTTCATGGCTTACCTCTTTATTGCCATACCCGCGGCACATGAACGCCGCCCATGGCTGTCAAAATTTCTGTGAGATTCTGTTTGCCCATCATCGTGTCGCGACCCAGCAACCGCATCACGACCTTGCCGTCCCAGGCCGAGACTGCGGCACGTGAAGGGATATTGTCGAGTATACGCTTTATATCGGCATGTATCTGCGTGGACCGTGGCCCGACATAGGCAATCACCGCCATCATCTGCGCGCCATCAGCGCCAGCGCCATGGGTAAGGCAGCGGCCCGGATCGCCGTCAAGCCGTTGCGCTTCGGTATGCACAAGACGGCCACCACGGCGAATGCGCCAGCTATCGGTAAAGTGGCACTGGCTGAGCGCCTCGCCCATCGCATGCCGGCCAAAAACCAGTGATTCGAGGATCAGGCATTCGCTGTCCTGATCCATATCGACCTCGATACGTCGGGCCAGATGGTTATGGTCGAACAGGATCGTTTCCTGCGGCAACCAGTGAAGGCTGGCACCATTCTGTGCGGTGAGTTTCACATCAAGCCGCGCCGCATCACCATGGCTGCTGCGATAGGCGCGTTCGGCGGCCTGTGTGGTGACCGTCACATGACTTGCATCGGCGCCGGATTCGTAGGTGAAAATATCACCACCGGTGATGCCGCCAGCGGTGTTGACAAGAACAACCTCGTTTGACGGCCCATAGGTGCGGGGAAGCAGTGCCTTTGCCGAACCGGAATTGAACAGACATTCAAGCGCGTTATTTCGGAACGTCGTCCTGATTGCGCCGCGTGCCCGCTGCAATGATCGTGAAAATGTGCCGGTACCATCCATCATCGTGACTCCAGACATAGGAATGGATGGCCTGCAAACCAACCTGTCACAAGACGCAGATGACAGCAGCCGCGGCCGGACGGTCGAACGACTTTCCCCGACAGATAATACGAAGTCAGGCCGGTGCCCAACACTGCAAAAAACTGACCGCGCCGCTGCAAAAAATGCATCATGATGACGGGCTGGATATTTTGAACATCACAAAATCACACCTGTTATCTTCGCATTATCGGCGAAAGCGCCACATGTTGTCGGATCAACGGGAATGCCATCGACATGGCGGCGATCTGTTCGCCTGAACCGGTGCTTCTCATCACATTCCTGCCCCTGCAGTTCTGTTCCCAATTGTCCGTCACCCCACAGTAGCGAAGGGCATGAAGATTCCGCCACCTCAAAATCGATGGAAGCCGGGAAGGGATGCAAAGCTCGCCAAGATGACTTATGGTCGATGCATGACGATTATCTATGTTGATGCGGATGCCTGTCCGGTGAAGGAGGAGATTGCCAATATCGCCATCCGTCATAACTGCCATGTGGTGATGGTCTGCAATGGCGGCATCCGGCCGAATCCACATCCGCTGATCGATCTTGCCATCGTTGATGATGGCCCGGACGCTGCCGACATATGGATTGCCGAGCATGCGAAGAGGGGTGACATCGTTATCACCAATGACATTCCGCTTGCTGCACGCGGTGTTGGCAATGGCGCCGCCGTATTACGCCCCGATGGAACCCCCATCACCGCCGCGAATATCGGCGGGATCCTTGCAACACGCGATTTAATGACCGACATGCGTGCCGCCAACCCCCTTAACCAGGGGGGTAAAGGTCAGGGAAGGCCGTTTTCCAAGGCGGATCGTGGCCGGTTTTCACAGGCGCTTGACCAGTTACTTTCACGACAGGCGGGGTAGGCTGGGCACACGGACCGGGCAGCCTATACGGCCTCGCCGGCGACAAAGCCGGATGACCAGGCCCACTGGAAATTGTAACCGCCGAGATGGCCTGTGACATCGACCACCTCGCCAATGAAGTACAGGCCGGGTTGTCCGCGCGCCTCCATCGTCTTTGACGACAGCTCGCCAACATCGACCCCGCCAAGCGTAACCTCTGCGGTGCGATAACCCTCGCTGCCGCTTGGCGTCACTTGCCAGCGGTTGATGCGCTCACCAAGGCGCGCCAACACGGCGTTAGGCTGATCGGCAAGCCTCCCCGAGGCGGCCGTTTCGTCAAGGATATCGGCGGCAAGACGGCGTGGCAGACATTCGCTGAGGGCCGTCAGCACCTCTTGCCGCGGCGTGGCGGCCTTGCGTGCGGTCAGAAAGGCGGCGGCATCGATATCCGGCAGCAGATTGATCCTGATATCCTCGCCTTCATCCCAATATGAGCTGATCTGCAGGATTGACGGGCCGGACAGGCCGCGATGGGTAAACAACAGACCCTCGCGGAACATCGTCTTGCCATGCCGCACCTCGGCATCAACGGACAGTCCAGACAGTGTTCGGCATCGTTCAAGAAAATCAGCCTCGAAGGTGAGGGGAACCAGCGCCGGCTTTACCGTCGTGACTTTCAGTCCGAATTGCCGTGCGATGTCATAGCCGAAACGCGTTGCCCCGATCTTCGGGATCGACAGCCCGCCGGTGGCGATGACCAGCGACCGGCAGGCAATCTGTTTGTCACCAGTATCGACATGATAGCCGTCAGCGGTCGCCTCGACGTGCTTCACGACCGTGTTCAGGCGCAGTTCTGCCCCGGCATCACGACATTCAGCGAGCAGCATGTCGATGATCTGCTGGGCGCTGTCATCACAGAAAAGCTGACCAAGCTTTTTTTCGTGAAAGGCGATCTGATGCTGGGTGACAAGCTGCACGAAATCATCCTGCGTATAGCGGGTGAAGGCGGATTTGCAGAAATGACGATTGTTCGACAGGAAAGCCGTGGGGCTGGAATGCAAGTTGGTAAAGTTACACCGCCCGCCTCCGGAAATGCGGATTTTCTCAGCTGGCCTGCGGGCGTGATCCAGGATCAGGACAGACCGGCCGCGCCGTCCGGCCACACGTCCACACATCAGACCGGCGGCGCCGCCGCCGATAATCACCACATCACGCGTTTCCATTATGAAAATGTCCTGTCGCTTGCCTGGTATTGATCAGACCGCCTCATTCAAACGCAGGGTTGCGCGGGAGAGAATTACGCTCAGGCATCGCCAAGATCATTCTTGAGTACATCAAAAACCTGCTTTTTCCCCAACCCAAGAGCTTCAGCAATCAGCATAATTGCCTTGTCCTTCTTTATGCCTTGTTTGCTGTATGCCGCGAACAGCCGTCTTATGGTTGCCGTCTCGGCGTGGCCAGATGACATGGGATCGATTACCTCGTCTGAAATAAAGAATGGTATTCCGGTATTCGAGAGGTCGTGTCTTCATGCTTTATTGAGCTGTTGATGGTAATGCAAAGCTCATTGAATGAACAGATTGTTAACTAATCATAGGGCCATATGCATAAGGCGGATTGCCAGTTGCCGTTATTGTCAGCTCTTATGCGATGCTTCGATTTTCAGGCGAATATGGTCGCCAGCGGTGATTGGAGGGTATTTCGCACCGTCGCCTTCGCAGCTTGGCAGACACTCGATTCTGGCATCATAGTCGGGATGCATGAAATAGCCGATGGATATCCGTCGTGACATGGCATCGTGAAGGTTTTCTGGCGTCACCACGCGATGCATGGTCGAAACCCATTCGCCATTCGTCCAGCGTTGCATCATGTCCCCAAGATTGACCACAAGCGCGCCTTCAGGTGGTGAAACGGGCATCCATTCCCCACCACGTTCAACCTCCAGCCCACCATTCGCGGTGGTCATGGCAAGGATGGTCAGCGCCCCGTAATCGGTATGCGCGCCGGTGCGGAGCTGGCCCGGTAATGGAGGTTCTTTAAGCGCCGGGTAGTGATGTGTTGACATGATCGAAAAATGTTTTTGAATCAGCGGCGTGAAATGCTCTTCGGGCATATTTGCGGCAACCGCGAATATCCGCAGGAGATTACCTGACAGGGTCTCAAACGCGCGATAGAGATCAAGCAGGGCGTCGTCCAGCCCGTCCGGCCTGTCGGGTATGATGTTTGGCGCATAGGCTGTTGTCGCCTCGGGGATATGGGCGAAATCAGCAGCGCAGTCATCTATTGGCCCCAGAAACAGACTTTCGCGCAGGTCCTTCGGGGCGTCCTTGCCAAGCGTTGCCGATAGCCCACGCGTTGCGAGGCCATGATAGCCACGCTGTTTAGCCGGGCCGGTCGGGTGCCATTTTGCCTTTTCATCATTTGGCAGATCAAAAAATTCAAACCCTCTTGTAAACGCCTGCTCGATCAGTGACTGCGGAATTCCATGACCTGACAATACCACAAACCCGATGCTTTGCGCGGCGCTGGCAACCTCGGCTGCGACGCGTGACTTACCGTCGGCATCACCGGCAAGAAAGGGCGCGATGTCGATAGCGGGTATTTCGTAGGTCATGATTCCTCCAATCTGGCGATAACATGGTCAAAGGGAATGTCGGTCGAAATCAGGCCGCCCGATAACAAGGCCGATTTCAGCCGGACAAAGGCAGCGGCGGTCAGGTCAGTCTGCCTGGCCCACAGGTTTGATGATTGATACCCGGCTATCGCAGCGGCAAGGATCGGCTGCGGCACTTCCGGAAAGAGGGTGGCAAGTTCGGTCGCGATGTCGGCGGCTGGTGCAATGGCAAGAGCGTCGAGCGCGCGGTCTACCCCGGTCAACAGGGACCGGCAGGTTGCGGGGTTCTCCTGCAGATAGGCGCGGGTGGTATAAAAACTCGTATAGCCAATATCTCCGCGGTCAGCGAACCGGTGCCATATATGCGCCGTGCCATCGGCCAGCGCGGCGGCGGCATATGGCTCCAGCACCTGTGCAACATCAATCTCGTCTGCTGCCAGCCTGCCCGGAAATGTATGCATCGCGGCCCGGCCTGCAATATCGAGATGCGACGGGTTAATCCCGGCCCGGATCAAGTCATCCTGAAATGTCATCCAGGGGGTGGGAACCTCCTCGGCAATCGCCAGCCGCTTGTCACGGAGGTCACGAAAGTGGAAATCCGGGTTTGGGTCGCGGCCGATCAGGATAAAGGGATCGCGCGCGACAACCTGCCCGAACGCGACAAGCTGGCATTCCGGATCACGGTCATGGTGCAACATCACGCGCATCGGCCCGCCCCATGAAATGTCGGCTCGACCGGCAAGCAGACCTTCGGCGGTCTCCACCGGGTCTGGTGATAACTGAATGGCGACCTCCAGACCTTCATCCGCCCAGAAACCTCGGCGATCTGCCAGATAGAAGGGGGCGTATACAATGGTCCGCAGGTTTTCATAAAGCGTGATCATGGGGCGCCTGCTGTCTGCTCTTGGCGAACGTTTCATCGCCAGCTTGTCGGTTTTGGTCGCAACAGTAAATAAATTCCGGCTAATATACGGAATGTCGGTTCCCATTACGTCACCAACATACGATCATCCGGGCTTTTGAAGATCACCCGGCGGACAGCAAATCTGCCTATTCATCATACTGGCAATGGCCAAGCAGGGTCGAGTTGGTGCATGATGAACCAAGGTTTCGTCTTCTCAATCACCCCAATGTCGAGTGTGCGCCATGGCCCAGTTTTCCGAAGATTATGTGAAACAATTCAATGCCGAGCGTGAGATTGATCCGGCGAGTTCTGCCCTTGTGATCATTGACATGCAATATGCAACTGGGCATCCCGACGGTCCGCTTGCCCGCAAGATGAAAGCGGAAGGAAACAGCGTTACAGACTGGCGCTTTCAGCGCATCACGACTCTCGTCATTCCCAACAACCGCAAATTGATCACGGCCATGCGCCAGGCTGGGGGACGGGTGATCTATATAACCATCGGCGCGGGGTTGCCGGATTGTTCCGATGCGCCGGTGCATATGCGCGCCTTTTTCCAGTCGGTCGGAAATTATGAAGGCCAGTACGCGCACCGCATCATTGAAGAGCTGGCACCTGAACCCGGGGACCCCATCGTCCGCAAGACCTCGATGGGGGCCTTTGCCTCGACCGGCCTTGATCACCTGCTTCGCAGTCTTGGGCGCGAGCATCTGTTTGTTACCGGCGTGTCAACCAACATGTGCGTCGAGACCACCGCGCGGGAAGCCGCGGACAGGGGGTATGCCGTAACGCTTGTCGAAGATGCCTGTGCTGCGACACATCAGGACCTTCATGAAGGAACTTTACGTAATTTCAGCCGTTTCTTTGGAAAAGTTAGATCAACAGACGAGGTTATCGATCTGCTGGGCTAACTCTTGATGCTGTTGACACCTGCCATATAGACGCTGATCCGGGTGATTTTGCCGTTTTGCATGGAAAACACATTGGCATTGGATTTCGGTTCTGGCGCGCCGGGGCCGGAATAGGTCACGGTAAACTGGCTGGTGATACGGCCGCATGATGGTGACGGCGAATGCGTGAAGTCATGATGCCGTGCCCTGATCATTGTCTCCAACGGCACCTCCCACCGCGACACAAACAGCGCGCCTATGGCGAGTTTGCCATTATGCGTGATGTCGTGGCTTTCGATTCGCAGCACACATTTTTCGTCCAGCGTGTCGGCAAGAGCGTCACTGTCACGGGCATCAAGCGCCGTGAAATAGCGCATGGCCAGCTTGATCAAATCTTCATCCATCATGGCAGGGTCCCCTCCGGCAGGCTGGCGATGTGATCCGCAATGCCGCCGGGAGTGGTCAGCCACAGCGCATCCCGCTGCTCAAGGATCCGGTTGAGCGCCCGGCGCAGCGCATGCAGACGGAAAGGCTGGCCAATGACAAAAGGATGCAGGACGATGTTGAAGACAAGCGGATATTTCCGTGATTGGCTAAGCATCTCGTCAAAATGATCGATGATCATCTCCTCGAATTCCCGCCCTGTGTGGTGCCTGAACACC
Source organism: Puniceispirillaceae bacterium (SeqCode) (assembly GCA_965657415.1). Lineage (GTDB taxonomy): Bacteria > Pseudomonadota > Alphaproteobacteria > Puniceispirillales > Puniceispirillaceae > UBA8309. Next base: position 62,895 of record CBFHNZ010000009.1, on the reverse strand, counting down.
TGCGCCGGGCTGTCATTCAATTCGATCGAATAGGGAACTGACAGGATCGGGCCGGCGCGGGTTTTCATCCAGAATGGCTGGTCATCCGCAGGCCAGTCCAGCATGTAGCTGTACCCGGCTTCCTTCAGCAGATCGAGCGTTACATCGGATTGCACGATATAAGGGCCAAGCCAGCCACGCGGCGGGGTGCCAAAATGTCGGGAAATGGCCAATGTCGTTTCTTCGATCATGGCGCGCTCTGTCGCCTCATCCATGATGTCCTGACGTTCGGAGTTGGTCCGCCCGTGGCCGATCACCTCATCTTCGCGTTCACGAATTCTGTCGACAATCTGTGGGCAGTTGTCGAGAGCGGCGGCATTCAGATTATGTGATGCCGGCAGGCCAAGCTCATCAAGCATGTCAAACAGGTACCAGAGACCTACCCGGTTGCCGTAGTCGCGCCAGGCATAGTTGCGTGTCGTTTGCGCGGCACCGGGCTGTGTATGGTCACTGCCAAGCCCGGTCATGAAGGAAAACCATTCGATATTGTTGCACAGACAGACCGCCAGGCGCTTGCCTCCCGGCCAGTCATACACAGCGCGGTCGGGAAGGGCGCTGAAGGCATATCTGTCGTGGTATTTGATGTCCATGATGATCCTCTGCCGCGGCGGAAGTGTTAGGTTGACAAGGTCGTGGCCTTCTCGTCAACTGATTGGTGTTTCTTATCTAAAAGGTGTTGCGCATGAAGCCGTGGTCCGGGGTTGTTTCCGATGAAGAGGAGCGGCGATATGCATCGGCGGGATTTGGCGGGGCAGGTGGTTTTGGCCGTCGGCCGGCTTTGCTGATCATTGATGTCCAGTACCGCACCGTCGGTACACAGCGACAACAATATTGGGATGCGATCACCGAATACCCGACCTCCTGCGGTGATGTCGGATGGGATGCTGTTGATCGCATCGCGCCGCTCCTTACCGTCTTCAGGGATAAGGGCTTTCCGGTGCTGTATCCACATGTGGCGCCAAAGAACGCCGCCACCGATGGCGGGCGTCTGGCCCAAAAGATTCCCTCGATCATGGGCATTGATGCCAAGGGGTATGCGTTCGTTGAAGATATTGCCCCGGTTGCGGGTGATGTCCTGCTGCCCAAAAAACACCCAAGCGCCTTTTTTGGCACACCGCTGACAAGCCATCTGATTGATCTTGGCGTTGATACGCTGGTGGTCACCGGATGTACCACATCGGGATGTGTTCGTGCGTCAGTGACGGATGCCTTTGCCCTGAATTTCAAGGTGATTGTTCCCGAGGATTGTGTTTACGACCGGGCGCCGACCTCACACGCGGTCAATCTCTGGGACATGAATGGCAAATATGCGGATGTGATGCCATCCGAACACGTGATCGAAACCCTGAATGGACTGGAGCCTGCCTGATGAGTGCAGTCGATATTGGCAAAAACCTGGATGAACTTGTTGCGTTTCTGATCGGCACCGAATGGTCGGATATTCCGGTGCCGGTGCAGCAACGCGCGGCGCTTGTGCTGTGTGATGACCTTGGCGCTATTGTCGCGGCGCGGGGTGAGCCGGAAGTGCTGGCGCTGCAGGATGGTATTGCGAACAGTGCCGGCGCTGCCGAGGCAACCGTTTTCAATGCGCGGGGGCACCGGCTGGACCGCTATTCCGCCGCGCTGGCAAATGGCTGTGCCGGTGATTGGGCCGAACTTGATGAAGGTTATCGCCGGGTGATCTGTCATGCCGGGGTATATTGCCTGCCAGCCTTGCTGGCCGAAGCCGAGGCCGATAATCATACGACGCAGGATTTGATGCGGGCGCTTGTTCTTGGCTATGAGGCTGTGGCCAGAGTGGCGCGTGTCTTCACCTTTGCAAACCTTGTGCTTCATCCACATGGCAGCCTGGCAGCCATTGGCGCGGCGGCGGCAATATCGATGCTGCGCCGCGTGCCATTGGATGAGGCGGCAGGAGCGATTTCCAGTGCCGCCACAATGGTTTTGCCAGGACCCTACACACATCCCATTCAGGGCTCGCTGGTCCGCAATGTCTGGCCTGGCGTGGCGGCGCAGACAGGCTTGCGCGCGGTTGACTGGTCAAAGATGGGAATCCGTGGCCTGCCGTCCGCCCTTCATGATGTCTATGCTGACGCATTCGGTGCGCAGGCCGACGCCGCGCAACTGACCGAAGACCTTGGTGCCGCATGGGCGATCTCAGATGGCTATCACAAAATATTTGCGTGCTGTCAGTATGGTCACGCCACCATCGAGGCAACCTGCAAGCTTCTTGAAAAGGCCCCAGCTGACCGGATCGAGTCCATCCATCTGGAAACCCACGAGAAAGCCTGGATCATGGACAATCCCGATCCGGTCACGACCATTGCCGCGAAATTCTCGATCCAGCATATTGCGGCGACTGCCGCCATTCATGGCGGCGGTGGCGCGGAAGCCTTTTCTTCGGCATCCCTGCAGCACCCGGGCGTGGCGGCGCTTCGTCACAAGGTTACCACATCGCCCTATGAACCTCTTCCCGATTGGCCGAATGACCGACCAACCCGGGTCATCTGGACGCTTGATGACGGCTCGACGCTGACCGAGGAGGTGTTGAGCGCGCGCGGGGGGCCTGATCTGCCTTTCACGCCGACGGAAATCCGCGCCAAGATTTGTAGCATTGTCGATGCGCCCTATCCGGCAATGAGTGCGGTGACGGATGCGATCCTCGATCTTGACGAGGCAATGCTGGTGCGCTCCTGGCGCGACGCCGTTCGCAGCATGACAGGCACATGAGCGAGGCGCTGGATTTCCTGGTCATCGGGGCCGGAGCCTGCGGGCTTGCCGGCGCGATTGCGGCGCATGATGCCGGCGGCAGTGTGGCGATCCTTGAAAGCCGCGACCGGCCGGGGGGCAATTCCGCGTTGTCCACCGGGTCCATCCCCGGGGCCGGGTCCAGATATCAACAGGCGGCGGGCATCACCGACAGCGCGGACCAGATGGTTGACGATCTGATCAGGGTTGCCGGACATCATGATGCAGATGATCTGACCCGCATGGTGGCCAATGAATGTGGCGCTTTGTGTGAGTGGCTGATTGACGATCTGGGGGCCCGCATGGAGCTGATCACCGCCTACCGTCACATCGGTCATTCGGTTGAACGGCTTCACGCGCCGCGCTCTCGGCGGGGGCAGGATCTTGTCGATGATTTGCTGCGATTTGTTGCCGAACGGGATATTCCCATCGCGGTCGGCAACAGGGCGGAAAGTCTGTTGGTTGAAGATGGAAAAATTGTTGGCGCGATGGTTGATGGTGATCCCATTGCCGCGCGCAAGGTTCTGCTGGCTACGAACGGGTTTGCTGCCGACCGGGCGCTGGTGGCGGAATATTGCCCGGAGATTGCAGTGGCCGAGTATTTCGGTGCGCCGGGAAGTACCGGCGATGCGGTGCGCTGGGGGCGCGAGCTTGGCGCGGCATTTGGCAATATGGGGGCCTATCAGGGCTATGCGGCCGTTGCCTATCCGCAGGGCCAGCTTCTGTCATGGACCACGCTGGAAAAGGGGGGAATCCTTGTTGGCAGTAGCGGACGCCGCTTTGGCAATGAGGATCTCGGATATTCCGGTTTTGCCGCGCATGTGCTTGGCCAGGGTGAATTTGCCTGGGCCATCTATGATTCCCGCATCCATCAGATTGCCGAGGCCGAGGAAGAATATGCCGAGATGTCGGAGATGGGTGCCGTGACCTGGGCCGACACTCCGGCAGAGCTGGCCGGGAAAGTCGGGCTTGATGCCGCCGGATTGGCAAACACCATTGCCGCCTATAACAGCGCCGCCGATGGCAAGTGTGATGATACCTTTGGGCGGAGGGCCTTTGCCCTGGCACCACTCCAGCCACCTTTTGCCGCAGTCAAGGTAAAGCCGGGATTATTTCACACGCAGGGCGGGCTGCTGGTTGATACCGAAGCCAGGGTGCGCAGATCGGCCGGTGGGACGGTGCCAAATCTGTTTGCCGGTGGCGGCGCTGCAGCAGGCATCAGCGGTCGTGACGGTGCCTTGGGATATGCCTCTGGCAATGGCCTGATCACCGCGCTTGTGCTTGGCCGCCGGGCCGGACTGACAGCGATGGCAGAGATCGCTGCGGCACCATGAGTTGTGGATCAAGAGGCACCGGGACATGATGGGGGCCGGCCGGATTGCCGAATTCGCGTTGCAAACCTTGACGGACGGTGTACCGGACGATGTTCTCACCGCCGCCCGTCTGCATCTTCTTGATGCTGTTGGCGTCGGTATGGCCGCCTCAACGGTTGCTGACAATGCGACATGGTCACGGGCCGCCACGCCCGGGGATGCCAGCCTTCTTGGCGGCGGCACAGCCGAGGCCGGCGCCGCGGCGATGATCAATGGGGCACTGGTCCATGCGCTGGAATATGATGACACCCATATCGGTTCGGTGGTGCATGGCAGTGCCTTTGCCGCGCCGTTGGCGCTTGCCGTCGCACAGCTGTGTGACGCGACGGGGCGTGATCTGATCCGGGCTTATATCACCGCCTGGGAGGTGGCCATCCGTATTGGTCTGGCCGGGCCGGGCGCATTTCAGGCAAAGGGGTTTCAGGTCACGTCAATTGGCGGGGCAATTGGTGCCGCAGCCGCGGCATCACAAATACTGGGGTTAGACCGGCAGCAAACCATATCTGCCATCGGGATTGCTGGCGGACAGGCATCGGGAACGCTTGCATTCCTTGCCGATGGTGCGATGTCAAAGGCACTCAATCCAGGCTGGGCGGCGCGTACAGGTATCGAGGCAGCGCGACTTGCCGCGGCGGGGATGACCGGGCCGGAATCGGTTCTGGAATCCCGCTTTGGGGTGATGAATGCATTTGGCAATGGAAGTGATGATCTGGGCAGACATCTGGCTGATCTTGGTGATTACTGGTTCCTGACCGAGGCTGCCTTCAAGCTTTATCCGTGCTGCCATTACATTCATCCGTTTCTTGAAGCCGTGGAACAGGTAATGGCAAAGGGCATCGCCGCAGAAAATATTGTCAACCTCACAGCTTTTGTGCCGCCGCCGGCCGCACCGCTGGTGTGTGAGCCATGGGAGCGCCGGCAGGAACCGGCCACCGGCTATGACGGGAAGTGGGGGCTTGCCTACTGCATGGCGCTGATGTTCGTGCAGGGCCGTGTTGATGTTGCCAGCTTTGAAACACCCCCAACGGCAGATGTCGTCACGCTGGCGAAAAAAATGCTGTGGCAGCCGATGCGGGACCATGGGTTTCCGACCCGCTTTGCGGCGCGGATCGAGATTGACACGGGGCAGGGTATGGTCGCTGCCGAAGTGGCGCAGGTTCGCGGGGCCCCCGACCGCCCGGTGGATCAGGCCGATATTGTCGCGAAATTCACTGGCAATGCCACGCGCCGTCTTGATGCCACCAGAGTTCAGCAGTTGATGGACATCATCCTGAATATCGACACCATGCCCGAAACCAATGACCTTGCGAGGCTGCTGGCGTGATCAGCCCATCAGGCTTGGCAGGAACAGCACGATCGACGGGAAGGCGATCAGTAGGGCCAGAGTGAATATATCCATGATCAGGAACGGCGTGATGCCGGCAAAAACCTCTTCCAGCCTGAGTTTGACCGGCGAGGCCGAGCGGACGACATAGACGTTCAGTCCGACCGGCGGCGTGATCAGGCTGATTTCAGCAAGCTTGATGGCGATGACGCCAAGCCAGATAGGGTCATAGCCGACACTGGTCATGATCGGGAACATCACCGGCAAGGTCATCACCATAATCGCGATGGGGTCAATCAACATGCCGAGAATGAGATAGAGAATTGCAAAGCCGATGAGATAGGCAATCGGTGACAATTCAAGGGCGATCATCCATTCAGAGATATCGCCAACAAGCCCCGTATAGGTCAGGAAGCGCGCGAAGATAATCCCGCCAATGACAATGATGAAAATTGTCGAGGTGGTGATGCCGGCATCCTTGAAGGTGTCGACAAGCAATTTACCGTTCAGCTTCCGCTTCGCCGCAACAATCATGAAAGCACCAAACGCGCCGACGGCGCCGGCATAGGTTGGCACGAAAAAGCCGAGATAGATGCCGCCGATGACAAGAATGAAGAGGAAGGAAATCCCCCATACACCCTTCAATGATTCCCATTTTTCGCGTCTGGTGATCGTCACATCAGGGATGGGGGCGAGGTCCGGTCGCGCCTTGGCGACAAAATAGATGCCAAGCATATAGACCGCGGCTGACAGCAAACCGGGGAGGAGCCCGGCAACAAGCAGGCGGGCAACCGACTGTTCGGTAATGACCGCATAGATGATCATCAGAATAGAAGGCGGGATCAGTGATGCCAGCGTTCCCGAGGCGGCGATGCAGCCGGCGGAAAGTCGCTTATCATAGCCAAATTTCGTCATTTCCGGCATCGCCATCTTGGTGAAGACAGCGGCATTGACGATCGTCGACCCACAGGCCGCACCAAAGGCGGCAGAGGCAAGGGTGGTAGCCATAGCCAGGCCGCCAGAAATCTTGCCAAGCCAGTTGTAGGCCGCTCGATACAAATCCGTTGTCAGCCCGGCCTGGGTTGCCAGTGATCCCATCAGAATGAACAGCGGAATGACCGCCAGTGTGAATGAATTGGTCGTTGAAAATGGCACCGTTGCAACCTGCGCAAGGGCCGCACGTTCATTGATCGTGATCAGAATGCCGATGAACCCGCTGATCCCGAGGCCGACACCGATATGGGTGCCGGTGATAAGCAGGAAAACAAGAATGCACGCAACGATGACGCCTGCGGTGGCTGGATCGAACATCTGACTTTACTCAGCCTTTTGCATGATTGTGGTGGTTTCTGTCTTAATGTCCTCGCCGGTCCGGATGCGGATCAAATCCTCGATCAGGTGCAACGCCAGTTGCAGGATCATCAGCGAACAGCCGGCAACAAGGGTGAAGCGCGCCGGCCACAGCGGAAAGCGGATCAGGCCGGTCGTGGCTTCCTTGATCTGGTAGGAATATTGCGCTTCGGAAATGGCTTCTGACAGGATCAGGCCAAAGAACGCTATGGCGGCAAGATCGGTGATCACATCCATGCCGGCGCGCACGCGTGGCGGCATATTGAGATAGAGAAGCTCAACCCGGATATGGGCGCGTCTGATCTGGGCATAGGCAAGAGCCCCGAACACAATCAACACCATGGTGCTTTCGGTAAGTTCGCGCGGTCCCGGCACCGGGATCAGCAGAACCTGTGTGCCAACGATATCCGCGACGCCGAGGAACATCGAAAACAACATCCCAAGCCCGCCGACCAGAAGCACGGCAAGAGCGAGGCGTTCAACAATTTGCGATAAAGGTTTCACAACAATAGATCTCAGCGGCGGGCACAAGGCCCGCCGCTGAAACGGATGTTAGTCGGCGTTGATGATGGCGCGCCAGTAAGCGGCAACCTTGCCAGCTTCATCGCCCATACCACGCGAAGCCATGTCATCGACCCAGTTCTGCAGAAGGTCAGGTGCCGCGGCTTTCCACTTGGCAAGCTCGGAAGCCGGGAACGGCTTGATGGTGCCGCCGGCTTTGACGATCTCGGCGCCAGCCTTTTCCTCAGCGGCCTCGATATTGTCGATATAGACCTTGCCAGCCATCTTGGCCTCTTCTGCAATGATGGCCTGGTCGCTGGCGGAGATGTCCGACCAAACGTCCTTGTTGATGACAATCAGGTGACCTGTAATAGCCATGACAGGACCACAGCTGTAGGGGCCCGGCTCATAGAGACGGTTCGACAGAATGTTGCCGCGGTTCAGGAACGAATAGTCGAGCGATCCCGTCTGCAGGGCCTCATACACGTCGCCAACACCAACCGATACAGGCACAGCGCCAACGGCCTCATGTGCTTTCGGAATGTCCGAACCGAAAGAGCGAATTTTTTTGCCCTTCAGGTTTGCAACGCTGTCGCAATTCGCATCAGGGCCAGTCAGATAATAGCCACCAAGCGGCTGGTGGAACAGGAACTTCACGCCGAACTTTGACAGCTCGTCCTCAAAGTAGGGGAGGTCCTGATAAGCAGCAGCCGAGATTTCCATTGCCTGACGAGGGCTCTCGAAAACGAACGGAATCTGGTAGGCGCGCCAGTACAGAAGCTGATCGGCATAGTAACCGGGCACGACAGATGCCATGTCGATGGCACCGCGGCCAGCGAGGGTCAGCACTTCGTTACCAGCGCCAAGACCGCCGGCATAGGTGATTTCAACCTTAACGCGGCCTTCAGTTCTCTCAGTAACGTTTTTGGCAAAGTCCTTCTCCGCCTGGAGGAAGGATGAATCACCCAGATAATGGCCCCAGCGCAAAGTGATATCCTTTGCGTTGGCGACGCCCGCGGTCAGTGCCGCAGCAACGAAGATACCGGTAAAACGGATCAACATTTATGTCTCCCTGTTAAAAGACCGCATTTAGGTCGCGGCCAGAAAAGATGATAAGCAAAATCAGTCTGGCGGCGATAGACCAAAAAAACGCCGAACCCAAGGTGTGCCACCAGAAGCAGAAAGACATTCAAGGGCCACATTGGTCCAGCGATCACAATATATCTCGCCAAACTAATTTTCTGGTGACAGTGTGACGAGGCATGGGAAGTGTTGTCAACACGACTTTATTTTAGCGAGGAAGAATTGTGAGTAATATGCAGCCTGATGTCGACGCAGCCTCTCCTCCAAACATCAACTCAGAAGCGCTGTATATTCTGGAAAAACTGGCTGGCAGGGCTTCCTGCCGTGATTTCGATGGCAGTCATATCCCTCCGGACGTGCTTGAAGATATTGTGCGCGATGGTGTCCAGGCGCCATCATCCTGCAATCAGCAGAACTGGCATTTCATCATCGTTGCGGATCATGACCGCAAGCAGCGCGCACGCACTATTTCGGGAGGAAACCACCACTTTGCCGAATGTTCCGCCCTGATCTATCTCTGCTTTCAAAAGGGCTGGACGCATGGCAATTTTTCCATTGTCCAGTCGGTGGCGGGCGCTTGCTATCACATGATGCTTTCGGCCCATCTGCGGGGGTTTCAGTGCATCTGGAATGCCGGCATCGGTAACCAGACCGACCTTCGTGTCATGCTGGACCTACCGCCGACATTCGATGTCATCGGCGCGCTGGCGATTGGCCGTTCAAAGCCGACCGCACCGGAGGTGAAGGCACCAAGGCGACCGGTTGAGGATATCTTTTCATGGGAGAAATTTGCGCGTCCCGGATCAAGCTGTTACCCAGTAAAACCAGCAGACGCGTACCCTTACTGGCAGATCAGGAATGACAGCAACCCGTTTGCCGAATGGAATCCTGCCGCGTGGAGCTGGGATCAGATTGCGGATTTCCGGGGCTATTCGGTGTGGGCAAAATCGCCGTTGAGGGGCGTCTATGTGTCGCGGCGCCAGGGAGATGCCCTTGATGCCGAACATGCCCTGCTTCCCGAATTGCAAGCCGAATCCCGGGTCGCTGAAATTATGCCCTGGGGTGGCACAACGACGGCAGCGCTGCTGACCAGACTGGCTGATGATGTGCATTTGTCGGTGGCGGAATTGTCAGACCACAACATCAGCTTCATTCAAGAGCGTCTGGTCCGAGAAGGACATGCGCCAGACCGCGTGGTGTTCGATCTGATGCCTGGCGGCATTTTGCCCTATGAAACGTCAAGCCTTGATCTGGTGGTGCTGCCGCAAGTGATTGAACATATGCCGGACCCACAGGCGGTGCTGAATGAAGTTGTCCGTGTGTTGGCGCCGGGCGGGCATGTCCTCGTCAGCCTGCGCAACCTTGATTCTGCCTATGGTAAATTGTGGCAGTCCAGTGAGTCACAGGCACAGGTACCAAATCAGGGGCCTTTCACCCCCTGTTCCGCGCGACAGGTGGCGGGGTGGCTGTCGGACCGATTCGAGATCGAGGAAGAGATCGGCATCGGTGCTGACGCTACGGGTGACGCCGCCATTCTTACAGGTGAGGCGTGCTATGGTGGCCGATTATATGCGGCGCGATGCCGCCTCGCGGGGGCGTAGCTTGACTTTCCTGACGCCTAATCCAGGGCGCGGGCGATGTATTTGCCAGCGCCGACAGCATCATCCTGCAACGCGCCATCGCGCAACACGAACCGGCCGCGTGACAATGTGTGAATGACGCGGGCCTTCATTGTCTCACCTTCATAGATGGAATAGCCGGCATCGGTGCCAAGATTATCCTTGCCAACAACCCAGCTTGCATTGAGGTCGAGGATGGTGATGTCGGCATCACCGCCAGGTCGCAAGGCGCCCTTGGTGGTCAGCCCCATACGTCTTGCTGGATTTTCGCTGACCAGCGGGATCAGCCTGTCCAACGGCAAGCCGCGCTGATAATGCCCATAGGTCAGCAGGGCTGGCAGAAATGCATCCAGTCCCGGAAAACCGGGTTGCGCTTTCCATATCCCGCCATCCTTGCAGGAAACCGGCCGGTGAATATGGTCTGTAGCGATTGTATTAATGTCCCCACGCGCGATGCCGGCCCACAGTGCCTCGCGATCCTCCGGCGCGCGCAAGGGCGGGTTGACCTTGCCGATTTCGGCAATCGCACTTGTCGTGTCATGGGTCAGGTAATGCAGGCAGGTTTCGATACAGACATCTGACCCGGCGTCACGCTGGCGGAGCGCGGCATCCAGGGCCTCGCCCGATGAGGTGTGAACGGCATGAACCGGGGCATTTGCGATTCGTGCGAAATAGGTTGCACGTGACAGGGCGTCGGCCTCGACAAAGGGAGGGCGCGTTGCGTTCCATGACGCAAGGCCATTTTTGCCATCCGGGTCAGCAGCGCTAACGCGGTCACGCAGCACCCACGCAACTTCGATATTCTCGGGGTGAGGGCAGAGCAAGCCGTTATGAGCCGCCAGAACCTCAAGCATGCGGAACATGAACCCATCATCCGTACCGGGAAGTCCGAGCCGCGCGCCTTCATTGCCGCGGATGTTCATGAACAGCTTGGCGCTTGGCGCGCCGCGGCGGATCAGTTCGGGTAGTTCGGCAAGGTGATCTTCGGTTGCAATCACAAAATGAAATCCGAAATCAACCCGTGCGCCAGCCTCAGCAGTCTCGCAAAGCTCTTCAAAAACAGGCAGGTATGGGTCGGCGCTCATCACATATGAGATAAAGGTTGTAACGCCGCCAATGGCGGCTGCCGCGGTTTCGCTTTTTGCATCCTCAGGCACACGGGGGCGGGCAATGTCCATGCCGTGACCTAGGTGGATGTGGGCATCCACCGCGCCAGGCAGAATCGTCAGCCCGGTCACATCGACATTTTCCCGTGCGTCACCCGTGTCGGCAGCGGCAATAGCACTGAGCTGGCCATCCGTGATCAGGATGTCGCAGTGCTGTAGGCCAGTGCCCGGCAGAAAGGCAACACCTCCGCGAAGGGCAAGATCGGCTTGGTAAGACATTCATGGACTCCCTGTATAAGAAGATGAGCATGAACCCTTGTTCAACGCCAGATCAACCCCTTAGCGCCCACGGAGCGATTGAATGCTGTTATGCTGTCAGGGTCGCATTGGAATTGTTTGACAGCCTATGGTGTCCCGGCCGACAAATAATCACCGTCACTCTCGTTAGTTTCGTTACTGCCATTACTGCCATTGCTGCCATTGCTGGAGGTGTATTTTGATGGAAAGCCTTGTTGATCGTCGGCGGAAGTTTCGTGAACAGATGAATCAGCGCGACGCCATGATCATTCCCGGCGCGGGAAATGCGCTGACCGCAAGGGTGATTGCCGATCAGCAGTTCGATGCCGTTTATGTCACCGGGGCCGGGATTGCAAACACCTATCTTGGTGCGCCTGACATCGGCCTTGTTACCTTGACCGAGCTTGCCAGCACGGTGTCTGCCATTGCCGAGATCTGCCACCTGCCACTGGTCGTCGATATTGACACCGGCTTTGGCAACGCCATCAACACCCAGCGCACCGTACGCCTGATTGAACGTGCCGGTGCCTGTGCCATGCAGTTGGAGGATCAGGTTTTTCCCAAGAAATGCGGTCATTTCTCCGGCAAGGCTGTGATACCAGTCGAAGAGGCGGTGTCCAAGATAAAGGCCGCGGTGGATGCCCGCGAGGACACGAATACGATGATCATCGCCCGCACCGATGCCCGCGCCATTGACGGGATCGAGGCCGCGCTTGACCGGGCGGAGGCATTTATCGAGGCCGGGGCCGACATGACTTTTGTCGAGGCACCACGGTCCGAGGATGAAATGCACATGATCACCCAGCGCCTGGCTGTGCCGCAGGTTGCCAATATGGTTGTTGGTGGCAAAACGCCGCTGATCTCGCAGGCAAGGCTTGCCGAGCTTGGTTTTTCGCTTGTTCTCTACGCCAACACGCCCCTGCAGGCGGCGATGCGCGCGATGAGTGAGGTTCTTGGCGTCCTGAAGGCGGATGGCGATGTGTCGGCCGTGATTGGCAGGCTGGCTGATTTCGAGGAACGCCAGCGGCTTGTTGACAAGGACGGCTATGACCGGCTGGAAGACCGGTACCGGGTTGAGTGATCAGGACGCCAAACGGTCTGATTGCGGCGGAGCGTTACCCCGCTTGTCACATTGAACGGTCACAGTTTGGCGTTGAAATTCTGCGCCGGATCGAGTTCTGGAACAGCCTGTCCGGCCCGACCAGTCAAATCGATCGGCGCCCGCTTCACGAACTGTCCCGCGCCAGGCTTTACCAGCAATTTCCCATTCTCCACGATACGTCTGCCGCGCCCCAGAACGGTTTTCGGCCAGCCTGTGACCTCTATGCCGGCAAACGGATTGTAGTCCATCGCGTCATGCATCTCGCCCGCAATGCGGATTTCGTTCGGGTCCCAGATGGCGATATCGGCATCGGCACCAATGGCAAGTGTTCCCTTGGTCGGCAGCATGCCATAGATCCGGGCGGCATTTGTCGATGACAAGGCCACGAATTCGTTGAGACTGATCCGTCCCTTGACAACGCCCTCGGAAAACAACAGCGGCAATCTCATCTCAATGCCGGGCATGCCATTGGCGATCTGCCGGAAATTGATATCGTGGCCGGCATTGAACTTGCCGGTTTCATCATAGCGATAGGGGGCGTGATCCGATGAGACAAGCGAGAGTGTCCCTGCTTGCACATGCTGCCACAGGATATCCTGGGTCGCGTCGTCACGAAGCGGCGGCGAGCAGATGAATTTCGCGCCTTCCATACCTGGTTTGTCCAGATCATCACGTGTGAGGAACAGGTATTGCGGGCAGGTTTCGGCCCATACCTGGCCGCCATTGGCGCGTGCCCTCGCGACGATTTCTGCGCCTCCCGGTGTGGACACGTGAACAATGAATAGCGGTGCCTGTGCCAACCGCGCCAAAGATACGGCGCGGTTGATGGCCTCTTCCTCGGCCAGAGCGGGGCGTGATGGCGCGTGATAGCGCGGCTGCAGATTGCCACCATCGACCATCCGGCGGCCCATCCAGTCCAGCATGTCATGGTTTTCGGCATGCACCATCGTCAAACCGCCATGCCGGCCAGCCACCGAGAGAATATCAAGGAATTGCGCGTCTGAAACGCGTGTGGCGTAGGTCATGAAGACCTTGAACGACGTGATGCCCCTGGCGAACACGTCAGGAAGTTCTTCCAGAACTGCGGGGGTCGGGTCTGTCAGGATGAGGTGGTAGGACCAATCGATTACAGATTTTGGCGTCGCACGATCGTCATAGGTCTGGATTGTATCGGCAAGGCTCTGGCCTGTTTTCTGCGCTGCGAAAGGCACGAAACAGGAATTGCCGCCAAATGCCGCGGATATCGACCCTGTTTCATAATCATCCGATGTCATGACACCCATGCCGCTTTCCTGCGCGATATGGCAATGTGCCTCGATACCGCCCGGCATCACGATCTTGTCAGTGGCATCAATCACATCATCTGCGTCAGTGATCGCGTCAGCCATTGTCACGATACGGCCGTCTCGGACACCAATATCAGCATGGAATGTTTCTGTTGCGGTGGCGATCAGACCGCCGCGGATTGCCAGATCATGTCGCATGATCATGCCGTTGTGCCGTCGGGATAGATTACACCAGTTTGCGAGCCAATCCGCCCATAATGTTCGATCCGGCGATGGCGTTTGAAATCAAACACCGTTGCCTTGCCGAACTGTGTCGCATCCATATCGCAATTATGAACCAGAAGCTCATCACCAAGAGTTTTGGCCTTTTGCATGATCACACCATCAGGTGACACGATCACGCTGCCACCGTTTAACGGATGCCCGTCTTCATCGCCAGCCTTGGCAACAGCCACGACCCAGGTAGAATTCTGATAGGCACCGGCCTGCACTGACAAATCGGAATGGAATTCGCGAAGCTCAGCGCTTTCATCGGCATTTTGTGAATTGCCCGAGGGTGTATTGTAGCCAAGCATTGTCAACTCAACACCCTGCAGTCCCATCTCGCGATAGGCTTCGGGCCAGCGGCGGTCATTACAGATCAGCATCCCCATCCAGGTGTCCATGTTGCGAAACACCGGGAAGCCAAGATCGCCGGGCTGGAAATAACGCTTTTCAAGATGCTGGAAGCTACGGTCAGGGTCGAATTCATCATGTCCGGGCAGGTGGATCTTGCGATACTTGCCGACAATCCGGGCGTCGGTATCGGTCAGGATCTGAGTGTTGAAATGCTGTCCGTCCGGTGTCAGTTCCGCATAGCCAAGCGATATCGCAATGCCGTAATCGCGCGCGCGCTGGAACAACGGTGCTGTTGCAACGTTGGGCATTTCAGCCTCGAACCAGCTATCAACCTCGGCCTGATCCTCAAAATACCAGCGTGGGAAAAAAGTGGTCAGGCAAAGTTCGGGAAAGATGACGAGCTTGCAACCGGCGTCGTTGGCTTGATCCAGCAGAGTGATCATACGTGACACCACTGCTTCGCGCGTTTCCGCGCGCTGGATTGGCCCCATCTGGGCAGCGCCGATGACAATTTCTCGCATTACTCAATTCCTTTTAATGATGGCATTTTTATTGGCTGCGCTTTGGCGCTGCTGTCATGGCCGCAAACAACGCATCAAGAGACATTGCAGAATTGAGGTCGTTCACCATGTTCCAGATCTGGGCGGCATCTTTCTCACGCCAGAGACGCGTTGCCAGGGACATATATTTGTCGTGGATCTCCAGAAGCGGGTAGGGGGCCGACCAGTCACCCCGGTTGGTTTCAGTCGATGCCTGCAATGTCTCTCCGGACTTCAAGGTGACAGTGACCCGGGCCGGGCGCTTGTCGGGAAGGCAGGCTGTCATCGCCGGATCTTCGGCAAGTTTTACGCGTCCGGCCAGATCAAGAATCACCGGGTTGGTGACGTTCGGCATGGTAAAGCTGTCCACAGCAGTGGATTGGTTTACCAGTGAAGTTGCTATGGCAAACGGAACGGAAAATTTGCCTGCCAGCACATTCTGTGGAGCCGGGTTGTCAAGCTCGACGGCCAGCGAATAGGTCTCGACCAGAACACTCTCGATAGTTTCAGGGTCGAGCCTACCATGTTTTTCCTGCATGATCGCCAGCGCGTCGAGGGCCGCGTGATTAAAGCGACAACAGGAATGCATCTTGAAATAATTGCGGCTGACTTCCCATCGAATACCAAGATCATTTGCGAATTCGGCTTCATCAAACACATCTGAGACAACATGTCCGAAAACCTGCGAGACGCCGTTCACATCACCGGTGAAACCAGCCGAAATCAAGTCACCGGCGAGGACGCCCATCTGGCCGGACACGCCGGCAAACACATTCCGAACGGTGCCACCTTCCAACATTGTACGACGAGACGTGGATAGCCCCAGACTTGCCGACATGCTGATGGCGTGGCGCATCTGCTCTGGGGTGGCACCCAGTATCCGCGCAACCACCGTCGCTGCGCAGATCGCGCCCCAGGTGCCGTGCGGATGCATTGACGGACGAAGTTGTGCCGCGATGCCCACACGCGCACCAACATCATAGCCAATGGCGATGGCTGCCAGGAAATCGCGCCCGGTGATCTGCCGCCCGGCGGCAGAGGCAAGTGCGGCCGGCACCGTATGCATGCCCGGATGTCCCTTGCAGAATTGGTGACCTTCATCCATTTCCAGCGTTGTGCCCGCAGTGCCATTCAACAGGGCTGCCATACCGGCTGACCGTGTCTGCGAGGTTCCGAGGATCAGGGCCGGGCCATCAGCTGTCTGCCTGCGGGTCAGTTCTGCCACGTCAGGCTCGGCAGCGCCGCCGACGATGGCACCAATGCAATCAGCAAGGATCAGCGACGCGTTTTGAATGACAGCGGCGGGTATGTCGGAAGTTGGTGTGGTTGCTGCAAAATGTGCCACCTGGTCCAGTGCATCTAACTTTCTATCTGTCATAATACCTCACACAATTCAAAAGCTCCCGTAATGTCCAAAAGAGCAATTAACTAGATACTACCTATGGTAAGCAATACCGAGGTTAAGAATTGCCGGCTAGTGCCTACAACATATTCTGGCCAGAAAGTTCTGAAATCAGCCAGTCCTAGAACGGTGCGCAACAACGGTTCTATTGACAAGTCGGTGCTGCGGTGGATTTCTGATGTTATTGTTGCCCCCCCTTACCGAGGATACCTGCGATGAAAGACGTTCTGGTGATTGTTCCATTCCCGATGTCGGAGGAAAATCTGGCGGCGCGCCAGTCGCAGCTGCAGGCGGTTGAGTTAAGCGACCAGCTGCGTTTCACCTTCCGCTCAACCAAGGCGGCACCAAAGAACTATGTCAGTCAGGCTGACATGGTGCTGGCCGATATTGGCATTTTCGAGGTTGGGCAAACGGCGCAGGCGGAAGGGTTTGCCGCAGTATGTATCGATACGATGAGTGATTCCGGCGTTGCCGCCCTACGCGCGACCCTCGACATTCCGGTGATCGGCCCTGGCCGCGGGTCGATGCTGACAGCGATGATGCTTGGCAACCGTTTCTCGGTGATTACCATGTGGAAGCATTGGTTCCACCTCTATGAGAAGACAATCACCGATCTCGGGATCGAAAGGCATCTCGCCTCGATACGGTCAATTGATGTGGCACCCGACAATCAGGCGCTGCTTGGCGGCAAGGAAGATGACATCTTTCCGCTACTGCTGGAGGCCGCAAACATGGCAATCGCGGAAGATGGCGCCCAGGTGATCCTCCTTGGTTCGACGACGATGCACCAGGCGCATGCGTATCTGTCAGAGAATCTTGATGTGCCTGTGGTCAATCCCGGCCCGCTGACCTACAAGCTTGTCGAGGCGATGCTGGGGCTTGGGCTGGCGCACAGCCGCGCAGCCTATCCAGTTTCACCTGTACCGCGCACTGATATGATTGCCGCGATGATGGGAACCGCTGGCAAATTTGACCATTGAGCCGGGCTACGTTCAGAGCTTGCGGTCGAGCGTGTTCTCACCTGCCATATAGACCCTGACTTCGGTAAATTTGCCGCTTTTGGCAGTGAAAAAATTGCAGTTCGATTTATAGACCAGACTGCCGTCATGAAGCGTATTGGTGACCCGAAACCGCACCGCGATGTCAATGTCATTGCCAGCATCGACACAGTGAAACTGGTCATGCCTGACAGCAGCGTGATGCGCCCACAAGCGATCAAACATACCGCGAATTTCATCATGACCGTGAAGCTTCACCCCATGCGTTTCAACCGAGAAGACACAGTTTTCATCCAGCGTGCCAAGAAGGATGTCGATATCCTGACCATCGACACCCTTGAAATAGGTCAGGACCAAAGGCATCAGGTCACTCATGTCAACCGCGCCTCGGCCAGGTCATTCCATACCATCTGAGAGGTGATGACCTCTCCTTCCAATTCGAACCTGTCAATGAAGCGGACACCCTCAAACGCGGTGCCATCGGGCCAGACACCGGACAGCGTTCCAAAGCAGAAAACGGTGGCACTGGTGCCATGAAAAGCGCAATCAAAACTGTCGAAGGTCTTGGTGACTGACTGATAGCGATCGCGCGACCAGGCCACCAGCGCTGCAAGATCGCTGAATTCATTCCCGCCGGGAAAGGTCATGGTAAAGCCATCGGCAAGAAAGCCTTTTGCTGTTTCAAGATCGCGCGCCTCCATCGCCGCCAGGAAGGCGCGGACCGTGTCCTCGGGTTGGCGCGGTGCCTGTGCCGGCACGCGTTTGGTCCGCCCACGCATGTAATTGTCGGCATCAACCTCCTTGATGGTGACGGTCACGAAATCCGCAGCGGCACCGATCGCGGAACAGGCTGCATCGGTCACCCGCTCGGCAAGGCGCTGTCTTACCTCACTGTCATAGCCCTTGATCAGGGTGCATTCGATCAGCGGCATCTTGTCTCTCCTGAGAGTCTGATTGTTGAATTGTAAATAAGTAGATATTCTAATGAAGCATTCCATGGCGCGTTAAAAACAAATCGCCTCCCCGAATTCTATGCTACGGTTTTATTTATGGAAACACTTGCGCGAAAACTGATTGCCCACGCGGCAGACCGTTCGTCTGTAATGCCGGGTGAGGTAGTGGTCTGCAATGTCGATCTGGCAATGATCCATGATTCCGGCGGGCCGCGGCGTGTCAAACCGATGCTTGAGCGTCTTGGCAGGAATGTCTGGGACAAGAGCCGTGTCGTTGTGGTTTCAGATCATTATGTTCCAGCCGATACCGACGAGACCCGCGCCATCCAGGCCCTTACCCGGCAATGGGTTCGGGACGAAAATATTGCCAACTTCTATGATCAGCAGGGAATCTGCCATGTTGTTCTTCCCGAGCGCGGGCATCTGACCCCAGGCATGTTCTGTGTCGGTGGGGACAGTCATTCACCAACCGGCGGAGCGTTCGGGGCCTACATGTTCGGCATTGGTGCCACCGAAATGGCCGGTGTGCTGGCAACCGGGTCGATCTGGCTTCGTGTGCCTGAAACCATTCTGATCGAGTGGGGGGAGGTGCTTGGCCCCTATGTCACGGCCAAGGACATGATGTTGGCGGTTTGCGGGCGGATTGGCATGGGAGGCGGGCGTTATCAGGCAATCCAATATGCCGGCAGCGCGATCCGTGAACTGTCCATGCAGGATCGCATGACCCTGTCGAACATGGCCGCCGAACTGGGTGCGCAGGTCGGACTGATTGCACCGGACGAGGTGACAGCCGCATATGTCACGGATGCTGGCGGGACACTGCCCGATGACTGGCGCACCTACAGGATCGAGGCCGCCGATAATCCGGCTGACCATCTGAGCTTTGACGCTGCCGCCCTGTCACCGCAGATTGCCGCGCCGCACTCGCCTGCCAACGCCGCCGACGCTGATGAATTCAGCAATACCGCTTTTGACATTGCTTATATAGGGGCCTGCACTGGGGCAAAATATGTCGATCTCGCCGCGGCCGCCAGTGTTCTGAAAGGGCGGCGGGTTGCCAGTGGCATCACACTGAAGGTGGCACCGGCAAGTCGGCAGGATCAGGATCGTGCAGCACGCGACGGTGTGATGAAAATTCTCGAGGATGCCGGCGCGCAGTTTCTGCCAAATAGCTGTGGGATCTGCTCAGGTTATGGTCAGGACAGACTCAGTGAAGATGATGTCTGTTTGTCTTCCACGGCGCGCAACTTCAAGGGGCGGATGGGCGCGCCGGGGTCGCGCGTTTATCTTGCGTCTCCCTACACAGTTGCCGCGTCCGCAGTGGCCGGACGGATGCGTGATCCGCGCGATGTGATGGGGGGCTGAACGATGCCGCGATTATGGCGTTTTGATGAAACGATTGACACCGATGTGCTGGCCCCGGGCAAATATATGAAATCCCCGTTGGATGAACTTGCCGCGCATTGTCTAGAGGCCGTCAGGCCGGATTTTGCAGGTTCTGTTGGCAGTGGTGATGTAATTTTTGGGGCGCCAAATTTCGGTGTCGGTTCTTCGCGTGAGCAGGCCGCCGAGGTTCTGAAATATCTTGGAATTGCCGCCGTGATCGCGCCGAGTTTTGCCGGGATATTCTATCGCAACGCGATCAATCTCGGTCTGCCTGTCTTCACCCTGGTGGACGATCTATATCGGCATCCCGGCCTGGCAGATGGTGCTGAAATCAGCTTTGATTTCGACGCGGCGACGTTGACTGTTATCAGGTCGGGTGAAGCATTGCCACTTGAGCCTTTGCCTGTATTTTTGCGTGACATGATTCTTGATGGCGGGTTGATACCACATTTGGAAAAACGATTTCAGGCCGATATGAAATTTCAGGCTGATACGAAAGGGACGGGCGCATTATGAATCTTCGGGAGATGATGACAGAGGGCGAGATTGTCCACGCCCCTGGCATCTATGACGCGCTGTCCGGTTTGATCGCCACCCAGATGGGCGCCAAGGCGGTCTATCTGTCCGGTGCCAGCCTTGCCTATACGCGCTTTGGCCGTTCCGATATCGGTCTTGTCAGCGTGTCGGAGGTTCATGACACGCTTGCCGCCATCACCGACCGTATCGACACCCCGGTGATTGTCGATGCCGATAACGGGTTCGGCAATGCACTGAATGTACAGCGTACAATGCGCTATTTCGAACGCGCCGGTGCCGCTGCCATTCAGTTGGAAGACCAGTCATTTCCGAAAAGATGCGGTCATCTTGATGGCAAGAAGCTGATTTCCAGTGGCGAGATGGTTGGCAAGGTAAAGGCCGCGCTTGACGCCAGGGTTGATCAGTCCACCCTGATTATCGCCCGTACCGACGCACGCGCTGTTGAAGGGCTGGATGCCGCGCTTGACCGCGCCGAGGCGTATCGAGAAGCCGGCGCCGATGTTCTGTTCATCGAGGCCCCGCAGTCACTGTCCGAAATGACCCAGTTATGCGACCAGTTTCAAGGCCGCGCGCCACTGCTTGCCAATATGGTAGAGGGCGGCAAGACGCCGATCAAATCTGCGGCTGATCTGGCTGAACTTGGCTACAGCATTGTGATATTTCCCGGCGGGGCGGTTCGCGCCATCTCGCACCATCTGCAGTCCTATTACGAAGGACTGCTTTCGACCGGCAGCAATGCCGATTTCGCCTCACGGATGCATGATTTCAATGGTCTCAACGACATTATCGGCACGGCCGACCTGATGCGCCTTGGCAAAACCTATGAACCTGACCCCACGGACTGAGTTTTCATGACTTCTTCAAAGATGGACCCTGTCACTCTCGCCATTCTGAAAGGGCGACTGGAACAGATTGCCGATGAGATGGACGCCACGCTGTTCCGCTCGGCATTCAACCCGATTATCGCCGAGGCGCACGATGCCAGCCACGGCATCTATGATGCCAGAACGGGTGAAACGCTTGTTCAGGGCAAGTCGGGATTGCCGATTTTTGTCGGGGTCATGGCTTTTGCGGTGAAGGCGGTGATTGACCGGGTAGCGCGCGATGGCGGTGTCGATGACGGGGATGTGTTCATATTCAATGATCCCTATGATGGCGGCACGCATCTGTCGGACTTCCGGCTCGTCAGACCGGTGTTCCGGAATGGCGAGGTTTTCTGCTATCTGGCATCGGTCGGACATTGGCATGATGTTGGGGGGAATGTTCCTGGCAACTATAATCCGCAAGCCACTGAATCCTTTCAGGAAGGGATGCTGATTCCCCCTGTGAAGCTGTTCGAGGCCGGCATTCTGAAAACCGACATCGTTGCCATCCTGTCGGCCAATTCGCGGCTTCCCAATTCTCTTTATGGTGACATGAATGCGCAGATCAACGCGCTCGATCTGGGGCATCAGCGGCTTGCCGATCTGCTGGATGAATATGGCGAGGGGGAAATTGCCACCGCGTTGACTTTGCTTCGCGAGCGGGCTGACAAGATGATGCGTGATCACCTTGTCGCGCTGCCGGACGGCACCATCTCGATCGAGGATTATCTGGATAATGACGGGGTCAGTGATGATGTGCTGACGCTGGCCGTCGACATGACCATCACCGGTGACCGTCTGACAATCGATTTCAGCCGCTCCAGCCCGGCATGTGCCGGTCCGGTAAATATCTCGCGGTCAACGACGATTGCCGCCACTTATGTGGCACTGAAACACATCTTCACGGATGTACCGGCAAATGCCGGCGTGCTGCAGCCTGTGGAATTCATCATCCCGGAGGACAGCTTTCTCAGCGTCACCGCGCCAAAGCCTGTTGGCGGCTATACCGAAACAATTCTGCGTCTGATCGATGTGATGTTCCAGGCGTTCCAGAATGTCGCGCCGGAACGCGTGAATGGCTGCGCCTATGGCACGATCAACGCGCTGTCACTTGCCGGTCACCGCAAGGATGGCAGTCGCTGGGTAATGTTTTCCTTCTTTGGCGGCGGCCATGGCGGCCATCCCGAAGGAGACGGGCTGAACCATGGCAACGCGCCGATCAGCACCGCCACCATTCCGCCGCTGGAAATTCTCGAGGCTGCCTATCCGGTTGCCTTCACGCAGTGGGCCTTGCGGCCGGATTCCGGCGGGGCGGGCCAGCATCGCGGCGGACTAGGTGCAATATATGAAATTGAGCTGCTTGAGGAAACGGCGAGCGCCTTCCTGTTTGGAGAGCGCGGCAAGTTTCCGCCCCCTGGGGTGGCTGGCGGTGGTCCCGGGGCGGCCAACAGGTTCTATTTCGACAGTGACGGGCCAACGGCAATTGACGGACGGGACACGCCGCCACTGGTCTCGAAGATGACAGGCATTCAGTTGACGCGTGGACAGCGCGTCCGTCTTGAGACACCGGGTGGTGGCGGCTATGGCGATGCGGCACAGCGCAGCAAAGCGCATCATCAACATGACCTTGATCAGGGTTATGTCACGGGTTCGGCCGACCATACGGGCAAGGGGGCAACCTCATGACGAAATCAATCGTGATCGGCGTCGATGTAGGCGGCACGTTTACCGATATCCTGGCTCTTGATGAGGCAACAGGCGATGTCCGCGTTGCCAAGGTGCCATCCACCCGGGGTGACCAGTCTGCCGGATTTCTGAGTGGCATTCAGGCGGCAACAGACGATCTTGGCGCCGTGTCGACCATCATTCATGGCACCACCGTGGCCACCAACGCATTGCTTGAACGCAAGGGTGCCAAGGCCGGTATCATCACCACCACCGGTTTTCGTGACGTTCTGGAGATGCGCCGCCGTGACCGGCCGTCAACCTGGGGGCTATGGGGGCAGTTTACCCCGGTAATAGACCGACAAAACCGTCTTGAGGTTGCCGAGCGGACACTGGCAAGCGGAGATGTCACAACCGAGATTGACCCTGACGAAATCCGTGCCGCCGCGAAAACATTGCTGGACCAGGGATGCGAGTCAGTCTGCCTGTTCTTCATCAACGGCTATGCCAATGCCGCGAACGAGACACGTGCGGCCGCGATACTGCGGGAGGTCTGGCCGAATGAGCATGTCAGCGTCGCCACCGAGATCCTGCCGGAAATCCGCGAGTTTGAACGCTGTTCAACGGCAAGCCTGAACGCCTATCTGCAGCCGGTTGTGGCAAGTTACCTGTCGCGGCTTGAAGATCGGCTTGCCGCAGAACAATCGCCGGCGGAAATCCTGATTGTGCAATCCAATGGCGGCGTCATGTCTGTCGACACGGCAAAGTCGCTGCCGGTGCGCACCGCATTGTCAGGGCCGGCTGCAGGTGTTGTTGCTGCCCGACAGATCGCCAGCGCCGCAGGGTTCGAGAATGTTATCACTGGTGATATGGGCGGAACTTCATTCGATGTGTCGCTTGTTGCCGATGGGCAGAACACGCTGACATCGCAGGCCAGTATCGATTTCGGCATGGTTGTGCGCACGCCGATGATCGAGATGACAACCATCGGTGCCGGTGGTGGGTCGATTGCCCATATCGACGATACCGGCCTTCTTGATATAGGTCCGCAGAGCGCCGGGTCCGACCCGGGGCCAGTCTGTTATGGTCTTGGCAATGACCGTCCCACCGTGACCGACGCCAATCTGGTGCTGGGGCGGATTGATGCCCGTAACCCGATTGGGGACAAACTGGCCAGGCTTGACAGCGACGCTGCAGCGGCGGCGATCAAAACCCATATCGCAGACCCGCTTGGCATCAATGAATTTGAAGCTGCCGAGGCGATTATTCGCGTGGCGAATGCGAAAATGGCTGGCGCCATTCGGTTGATCTCGATTGAACGCGGACATGACCCGAAACGCTTTGCCGCCATGCCGTTTGGCGGCGGTGGGGCACTGCATGCCGGTGCGCTGGTGCGCGAGATCGGTCTCGCTGCGGCGATCGTGCCGCGCTATCCAGGGGTCAATTCGGCGCTTGGCTGCGTGATGTCGGATCTGCGCCATGACGAGGTGCGGACCCTCAACAGAATGCTGGACACGCTTGATTGTAATGCCCTGGGAGAGATGATTGCCGAGATCACCACCGCATCGCAGCAGGTGATCCGCCGGTCACGAGCCAGCATTGAGGGGCTGCAGGCCGTGATCGAGCTGGACATGCTGTATCTTGGCCAGACGCATGCGGTGGCGGTGCCGATTTCAGCCGATACAGGCGCTATCACAATCGAAAGCATCCGCGCCGCATTTGACGCCAGCTACAAGCGCACTTACGGCCGCCTTCTGGAGAATATTCCGGTGCGCGTCCTCAACTTACGGCTGTCGGTGATCGGCCAGCGCCCGCATGTTGATATTGCCGGGCTGGCACGGGGCGAACGGGCCGATAGCGTTGACGCCTGCCATCTTGCCGCGCAACGGATTTATGCCGATGGTGCCTGGCATGACGGTATGATTATCGACAGGCTGATGCTGCCCGAAGGTGCGGTTGTGGTTGGTCCGTGTCTGCTTGTGCAGCCGGATGCCACAATCTATGTCGATCCGGGCTTGGCGGCGCGCGTCGACAAGCTTGGCAATATCATTATTGAGGAAACGTCATCGGAGACGGAGAATGCCGATGTCTGATAGCCAGTTCGACCCGGCCTTGACAGCGGTCCTGATTGTCGATTTACAGAACGACTTCCTGCACCCTGACGGTGCCTATGGCCGCTCTGGAACCAGCAGTCCGGAGATTGCCGCCCTGCCGGGCCGGATTGCCCCGCTTCTGGACACTGTGCGGCGGGCAGGGGGATGGATTGTTTCAACACAATTTACACTTGTTCCCGGGCGTGGCGGGACCCCTTTCATCTCGCCGCATCTGAAAAAACTTCGCCCGTTTCTGACACGTGGCGACTTCACCCCGGGTGGCTGGGGTCATTCGCTGGTGGACGA
This sequence comes from Puniceispirillaceae bacterium (SeqCode), assembly GCA_965657415.1. Lineage (GTDB taxonomy): Bacteria > Pseudomonadota > Alphaproteobacteria > Puniceispirillales > Puniceispirillaceae > UBA8309. The sequence goes on along the minus strand of CBFHNZ010000009.1, from coordinate 37,707 downwards.
ACTACAGCCAGCCGATTTGACAGTTGAAAAGGTAGCTTATTCAGCATTTTACCAGACGAGGATGGAGTTTGTTCTGAGCCGTGCCGGCATCCGGACATTGATGGTCTGCGGTATCGTTACCAATGGCGGCGTGGCATCAACGGTGCGCGACGCGCATGTTCGTGATTTCGACACCATCACGCTTCATGACGGGTGCGCGGCCTTTTCGCCGGAAACACACGATACGGCTATAAAGGCCTTGTCATCAGTTGGCAGGAGCATGAGCGTTGCCGAGGCGCAGGCCCTGTTCGCCGGGAGTTAGGATACCATGCCGAATGTGATTGTAGGCGAGAGTTTTGACGCTGAAATCGAGGTTGATTGCCTGATCATTGGCGGCGGGGCGGCCGGTCTGACGGCGGCGCTTGCGGCGATTGAGGCCGGAGACAGCGTGCTGGTCGCCGAACGTGACGCACAGCTGTCTGGATCGACGGCCCTGTCATCGGGCCTCATCCCCGCGGCCGAGACAAAGGCCCAGGCTGCACAATCCATCAAGGACAGCCGTGATGTGTTTTTCCGGGACATCATGGCGAAGAACAAGGACAGGGCTGATCCCGCGCATGTCCGTACCATCATTGATCAGATCCCGCGGACGCTCGACTGGCTTGGCGAACATCATGACATCCCCTTCCATGTCCTCGATGACTTTCTTTATCCCGGCCACAGCCATCACCGGATGCATGCTGTCCCTGAAGTCACCGGGCAGGGGCTTGTAACACGGCTTGAACAAGCGGTCATGGCGACCGAGGCAATGATCGTCACCGGCGCGCAGGTGACCGATCTGGTGGTGTCAGGCGACGGCGAGTTCCTCGGCGCGATATGCCAGCGTCCCGACGGTGCCAGCGAGCGCATCGCCGCGCGGCGTGTGATCCTTGCCTGTAACGGCTATGGCGGCAATCCGGAACTGGTGGCGCGCTACATTCCGGAAATGAAAGACGCAATTTATTTTGGCCATCCGGGCAACCAGGGCGAGGCCATCCTGTGGGGCGAACAGCTTGGCGCTGGGGTGGCACATCTGTCTGGATATCAGGGACACGGATCAGTAGCGCATCCGCATGGGATACTGATTACCTGGGGTTTGATGATGGAAGGCGGGATTCAGGTCAATCTGAATGGCCAGCGTTTTTCGAATGAACATCAGGGATATTCCGAGCAGGCTGTAGCAGTGTTGGCGCAACCGGAAAAAATAGCCTTCAACGTTTTTGACTCGCGGCTTCGCGATCTGGGACTGAAATTTGAGGATTTCCGCAACGCAGAGGATAGCGGTGCTATTATCACCGCAGACACCGCGGAGGAATTGGCCGCCCGCATCGGTGTGGACGCGGACGTCCTGCAATCTACCTTGCAGGAATGTGCGACCCTTGCGGAATCTGGAAAAGCGGACATTCATGGGCGGCGTTTTGATTCTGCAACGTTGCTTGTTCCGCCATATTACGCGGTGCGGGTAACCGGCACGCTGTTTCACACGCAGGGCGGGTTGCTGATCGACAACAAGGCCCGCGTGCGGCGCGCGGATGGCGGCGTGTTTGAGACGATCTTTGCCTGCGGGGGTGCGGCCTGCGGCGTGTCCGGGCCGGATGTGTCGGGATATCTGTCAGGCAACGGCCTTCTCACGGCACTGGCGCTGGGGCATCTGGCGGGCGCCTCTGGCAGAGAAACCAGCGAGACACAAGTCTAAGAATTCAGGTTTCTTTTGCAGCTTAACTTAAAGAAATATAATAAAGAAATCATACGATGAAGAGAAACCTTCCATTCTCTTCGAATTTGGAACTTTAACAGGCGGGTCCAGTCATTCAAGGGTAAGCGCTGACAAAATCCCTGTCATGCTGCCGGGAATGCCAATCGACCTGATGCTATAAATACTGCTAATTTTCCAGCGTTACTTCAATGGATGTATCTCACATGATCACGCAAAAATCTGCTCTGGTAACTGGTGCCCAACAAGGCATTGGCGCAGCTATTGCCGCCGCTCTGATCGAGGCGAATGTCAATGTTGTGATGAACTATCTGGATGACAACAGAGAAGTCAGTCGGTTGGTGGACATTGCCGCCAATAAGGGTGTTGGTGCAAAGGCGCTTCAGGGGGATGTAACCGATTTAAGGCAAGCGCAGATGATGGTCGACGCGGTTGATGAATTCGGCGGCATTGATTTTCTTGTCAGCAATGCAGCGATCTATCCCAGGTCAAGCTTGCTTGAAATGACTGAAGACGAATGGGATAAGGTGTTGTCAGTCAATCTGAAGGGATGCTTCTTCGTTATTCAGGCCGCGGCGCGGAAAATGATCGTAAAGGGCCGGGGAGGGTCCATCGTCACCCTGTCTTCAGGTGCGGCCGTCAAGGGTGCCGTGCATGGTGCGCATTACAGCGCCAGTAAAAGTGGTCTGTTCGGTCTGACAAAATCCGCAGCATTGGAATTGGCGCGCGACAATATCAGGGCCAATGTCGTAGCACCGGGGTTGGTGGACACCGACCAGCCTAGAATTGAATTTTCGGATGATGACATGGATCGCATGTGGAAGACATTACCGCTTGGCGGCAAGACCGCGCCTTCGGATGTAGCGGATCTCGTTATGTTCCTGCTTTCTGATCAGGCGCGCCGGATCACCGGTCAAATCCTTCATGTGAATGGTGGTGGGTTACTTGTTTAGAATGGAAATGCACTCCGCCTACAACCACTCATCCGGTGCCAGTTCCTGACTATGGATCCGGCGAGATCGATTTTTGGTCCACATGATTGCATTGCACCTGGCTGGCCCCGAAGCGGCAAGATTTAATGCCATCAATTCTGGTGCCGCGACCGTTAGTTCGGCCTGTCCAAAATTGGCGTCAGAAATGCCTATGTCTGACATATAAGACTGAAAAACTTCAACTTTGCGGGTCAGGTTTGTGGGATCGGGCAGAACACGCATGGTATAAAAAGTTGAAAAGGCAGGAACCGATTCCGGAAATGCCTTCTGATCATCCACAAGCATGGAGATGTCCAGAACCGGCCCGCTCTTGCGCAATACCTTGCCGGTCAATCTGTGCCCTGGCCTTACGCCAGTAACAGCGTCGGGCGGCGTCATCCAGATTGAGGCGTCCAGCTGCGGCCAACCAAACATCTCGCGACCAACACTTATTTCTTCGACGGAGTCGCAATAGAGAAAGGGATCATAGAACCCTTCGACACCTTCAAAATGGACGGCAAGCGCCACAACTGCCTCACGGACGGTGGTACGATCAGGGTTACGCGCGGCAAAGTCGCTGCCAAAGCCGATGTCACAAACCAGATCATGAATTGTGATCCGAACGGGTGCGTCTGGGATGATTTCAAGCGGTGCCGGCACCAGCGCTGCCGCCGCCAACGGTTCGCAGTCGCAGATTACCGTCATTGAGCGGCCGCGGAAGTGCCATGGAGGAGGTCCGTAAAGAGAGGATTTGCCGGTTAAATCCAGCGGGGCTGCGAACCCCCCAAGCCTGCCTGCCATGATCAGGTCATCTGGCTGGACCAGCCATTGCAGCAAATACCCTTGCTACAAAGGCGTCCCGCTCGGCGAGGCGGTTTTCGTCATAAACAGCAGCCTCAACCCGCTCATCAAGACGAGCAAGATCGATATCACAGTCTGACAGAATCTCTTCCAACACGTTTTGCCGGTCACGCATGGCGTATACTTCGGTCGCAAGCGCCAGAACAACCCGCATCATATCGGATTTGGAAACGTTGGAGAAATAGTCGCCCGATATCCCTTGCGTATTGTCTTCCATACTCACGCCTCTGGTTTCCGGCCCATGGTAACGTGATAGCGAAACTTGCCCATATAATTGCCCTTCGCGCCGCCCCATTCGGAATGCGCGTCGGTCAGTTTGGTTTCAAGGCCGGCGTCCCGGTAGGTTTGTTCCAAATCCATCTGGTGGTAGTCACGCCAGAAGGGTTCACCGTTATGTTCCGTATCCCAGTCCATTAGAAAGGCACTGAGCGGGTCAAGACTGGCATAACTTGGCAGCTCCAAATTTGCTAACACGCCACCTGGCGCCAGCACACGCGCAGCTTCATTCACGATATTTTCAACAGCCCTGGTTGGCACCTCGTGAAGCAGCAACATGCAATAGATCAAATCGAAATGACCATCGGGAAAAGTCATTTCCTCGGCATTCATCTGGCTGAAATGCATGGGTTTTTCATGTTCCATTGCGCGATGTCTTGCAAATTTCAGCATTGGTGCTGCCAGATCGATGCCCCAATGTTCCGCCTCGGGCAGCGCATCTATTAACGGATAGCCCTTATAGGCAGGACCACATCCCATATACAGCACACGCTTGCAGTGGCGGTCAGGCAATACACTGACCAGCGCGCGTCCCATTTCATCTCCCGCTTTGCCATAACGGTGCATGGTGTATGTCGCGACCCCTATTTCATAGATAGGTCCTGCGAGCGTGTTCTTATGAAAATTACCAGGCTGCAAATGAAACTCGGTGTTGTCATAATAGTCAGGCATCTTCAGATTTGGGTTCAAGGTAAGCGACCCGGCCGCCTGTTCTTCGCGATCAAGTTGCTCCTCTATATCGGGCCTGCGCTGTTCAAGCCCATAGATGACTTCCTGCCACATGGCTTCCTGGCTCAAACGTTGCATTCCCCGCGATGTCTGATAAAGCGGATTTGACCCCAATGTGGCCTGCATGAACTGACTGTTCCGAAGCTGTTCTTCTGACGGATTTTCGGTGGCGCACCAACCCTCGAACTCCTGTCTGAGTGCTGGCATCAATTGACCGGCCACAAAAACCTTGAGACCTTCCACAAGATCGAGGCGCGCCTGATGCTTCCTCGAAATTCTCATATCCATGAACTCAATCCCCCATCAGGAAAACAACAATGATTAGAATAGTACAGGTGCGATAAAAGGCTTGTCCAGCTTGTCTTTGGTTGCTGTAGACTTGCCGCAGGTGCTGGGCGGCATCAGCATCTCCGGCGGCGTCGGACGCATGGCTTCCGTGATCATAGGACCGCCATTCGAAGCAATGTTATGTTAGTCTTTCAGGTGTTGTGTCGAAATAATGTGACCCATCGGAGGTAAATCGATTTGGAACAGGTCAGAAACGGATATTTGGATTGTAAATGGGGTCAGTTGCATTATCGCGCTGTAAGTCTGGAGACTGACCTGCCGCTATTGGTCATGTTGCATCAATCTCCGCTGTCATCGCGGAATTATCAGGCATTATTGCCGCATCTTTCAGATAGATTTCGCGTGATTGCTGTTGATGCCCCCGGCTTTGGTCAGTCCGCATCCCCGGATGATGTCTGGGACGTCGAAACCTATGCGCGGGTGGCTCTCATTTGTGCGGACAATCTGGGGGTAGACAGGTTTCATCTGTTCGGTCGGGCCACTGGTGCGGTCTTTGCTTTTGTGGCTGCGCTGATGGCACCAGAACGGGTGACCCGCCTTGTATTGCACGGCATGCCTGTCTACACCGCCGAGGAACGCGCAGACAGGTTGGATAATTTTGCTCCCCCCTATGAAATAGATGATGACGGCAGTCATCTAAACTGGATATGGGCACGGATAAAATCGGAATATCCCTGGATTGACGGACGTCTGGCAACGCAGTTCTGCAAGGATTTTCTTAATGCGGGACCGGATTTTGCCACCTCTTACAGATCTATCTGGCAATATGATTTGCCGGCCGGCTTTGCAGCTGGTGGCGGAACGTTACCTTGCCCGACATTGTTGATTGGCGGCGGCGCTGACCGCATCAGCTTCATGCATGAACGAGCCTGCGCGCTATTGCCAGCGGCGCAGCGTGTATTTTTGGAACAGGCAACAGATTTTGTGGCAGAGCAGCAGCCCGAGGAATTTGCGTCTTTACTGACCGGCTTCCTGAATGACCAGAGAATATGAGGTCATTGCATGCCATTGTTGATTGTCATGGCGTCTGCTAGATTTTTTGAATGAGACGTTGAAGAAACGCCAGATACGCTTGGATATTGGGTGCTTTGGATCGGTCTGTTGATCTGCAGGTGGCGGTATCGGGTGCAGGGAATCGAAAGGCAGGAGTGGCATGAGTTACGATCAGCCCGGCCGGGCACAGTGGATTTTGCAATGTGAACAGGCCGGCCTCAATCTTGATTGCCTTGATGCCGATGCGATATTCCAGGCAAGTCAACTTTTGCAAGGATTGATGTCTACACTTGACGATATGGCGGACGCCCAGTCCGAGACGGCCGCTGTTTTCCAGCCGGAAGAGTATTCGACTTGACCGCGCTTACCGAGGCAACGGTTACAGAGCTGTCGTCTTTGCTGGCTGACCGCAAGATTAGCTCGGTTGAATTGACCCAAGCCCTGATCCGCCGGATTGAATCGAAGAATGCGGAATATCGTGCTTTTCTGACATGTACATTTGATCTGGCCCTGGATCAGGCCAGAGAGGCTGATGATCGCACGGCCCGAAATATCCGGCGTGGGCCGTTGGACGGAATTCCCGTCGCATTAAAGGATGCCTACGATACAAGGAATATCCGCACAACTGTCGGCTCCGTTCTGTTCAAGGATCGTGTGCCAACGGCTGACAGTGCTGTCTGGGAAAGGTTGAAGCTGGCTGGCGCGGTGTTGCTTGGCAAGCTGGAATGCACGGAATTCTGTCTTGGCGGACCGTCGCCTGATACCTCTTTTCCCATCTCACTGAACCCACATGACACCAGCCGTTATACTGGTGGTTCATCCAGTGGTGCCGGTGTTGCGCTGGCAACAGGCATGGTTCCGGCGGCAATGGGCTCGGATACCGGCGGATCCATCCGTATACCGGCAGCCTTTTGTGGGGTGGCAGGCATAAAGCCGACCTACGGCCTTGTCAGCCTTCGCGGGTTGTTTCCGCTCTCCGGATCACTCGATCATGCCGGGCCAATGGCGCGTAGCAGTCAGGACTGTGCGTTGCTGCTTGATGCGATCATGGGGCACGACCCATCGCACCCATCCAGTTCCAGACGACAGATTTCTCCAACATCGCTCGATATTTCCGAAAATTGCCACGGCCTTGTCATTGGTCACGTAACAAATTTTTCCGAAGCTGAAGGTGTCAGTGAGGAGAGCCGGGCGGCATGCTGCCGGGCGCTGGATGTGTTTCGTGATCTCGGCGCCGAGATAAAAGAGGTGCGTCTTCCCAGCCTTTGGGATTACACCATCGCCAACACCACCATCATGACATCCGAAGCCTTCGCCATTCACCATGCGCGCTTTCGCGAGAAACTTTCTGAGGTGAGCCACCTGACACGGCATCGTATTGCGTTAGGCGCGTTCATCAGTGCCGCTGACTATATCAAGGCACAGAAAGCAAGACGTGTACTGACCCGGACCACATTCGATCTGATGGCTGAACATCAACTTGATCTTCTCTGTTACCCGGGAATGCTGGGCGATCCGCCCCATATCGATCAGGTATCACCCTACTACTACCTTGACACACCTCTGATTACAGCGCCGGCGAACCTGACCGGGGCACCGGCTGCCTCCGTTCGTGCCGGGTTTTCGGCCTCCAACATGCCCATGTCCTTTCAACTGACAGGGCACATGTTCGCAGATGGCAAGGTGCTTGCCGCAGCCCATGCCTATGAAAGGGCAACCCCCGAATTTTCAAGATTGGTGGAGTGATATAATGATGGTCAACCGACGTTTCATGGATTTTCCCGAGGGACAAATTCACTACCGTGAGGCCGGCTCGCCGGAGAACCCTCGATTGATGCTACTTCATGCGTCACCGGGCTCTTCCAAACAACTGGAACTTCTTGTGGAGCAGTTGTCTGAGAATTTCCACGTCATTGCACCGGACACTCTTGGCAATGGTGACACAATGGCACCATCGCAGAAGCAGCCTGAAATTGCCGATTATGCGGCAGCGATGAAGGCCTTCGCTGACGGGCTTGGCTGGCAGCGCTTCCACCTCTATGGAACGCATACCGGCGCGCGGATAGCAACATGGCTGGCATTGAATGAAGGCGCACGAGTTGACCGTCTGATACTTGATGGATTTGGTCTATACACGCCGCAGTCTCTGGATCAGATACTGGACGTTTATGCCCCTAATATCGTGCCCGATACACAGGGTCTGCATGTGATGCAGGCCTGGCAGTTATGCCGTGATCAGTATATCTGGTTTCCCTGGTTCCGTAAGGAGGCCGAGCGGCGTGTGCCCCATGACCTTCCGGACGCTGAATTCCTGCACAATAAATTCGTCGAAGTGATCAAAGGTATTCACACCTACCATAAATCCTATCTAGCGGCGTTTCGCTATTCGATGCGTGACCATGTTCCGCAGATCGTGCATCGAACCCTGATCACCTGTAGCGAAAATGATCTGGTCCGCCCGGTCTATGAGGAGGCGTGTACCCTGCTGGATGGCGCAGAAAATTGCCTGACGCCAGGTGTTCGCAGTGTCGAAGCTGCACGAGAAACCAGTGCAGCCTTCACCCGTTTTTTGCTCTCCGATTGACAGTGCTGGGGGCGGAAAACAGACGGGTCGTTAGAATTTATCTCCACCCGTCTTGGGGTTTCGCATTTGGGTTACACTTATCAGGCCGCTTGCACAGATCATCGTGATGCCGATTAACTCCGACACCATCGGCTTTTCGTTAAAGATTAAGAATCCGAATGCAAGCGCCCATACTATCCGCAGGTAATCAAGTGCGCCGATAAGCATCGAGGCCGAGAACCGATAGGCAAGGATGATGAAGCAGTGTACGCCAAGTGCGACAAGTCCCAACAGCAGGATCCATAGCCACTGATTTCCCTGCGGCAAACGGAAATCAACAAGACCCGGCAGACCAAAAAACAACATGCCTGCGCAGGTAAGATAAAAAATCACCGCAAAGTTGGAACTCCTGGCTGGCATACGACGTACAGCAAGATTGGTGCATGCGGCAAGAAATGAGCCAAGCATAACGACTGCCATATCAAAGCTGATGCCGGTTATATCCGGCTTCAGAATGATCAAAGCACCGGCAAACCCCAACGCAAGGGAAACCCAGCCGAGTGGTGATATATGATCCCGGTAGAGCAGGCTTGCCAGGATCATTGCGATCGTTGGCGTTGTGAAATTAATTGAAGTTACCGTCACGATGGGCAATGTACGCAACGCAAAGTAGAAGCAGGTCATCGACGCCATGGACAATATAGCGTGGATCATATGGGCCTTGAGATCGGCAGACAGAATGGCAAGGCGAAAATGCGAAAACAGCAGGAAAGGCAGCAACACGATCAGCACCAAGGCTGATCGCCAACCAAGCATCTGGATTGTGGTGAATTCAGCTGCGGTGAGAAACTTGATGGCAACTGCCATAATCGGAATAAGCACCGTGTTGCCCAGCATTGCCAAATTGCCGAGGAGGGGGCGCGGTGCAAGAATGCCTGATGTTTGGTGAGAGGTCTTCAAGGTACCTTTCGCCAAATCGGGCCGCGGGCGCGCACCGGCTCCAGCAACGACTCATCAAAGGGATCCATTTGGTAACCCAGCGGCTGTGGTGGTCGGGCTTCATAGCCGGTTTTTTCTTCAAGAATACGACGTATCGCGGGATCGGTGTAATAGGCGGAATAGCAAGCCTTGAGAACTGTCTCGAAAGCATCTGGCGTACTTGCTTCAACTGTCTGAAGACTGGTGGTTTGCTGGTCTGTCGACAAAGTCAGAAAATCCTCTGGCAGATGTGACAGCACTGTCTTTAGCTGTTCAGGGCCATCAGTAGACAATACTTCCAGTAATTCGTGAAAACGTGGGGCAAGGCCATGTTGACCGGCTGCCGGCCACCCGGTGGCATCACCCGGGATCAGACAGTCGAGAACTGCAACAAGTGTTTCATCTGGCATTACGCTTCCCCTCAGGCATGCGCAAGTCTCTGCCCCATCAGATCAGCCGCGCGAAGGGCAAGGGCCTGCAAGGTGGATGTTGGATTGACCGGGCTTGCAGTGACAAAGACCGAGGCATCGATCACGGTCAGATTGTCGACGCCATGTACCCTTCCGTCATGACTGGTTACGCTGGTTCGCGTCTCTGACCCCATCGCCGCTGTCCCCATGATATGAAAACCGGCCTGAACGGATAAAGGTGTTATGGTCAAACGTTCTGCACCGGCGGCGTTTAACCACTCGCTGGCGCGTTCAACGCCGTAGTCTCGTATCTTTCTGGTATTGTCACCGAGCCGATAACACATCTTTGCTATTGGCATGCCGAATTGGTCCTGTCGCGCAGTGTCAACTTCAATGCGGTTCTCAGGCTCCGGCAAGTCTTCACAGGTGACTGTGAGGCTCATTGATTTGCCGAAGGCGTCAGTAAAGGCACGGGCGTGGCCGCCGCCCCAATTCAGCCTTTGCCCATACCCGCCAAGTGCCGTACTCAGCGGTCCCTGTCCACGCAGGGCCTGCAGTTGAAACCCCCGCAGAAATTGACGTTTCGGATTGGTTTCATAGAATTCCTGGCTGATGATTGATGTGGCAAATGGGCCAGAATAACTCTTCAGGTCCTCGGCGAAGAACCCGGTGACAATTGCTGTAGGATGTAGCATCAACCCCTGCCCCAGCAGGGGGTTCTGCCAATTTGACATTGTGGTCAGCAAAATATTGGTGGAAATGGCATTGCCGGCCAGCACCAACTCCTTGCAGGAGATCTCTTCTGTCAGGCCGTTGCTGTTGATGATCTCGACACCTGTAACAGCACCACTCTTCATAATGATTTTCCGCACTACGCTATGCGTCGATAGCGTGACGCCAGCTTCCTGGGCTCTGGCAAGATAGGCGATGTCTGCGCTTGCCCTTGCGTGGCGTGGACACCCCATGCCGCAGGGCCCACAATTGTTACAGCCATCTCGGTCTGGTTCAGAATCTGTGCTGTTGATCGCGGCGTCTGCCGGCCACCAATGCCATCCAAGCCTGTTGGCTGCCGTTGCAAGCTTGAGACTGCCAGCACAGGAACCAAGAGGTGGATGCGGACGTTCTGCACGGGGCGGGTTGCCCGGATCGCCAGCCAGTCCGGACACGCCCATGATGCTGTCATTCATGTCCATATAGGGAACCAGTGTTTCATAGCTGACAGGCCAGTCAGCTGCGACGCCGTCAAGGCTGTGGACCCTGAAGTCTGACGGACGAAAGCGAGGAAAATGGGCACCCCATCGAATGGTGCTGCCACCAACGGCATTGAAAAAGGCAGGTTTGATTGGAGTTGCTGACTCATCTACTGGATAGTCAGCGGTATTACGCCGGACATTGGGGTTGGCGTGAAACTGCCTTTGAAGGGCCAGTTCCCAGTTGTCCGACAGGCTGGGGCCTTCTCTTTGGTCAATATGTCCGCCGCGTTCAAGAATGAGGATTTCCAGATCCGGCCGCTGTTGTGCCAACCTCCAGGCGAAGGAAAGCCCGGTCGCCCCGGCACCCACAATGACAATGTCAGGACATTGAACCAATTAATTCGTCCTGTCCTGTGGTGGCTTATATCTGTCTGGCAATCCATTCACCTTCATTGATGGCGTCATTGACACGCCGCGGTGCCATAGCGTCACCAATCAGATGGCAGGGCTTGTGGCTGACCATTTTATGGTAGAGCGAGTCATTTGCCTGACTGCCCTGAACCAAGACAACAGCAGAAATGTCTTTCAACACTGATGACTGCTTTGTGTAGAGATCCTCAATATCCACCTGATCTTCACGTATATTCGTCAGTTCACAGTCAACATGAAACACAACGCCCAGCTTCTTTAGCATCCCATGCACCTTGCCCCAGTCGCGGCTGGAGGCGAGGTCTGGTGACGCCTGGCCAAGTTGTGTGGCGAAATGGACGGATAAACCCTGACGAGCCAGAATTTCGGCCACTACGGCACCCTGACGCCCCCCCATGATGTCAAAGATCAATACCTGTCCGGTCAGATCAGGGCGCTGATCGAGAAATTCAGTGTAGCTATAAACGTGACCGAGGTTCGCGCCAGGAAGACTTTCCCCATTCCATTTTTCCGGGTGCAACATTGTCCAGCCATGTTTAAGCCCCGTCGACCCAGCCGCGATAACTATTTCATCAAAATCCGTCAGATCATTCTCCGACGCCCGATGATTGCAGACGACCTTGACACCTTCTTCAGCGATCCGCTCTTCCAGCCAACTGACAATACCGAGAAGCTCACGACGCGACTCGGCTTGCGCCCACCAGCGGACCTGACCACCCAGTACCGGGGCCGCTTCGAAAAGCGTTACGGAGTGGCCGCGCCTGGCCAATGTCCAGCTTGCACGCATGCCGCCAGGACCGCCTCCAACCACTGCCACTTTCTTGCCTATTTCGGCCGCCGGAAGAGTGTTTTCATCAAGTTCCAGTTCCTGGCCAGCGGACGGATTATGTATGCAGCCAAGCGGTGCCTGAGCGAAGATGCGGGACATGCACCAGTTTGCTCCAACACAGGGACGAATTCGCTGCGGCTCACCACCTAGAGCCTTTTTGGCCCAGTTGGGGTCGGCGACCAAGGCCCGCGCCATGCCGACAAAGTCACAACGTCCTTCGGCAAGCCACGCTTCCGCCTCATCAGGGTTGGTAATCCGACCGACGCCGACCACTGGCAATTTTAGACCCTTCTTGATCTTGCCGGTTGCCGCCAGCTGGAAGCCATGCGTCTCAGGTGCGGTAGGATAAATCAGCATCCGGTTGATATAGGTGCCATGGCTGAAGGAGATATAGTCAATAAGGCCAGTCGCCTCAAATTCGCGGGCGATATCGGCCCATTCATCCGGGCCCAGGCCACCTTCATGGCCGTCATCCGAATTCAGCCGCATGCCCACAATCATATCTGGACCAGTTTCCGCACGGGTCGCTTCGAGAATTTCGCGCACTATTCGCATGCGGTTTTCCAGCGTGCCGCCATAATTATCTTGCCGAAAATTGGTTGCTGGCGACAGGAACTGATTAAGAAGATAACCATGGGACATGCCATGTACTTCTACCCCGTCAAGTCCTCCTTCACGGGCATAGCGGGCTGAAAGACGGTAGCCGTCGATGATCTCGTTGATGTCGGATGCTGTCATGACATGCGGCATCTCGCGATATACCCCGCAGGGAACTGCCGAGGGGGCCCAGACTGGCAAGCCGTTGGTTATGCCATTTGTTTGCCGTCCTCGATGCCAGGGTTGGGCCAACAACAATGTGCCATAGGCTTGCACCGCATCGGCCAGTTTTCGGTATTCCGGAACCATCCGTGGATCAAACGCAAAAGCCTTACCTTTATAGGGCTGAGTTGTTGGATGTGTGGCCATCGCCTCCATCGTGATCACAGCGGCTCCACCCTTCGCGCGCTCGGTGTAATAGGCGATGTGGGCTTCAGTAAACAGATGATCTTTGACCAGCAATGTTGCGTGGGCGGTCATCCATATGCGATTGCGCGCAACCTTGGGGCCAAGCTTGATTGGGCTGCCCAGAATGGGATAACGGTCATTGGTCATTTCAAATCTCTGCGTATTATGTTGTGACCATCCTTCAGCCGCAAACAGCTTACCAGATGACCAGGAGAAATTTCATCGGACACAGGGACATTTGACTGGCATGAATCTATGGCCACGGGGCAGCGGGTATGAAAGCTGCATCCAGTTGGCAAATTGATCGGGGAGGGGATTTCTCCCTGTAATGTTAGGCGATGTAGTGTTTCGTTTGGGTCTGACGGCAGATGCGCAGACAACAATGACTGCGTATAGGGATGCGATGGATCGGAGAACAGTTTTTCCTTTGGGACTTCCTCCACGACGCGGCCCAGATACAGTACGGCGATCCTGTCGCTGAAAAGCTTGATCGTTCCCAAATCGTGGCTGATAAAAAGGAAGGCAACTTCTGTTTCGGCACGTAGCTCCTGCAAAAGCTCGAGAATGCCCGCTCTTACCGACAGATCCAGCGAACTTGTCGGTTCGTCCAGAACAATCAATTTCGGGTTGGTGGCGATGGCCCGTGCGATGCAGACACGTTGTAACTGGCCACCAGAAAGTGCGCTTGGCGTTCGGTTCAGAAAATCGACACTCAGGCGCACCCTTTGAGCCAGGACCTCTGTGCGGTCGTTACATTCCGAACGAGACATGTTGAAGTGAATGCGCAACGGTTCCGCAATCAGATCACCAATCTTCATCCGTGGATTAAGCGCGCTCCATGGGTCCTGAAAGACCATCTGCATATCTTTGCGCATGGGGCGTATCAACTTTGGCGGCAGGTTTGTAATGTCCTTACCATCGAAGGTAATCTTCCCGGCCGAAGGGTTCGTCAGACGCAGAATGGTTCGTCCTATAGTCGACTTTCCAGATCCACTTTCGCCAACCATACCCAGCACCTCGCCACGTCTGATTGACAAATCCACTCCGTTGACGGCGTTCACAAAGCTGCCAGACCGCCCAACTGGGAAGCGTTTTGACAGGTTCTGGGCAGAAAGAACAATCTCACTCATTTGGATTTGCTCCGGCCTTCGACTGCAGGCTTGACGAAGTGACACCGTGCCAGATGATCCTTTGATATCTTAATGAGAGGAGGGGTGGTCCCACATTTTTCTGTCGCTAGTATGCAGCGATCTTGACTAAGACATCCGGCCGGCAGATTGAATAGATCTGGTGGCTGTCCTCCGAGTTGACTTTTGATGCCAAGCTGAAGCCGTTCTGGTGTCGCCGCCAATAATTGCTGAGTATAGGGATGCGCAGGAGTGAGAAATACCTCGCGGGTTGGTCCCTGTTCCACGATCTCACCCGCAAACATTACCGCCACCTGATCACAATAGTGGGCCACGATACCCAGATCATGCGTGATTATCATGCACCCCATATCAAAACGCGCGACAAGTTCATTAAGCAAATCAAGGATTTGCGCCTGCACCGTTACATCAAGTCCAGTGGTTGGCTCATCTGCTATCAACAGCTTTGGCTCATTCATCAGCGCCATGGCGATCAGAACACGTTGCGCCATACCGCCGGACAATTCATGCGGCCATGCTGTAAGTCGTCCCTCGGGATCTGGAATGCCAACAGCCTGCATCATATCCAGCGCCTTTTTTCTGGACACTGCTACGGGGCCACCGGTGTGCGTTTGATGCAGGCGCACAAGCTGCTCGCCGATTTGTGTCAACGGATCCAGAGAGCTGCGCGGATTTTGCACAACCATCGATATTTCCGCTCCCCTGATCGCATTGATCTCGTCTTCGGGCAGCGTTAGCAATTCGCGCCCAAGGAATTTCACCGAGCCACCGACAATTTTAGCAGGAGGGCGCAATAGCCCGCAGATGGATTGCGCGGTAAGTGACTTGCCAGCGCCGGTTTCGCCAACAATCCCGAGGATCTGACCGGCGTCGAGTGTCAGATTAACCTTGTTAAGCGCCTTTGCCTGACGAAGTTGGTAGTCAATGTCACGAAAGATGAAATGTGTTTGCAGATCGCGGACAGACAGCAGGTTCATTTCGATACCCTCCGCCGCGGATCAAGAATATCCTGAATGCCGTCCCCAAACAGATTCAGGCCAAAGACGAGAAGAATAAGCGCGATGCCAGGAAAGATTGCCACCCACCATTGGCCGGTTATCATGAATTCGGCACCTTGCCTTATCATCGCGCCCCATTCCGGCGTGGGTGCCTGGATCCC
Source organism: Puniceispirillaceae bacterium (SeqCode) (assembly GCA_965657415.1). Lineage (GTDB taxonomy): Bacteria > Pseudomonadota > Alphaproteobacteria > Puniceispirillales > Puniceispirillaceae > UBA8309. The sequence continues at coordinate 22,083 of CBFHNZ010000009.1, read as the reverse complement.
AACGCCAAGAAACGCTAACGTCGCACTGATCCGGACAGCCCATGCAGCGCGAACAGCTGTTTGTGCCATTGCCCCCTGTATGGAGTTGGGCAGCAAATGCAGAAACAAAATCCGCCAGGTCGGGTTACCAGCGGCGATGGCGCTTTCAACAAAAATGGATGACCGCAGCGCCAGAACCTCGGAGCGAACCAGCCTGGCAAAAACCGGGCTGTCAAGAAAGCCAAGAACCAACACGACGTTGAGTAGTGACTGCCCGGTTGCGGCAACAACGGCCAGAGCGAGAATGATCGAGGGAAAGACCCGTAAACCATCAAAAATCCGCATTAGGACTTCGTCGAGAAGACCGCCGCGATACCCCGCTATGAGGCCGACTGGTACGCCGATCAGGACCGCAATGATAACTGCTGGTATGGCTATACCGAACCCGAATTTGGCACCATAGATCACTCGCGAAAAAACGTCCATGCCGTTGCCATCGGTGCCAAACCAATGTTCCGCAGATGGTGGTTGCAATATCCTGTCGGTGAAAGAGGACACGGGATCATGCGGCATGAATAAATCTGAAAAGAGCGCCAGAAACCCAAATATCAAGATGATTACCACACCGGCTGTGGCAGTGGGACTCAACCTGCTGACGCCACGGATCCTGTTGCCAAGGCGCGTCAATGTCCAATTATTTGAAGGCGAACGACCGGTCATTTTAGTTCAGATCCACCCTTGGTTCGATGATGGCGATAATGATATCGACCACCAAAAACACGAGCACCGAAAATAGGGCGAGTGTCAGAACGTAACCCTGAACAGCGGTGAAGTCCCCACGAACAATGGCATTTAGTCCAAATTGACCAAGCCCTCCCCAAGCAAAAACGTACTCAATCAACGACATTGTCCCTACAAGTCCGGTGATTTCCGTGCCAACGAATGTGATGATGGGTGTCGCGCTATTCTTAAACACAATGTTGCGCACGGTTTTTGTTTTTAGGCCACACGCCCGCGCATAGCGTACCGAGTCAGAGGCGATCACCTCGAGGGCGATAGCTCTAGTTTGTTTGATTATCGGGGCCGCTGAAACAATCGCCAGGCAGATTACCGGCAAAATTAAATGTGCGAGAGCTGAGTGTGCCGCCCGCCAGTCAGCGGCCAGCAAACTGTCGATCAAGTAGCTGCCGGTGATGAAATCTGGGGGGCTTACCATCAGCGAAATACGGCCCATCCCCGGGGGCGCCCAGCGCAGCAGATAGAAAAAGACGAACAACATCACAAGGCCCAGCCAGTAGGTCGGGATGGAAAAGCCGAGCAGCGACAGAATCCGCGTGGTTTGATCAAATCGACCGTTCGGCCTGAAGGCCGCGCGCAGCCCCATCGGAACGCCGATCAGTGTTCCAATGCCAACACCCCAGAACAACAGTTCAAGAGAGATCAGCGACCTCGACATGATGTCATCCAGAACCGGCCTGTTTGATAACCAGCTTTCGCCAAGATCACCGCGAATGACATTTTGAGCATAAATGACAAATTGCTTCCATAGAGGCTGATCCAGCCCTAGCTCTTCACGGATCATTTCGAATTCTTCAGCCGTTGCCGTTGGTCCGGCAAGAAGTCCGACTGGATCAAGGCCGCCAACTCTGACAAGCATGAACGTCAGAAACACCACGCCCACGAGAAGTGGAATAACCATGAGTGTGCGGCGGAAGATGAAATGGGAGAAGTTCATGGTTAGCTGTTTTCTTGAATTCCCTGAAGAAAAGTAAAAATCTGGGGTTGCGTTGCCGGCAATAAGCTGCCGGCAACACTTTATTTTTCTATTGCATCTTCAGTTCGCGCCAGCGCTCGTGCTCGTCAGGATAATGCACCCAGCCATTTAATTTTGGGTTCATCGCCTCAAACGTCGCCGGATAGACCGTGAGGATCCATGGAGCGTCTGTCACCCACAACTTCTGAGCCTCGTCCATCATTGCGAGACGCTTGCCAGCGTCGAGTTCCTCGCGGGACATGTCGATCAACTCATCGACACGCGAGTTTGAATAGGCAGACCTGTTTGACACGCCCTTGGAGTGAGAGATCAGGTACATGGTATATACGGGATCAAGAACGATCGGCCCGTCCTCCCATGTGAAGAAGCACATGCTCATCTCTTTTGGTGAGCCCTTGGCACGCATTTCCGACGTGGTAACCCGTGTCGGTTGAATGTTCACGCCAACCTTCTTAAGCATGTCTGCAACTTGGATGGCCACCGGCTCCTGATGCCAAAATGCATCGGCATAGAGAAGCTGGATCGGCTCGGAGATGCCATTCGGGAAACCTGCCTCGGCCAGCAGTGCCTTGGCTTTCGCTGGATCATAATCATAGTCGAAATGATCCGGGTTATAACCATCCACAATCGGCGGCACCACAGACTTAGCTATATCAGCCTGACCGGCAAACACCGCGTTATTCAGCGCGTCTTTGTCGATTGCGTAGTTAAATGCCTGACGTACACGAACGTCGTTGAATGGTTCACATTTTGGATTCATTCTAGCTGAAGCGATTGAGCGACCAGAAGCACGGTCAACCTTTACGTTTGCGTCCTTCTGCAGATCAACAACCTTCTGGATGGAGGGGCGATCGATTAGATGCACCTGACCGGTCTTAAGAAGGGTAACCCGGCTTGCTTCCGATGGGACTTCTTTGTAGATCACCCGATCGAAATGCAGGTCGCCACCAAAGTAATTTTTGTTCGCAACAAACACCGCCTGATCGTCGGGGCGGAGTGACTCAAGGTGATAAGCGCCAAAGCCAGCCGTGTTGGACTGCATCCACTTCAGCGCCCAGGGGTCTTCAGTTGTTGCGTGTTTTTTGACCTCCGTTGAGTCATAGATCCCAGGGACATATAGCGTGAGCGCCTTAAGGAAGATGGAACTTGGCGCAGACAAGGTGAATTCGACTTCATATTTCGAAATCGCTTTCACACCAACGACATTAGACACACGCGCGATGAAATTGCCGGTACGTTTCTGAGCAAAAGACTTGGACCAGCTCCACTCAACATCGTCCGCGGTAAGCTCATTACCGTACGGGCTCTTGATGCCTTCGCGAAGTTTGAAAACCCACGTCTTTCCGTCTTCAGAAATTTTCCAGCTTTCAGCAAGATGGGGTTCCACTTTGCCTGGATCATTGACGGTACGTCCATCAACCACCTGCTTGCCGTAAACCACCAGATTTTCGTAAGTCTGAACAACCACGTTCTGAGTGTGCGTCTTCAGTGCATCACCATCAAATCCTTCAGGCACTTGTGGTGACGCCACTATCAGCGTCTCTGCTGAGGCAACTCCGGCGATGGCTGTAAACGCCATCGAAGCAGCCGCTGTCAGCAGTAACTTCTTCTTAATTTTTTGCATCTGTTTCCCTCCCTGTGATGTAGATGACTGATTCAAAACTATCTTCCTTGAGGATTGAAGAACGGCACTCGAAACCCTGATTTAACCTCGTCGAGAATATCAACAACGTCATATTGGGCGTCGATCTGCCTGTTCAGTTTAGGCGCCTCCAACTGGTAACGCCATTTAGTGCCGTACCCGAGCGCCTTGTCGACGCTGACATATGTACCGCAATAAACCATGTAATTCTTCACTGGCAGGTTGTTGACCCGCTCTTTCAATATCATCAGGATATCGGGTGGGGACAGGAATTTGCTCACCCCGACTTCCTGGTAAAGCCTGTCATCCACCCAGCTCCGCATGATGCAGTCATCCCAAGTGTCGGCAATGTCATCCCAAGCCCAGAACACCGGTGCCAGATGATTTATGCACGCTTGTTTCGATCCCGGAATGGAAACGGTTTCAAGCGCCCGGTCGGTATGATCGCTGCCGACCCCAACATGGATTTTATCACCGACATGAATAACGATTTCCACCTCGCCAGACGTTTGTGCAGATTGTACAAAAACGCTGCTGCCAGTGCCGAGAGCATGCAGCCCGATCGGATATATGCGCGGGGCGGGCACATCAGAGGCGATGTAAATGCCTGATTTGGCGACTTCTTCCTGATGCGCAACAGCGGCATCGGGGTCCCGTGTGGCGGAACCGAAATTATACATCCGCTCTATACGAAGACTTTCGCTGCTGGTGCTTCCATCCAAATTGTCTATCGTGACATCAACCTGACGCATCGATCACTACTCCTGCTATGCAAGCTCTGTAAGGTCGAGAAGGACAGGATCTGTTCCTGGCCCGATATGTCGGCGCCACATCCAGAACCGTTTCAGGTTTCTTCCACCTGTTGTTCCGGGGGTAAATGCCTCGCGTCCATGCAGGAACGCAAGATTGTTCATCACCAGAAGTTCACCCGGCCGCAAAAGTGTCCTGAAGGACAATTGGTGCCGTTCGATAACATCGTCGAGGAAATCAAGTGCCTCTGTCTGACTGTTGGTAAGGGGTGCCCCCGCCAACTCCATGCCCGGAGAAATCATTACCCTCGCATAGTGGATGAGCAACTCTCCATTACGGAATTCCAAAATGGGTTTCTGGACAGTCGGTCCCCTTGACGGCCAGACCTGTGCCTGCGGTGCGCGGAAATGATAGGTTTCAAAATAGTGGGGAAGCAGATCTGGACGCTCATTGATGATTGTACGCAGGATTGTCTGCGCGGACACAATTGTGCTTTCACCACCTTCGTCCGACGATTCATAGCAATAAAGCCCAAGGTAACACGGAGCGCGTGGTTCCAAACAACCATTGTCGGAATGTTTGGCAGACCGGTTTGCGCTGGCCCCGATGCGGGTTGGGTCGGTGTTCGCGGCACCTTTGTCGGCAACAGTAAACAGCCTCAGATCACGGTCAATTCCCTGCCGAATGATCTGGCCAAAATAGTTACATATGGCCCAGCCTGCTATCTCAAAATCGTCTTCAGATAAATGAGCAAGTCCTGTATCCACAATCACGAAACCATGGCCGTCATCCAGCATTCGTCTGAGTGATGCCATATCCTTCGCCAGCGAAGGTAGCCTGAAATCTTCTTGTGTGATTGTCGTCAGATCAAGGTTGTTGGCGTCTTTGAATGCCAGCCCGTGTTTGATTTCTTGATGGACATTTTCACCAAGAGTGAACCGTGTGTCTTGTGCATTGGAAAAGAAGTCTGCAGTCCAGTTTCTGTTTTTGTAGGCGTCCTCGGACTGTCTTGCACACTCTATTATGTCTTCTGCGACGCCTCTCCCCATTTCCTCGGTCTTCACGCGCATCGGTTATTCCAGCCACTAGAGTGCAACAACAATGTCGCCTCACGCCAACCTGTTAGAATATTACAATACAAAACGTCCTCCCCTAAAAGGTCGCCAAGCAAAACAAGCTGTTTCTCTTACCAGATGCCATTTAATGGCGTTCTGTTCTGTGATTTCAACCTTCCATTAAACAAAGACAACCGACAATTCTCGGATAAACGCTCACATGCAATCGGTTGGAAGTCAATCCGTTAGATAGCTAATGTAGATATTGCGAATCTCAAAAGATGTTGGCTCCTTTGTAACCCTAGCCAAGTTTGTCAGCGGCTTCGCGTGAGGATATGGTCTGCAGCTCTCAAGGAAATCGCCTGGATTGTATTTGTTGGATTGACTGCCGCGGCGGTGACGAATGCCCCGCCATCTATTACAAAAAGTCCTTTGATATCGTGTGACTCACACCATTCATTGATCACAGAGGTCTCAGGATCATGTCCCATGCGCGCGGTCCCCATAAGATGGAAGCCCGCATCTGGCAGTGTCCGCGTTTCAAAGGTGTCATAGCATCCGGCATGACGCAGCGCTTCGGCTGCCTTTCCCAGGCCATAGTCCAAAGCTTTACGCGCATCATCAGGAATTCGGTAGATCATCTTTGCGGCGGGCAGATCGTCGTCGGCGATGAGGGTATCGCTCAGTGACACCTGATTTTGCAAATCTGGCATGTCGTCCGAACAGATGGAAAGACTGTAGGCATATCCGAAATGACGTTCGAATTCCCGGTGGTGAGTTGCGCCCCATGGCATCCTACGCCCCAGCGATCCGGAAGCCGTAAAGGCAGGACCATGTGTCCCGAGCGCCTGCATTTTAAAGCCGCGCTTGAATCCCCGTTCAATGTCTGTTTCATAGAAATGGTGACTAACAATTGTGCCGGCAGAAAGGCCCTTGTGACCATCGATCTGATCCTTGAATAACCCGGTTACCCGGGCAAGAGGGTGCAACATGAGACGCTTGCCCACCAGGCCGGATCGATTTGCCAAACCATGCGGATTTGATCTGTTTGCCGAGAGATGGAGCAGTCTCGCTGAGCCCACAGCATTGGCAGCGAGAATGACGATTGGTGCCGTTAACCGATGTTCCGATCCGTCACTGTCTTTATAGACAATTCCTTGCGTGGCATTTCTGCTGTCGGTCAGCACCTTTATGACCCGCGCGCCTGTGATAAGCCGGACACCTGCCTTGATTGCGAGAGGCCAGTAGACAAGATCTGTTGTTGCCTTGGCTCCATGCGGGCAATTCATTTCACATGGTCCGCAATGGACGCACTGGCCCCGCGTGCCACCTTCGAGCCCACCGGTATAAGGAACCGAGTTTATGGCCAACTCAGCCGGCCACCATGACCATCCGAGCTTGTTGAAAGATGCCGCGATCCGACGCGCCCCTTCCGACAAGGGCAGGGGTGGCATCCTTGTGGGCGTATCAACTGGATAGGCCGGATTGCCGACCGCCCCGCTGACGCCCATCATCTTTTCATTGATTGCATAATATGGCAGCAGATCTTCATAACCGATCGGCCAATCGTCACCTACGCCATCCAACGTGTAGGTGCGAAAATCTGACGGGTGAAAGCGTGGGAAATGGCATGACCACATCACAGTGCTGCCACCGACCGCGGCATAGGCCAACGGTTTGATCATGCTTTCTGTCGCGTCGATGGCCAGATCGAAATGCAGGTTGCGTTGTGCGGGACTGGGGTTCCATCGGGTCTGGCGTAAAATTTCCCAGTCATCGGATGTGGCGGGCATGTCGTCCTTGCGCTGCCAGTTGCCTCTATCCAGACAAATGGTTTTCAACCCGCCGTGCGACAGCCGCCAGGCTGCCGCGGCTCCGGCGGCCCCGGCACCCACAATTATGACATCGGCTTGGTCTGACAACATCAAATAACCACACAATAAGGTCGCGTCCGACACGAAGTTTAACATTTGCATAAACCTAGACGCGTCTGTAGCATTTTTGTTTACGAGTGCTAATGAAGAGTTTCAGCGTATGTCATTTGAGATCGAAAATCTTTGTGAATCGATTGATAGAATGATGCAGCGACATCTGCCCCCGGACGAAGTCAGACGCTGTGACGAGCAGGCTGATCCTCCCAACCATCTTCTTCAAATCTTTTCCGGTATGGGTTTGTTTGATCTTGTAATGCCATCGCAGGATGGTGATTGGGACAAGAATTGCTGGACGCGCCTTTCCGTAGTCCAGGAAAGACTTGGTTATCACGCAACAATGGCAGCGCTGTTATTCAACAGGGTTGCCTGCTTCGGAATGATGACCCTGATCACCTCGGCCCGCAAAGACCAGCAGAATAGGTTTCTGCCTCGCCTGCATGCAGGCGAGGGCGCTTTTGCACTCGCGCTCAGTGAATCCGGGGCCGGCAGTGATGCCGGCGCAATCCGCACGCGCGCTGAACGGGACGAATCCGGCTGGAAAATAACCGGGCGAAAAATCTGGATCAGCGGTGCTGCCGACGCCATAAAGATGATTGTCGCGGCACGAACGGACCCTAACAGCACGGGCGGGGCGGGCATAACATTGTTCATGGTTGACCCTGATGCTGCAGGTGTATCCATGACCCGTCTCGAGAAAGTCGGAAACCGCTGTTCATTGTCCTATGACATCGGTCTTGATGGGGTTCTGGTGTCGGACGAGGACGTTATCGGCGCTGTGGGTGGCGGCTTCGACTGCCTGAAGAAGACGCTATTTTATGCCCGTTCGGGATTATCGGCGGCGGTTGTCGGTACCGCACAGGCAGCGGTCGACCGCGCCGTGGCCCACGCCAGGGAACGTGAGCAGTTCAGAAAGCCGATCGGCAGTTTTCAGGTGATTGCACATCGACTTGCAAATATGCAGACCGATGTCGATGTGGCGCGCCTGCTCGCACGCGAACTTGCGGCTGCAATTGATGCAGGCCGGGATTGTTCCCGGTTGGCGGCGCAGGCCAAACTTGTATCGACAGAAACCCTGAAGCGTGTGACCGAGCATGGTATGCAGATAATGGCAAGCGCTGGATATGCCTCTGAAAGCGACATGAACAGATACTGGCGTGATGCGCGGCTTTACAGTTTCGGTGAGGGATCCAGCGAAATTTTACTGGATTTAATTGCTGCGGACATGGGCGTAGGGAGAGGAATTTAACGGTGAGTAGCATGGAGGACAGAATTCTGGCCATCGATACGGTGGTCAACCCGCATACGCCCGAAATTGTTCAGATGCGTCCCGATTGGTCAGGTCGCTTTCATCGCAAGAAGTTCGGCCGTGATGACTCGGTGATGACCGGCTATTCCTATGCCGAGATGCTAAAGCAGATGGACGCTGCCGGCATTGAAAAGGCGTTCCTTGTCGCAAACAAGACGGGGCAGCTTGGCTTGCCGGGTAGCTGGCATCTGCCATATGAAATGGTCGCCGATGCTGTACGTCAGTTTCCTGACAGATTCCATGGCCTTGCCGGATTGGATCCAACCGAGGGGATGGCCGGCGTTCGTGCGCTCGAGAAGGCGGTTGGCGAACTTGGCTTTATAGGTGCGCACGCCTATCCGCACTGGTTTGAAATGGCACCTGACCACGCGCGCTGGTACCCCTATTACAGCAAATGTGTTGAACTGAACATTCCGATACTGATGCAGGTTGGGCAGTCACTCGTCTATGAACCGCGGCGTCCGCTACAGTCGGTTGGCAGACCAATCACATTTGATCCGGTTGCGTGCCATTTTCCGGAATTGAAACTGGTTGGAATTCACATTGGCATCCCGTGGGCTGACGAGATGATAGCCATGGCTTGGAAGCACGAGAATGTTCATATAATCGCTGATGCTCATGCCCCGAAATACTGGCCCGAGAGCTTCGTGCGCTACATTGACAGCTATGGGCGTCACAAGGTGATGTTTGGCACCGACTTCCCTGTCTTGACTTTTGAGCGCTATCGACAGGAAGTCGACGCACTGGGATTGCGCCCTGAATCATACCAAGCATTTCTCCGTGACAATGCCATTCGCCTGTTTGGACTGGAAACGTGATACCCAATTTGCCATTCGAGAGCAGAGACGTCATTTCTGCTATTCAGGAAGAGAATTTCGCCCGCACAATGGATCTTTGTTTCGAGCGGCATCCTTACTATCGGAAACGCTTCAAATCCATGGGGCTGTCCCGCGGTGATTTTGGCTCATTGGCGGACATTCACCTTCTGCCACTGATCTCCAAAAAGGATTACGCCGCCGATCCTGAAAGTTTCTGTCTTGAAACAGAGGGTTTGGAGGAGGAATCCACCATCCAATGGGATGTGATGCATACAACGGGCACCAGTGGTGGCCGTCCAACGCCCTTCCTGTCGACAACCTATGATTTCTACAACACTCTGACCGCCAACCGGCGCGCACTTGAAATCAGGCATGTCAGAAGCAGCGACATTGTTGCCAATCTCTGCCCGATGACACTTTATCCCTATGGGGCCTATCACCGTACCATTGCTGCCTGCAATGTGATGAAAATACCGGTTGTCAGCCCACTTCCCGGGAGACCTTCTGAACATTTCCACTGGACATCTCGTCTGGATGAGGTCATCGCCATTATTGCTACCACACATGCCACAATCCTGTGGGGCGTTACGAGCTTTGTACGGCGTATTCTCATTCGTGCCGAGGAAATCGGTGCTGATTTTACCTCGGTGCGACTGGCTTTTGTTACTGGCGAGGCGGTCAGCGGGGAAATGCGCCGGGATTTAACCGAACGCATGCGCAGGATCGGTCAACCGGATGCATGGGTCAGTGTATCCTATGCCGCTACGGAAATGCAGGTGGGGGCGGTTGAATGCTGTCCGGACTCCGGTTACCACAACCCCGCGCCGGACCATTTCTATTTCGAAGTCGTAGATCCTGAAAGTCACGCCCCCTTGCCGGCAGGTCAACGTGGGCTATCCGTGTTAACTCATCTTGATCGGCGAGGAACGTTGCTTCTGCGCTATGCTATGGGGGATTTTGCGGCGCTCAGTTATGATCAATGCCCGCATTGCGGCAGTTGGACCGACCGGTTCGTCGGTATGCCATCGCGCGCGGATGACCTGGTCAAAGTCAAGGGCATGTTGCTGAATCCCGAAGTGGTCACAGACCTGTTGCTGGCGGATGGGCAGGTGGGTGAATTCCAGGTCGTTATCGATCGCGAAAATATGGAGGACGCGCTTTCTTCAGACCGGATGCGATTGTTACTTGATATCGCGCAGGAAGTTGACACAGACCAGATTGCGGAATCCGTTCGCGTCGCCACAGGCATTCGTCCACTAGTCGAAAGAGTTGATCGATTGCAGATTTTCAACCCGGATAAGTCACTCAAGGCTAAGCGTTTTATTGATTTGCGCTAACAGTTTTCACGAAGGGGAACGTTGTGACACCACATGAACATTATCCACATGTGTTCCGAACCTTGAAAATTGGTCAGACCGAGGTGCAGAACCGGATTTTCGTGCCGGCACACACTACCAATTTCGGTGAAGACAATCTCCCGTCATCTCGTCATCTCGCCTACCATCGCGCCCGTGCCGCCGGTGGCGCCGGGCTAATCATTTTCGAAGGAATCAGGGTCCATAAATCCTCACTTGGCCGGCAACAGGGTGTAAACGGCTATGAGACCGGTTCGATCCGGAAATTCCGTGATATAGCCAGAGCCGTGCGTGAGGAGGGCGGCAGACTCTTCGGACAGATTCTGCATCTTGGTCGACATATTGACGGTAATTTTGCTCGGATGGCTTCGTGGTCGGCTTCATCGATACCATGGACGGCAACAGCCTCAGCCCCGCATCCAATGACCATTCAGGAAATCGCCATGGTGGTTAAAGCGCATGCTGATGTGGCCGCGAATCTGTTTGAAGCTGAGTTGGACGGTATCGAATTGCAGTTGGCGCATGGCCATTTGCTGCAACAGTTCCTGTCTCCGGCAGTGAACGCGCGAGAGGATGAATATGGAGGTTCCCTCGAAAACCGCCTGCGTTTTGCAATGGAAACGGCGATCGCGGTCCGCGCGGTTGCCGGACCAGAGCGCACCATGGGCATAAGAATCAGCGCCGATGAGTTTCTGCAGGGCGGCCTGACACTGGATGACATGTGTGACGTTGTTGTCAGACTTACGAATGCGGTGCAAATCGATTTCGTCAACATCTCCCATTCAGCGTATCACGGCAGCTATACCATCTCCACTCAGATGGCAGACATGGCATTTCAGAATGAACAATTTCGTTACCTGACCAATTCTATAAGTGACGCCCTCGACAAACTGCCGCAGAAGCCAGTTGTCATGTCAGTGTGCCGTTACAACACGATTGATCTGGCTGAAGAGATGCTGTCACTTGGTAAGGCTGATATGATCGGCATGGCGCGCGCGCATGTGGCAGACCCTGAGATTGTAAACAAGGCCAAGCTTGGTCGTACCAAAGAAACGCTTCCCTGTATCGGGTGCAATCAGGGCTGTGCCGACATGCTGGCGCAGTCGCTCGCGATTTCTTGCCTTGTGAACCCACGTGCTGGCAAAGAGGCAGAATGGCCGATGCCCATGCTGGCGAAAGCCGATACCAAGAAGCCTGTTCTTGTCGTTGGAGCTGGGCCGGCGGGCATGGAGGCAGCGGGCATTGCTGCCGAAAGAGGTTTTCCTACAACGCTTGCAGACAGAAAATCCACGCTCGGTGGTACGCTAAGCTGGCTCGAAAGGATGCCTTTACGTCGTGAATTCCTGAACCTTACCGACAGGCAGAAATTGCGATTGGATCAGTATAAAGTCAATGTCGAGCTTGAGCGCACAATATCGGCTGAAGCTTTGAAGGAATATCACGACGGTCATGTCATCTGGGCGGCTGGTGCTGGTGCCCGGTCGCAGATATTGTCTAATGAACAGACAACACTCACCCTGGAAGGGGCACTGGCGGATACCGATGCATTGGCTGATCGGGTCTTGCTGGTTGATCATCTTGGCACCTGGGCGGTGGTGTCAGTAGCCGAATATCTCGCTGATCTTGGCAAACAGGTCTGGATTGTCGTGCCGACTGGCATTGTTGGTTGGAAAATTAGTGTATACAGCTCCTTCGCGCTCAAATATCGCCTGAGGCAGAAGAATATTCAGATTGTAGCCGGCCACAGCCTTTCAAGTTTCGAGAATGGGCTTGCTATACTGGATGACTTGTCAATCGAAGGTGAGACACGCAATCTGCATGTTGACAGCGTGATTGCTCCAGTAGCTGGAGTGCCACGTACACCGCCTGAAACATTGGCCGACGCATCCATTTTCAATGTTGGTGACAGTGTTTCTGCCCGTACCGCACTTGAAGCTGTATTCGAAGGACATGAGACGGCCTTGTTTCTTGATGCATAGTGATTGATTGTTTGATTGATGCATATTGACTGAGGCAAGGGGTTGCGGAGCAAACCCTACCTCGCGGTATAGCCACCATCGACGATAAGATCTGTTCCGGTAATGAACGACGCCTCATTTGAGACGAGGAACAGTGCGGCGTCGGCCACCTCATCGGCCCTGCCAAGCCGACCAGCTGGATGCGCGGGCCCAAGTGTTTCCTCAGCAGCTTCTCGCGATCCGAAAATATCGTTCAGGCGCGGGGTGTGAACAGCACCGGGCGACAATGCCACCACACGGATATTGTCCTCTGCGTGATCAAGGGCAAGCGCACGCGTGAACTGAAGCAAGCCTCCTTTTGTCGTGCAATAGGCCGCTGCTCCTTCGACCGCGACATGCCCCAATTGTGATGCGATATTCAAAATCACTCCGCCACCATTGGCACACATTTGGGGGATGATCATTCTTGAGAGCAGAAACGCGCCGGTTAAATTAACACTGAGTGTCCGTTCCCATTCTTCCAGTCCAAGGTCGGTAATTTTGGCTCGTCTTGTCACTGTTGCCGCATTGTTCACAAGGATATCGACCGGTCTGTGTGCTGCGATAACCGGCGCCAGTGTGGATTGTAGAGCGGTTTGACATGAGACGTCCGCCGCACAGGTAATGATGTTGTCTCCGAGTTCCGAGGCCAGATCGAGCAACAGCTTCTCGGATGTGTCGACGACAATCAGGCACGATCCCGCCGCATGAAACCGTTTGGCGATTGCCTTCCCAATGCCCTGCGCGCCACCCGTAATAAGTGCGGTTTTTCGAGCAAGATCAACCAAGATGGCAGATCCTTGCCGTGGCACTGGGCCAGCCACAATCAATCATCAAGGGCCGCCAACATTGCTTCGGCGCCCGAGCCGGTTAGCTCTCCTGGATTTTCTGTAAAGGCGTAGGTGATAACACCGTTATCGGCGATGAAACCGCATCGCCTGCTGCGTATGCCGAGGGGAACTCCAAAATCCTTATTTGTGCCGAGTGCCATCGCAAGTTCCGCCTGTGGATCAGCCATCATTTCAACCTTGTCTGAAGCCCCCGTCTGTTTGCCCCAGGCACTCATGACATAGGGGTCATTCACTGCGACACAGACAATCGCATCTACGCCCTTTTCTGCAAATTTGTCGCTAAGGTCAATGAAGCCCGGCAAATGACGTTCGGAACATGTTTGAGTGAACGCGCCTGGCACACAAAAGAACACAATTTTGCGACCCTGTGACCACTCTTGGAGATTATGTGTGTCCAGCCCATCGTCACCTGCAGTGAATACAGTCACGTCTGGCACGTGCAATCCAGTTTGTAATTTCATAAGAACTCTCAGTTGGTCTGTCTTCGCGTGTGTCGTTTATCAATGAAACTAATGCGTAAACTGTCACGACGCGAGCATTACAGTGCCTGATACTCCAGAAAACGCTGTCCTCCACACGGTAGCGTAACCGACTAGATATGCAAGATAGGAGATATGCAAGATAGGACAGAATATGCGGCCATTACCTTCCGTGCCGAGGATGACACCGTAAATGGAAACATCTGGGTCTGGTTTGCTCGAAGGTCACGTGGATTAATCTTCGCTCAGTTTTGGGGGCATGATGCGCAAAAACACTTATGACTCCCGGCATTCTGTTGTGCCTTAATAACGCATACCAGCCGGATTTACAGTCTTGCGGTCCCCTGTCGAGATGCGGATCAATATGAGTTCTAACAGGCTGGCACGCTGGCAACCCCGTTATTTTTCCAGCATTAAGTCTACCTTTATGCCAAAGCACGTGTACCAACCTCTGCCACCGCCTCATCCCTGAAGAACGAGACAATCAAGGCCGACTTTAAAATTGCACAATGTGTTTCTTGAAACGCCACAAATAGAATCCTGAAAGCATCCCAGAGGTGGTGTTTTCACCAGGGACGTGTACCATTAACCAGTATGCGGTCGGCTCCGATATCCGGGGGATTGCATTATCGTGATTTTGATGTTGGCGCTTAACCTACGTCAGAAATGGAATAGCCTAGTAATTTATCATTTATGGAAGTTTGCCCTAGGTGTTTAGGACCTTTATCAGTCTTTGTTTTCTATTTTTCATCGCACCCTATCAAGCTGCGTTGACAGCTGATAATACCAGCGCACCGTTACCAGAGTCATCTGGCCCTACAACATTGGAAGGGTTTCTAAATCAAGTTGCCACGTCGCTTGACCTGCCATCTGATTTCACCCTGCCGGGGCTGTCCGACATTCAGTCAAACCTTCAAGATGTCGCGCTGTCGCAGGTGAAGGGGGCGACTCCGGACAATCCAAGCTACAGCTTTCAGGCGCAAGGTCGCACCGTGACGCTGGCGCTTCTAAACGCAAAAACCCCTGACAGACGCGCTCTGCTAATCAACATTGCTGATATCAACTTTGGGAACCTCGTTCCGGGTGCCGAACAGACACCGCTTGGAGCTTTCGGCCAGTTTCCGAACGTCAATTTCATTTATACGCCAAAGAATATTGATGATTTTGACCTCTCAACTCTGACCAAAATCAGCGGTATCCCGCAGTTGAAGACGGCATCGGGGCAAACGCAGCTGAAATCGGGGGTCACTCTGATTTCGGAAGTCCAGATAGGCGGATTTGGACAACCCATTCAGCAGCTTTTTGCAAGTCTGAATGTTCCCGACACAAGCGTTGTTCCAATCAGAATGGCGCTTGGTCCCAACGGACTGGCGAACATGGCGCAGCCGGAGTTCGGCAAACAGATTTCGCTCAGCCTGCCAAACTCTAGCTTGCCAAAGCTTTCCTTCACTGAGTCTGGAATTGGAAAGCTGAAGGCTGCGTTTGGTCGTGACTTTATCAATAACATCAAGATCACCTCCAAGCTCCCAGACAAACTGGAATTTGCGAATATTACCGTTCCTTCAGCAGATTTTGTGATCGCAGGCGTTGGAGACGCCGCGCTCAAGATGTCTATTGAAGCGCCGGCATTCACTTTTTCGGGCATGAAAGGCACCAACTTTGGTGTTTCAGTTGATTCTGATGTTGGATCCTACAAACTGTCCGGCAAGCTTGCGCAGGCTGCGCTTAAAGGTCTGACCTCTTATCCTGATCTGTCGCTTGGTAATGCCGATCTGGCGGCTGTTTATGCTGATCAGAGTTGGGATTTGCGTCTTCAGGGTGCGGCGGATCTGAACGGTGTTTCTGCCGATTACAGTGTTGAGGTGAAGCGCGAGGGAGGGCAGCTGAGCTATGTTGCGACGCTTGATGGCGGGGCCTCGGGGATTTCGGCGCAGGATGTGGCCGGCGGGGCGCAGGTGCCGGGGCTTGCCGATCTGAAGCTTGCCAAGATCACGGTCACCGACAGCGATCTTGTGGCCGATCTGAGCTTTGCCGGTGTCAGTGGCGAGATCGCCGCCTTCCATCCTGAGGGCTATCAGGATGCGGTGCTGGCGATGAGCCTGGAGCGGCTCGGCTTTGGCGATCTTGTGCCACTCCCCAACGGCGCCGCTCTTGACGGCGTCAGCCTCGACAAGCTGACCTTGATGATGGTGCCGGCAAAAGGCGCGCCTTTCGGGCTTACAGAAAAATCCTTGCCGGGTGAAATAAGGGATGAAGTCACCGCCATATTGTCAGACGCCTCGTCATTGCAGGGTTTTTCTTTCAAGGGTGGATTGAATTTGTTTGCCGAACTTGATTTGCAGGCATCACCAGACATGAACGATCTGATGTCTTTCATTGGCAAGGGGAAGACAGCAAAGATACCGATCTTTGGCGTTATGAGCAGAAATTTGCTGGATAAAACCGCAAAGCCTGACCTTCGCTTCGCCGGCATGGATCTGGCCATCCCGATGCCAAACATTGAGTTGCCGGACCTGCCAAACGCCTTCGCCTTCAAGGCGCCACAGTTCAAGATTGCCGATGCTTCGCCCAGTGGTGTCGCCGGGTTATGGACCGGGATCAGTGCTGATCTTAACGGTGACCTGTTGGGGCAGGCCATTGATTTCACGTCAGAGATAGGGTTTTCGGACACGGCAATTTCGCTGAATGCCGTAAGTGAGATGCAAATGCCGGCGCCCTTCGGCATCTCCTGGCTGGGCCTGAAGGATCTTGCTCTGAAAATCGATTATGACCGCAAGCTGAAAACAGGAGAGTTCCAATTCAATGGCATCACCGCCGATCCGTTTGGGAAGACCAATCCCAAGGTAGCCATCAAGCTCAGTGAAGTTGGCGGCAAGCTTGCTTCAGCTGTGCTGAAGATAGATCAAAAGATTGCCTTCACCGATATTCCCATACTCGCCAAGGTCTCTCATGCGGACCAGTTCTCCTTCGACTTCTTCGAAATCTCCACTGATGGTATTGCTGGCGGGTCGACATTGCATGGTCTTGAAGTTGATGTGGCGGCCTTCATGGTTGACAAAAGCTGGGTTTTTGCCGTGGCTGATCATGGCGGTAAGGACGGGTTCAAGTTTTCGCGTGTGATGCCGGCTCTTAAAGGCTCACCACTGGCTGATTTCCACCTCAACGATACGGCGCTTGTTTTCTCGCAGGCAGCATTGAGTGGCGCCGTTTCAAAAATGCCACTTCTCATCCAGCCAATGCTTACCAGGATTTATGGCGCGCCTGATGCTCTGGTGAAAATCAATGAGGGAATAACAATTGCCGCCAACTTCTCGCCAGCTTCAACTGGTGGAAACGCGGCCAAGGGGCTTGCCGGAATCGGTATCTCCGAAACTATTTTGCTCGAGGGCTCGCTACAGAACATCTTTGGAGGTAGTGGGGTTCCCTCAGTTGGCATACTCGCCCAGATTCAACAGGGTCCGGGAGCGGGGAGCGCGTCGCATGTGCCGCAAATGGTCAGCTTTCCCAAGGATGTGGGCTTCTTCATCAATTTCATTCCAGATAATTTCGAGGTGGGGCTCCAGAATGATGTTGTACTCTCGCTTCCGAAGGGGCAGAGCCTTGACCTGATTTCCAAACTTGAACTTGGCATTAACGAGAAAGGGTTCGATGTTGCCATCATGCTTGACCTCGTTGGTGAGTGGAAGAACCCTCTTGGAGTGCCGGGTATTTCACTGCAAGAGGTGGCGCTGAAATTCGGTGTCGATGATATCGGTAACGTTATTTTCGGCTTTGCTGGCCAGAGCGCGATCGCAGATGTCGAAATTGATCTGGCAGCCGAGGCTGATTTTCTCGTCGAGGCAAGCGGTCTTCCAGACGGGATTGCTATCAAGGGCGAGCTTGAAAGTCTGGATTTTGCAAAATTGGTAAAACTGGCTGAAGCCATGGCCGACGCTGGAAAATCTATCAATATTCCCAGCACCATCCCACTTCCTGAAATCAAGGATCTTGAATTTGCCTTCGCCACTCCCGGCACTACCGATCCCGATCTCGGGCTGACCAACCCGGGTGTGCTGGTGAAGGGGGATATATATTTGGCTGGCCAAGAACTGGGATCGACCGTCACAAGTGTGGGTGCGACCGGTCTCTATATGAAGGACAAGATTGCCGATATCAAACTTGACGGGCTGCAATTGAAGGACAATTCGATGACCCTTGATATTGGATACACCAAGCCACCTGAATTTAAAATTGATACAAATTTTGATTTGTTCGGTGTTTCCCAGAAGGCTGAAGTGACTTTTGAGGAGGGGATCTTTGAAATCGACCTGAAGCAGAAACTTGTTGGTCTCTATGATTCCGATCTTCTGCTAGCCTTCGGGTTTGATGGCCATCATGGTGGCGCGCCGAGCATATTCGTGGAAGGCCAAATAAATGAAGGGCTGGATTCATGGGTGGAGCGACAATTACCTGATAAAATCAGACAGTTCTTCAGCATTCTTGATCAGGGATATAAGGAAGCTGTTGCCAGAATTAACAAGGCTGAGGATCGAGTGAGAGGGCTTGATCGTCAGATTGAGAGCCGCAAGGAGCAGATCCAGCGAGAGAAGGCGCGGGCCGACAGGGCGCTGGAGTCAGCGCAGCAGAAGGTCAATAGTCTGCGCGGGAACATGAGTAATGATTGCCGCAACGCGTCTAACAACTGGCATAATTGTCGGCGGTTGCGGCATATCACAGGCAGTTGTCGTAACGCCATTAGTGATGGCTGGCGGTGCAATGTTCAGGACAAGGCGGCGGTTACAATTGCTGACGCCGTTCTTGAGGCCGCCAAGCAGGTGGAAGACCATCTCCCGACCGACCTGGATCCGGAACTCGTGGGGCTTCGCGCCAGTCGTGAGACGGCTATGGGGGCGCTTGAAGCCGCCAAGCTGGCAATCAGTGGTCTGTCCGAGATGGATCAGTGGATGAAGACTGGCCTTGATGAACTGACCACCAAGGCTACGGCGTCGGCCTCACATAAGATGACGAATATTACCTTCGCTGGGAATTTAGGGGACCAGATGAGAGGCGGGCCGTTCGTGCTTTCCATTGATCTTGTTCTGCTTGGCAAGGATCTTGGCCGGCAAACATTCGCCTTCAAGATGGATGATCCAAAATTTGACGCTTTGCAACTTTCCTACATCCCGCTCCACCTGATCCACGAGATCTTCAAAAACGATGTTCCGAGAGGGCTGTCCAAACTCATGGGGCCGGTGCTTTCTGCCATTGTAGAGGAAATTTCTGAGGTGGAAAAGCAAGCCCAGGAATCAGTGAAGAAAGCGAATGCCCAGTTCAATGAGAACCTAGATAAGCTGCGGGAGGATATGTCGTCTGATGTCAAAACTGATAGCTAATAAACGGCTGACTCCTCTGTTTGCATTTCTCGCTACGCTTGCGATTTTGCTGTCGGCTGTCCTGGCAATTACAGGAACCGCTTCGGCGCAGGTATCTGATGCGCCTGATCGTGCTCAGCAATTAAAGAATAAGATAACCGCATTCGAGAAGAAACGGGACAGTCTTCTTGATGGCATGATGGAGCGGCACAAGCTTTTCTATGTGAGCTACCTGCAATTCTTCAATGAACAGAAACAGCTTCGCCAAAAGCGCGAGAATGACCTTTTCATTCCCTTTACCGATGTTCATGTTCCACCAAGTGAGCTCTTCGAGGAAAAGCTTCTCGTGGCCAGACATTCGCGCCTATGCCTTGGTGAAACAATGGCTAATCGTGTCAGTTTTCATCCCTGCAACGTCAATACTGGTGGATTGCTGTGGGCGACACGCAATGTTTTTTTCAACAATTTTACGCAAAGCATTACTAATAAAAGGGTTCATATCGAAGAGCATGAACATGATATCGGCTCGGGATCATTCAAAATGAAATTCAAGAGCGTGGATGTTCTGCCCAACCCCGAATATGTCCAACTGCAGCATAATGGTGCCTGTCTGACAACGCCGTTTCACCTTGCCGACAATTCCGAAAACGCGCGTGCAGCGCATTTAAAAGAATTGATGACTGTCGCGCGGAGTCACCCGACAAAATCCAACGCCTACCTCACGTTGAAATCATGTCGCCAGGACGGAAAGGGGCAGCTATGGAAAGTTATCAAGGAAACCCACAATAGTTCCGATAATCATGGCTTCTCTATCATGGAACGGGAATCTGGTTTTTGTCTCAGGCCGGAGACGGTCAAAACCCAACTCAATTCTAAAACTCAGGATGTCCACGCTGTCTTCTATCCCTGTAACGGAACAGCCCACCAGACATTTGAGATGTTCGCGCCGAACAACAGCATGCCCATTTGGTATGACCATAACGGCGTCATTAAATCGGATAACGATCTTTGTCTTGATGTTCCCGAATCAATGGCGGAAGCCAGAAATGAGGGGACTGAGGTCTTCATGAAGGCCTGTACGAATGATCAGACCGACAGGTGGGACTATTCGGTCGAATATGACAAGACTGTCAAGATCAACAATGACTATACCGGTTACTGCCTGTACCCCTATGACAAGGCAGAAGGCGCGATTCCGGCCACCAAGCAAGGTCAACTTGTACAGCGGCCCTGTGATGCGAGATTTGGTCAGGGATGGAAATTGCGGCTGATCCCGAAAAGTGACTATTTCCAGCTTGAAGCGCTTGATTCCCGCAATCGTGCAACAGGCAAATGTATGATACCTGACAAGCCCAATCCAAAGTCAGGCAAAGTGGCCGTTAATGTTGGCAGCTGCAAACCTGCAACAAGAGGGCGTTGGAAGTTTGGGCATTGGGAAGGGCAGTTTGAATGGACATTGTGGAATATCCAGAACAGTGGGCAAGACGCTACCACCCTGAATGATTTGTCCCGCATTTATTGGATTGACCAGGAGAGCCTGAAGAACAGGAATGCTAATGGTGTGTGTCGTGTGATTTCCGGTCGCCATGATCGTAGCAACAGCTATAACGTCATACCTGGAACCTGGGATGGGAAAACCAATGCATGCCGGTATGTCGATCAAGATGGCAAGAAAGCCGTCTTTCGGCCTGACGAGGATACGTTTGTCGATTCAAAGATGGAAATCCTAACCGGACTTGACGTTGGCACTGCTACAGCAAGTGGACAATGGGTCAACAGCGCCAATGGTGTACCTCACGATTCCAGAGGCGAGGCGCATCATCCCCCAAAGCCGGCATTCTCTCCCTTTATCACGGGCGGCGTACCCCAAAACCCCGTCTACTTTCTTTGTAGACAGCGCAACCAGTCCGATGAACAATGGTATTATGGGCATCAGACTGACGGTCAGGCGTGCCGCACACTTAGCGTATCCAACTCGGCGACGCAGATGCTGATATTCAAGAACAATACCAAATAGTGATCTTGCACAGATTTTCAGTGATTGGTTTTTTAGAGGTGAAAGACGTTATGAGTTTCAGGCTGCGTGACTTAAAGGCAGGTGTTAATGGATGTCTTCTTGGGTGCTTGATCCTCGCAGGATGCGGGACCGGTGATGTGGCACTTGATATGTCGGGCTACGGCGCTGTCGACACGGCCAATAGCGCAAATGGTCAGGAAACACTGGCGCTCCCGCAGCGTGAGCTGGATTTCGGAGAAGAGATCGAGCTGCTGTCTGTCAATTTGAACAGGTTGCAGGACAAGCCTGCCAACGCTGAGTCTGTTATTCGCGGGTTCGAGGCCTTCCAGAAACGTAATTTTGTCGAAGCCAATTTCTATATCCAGCATGCGCTAAAATTTGATCCGCAGAATCCGCATCTCCATAAGCTCAATGCCATAAGCTACCATCTTCGGGGAGACCAAGGCGATCCTCAGCAATATGAGCTTGCCGAGGTAGGCTATCAACTTGCCAGTCAAATGGACCCCGGCGACAGCACAATTCCCTATTTCGAGGGCGTGCTTAATTTCACGCAACGGCGGTTCAAATCGGCGCAGGATCTGTTTGCTCGTGCCATCATCATCGAAGCTGACATCGCTGAATATTATGTTGGTCTTGCTGCCGCATCATATTATCTGGGTGAAACCGAACGCGCGTATATCAACATCAATAAGGCAAGGGCACTTGCCCCAAATGATGAGGAATATATTCGCGCCAGTGGCATCATTCACGCCTCCATGGGAGCCTTCGGGAAAGC
>CBFHNZ010000008.1:20909-75298 GCA_965657415.1 Puniceispirillaceae bacterium (SeqCode) | reverse complement strand
GGGATGACACAATGACAGACACACCGCGCCTGCAACGTCACGACAGGCCGCCCGCCGCGGGAATCATGCATCTGGGACCGGGTGCTTTCTTTCGGGCCTTCCTTGCCCCATGGACAGATGAAGCAATGCGGATGGCGGGCGGTGACTGGGGCATCATTGCCGTCAGCCTGCAATCAGCAATGGCGCGTGACCAGTTGATCCCTCAGGATTGTGTCTATACGGCGCTGGAACGCGGACCGGACGGCGATATCGCCCGCCAGATCAATGCCATCACCAATGTCATGGTTGCCCCGGAGGACCCAGCAGCGGTCGTCATGGCAATGGCCGACCCGGCCGTTCGGGTCGTGTCGTTAACCGTGACCGAAAAAGGCTATTGCCGCGAGCCGCAGACGGGCGAGTTGATGTGTGACCACCCCGATATCGCGCATGATCTGTCCAATCCCGACAGGCCGCGCTCGGCCATCGGATTCATCGTCGCCGGACTGAAGATGCGCCGTGACCGGAACCTTGTGCCTTTCACCATCCTCACCTGCGATAATCTGCCGACGAACGGCCAAATGACACGCAAGGTGGTGACCGCCTTCGCGCGTAAGCTTGACCCCGCCCTTGCCGAATGGATTGATACCAAGGTCGGATTTCCCTGCACGATGGTGGATAGGATCACCCCGGCGACAACCGACCGGGATATCGAGGCGCTGGCCGAAAGAACGGGATATCTGGATGGAGCCGCGGTGGTGCATGAGCCGTTTCGCCAATGGGTAATCGAAACCGGCTTCACCAACGGTCATCCTGACTGGGCGGCTGCCGGGGCGCAGTTTGTATCCAACGTTGAAGCGCATGAATTGATGAAGCTTCGCTGCCTTAACGGCACGCATTCGGCACTTGCCTATCTTGGCTATCTCGCCGGACATGAGACGATTGCGGACACCGTCGCCGACACCCCGTTCGAGCTTCTGTGCAACAGGCTGTGGCAGGATGAAATCCTGCCATCGCTGGAAACACCCGAAGGCGAGGATCTGCCGCGCTATTGCCGGTCCTTGATGGTGCGGTACCAGAATTCGGCGATCCGGCATCGGACATGGCAGATCGCGATGGACGGCAGTCAGAAGCTGCCGCAGCGGATCCTTGGCACAATCGCCGACAGGCTGGAGTCGGGGGCGGTACCGAGGGGCCTGTGCTTGGTTGTCGCCGCCTGGATGCGTTATGTCGGTGGCATGGATGAGGCCGGCAATCTGATTGATGTGAGGGACCCGCTTGCCGACGAGCTGAAGGCCGCCATGCTCAGCGATGATCCGGTTGGCGCGGTTCTGGCGATAGACAGCATCTTTGCGCCGGAATTAACCGCAAAGCCTGAATTTGTTGAGGCCGTTCGGATGGCCTATGAAAGGCTCTGTCGGCATGGGTCACGCGCCAGTGTCGCTGCCTTTGTTGCGTGACAGAACGCCCTCGACGATCACCGCGCTAGCGGTTAGGTTCCCATCAAGACATGTCAGGCTGGCGGGGCGCCCCGCCTCGATTCGGCCGTATCTGTCCTGAAGTCCAAGCACCCCTGCCGGTACACCGCTGGCCATGTCAAGCGCATCGGCAAGTGGTACTCCGGCCCCTGTGACCATCATCCTGACAGCCTCATCAAGCCCCAGATGCGCCCCGCCAAGCGTGCCGTCCTCGGCCTGCAGGCGGCCCGCGACAAGCCTGACCTGCCTGTCGCCGATGGTGAAGGCGTCAAGATTGCTGCCAAAACTCGACATGCTGTCCGAGACAAGGCATAGCCGGCCGGCCATCATCCGGCTGGCAAGCACCAGATTGCCCGGATCGACATGATGACCATCGGCGATGATGCCGGCGACGAGACGGCGGTCGGTCAAGGCCGTGCCAACCACGCCGGGGTCGCGGGCGGTGATCTGGGAACAGGCATTGAAAAGATGCGTTACGCCACGAATGCCAAGATCTGTTGCACGGGACAACTCGGTGCCGGACGCCTGCGAATGGCCCGCAAACAGGATGATGCCGGCCGCGTGAAGTCGCGCAAGATGTGCCGGCTCGGCCTCCTCCGGTGCCAAAGTCAGCAGCAGGCGGCCCGGATATGCCTCGGCAAAGTCGGTCAGCAACTCTGCATCCTGATCAGTCATGTGGCGGATCGCGCCCGGGGGATGGATTCCAGGTCGCGCCGCAGACAGAAACGGCCCCTCAAGATGAATTCCCGGGATTTCCGGCCCCTGCCACACCGCAACGGCGTCCAGGGCCGCCCGATACGCCGTCCCGGGTGCGGTGATGAAGGTCGGCAGAATATGACAGGTGCCACCGGTCCGCGCGGCCACGACCATCTGCGCCAAAGTCGGCACATCGGGCGTGTCGTTGAACATCACCCCGCCAGCACCATTAATTTGCAGATCAATGAATCCCGGGGTCACGATATCGAACCGTGTAACAGCTTCGAGCGCGCCATCAGCATTTTGTCCGGCAGCCGGATAGATGTTGCGGATCATGCCCGCGGTGATCTCGATGATCTGATCACCCAGCGGCGCAGCGCCCCCGCCTGGGAACATCCTGCCAGCATGAATCCGGAAACTGCTGGGGGTGTTGTCGCCGTGTGAGGTCATTGGCATGCCACGTTGATTGCCATTTTGATGAATATCCTGCATGTCTGGTATGACGCACAGCGGGCCTATGGTCAATCTGGCCAGGCTGATCTGATTTTGGCTATATCGCCCGTCACAGATGCCGCCCGTTACAGATACCGCCCGTTACAGATACCATGCGGGCACCGTTTGGCCGATGGCCTGAACCCCAAAACGCGATAGTGTGAAGGTGCTGTCCTGATATATTCTACCCAAACGACAGCTGCCTGCCAGCTAGACGTTGCCCAACGAAACCAAACAGCGGACGAAACGTGACAGATTTGAAAATCCACCGCCGATTTGCTCCCGTTATTTTGCACTTTAATATTCCATCTCAGATCGTGCTGTGTCGGTTCATGTCGGGCCAGCTCATGTCGGGCCAGCTTAGGCCATGACAAGGCCGGGATGGTTTGCCGGGCTGATGACCGGAACAGTTCTCGATGGTCAGATCGACATTGCCTTTCTTCGCACCGATGGCGACAGCATCATGGAATTTGGCCCGGCAAAAATGGTTCCCTATCCTGATGAAGTGCGTACCGTGATCGCTGAGGCAGTTACCGCAGCACAGGCTTGGAATTTTGACGGTGATGAACCTGCAATCTTTGTCACGGCCGAGAGCGCTCTGACCCACGCACAGGCGCACGCGGTGATCGAAACCGCGCAGGCGTATGACCTCTCTCTTGATCAGGTAATCGCCATCGGCTTTCACGGCCAGACTGTCCTGCATCGCCCGCCAACTCAAACCCGTACAGGTCCCACCGGGATAGGCAGAACACGCCAGCTTGGCGATGGTGCGCTGATGGCAGGTTTGATCGGGCGGCCGGTGGTATTTGATTTCCGGTCGGGTGACATGGCCGCGGGTGGACATGGTGCGCCTCTCTGCCCTAGCTATCACGCGGCTTTGCTGAACCGTGTCGGGGCCGATGAAACGGTCGCCGTGCTTAATCTTGGCGGCGTTGGCAACATCACCTGGCAAAGCCAGGATGGCCAACTTGTGGCGTTTGACACCGGGCCAGCAAACGCGCCGATCGATGACTGGATACGCCGGCATGGTGCCGGCGACATGGATGAAGACGGGCATATCGCCGCCAGTGGCAACCTCGACCGGGATCGTCTGGCCACCTTGATGAACCAATCTTACTTCTTAGATATGCCGCCAAAGTCACTGGATAGAAACGATTTTACTGCCTCTATTGCGAATGGTCTTTCGCTGGCTGATGGGGCGGCCCTGCTCACTGCGCTTGCCGCCGCAAGCGTAGCACGGGCGGTTGAAATGTTGCCGACGCGGGTGGAACGCCTGATCGTCTGTGGTGGCGGCCGTCACAATCCTGTCCTGCTCCGTTTGATCGCCGAAATGGCCAGAGTTGCCATAGACCCAGCGGATGAATATGGCTGGCGTGGCGATACCGTCGAGGCCGAATGTTTTGCCTTTCTGGCGGCGCGCCACTTGGCCGGATTGCCAGTCAGCTATCCGGGAACGACCGGCGTACCGTCGCAAATGTCGGCAGGGCGGTTTGCCGCGCCCAGCGCGTCTGCCAGGCTAACCCGAGCAGGAGAAACCCTATGATTGATGCAGCCCGCAAGCCGCAACCGTGCGTTGACGGCCTTTTTGAGAGCGACAACATCCAGTTGCTTGTCGTGCATTGCTCGGACACGCCGGATGATGAGTCCCTGCGGGCGCATGACATTCATGCAATGCATCTTGGTTTTGGATGGGATGGCATCGGCTATCACCGGGTGATTGGCCGCGATGGCATTTGTGAGGCCGGGCGTCCCGAATATTGGCGCGGGGCACATGTCAAAGGCGTCAATGATTGCAGCCTTGGCGTCTGCCTCATTGGCCGTCAGGATTTCACCACCGAGCAGTTGGACAGTCTGGCAGCACTTCTCAAAGACTGGCAGCGTCGTTACCCAAAAGCACGTGTCGTCGGGCATCGCGATGCCGTGAAAACGCACAAGACCTGCCCGAATTTTGATGCAGCAGCCTGGTGGCGGGAACGCCAGAGGCAGGACGTGGGCACCCGGAGGATGATCATCGTGCCGTCGCTGCCCATTCGCCGGACCGCGGGCGATGATGCACCTCTTGAGACCGAGGCTCTGTTCGGTGAAACCGTTGAAATTCTCGAGCATTCCGCCGATTTTGCACGGGTGCGGCTGATAACAGACGGCTATGAAGGCTGGATCACCCTGACAGGTGCATCAGCCACCTTTGCACCGCCGACGCACCGCCTTACCGCTGCATCGATCCACGCTCTGTCAGCGCCCGATGTCAAATCACCCGCTCTGATGCGCCTATCGATGGGGGCGTTGGTAACGGTATGTGAGGCTGGTGATGACTGGCACGCCATCACGTTGCCTGCTGGCCGCAAGGGCTATATTCCGTCGAAATCCGTGCTGCCGCTTGTTGCGGAGGAGTCCGATTTTGTCAGCGTTGCGGAACGCCTTGTCGGCACCCCCTATCTGTGGGGCGGACGAAGCGCCGCCGGCATCGATTGTTCGGCCCTTATTCAGCTTGCCCTGCAGGCGGCCGGGATTGCCTGTCCACGCGACAGTGGCCCGCAATTCGACTGGGCGCAGGCGCGCGATGGCACCGCCACTGTGAACGCAGCTGAGGCCCAGCGCGGCGATCTCGCCTTCTGGCCAGGCCATGTCGGGATATTCCAGTCGGCCGACAGCTTCCTTCACGCCAACGCGCATCACCATGTGGTGACAAGCGAGGCCGTATCGCACGCACTGCCGCGCACCGATGCCGCCTCACCCGCGCCGGCCATTATCCTGAGGCTTGCCAATCAGTCAGCCTGAGGAAACAGCCAGAGGAAACAGCCTGTCGCGCAATGTCCAAAGCAAAACCAGCGCCGGAATCACCATCACCGCCGTGATGATGAAGAAGATACCCCAGTCGCCGTTCAACCAGTCGACAAGCGCTCCTGATGACGAGGCCAGCAGGGTCCGCCCCAGCGTTCCGATGGAGGCAAGTAGCGCATATTGCGTTGCCGTGTAATTTCGGTCCACGAGAAGCGAGATGAAGGTTACAAAGGCCACTGTCGCAAAGGCCGCGGCGAGGTCATCCGCAATTACCGCAATGGCAAACATTACCTCATTCTGCCCGACCCAGTGCAGGACACTGAACAGGATGTTGGTCGCCGCCATGGCGATACCGGAAATCAGCAGCGCCTTCACCACACCGGTGCGCAGCGCGAACAAGCCGCCGATCAGCGTGAAAGCAACCGTGGTGATCCAGCCAAGCCCTTTGGAATAGATCGCAATATCCGATTTCGAAAAGCCGACTTCCTTATAGAAGATGATCGACATCTTGCCCATGAAGGCTTCGCCGATCTTGAACAGGAAGATGAAGGCCAGGATCATGATGCCGATCTGGACGCCATTCTTGCGGAAGAATGACCAGAGAGGCTCGATTACCGTTGTGGTGAGGAAGCTTACAAGCTGAACAACCGCCCCCTTGCCGCCCAACCGCGCCGCCATGGCCTGTTGGGCGTCACGCTGGCCGGCGGCACGTTCCTTCGTGCCTGTCTCCGGTATGAACAGCAGCCCGACATTGCACAGAACAACCAGAACCCCCAGCGCAACGAAAGTCATCTGCCAGTAATTCTCGACCCCGATTGTCTCGAGATGGTCAGCAAGGAACAGCGCGATCATGCCGCCGATCTTATAGCCGGTCCACCAGCCAACCACCGCAACTGCAGCGCCAGCGGCCATGCCCTTTGCATCATCCTTGTCGATCTGTTCGATCCGCAGCGCGTCGATGGTGATGTCCTGCGTCGCCGAACAGATGGCGATGATCAGGCCGCCACCGATCACCAGCGCCAGCGAAGTGGTCGGGTCAATCGTACTCCAGAACAGAAGGCAGGCGAGTATCACCGCCTGCAGCGTGATTATCCACGCCTTGCGATGACCAAGCTTGTCGGTCAGCACCGGCACGCGCAACCTGTCGATCAGCGGCGCCCACAGGAAGTTAAAGGCATAAACGCCGAAAATGAGCCCGGCCCAGCCGATGGCGCTTCGCGAAAGGCCATCTTCCTTGAGCCACAGTGACAATGAGCTTCCGATCAGCACCCAGGGAAAACCGCTGATCATCCCGAGAAGGAGAATCCGCGCCATTCTGCGTTCAAGATAGGATGTAACCAAATCCGAAATGAAGCCCGAGGACCGAACCGTTTCCTGGTGAACCACTTACACCTCCTAGCACCTGAAAATCTTTATGGTTGAGGTCAGGCTATGCCGTGTTGTCCAATAAAGGCAAATTATATCGGCATTGGCATGGCCCCACGACCGGGTCCGATTTCAGGAGGCAGGGAAAGATGGCAGACTGGAACGTAACCGCTTCAGGTGATGGATATCGACTGACAGCGCCGCATCACGCCTGTGATTGCCTTATCGGCAAGGCAGGTTTCATCGCGGCAGATGCCAAGCGCGAAGGCGATATGGCGACGCCTGTCGGGGCCTGGCAATTGCGGCGTTGCTATTACCGGCCCGACCGAATACCAGTGCCGGACACGGCGCTGCCGGTCACTCCCCTCACCGCCGATATGGGCTGGTGCGACGATGTCGGGGATCCGGCCTATAACCGGTTGGTCGAACGTCCCTATCCCGGCCGACATGAAGTTCTTTGGCGTAATGATTCTCTGTACGACCTGATCGTTGTTATTGGGCATAATGATTCGCCGCCGGTCCCGCACCTCGGCAGCGCTGTCTTTCTGCATCTTCGCGAGGATGACACGGCGCATACCGCCGGTTGTGTCGCCGTCAAGCGGAGGGATATGCTGACGCTTCTCAGCGCCGCGGATACCGGCACGGTGTTACAAATTATCGGTAATTACCGGCGCGAGGCATCAGCATGAGTGGTGCCGACCTGAGCCAATTGCCAGCGGCGCCGCTGCGCGGTTACATCGAGGGCTATTACGGTCGTCTGCTTGGCTGGCGTGATCGCCGCAGAATCATCGCAAGGATCGCTGCGCTTGGCATGAATGCCTATCTCTACGCGCCGAAGGAAGACCTTTGCCACCGCGTAAACTGGCGTGAAGATTGGTCGGATGACTGGATGGACGAGTTCACCGCCCTTTGCGCCGCTGCCGCCGCGGATGGCGTCATGCTGATGGCCGGCATAGCCCCCGGCCTGGACTACGATGCAACCAATGATGCCGCGGAATTCGACACGCTGCTGGCAAAGGCGCAGGCACTACAAGGTGCCGGTGCGGCGGCGATTGTGATCATGTTTGACGATATCGAGCCACCACCGGCAAGGTTTGACACTTCGCTGTCTGACGAGCTGTCGTTGCACGCCGGGATTGCCACACGACTGTCGGCCCGCCTCGATGTGCCGACCCTTATTGTGCCGCGGATCTATGCCGATGAAATCAGCGACGCGGCTGCAGACAGTTACCGGGGGCTTGCCGCCGCACTGCCGCCGGACATGCCGGTTTTTCATTGCGGATCCCATATTGTCGCCGGTGCCGACCCGCTGGCGCGAGCCACGACACCGGTTGGCGCAGCATTCAACCAGCGATTGATCCTGTGGGACAATTACTACTGCCATGATTATTGCCCCCGCCGGCTGTTTGTGGGGCGCCATGCCGGCCGCGACGGGGTGCGCGATCTGATGCTGAACGGCACTGGTATGGTGGAGACAGATATGCTGATGCTTGACCTGATGGCGGCTGGCGATGATGCGGCGGCATGGCGCGCCGCCCTCGCCGGGGCCGGTGTGCCGGCCGCGTTTCACCATATCGCGCCCTGGTTCAACGCGCCGGTGATGGCCGATCAGGTGCCTGAACCACTGCCTTTACCCGGTGAAGATGCCTTTGCCGCCCTTGAAACGCTTCTGTGGCGCTGGAAGACACCGCTGGCGCGGGAATGGTATCCGTTCCTGTTCGGACTGAAACATGATCTGCTGATCGCGGCTGACAGGCTTCCCGCCCTGCGGATTGCCAAGACGCAGACAGAACCGCTGCACCGGCACCTGACCGGAATACGCGCCGGTCATAAAGGAGATATGGATGATGCAGTCTGATGCCCCCGGTCCGATCTTTGACGGGCATAATGATGTCCTCTCAAAACTTCATGCCACACATCCGCTGGATCCGGTGGACGCCTTCATCCATGGCTATGAGGCGGCCATCGATCTGCCGAAATCGCGTGCAGGCGGCTTTGCCGGCGGATTCTTTGCGATCTATATCCCGCCGCTGGAGGTTGACCATGACGCCCGTACCGCTGCGATGACGGCGGACAGCTATGATCTGCCATTGCCGCCACGGCTTGACTGGCCGCATGCTGTAACCGCGGCGATGGCACAGATCAACATCCTCCTGGAACTTGAACGCTGCCAGGCGCTCAGCATCTGCCGTAGCGTGGCCGATATAAAAACCGCCATGACGGCCGGTAGAATCGCCGCCATCATGCATATTGAGGGGGCCGAGGCCATTGATCCCGATCTTGACATGTTGCATGTGCTGCACGCCGCCGGTCTGCGGTCAATCGGGCCGGTCTGGAGCCGTCCAACCATTTTCGGGCATGGTGTTCCCTTTGCCTATCCTTCAAGCCCGGATATTGGACCGGGGCTGACCGAGACTGGCCTGCGGCTGGTCAGGGCCTGCGATGACCGCGGTATCCTGATCGACCTGTCACATATGAACGAGGCCGGGTTTTGGGATGTCGCGCGGCATACGTCGAACCCGCTTGTCGCAACACACTCCAACGCGCATGCCATTTGTCCGCATGCCCGCAATCTGACCGATGACCAGCTGTGCGCCATCCGCGACAGTGGTGGCATGGTCGGGCTGAATTTCGCGACCGCTTTTCTGCGCCCCGATGGCAAGATGCTGCCCGAACTGCCGTTGGAGGTCATGTTGCGCCATCTCGACCATCTGATCGGCATTCTGGGTGAGGATCATGTCGGACTTGGCTCGGACTATGATGGGGCCGTGATGCCGGAAACGCTTGCCAGCGCGGCCGATCTTCCGCGCCTTGTCGAGGCGATGCGCCAGCATGGCTATGGCGAGGCCTTGATCACCAAGCTGTGTGTTGAAAACTGGCTTTCAACTCTGAACAAAATCTGGAAATAGGTTTTAAGACAGTTAGATATGCAAAAATCCTGATGTATATTCTTACATCAGGGTTAATGCATAAACCTGGTCACGTTCACTCGGCTGTTCGTTCTGCCCATCCGGCGAAAATTTTCTCCAGCATGACGACGACGTAATAGAGAGCGATGCCAAGCACGGCCAGTGCGATCAAAACCGCGAACATCAGCGGATAATCCGAATTGGTCTTACCACTATCGAACAGCGCTCCAAGCCCGCGTCCGTGCGGCGAGACGATTTCCATCAGATTGGTCCCGATGAAGGCAAGCGTCACCGCAACTTTCAACGCGCCGAAGAATTCCGGCAGGGTTTTCGGCAACGCAATCTTCCAGAAAATGGTGAGTTTCGACGCACCAAGCGAGCGCAGGATATCGCGATATTCAGGTTCAAGCGTCGACAGGCCGATGGAAACCGATACCGCAATCGGGAAGAACGAGATCATGAACGCAATCAGCACTGTGTTCAAATCATGCTGACCAACGAACATCAGAGCAACGATCGGCACGACGGTGGCCTTCGGGATAGCATTGAAGCCGACCAGAAGCGGATATAGCCCTTCGCGCAGGACCCGGGAGAACCCCATGACCATGCCAAACAGCACGCCGACGACAATGGCGATCAATAATCCAACGACGGTTCGCCACAGCGTTTCCCAGCCAAAACTCAGGAACAGTCCCTTGAACCGCCAGAAGGCCGGCCAGAGATCACTTGGCGAGGCCATCTTGTAGTTGGGCCAGTCATTGACCCAGACAAGCGCCTCCCAGAAGATGAGGAAGATGACGATGGCCAGAAGTGGCACGAAAACCTGTCTCATTGGCCGACCTCCTCGCCCTCACGGGCAATCCGGATCTGATCACGAAGCACATTCAGTGTATCCGTCGCCTCGTTCGTGTAGAGATGATCCAGCGTCCGCGGCCCGGTATCGGGAAGTTGCAGGCTGTATTGCACGGTCGCCGGGCGACCGGACAGGACAACGACCTCGTCAGCAAGAAAGATCGCCTCGCGAAGGTCATGCGTGATCAGCACGCCGGTAAAAGGCTCTTCGGCGCGAAGCCGGTGCATTGTCAGCCAAAGATCCTCGCGGGTGAATGCATCCAACGCGCCAAACGGCTCATCAAGGATCAACACTTCGGGCTGATGCACCAGGGCGCGGCACAGCGAGGCGCGCTGGCGCATACCGCCGGACAACTCCGATGGGCGCTTGTCCTCAAAGCCGGCAAGACCGACAAGCTTTAGCAGGTCGCGGGCGCGCCGCTCCTTGGCTGCTGCGTTGAGCTTGCTTGGCACGATTTCAAGCGGCAGCATGACATTCTTCAAAATGCTCCGCCATTCCAGCAGGACCGGGTTCTGAAACGCCATTCCGACCGTCGACCGGGGGGATGTGACACGCTCACCCTGCAGCCAGACATCACCCGCATCCGGCTTCATAAGCCCGGCAACAAGGCGGGTCACCGTGGATTTGCCACAGCCGGATGGACCAACGATGGCACTGAAGCCATGGCGTGGCACCCGGATCGTCAAATCATCAAGTACGGGAAGCGGGCCGGTATTTGTCTTGTAGGTGTGGCTGACGCCATTGATGATGATCAGGTGATCATCATCGGCCTTGTTGGAGTCGAGCTTGCTGTCTGGAACTTGCGCCATTTTTTCGACCATGGAAAAGAATTGGCCACGGCAACCTGCCTAACACGGATGGGGCCATGGAAACGGCAGGACACCGAACATTATCGGCGCCCTGCCCGGATGGTTCTAGTTCAACGAAAACCCGCCAGCTGGCAGATAGGCGTCCGTGAAGTACAGTGACGCTTTGGGGGCGGCCTTGTACTCATAGGTTTCGCTGAGCTGCTCGAGCGCCGCCGCAAAGCGCGCATTGTCGATGGTGCCCATACCATTTGCCTTCACATAATCGGTCAGGACGTTGGCTTCGATCGCCAGGCTGAGGCGACGCTGCTCAAGTCCGGCGTCGGCAGCCGGGTTGCGCTTGACCAGCGCAGCGGCAGCGGCAGACGGATTGGCAATGGCATCTTTCCATCCCGCAGCAACAGCACCAAGGAAGTCCTTGACAGTACTGGCATTTGCGGCAGCAAACTCGGTGTTGACGATGATGGCGTTGCCATAGAGTTGCAGCCCATGATCGGCCATTAGAATGGTCGAGATATCATCCTCTGGAACGCCAAGGCGCACCAGATTCAGATAAGAGGAGAAGGAAAATCCGGTGACCGAGTCAACCTTGCCTTCGGCCAGCATCGGCTCGCGGGTCGGAAAGCCGACAGGCTCAACCTTGATCTTGTCCATATCGAGCTTGTTGGCTTTGGCAAAGGAGGGGAATTGGGCCCAGGCACCATCTGGTGGTGGGGCGCCAAGAACCGAACCTTCGAGGTCAGACGGCCCGGAAATGCCAAGGGATTTGCGCCCCACAACGGCAAAGGGAG
This sequence comes from Puniceispirillaceae bacterium (SeqCode), assembly GCA_965657415.1. Lineage (GTDB taxonomy): Bacteria > Pseudomonadota > Alphaproteobacteria > Puniceispirillales > Puniceispirillaceae > UBA8309. The sequence continues at coordinate 63,151 of CBFHNZ010000008.1, read as the reverse complement.
GCTTGTCATAGACCATCATAACCGCGGTTACCGGTGCGCCGGGGTTCTGATCAAGGAATTTGATCAGTGAGTTGATATCAGCGAAACCGACCGGAAAGGCGCCGGTTGCCACTTTCGGAATGGCATCAAGCGAGCCTTTGCCGGGGGAAATTTCGACATCGAGGCCGGCAGCAGCGAAGTGGCCATTATCGATGGCCAGGAAATAGGGGGCGGACGGACCCTCAAATTTCCAGTCCAGCGCAAACTGGATATTTGTTGCGGCGAAGCTGGACGCCGATGCAAGGACCCCAAGGAGGGTCACTGCGAAAGATTTAGCGATTAGTCTGATCATAATGTTAACTCCCAAGTCTCGGCACCGGTCTGGTGGTGCGTCATGCACGCCACTACGCTGGATTCATATGATGTTGAACAGTGCTGTTTTGTTGTCGTGGCTATGCATTTTTCTTATCCCCATGATGACCTTATCCGAGATGCAGAGCGTAATTCGGTCAGGATAACGTGTCCTGCCGCACAGGAAGGCCAATTCACGGGCATACTCCGTCACTTTGTCAGGTTTTGGCCCAATGATCAAAGCGATCTTGCGCCAGGCGCAATAAATTTGCCACCCGCCCGGCTTTCGACCAGCGTCGAACCAGGCGTGGTGCCAATAACGAGCCAACAACGAGCCTACCCATGCGCGCCGTAATGGGCCGACACCATTTGGGTGATTCTGTCAATCAGCACCTGATTTTCCAGCAGCGGGGCAAGAATTTCCCGCTCGATTGCCGCGAAATTGCCACTGCTCTCGCCGCTATAGGTCTCCGGCTCGTGCAGCGTTCCCTTCACCGCAGCATCCGGCTTTCGGCTGAAGGCATCGCGGATGATCTCGGCCACTGCAGCGAAATCAAGCGATAGGCCAAGTGCCAGAATATCATCATTGCTGTATTGGTTGCGCTCGCCAAGGTTCGGTGTGCGGCAGATCACCATCAGGCTGTCCGTAATCACGGCAAGTCGGATGGCGTGAAGAAGGTCGAGCGCGCCGCGCCGCTCGCCAGTGACGCGTGCATTGTCTTCGCCAATCCTGTCGACAAGCCGGTAAAGATCGACCAGATCATCCCGCAGCGCCCAGACGGTCTGCTGAATATCCCGAAACCGCGGCCGCCCGCGCAAATGCTGGGCGAGACGCCGCAAAGCCCGCTGGTTTCGTTGCTGTTTGCCATGATAGGCGCGGTTCACCCAGAACCCCGGATCGGCCAACCGGCAATAGGCGAGAACCGTATTCAAAGAGCCACGCTGTTTGCCGGCCAGAACATGGTCAAGACATTGCCGCAGGCGGGGCGACTGCCGATGGACCTCGACAAATTCATCGATATCCACTGTCGCCGCCCGGCCCATGCCGGAGATCACATTGGCCAGGAACCCGACCTGCTGGAGTATGGCGTTGTGCGCGATCGCCCGGATTTTTGAGGGCCCGCGACGCTCACCACCTGCCTGCACCACCCGCTTTGTCGGCCGGGAGCCCGTTGGTGGCAGCAAATTGCTGCCAAACAAATCGATCAGATCGCCATAATTCGGGTCGGCAACAAGCGCCTCATGCCATGTTTTCAACTCAAGGAACAGGTCGAGCGAGAAATCTGTCTTCTGATAGAACAGATCATCCGCGCAGCCTTGTGCCGGTGGTGCCGCTTCGGCAGCCAGCAAGCCGCGCATCGTCGAGTCGGCAAGGCCAGGCGTGCCGAACAGCCGATATCCGTCACCGCCCTGAAAGCTGGACTGGTGATAGATGCCGACACCAAGGCTTGCCGCCTGATGCCGGACATAGGGTGTCATCAGCCACGCCTGACGCTGGGCGATCGGTGCCTGCATGCCGCCCCGCCCAAGCGATTCACCATGCGTGTTGAAAATCAGCAAATCGACGCCACCGCCGATGCGGGTGCGCAGCGAGCGAAGCAGTTTCAGTTGCAATCTCTCAATGGCCATATTGGCGGCAATCTGACCGACGAAACGGCCAGCGTCCGAGAACCCGGTCTGGATAGCCAGCCTGCCGCGACGCCTGACATAATCCATGAATACGGATTGCTGAAGAAGCTGATCTATGACCTTGTCACCATGTTCAAGGCCATATCCGGTCTCGAAAAGCGGCGAAATATCCAGATGATCCGCAATACCGAATTTATGGGCCAGATACAGCGCCGACATGATGGTGATTGGCCGCTCGCATTCGGCGATCAGCAAGCGGATGGGTTGGTCGGAATCGATATGTTTCAGAATTTGCGTGGCCAGCATCAACTGCCGCCGCGCCGTCGCCGTTTCGGCGTCGAGATTGGCGAAATTGATTTGCCAGGGGGATTCGCTTCTGATTCGTGTTGCCAGCCTTTCGATCAGCATGCGCGATGACATCGCACCGTCACTGACCGAAACTGCACGGCCGTCAACGGGCCGCATGGCGTTGCGTATTTGCGCTGCATTGATCCGCAAATGCACCTCGCCCATACCAAATCCGTGCGCGGCAATGTCGGCGGCAAGCACCATCACCGCCACCGCCGCCTCATCATCGAGGTCTTTTGCAATTGCATGCAGGTCACGCGCCAGCGACCGACTGGAAACAAGGCGTTCACCAGAACTGGTCAGCTCATTGATAATGCTGGCGAAATCACCCTCTTCTGCCGCCTCGAACCCGGTCAGGGCGCGTTCAATGCGAAGTTTTTCGACTTTCAGCGCCGCGGCACTTTCATCCAGCTGCGACAGACCGAGCGTCTCCATGGTGGCGATATAGCCGGCCAGAGCCATCGCCTTTTCCCGCAACCGCAAGCAGAAACTGTCAAGCCAGCTGATGTCGGATCGGCCATCGAGATCGTATCCCACCCATGTCGATACGCCGATCAGGCCAGGCAGAGTTTGCCGCCACGCATCGGCATGAGTCGCCTGGCGCTGCCGCAGAATGTCGGCATTGATGTTATTTACCGCGTGGCGGGCATGGTGGATCGCCTGCATTGCCTCGGCATGTTCATCATCCAGTGTGACGCTGTCACGCGGTGCAAAGGCATCCTCAGGCATTTCCACCTTGCCGCTGGTTGCAGCCTCGCACAGTCTGCCTGAGACCTCGCGCCTGAACGCAAACACTGGATGGGCGGTGAAAACAGCACGGTAGATCGGACGCGCAATATCATGCCTCGACAGATCTGGGAGATCGGTGGCCACATACCCGTCAAGACCGCTTTGTCGGCGCAGGGCAGCCACGCGTTCCTGCCACAACTCCGCCGCATGGACATCGAGAACCTGGCGCAAATCATCACTTGTCGCCGCGCCTTCATAAAGCTGCTCACCAATCATGTCGGCAAGCGCCGAGACCGGGTTCACATCCGTAACCTGCATTCCCTGGGCACGGAATCGATAGAGATCCTGCAACCACTCGTCGGCAAAATCACGTTTCGCGCACATATGATGCTGTCCTCGCTCCTGTGTCGTCCTGGTATCGTCCTATTATCGTCCTGGTGCCGGGTGGCAACGGCCCACATCTACAATGTGTTTGCCTGCCCTTGCGATGCCTGCAAGAAATCAGCACTGCCTGCCGCACGCCGAAAACACCAGAACGGCACTTCATGACGGCCTGCATGAACAAAGAAAAAGGTAACGTGACCGACGGATATTATGCGGCTCTGGCGACGCTTCGCAACCGGCGAGTTGATATCGTGCCACTGCGTTGACAGCCGCGCCACATCGCGCAACCTTCCAGGGACTGCTCGGCCTGTATAGTATGTGTCATGCCTCTGCCAATCAGGCCACAATCTGAGAACCTCGCCACACTATGAGTAGCTCATGGAATTTAGGGGGCTCTGAACAGGGAAAATCATCATGAACATTGCCGATCTTGTCGCTGAATCGCTGATCTCCAACGGGATAGACCAGCTCTACTGTCTTCCCGGCGTCCAGAATGATGGCTTTTTTGATGCCCTTTTTGACCGAACCGACAGAATCACACCCATCCAGACGCGGCATGAACAGGGCGCGGCTTACATGGCGACCGGCGCGGCGCTGGCCACCGGACAGCCACAAGCTTACTGCGTCGTGCCCGGCCCCGGATTTCTAAACACCACTGCTGCCCTGGCGACCGCCTATGGGGTGAACGCGCCGGTGCTGGCACTTGCCGGGCAGATCCCGCTGGGTGCGCAGGGCAAGGGTCATGGCCTGCTACATGAAATCCCAGACCAGTTCGGCATTCTTGAAAGGCTGACAAAATCCTGTCACCGGATCACCTCCCCGCAAGCTGCCGCCACCACATTGCAGGCGGCCTTCCACGATCTGAAATCCGGACGGCCTCGCCCTGTTGGGCTTGAGGTCGCAGTCAATCTTTGGGCACAGACGGTTGACGATCCCGTTTCCGGACTCACGGTTGATCCGGATGCGACACCGCCACTTGATGCCGATGCCCTTGATGAGGCCGCAGGTCTGATTGCGGCGGCGCGGTCACCGATGATTGTTGTTGGCGGCGGCGCACAGGACGATGCCGAACCGGTGCGCCAGCTTGCTAGCCGGATTGGCGCACCCGTCCTCGCCTTTCGCACCGGTCACGGCATCATGCCGGATGACGAGGCATTGTCGGTTGGCATGCCGGTGGCGCACAGTCTGTGGGCCGATGTTGATCTGGTAATCGGGCTTGGCACGCGCTTGCAAAGCCAGGTCATGGCCTGGGGGCAGGATGATGCCATGAAGATCATCCATATCGATATTGATAAAGCGCAGATTGGCCGCAGTGCGAAGGTCGATGTCGGCATCCATGCGCGACTGTGTGACGCGCTGCCGGCACTTCTGGCGGCTGTCGAGGCAAAGGCGGACCCGAATGCCGACTGGTTGGCGAAAATCGCTGCAACAAAGGCCAGACTGGCGACCGAGTATGCACGGCGCCTCGGCCCGCAACTGGCCTGGCTTGGCGCGATACGGGAGGTCCTGCCGCCGGAGGGAATCTTTGTCGATGAGCTGACCCAGACCGGGTATGTCTCGCGCTTTGCCTTTCCCAGCTATGCGCCGCGGACCTTCATTTCCACCGGCTATCAGGGAACGCTCGGCTATGGCATCGCAACGGCACTTGGCGTGGCCCATGCCCGCCGCGATGTGCCTGTCGTGGCGATTAGCGGTGATGGCGGGGCGTTGTTTACCATCACCGAGCTTGCAACGGCCGTGCATCACCGGATACCGCTGACGGTGGTCATTTTCAACGACCATGCCTTTGGCAATGTCAGGCGCCTGCAGATCGACAATTATGACAGCCGCTTGATCGCCTCTGATCTGAGCAGCCCGGACTTCGCCGCACTCGCCTCCTCATTCGGCGCGCAGGGACTGCTGGCCTCAACGCCGGAGGATTTGCGAAGCAACCTCGAAATCGCCATGGCGCATGACGGGCCAAGTGTGATTGAAGTGCCGGTCGGCGAGCTTCCGTCGCCCTGGGATTTTGTGTTGATGCCGAAGGTGCGCTGATGAAATGCTCGGAGCTGTTGCCGCCACCCCGCCGCATCAGACCATATGCGCATAGCCGGCAGCCGCGGCGGCACCTTTAGACACCAAATCGCCGCACTCAAGGAGCGAATTTTACGCAAGAAGATGCGAGACCGGGCTTTCATCCATCTGGCCGGTCAACAAATGCGCAAGCCGCAGTGTCAGATCAGCCTTGATGCCGGTATGTGCCACACTGTCCCAAAGATTGTTGGTTTCCTGCGGGTCGGTCTCAAGATCATACAACTCCCCCCAGGGTTCATCCTGGTAGAGGGTAAAGCGCCAGCTTGCGGTGCGCAGGCTTCGCACCCGTGCCGGTCGCTTAAAGCCAAGCCGGGCACCAAGATCGTTGAATTCGGTCAGCACCACCTCGCGGTGTGACTCCTCGCCCTTGATCACGGGCAGGAAGCTTTCACCCTGCATCCCGTGATAGGGGGCCAGGCCGACACGGTCGAGTATCGTCGCCGAGACATCGATGGTCGCGGCAAGCGCCTCGCTCACGCGTCCGGTGCGGTCCGCCGGGTCGGACCAGATCATCGGCACCTGGGTAACTGACCGGAACGGCATTGCCCCCTTCAGCAATAGCGAGAAATCGCCAAGGTAATCACCATGATCGGAATTGAAGCAAATCACTGTATTTTCGTACTGACCATTTGCTTTCAGCACCTCGACAAGCCGTCCGACTTCATCATCGATCATCGTGATCATGCCGGCCGTCAGCGCCATGGCCTCGCGCAAATGCTGTTCGTCCAGACGGCGCGCCGTGGTCGGGCTCAGTGCCTCGGCACCGGCCTTCCATTGTTCGGTCATCCAGTTCATTGGCGGTGTCGGGTTGCGGTGCGCCTCGAATGGCAGGCCAACCTCGAACTGGTCAGGATGGTACATGTCCCAGTATTTACCGGGGGGATTGAACGGATGGTGCGGATCGGGAAAGGACACATAGGCGAAAAACGGTGACTCTTCCTGCGTCTGTGCCGTTATCCAGTCAGACGCCTGCCCGCCGATATAGCGGGTTGGATAAAATGCCTCGGGAATGGGAGTGCGGTAAGCCTGCGGGCAGCTGTAATTGTGCGGTAACTCATTGGCTGGATCGTGCATGGCGCGCCAGTCCGGGCAATTCGCCCGAAACCATTGCTGATAATGGCCATTACACTGATCGCCATGGCCGGTGACCATATCAACATGCTGGAACCCGTAATAGGACCCGTCAAACGCATAGGGCGTGTCACCGGCATAGGATGATGGCTGCTCGTGACTGTGAATGGCATCATCACCACGGCGCGCCTCTTCAATCAGACGTTGTTTGCCGTCGCCAGTCCGCAGCGGCGGCTTTTCGGTAAAAGGCTGCAGGTGGCTTTTGCCGATCGAGGCGGTGCGATAGCCGGCCGCAGCAAGTACATCCGTGAAACAATTACTGTCAGTCGGCAGAACACACCCATTATAGCGAAGCCCATGCGTCGACGGATAACGCCCGGTCATGAAGGAGGCGCGGTTCGGCATGCAGACAGGCGAGGTTACCTGAAAATTCGCAAAACGGGTGCCGGTAGCGGCAAGCGCATCGATGTGCGGTGTTTTTACCACCGGATGTCCGGCACAGCCAAGCCAATCCCAGCGATGCTGATCGGTCATAATGAATAGAAAATTCGGTCGGCTGTGCGCGGTCATCAGAACATCCTTGGAATTTTTCAGTGACAGAAATACAGCCATACCCAGATGGATAAAGCAATATCGTGCGCGGGTCGGTGTGACGTTCGAGGCCGGATGGAGGACATCAACAAATTGCCACCGGGAGGCAGGTCACCTTTGATACTGGCGCACCTGGTACTGGCGATATGGCATCACCGCTGATAGGCTACGCGCTCATCATACCGGGTTACAACTTTCATGACAGTTCTCGCCGCCTCGTTGCGCCACGCGTTTTCCCTTCGCCATACCCAGGTCGGTCTGTTGTTCCTGATGGCGTTTGCGATGCCGCTTGGATTTTCGACCTGGCTGGCGCTGTTGAACAATTTCACCATCGAGGTGGCCAGCTTCACCGGTGTTGAGATCGGCTGGCTACAGACGGTTCGCGAAATTCCCGGATTCCTGGCCGTCGGGGTCATATTGGTGTTGCTGGTGATGCGCGAACAGACGCTGGCCTTGCTGTCTCTGGTGGCACTTGGCGGCGCTGTCATGGTGACAGCCTTTTTCCCAAGCTTTGCCGGCCTTCTCGTCACCACGCTGATTGGCTCCATCGGCTTTCACTATTATGAGACGGTAAATCAGTCACTGCAGCTCCAATGGATCGACAAGAAGCGGGCACCACAGGTCATCGGATGGCTGGTAGCGGCCGGCTCGGCCTCGTCCCTTTTGGCCTATGGGTTAATTGCGCTTGTCTTCAAATGGGGCGGGCTTGGCTATGACAGCGTCTATCTTGCCGGTGGCGGGATCACAGTCGCCATCGCCATTTATTGCTGGCTTGCCTATCCCCAGTTCCGAATGGAAACACCGCAGCATAACCGTCTGATTATCAGGCGGCGTTATTGGCTGTATTACGCGCTGCAATTCATGGCAGGCGCGCGCCGGCAGATATTCATGGTATTTGCCGCCTTCATGATGGTTGAGACCTTTGGCTTTGCCGTTCATGAGTTGACCGTCCTGTTCCTGGTCAATTACATCGCCAACATCATCTTTGCGCCAATGATGGGAGCCCTGATCACCCGCATTGGCGAGAAATGGTCGCTGGCCTTCGAATATGCCGGGCTGACGGTCGTGTTCCTTGCCTATGGCGGGATCTACTGGTTCGGATGGGGCGCAGCTCTGGCGGCCGCCTTGTATGTAATCGACCATCTGTTCTTCGCGCTGGCCTTTGCGCAGAAAACCTATTTCCAGAAAATCGCCGACCCGGCTGATATCGCACCGACGGCGGCCGTTGCCTTTACGATCAATCATATCGCCGCGGTGTGTCTGCCAGCTGCACTTGGCTATCTCTGGATCGTATCGCAGGCGTCGGTATTTGTGCTGGCGGCTGTTCTTGCCTTTCTGTCACTTATTTTGGCGTTGATCATTCCGCGACACCCAAGACGCGGGCGCGAGACCATTTTCAGCACGCTCTAGTTTCAGCACGTTCTGGGGTCACTCCAAAAATAGACATGATGGCCTATGCTGGGCATCAGATGGGGAGCAACATCTTACCCAATGAGAATTTTATTCAATAAATATTCACTTAAATAAATTAAAATTCTATTAACGAATATAAATATAAAACATGTCACGTTTTTCGCTATTGATGTCTACTTTGTGAGGTACGGCATGCCGGACCAGTTCACCTGCCGCGCCATTCTCGCCACTCGCCGCTCCATAACACCCCATGGCGGAACATCATGACAGGCTCGGTGCTGCGTCGTGCCATGGTGTCTCTGCTGTCGAGCATGGCCGTTATAATCATATCGGGGGGCGCCACAGCCGCCGAATTCATCGGCGTTGCCGCAGCGCTTCGCGGCGAAGTGATCCGCGTGTCGGCGGTCAATGACGGCGGGGCGGTTGGGCCTATTTCATCCGGCACACACATCTTTCTTGGTGACGAGATCGAGGTCGCGCCTGACGGCAGGATGCAGGTCATGCTTCTTGACGAGACAGTCTTCACATTGGGAAGCGGTGCGAGGTTGATCATGGACGAATTCATCTATGATCCGGCGACACAATCCGGAGCCATGACAACGCGGATTACCAGGGGTGCTTTCCGGTTTGTTTCGGGAAAGCTCGCCAAATCCAGCCCGGAAGCGATGACAGTCAGGCTTCCTTCGGCAAATCTCAGCATCAGGGGCACTCAGGTTGCAGGCATCGTTGATGAGGATGGCGGCAGCCGAATCGTGCTTGTCGGCCCCGGGCCAAATGCCGTTGGTGCGACGCTTGGTGCCATCACCGTCAGCAATGCCTTTGGCAGTGTGGATCTGACACGTCCCAATTTCGCGACCACGATCACCCCCGACAAGCCCCCTGCCCCGCCACAAATCGCTACCCCAGAGACAATCCAGCAGATCGAACAAGGCACTGGCGAGGACGCCGTGCTTCAGATTGCCGAGGCTATCGGTGTTGAATCCCTTGATGTCGTGCCGGCAATTGACACCGATGATGACGGTATTCCGGACACAATCGCCAGCAATGCCGGGCTTGCCGAAAGCATTGCCAGCACCGTTGACGGTGCGGCGGTAACAAGCGACCCGGTCGTCTTGGAGGCCGTTTTCGCCGCGCTGTCCGCGGTCGTTTCCGATGGGGAACCCGCAGACGGTCTTGGGACACTTGGGGTGAATCTCGGCAGCGGTGCGGCGAGCCTGTTCAGTTCAGGCGCACAATATCGCGGCGATACGACAATCGCCCAGCTGTTGAATTACGGCCTGACGGGCAGCACAACCTACAGCGCCACGGATGTCATGATTTCATGTTCAAACAGCGCCGCGGCCGGATGTGGTGGCAGCTATGACATCACCGACAGATGGGACTTTGCCACCGGGTCAGTGAACATGGTGCTGTCCGACGGCACGGCGGCGCTTGACTATGACGGTGACGGGACGGTTGACACCAACATCGCCTTCTCGATGGATGTGACCTTTGAATATGGCGTGTCAGGGCCGCTTGGCGGGTCCATCGAAACCACCAGCCAGTCCGGCGACATTCCGGGCTATGTCCATGTCGCGGCCGACTATGACAGCGCACTCAGTCTGGGTCCCTATGGCGACAGCCAGACATCATCGCATATCGGCGAAGACGACATGGTGAACCGCATCGACTGGACAAATGTAGCTGGCAACAGAATGACCGTGACGGACCAGGGCCCTGGCATTCCGGGCAGCTTGACCATCCGCAACGACGCGTTTTTGTCAAACTTCGCGCTTGGCAGCGACGCCGCAGCAACGAAATCGATTGGGAATATCGCCAGCCACGAACTGACTATTGAAAAGCCGAATAACGGTGACGATCCGGTCGAGCTTGCCACAGGCACTGTTCACGGGATGGCAGCGCAATGATCAGGCGCGCATTCACAGGCAGGATCAAACCCGCCCTTTTGCCTGTTATTCTGCTGTGTCTTGTCATGACATCGGCAGCGCGCGCCGACGTGACCTGGCCCGATCTGCTGGCCGATCCAGACAATGTCGCGCTGAACCGACAATTTGTCTCCGAACGGCTGGCCAAGGGCGATTTGCCGGCGGCGCTCTCCGCTGTTGAACGTCTGATCAATCTGCGCCCGACCGATTTGCCGGCGCGTCTGTTGCGGGCGGAAATCCTGGTAAATCTGGCGAATGATACGCTGGCCAGGGGTGAACTTGAGGCGCTTGCCAAGCTGCCTTTACGTGCCGTGCAGAAAGCACGGGTTGCCCGTCTTCAGGAAACCATCGAGTCGCGAAGCAGACGTTGGCGTACTGCGGCATCGCTGTCTTTTGGCCTTCGTGGCAGTGACAACGCCAACAACTACCCCTCAACAGGACTTATGGACTTCCAGTTGATCACCACAAGTCCCGCTTCGACCCGGCAATTTGAAAGCTTTGGCGGCGCAAAAAAGACAGTGCGTGAGGTGGCCAGCACTGCCGGCACGGCTGTCTTTGCAACCTATGAGCTGCCAAACCAGGACCGCGATACGCTGACCGCCGGTATCTCGCATGCCGAAGCTCGGGGGCGCAAATATGAATTTCTGACCAGCAGCACCACAACCGCCTTTGCCAGCGCCAGCCTGCGCATTGGCGTTATCAGTATTCAGCCGAGCCTGCGATTCACCGAAACGCATGGCAAGACAGACCCCGCCAGCACAATCGGCACCGGCAGCCTGACTGCCGGATATCAGCTGCCTTTCCGGACCAACAGCTACGTTAATGCCGAATACAGCATCGTGAACCGGATACCATCGACGAAATTCAGCACGGTGAACCAGAATGACGGCCATTCGCGCAGCTTCAGGATTGGCCTGTCGCGCTCGATCCTGCCGCCTTTGACGATATTTGGTGAGACCAGCTATACCGCCTTCAACCCGATGGAAAATCGGTTCCGCGCTGCCACCATTGCCTACATGCAGTCGAAGGCCAACCAGAACCACCGTCAGACCACCACCATCGGCCTGCTTGTCGCCGCAACGCCGAATGTTCGGCTCAGGCTAAGTGTCGACGCCTCTGACAGCAAATTTGACAATCAGGACCCGACCAGCAAGAAGTTCCGCCGCGATACACAGACACGCACCAGTATCGGCGTGCAGATAGCCGGCCAGACTGTTGCTCAGAAACTTGAAAAATTCACCCTCGGCATCAGTGCATCGACCAACAGGAACGCTTCAAACATCAAGCAGCATGACTACAAACGCTCCGACGCCGCGATCACGGTGAATTATCGTCTTGCCGACTGATGCATGCGCCATTCAGACAAGCCCGAGATCGACCACGCCCTTGGCAATCAACCGCAAGCCGGCCAGCGTGACCAGCACGCGGAACACCATGCGGAAACGCTGTTCCGGCAAACTGTCACCAAGGCGCTTTCCGATCAGGGTACCGATGATGCCGGCCACCGCGCCGGCAAGTATATGCGGCCAATAATCGGCATAGCTGAACCCAATACTGACATATCCCGTTGCTTTCATCACCTCGAGGCCAAGCAGGCATATGGCCAGCGTCCCGGTAATTTGCTGCCGCGTCAGACCAGTCCGCAGGATCGCCGGCTGCAGGAACAGGCCAACTCCGAATATCGTGCCAAAACAACCATGTAACCCACCGACATAGATAAACTGACGCGGCAAGTTGAGCGTGACGCCCTTTGGCACCAGCCAGACCAACGCCAGCAACAAAGCCCCCAGCAACAGCGCGATGACACCTTCATCCAGCGACACGAAGATCTGCGCCCCGACCACCACACCAACCGCCGCGGCCGGGGTAAACATCAGGAAGATCGGCCAGTTGATATCACGCCAGAAACTCACGATCCTTGCCACCAGTGAGGGCGCGGCAAGCGCCGCCTGCATGGGTATGGCAGCGGCAAGCGGCAGCACAGCCGAACTTGCCGCCAGCATAATGTAGACACCGCCGGTCGCGACCGCTGCATTGACAAGCGCAGCCACGAAACACCCCACAGAAATCACCAGAACTTCAACCAGCATGCGACGCAGCATAAACACCGCCAGGCACGTTGACCATTACAACCGTCGCGGGATGCCAGACACTTTCTACAGCGCCAGCTTGACCGCACCCGGCCGGCGGCGCATGGTGTGGCATGATCGCCGACCGCCCGATAATCGGCATTGCCTTCATGTTGGGATTTTGCGTCTTCGCGCCGATGGGCGATGCGGCGGCGAAATCCATTGCCCTGGCAACGCCTCTTCTGGTGCTTCTTCTGGCCCGTTATGTAACACAATGTCTGCTGCCACTGCCGCTGGTCTTCATTGGCGGCCGAAGCCTGAAGATGACCCCGAAAGTCGCAAGGATCATTCTGCTACGAAGCGTGGTTCATATCGCCGGTGTGGCAGTGATGTTCACCGCCTTTCGCTATCTGCCACTTGCCGATGCGTTGGCCATCGCCTTTGTGTTTCCCTTCATCATGCTTGTTATGGGCAGGTTCTTCCTTGGCGAACAGGTTGGCGTTCGCCGTCTTGGTGCCTGCACGGTCGGCTTCCTGGGAACATTACTGATCATTCAGCCAAGCTTTGCCGCTGTCGGCGCACCGGCCCTGCTGCCATTGCTGGTGGCCTTCCTATTCGCGCTGCTGGTACTTCTCACACGGCAGATCGCCAAGGATTATGACCCGGTTTGCCTGCAATCCGCCAGCGGCCTTGTCAGCGCGATGATCCTGCTTGCAGTATGGGCGGCGACCCGGCATCTGCAGATCTTCGACCTGCAATTCATCGTGCCGACCACCGCACAGGCGCAGACGCTGGTTCTGGTCGGCGTTTTCGGTACCTTGGCCCATCTTGGCATGACCTATGCGGTTCGCTTTGCCCCGTCGGCCACATTGGCACCAATGCAGTATCTCGAATTGCCGTTTGCCACGGCAATCGGCTGGGTGGTTTTCAACGAACTTCCGAATGGCCTTGCCGCGCTTGGGATCACGATCACCATTATCGCGGGCCTGGCCGTAATCTACTTCGAACATCAAACACTGGCGCGCACAGCGCACGGATAACGCGCCTTGCCCCCCTCTGCCAACTCACCTAGGGTCACTCGCGGCGACGACTGGCAGGAGGCAGCATCAGATGGAGTATATCGACATATTCTGTTCAGAGACGCGAACAATTGACGATATCCACATTGCCTATCGCCGGGCCGGAGACGGTCCGCCGCTGTTGCTTCTTCACGGTTTTCCGCAAACGAATATGATGTGGCACAGAATCGCGCCAGCGCTGGCCGAACATTTCACGGTGATTGCTGCCGACCTGCGCGGCTATGGCGACAGCGCCACCCCGGAAAGTGACACCGTTCACACCCCCTATACAAAACGCGCCATGGCAGGGGATATGGTCGGCCTTATGCAGCAACTTGGATATGAGCAATTCATGGTCGCCGGCCATGACCGCGGCGGCCGGGTCGCACACAGGATGGCGCGGGACCATGCCGACCGGGTGCGCCGGCTTGCCATCCTCGACATTGCACCGACAGCAGCCATGTATGGCCAAACCGACATGCGCTTTGCAACAGCCTATTACCACTGGTTTTTTCTAATACAGCCAGCCCCTCTTCCTGAACGCATGATTGGGGCCGACCCGGAATTTTTCCTGCGCAGCAAATGCGGACAATGGGGCCGCACCGAAGGCGCCATCACCGACGCGGCTTTTGCCGATTATCTGCGCTGCTTCCGGCGGCCCGAAAACCTGCATGCCATGTGTGAGGATTATCGTGCTGCGGCGACGACTGATCTCGATCACGACGCCACCGATGCAGATTCAAAGCTGGCGATGCCTGTGCTGGCGCTGTGGGGCGTCGACGGCTTTGTCGGCACGAATTACGACGTGCTGGCAGAATGGCAGCAGGTGGCAAGCGATGTCAGCGGCCAGGGTGTGCCGGGCGGCCATTACCTGGCAGAAGAAGCACCCGATGAAACGCTTGCCGCACTTGTGAATTTCTTCAGCTGACAAACACCGGGGCACGCATGTCGTCAAACAGCCTTATTTCGGGGACACCGCGTCCGATGATGGGGCTTGCGATGGCGCTTGCCGGGGCGTTACTGATCACGCCGGACACGCTGCTGATCCGCCTGTCGGGGCTGGAGGAATGGGGCCTGAACTTTTGGCGCGGTGTATTGATCGGCGGCGGATTGTGCGCATTGTGGATATTGTTTGAAGGACGGCGCGTCCTGACCCAGTTCCGCGGCCTCGCCACATGGCCGGCGCTGGTGATCGTCTTCGCCAACTTTGTCAATGCCATGGCATTCAATTTTGCGACGATGGAAACCTCGATTACCGTCGTCGTCACGGCACTTGCCACCGCACCGCTGATCGCCGCCGGGCTTGGCTTCGTCATTCTCGCGGAACGAACGACGCGCCGCACCTGGGCTGCCATCGCACTCAGCATGATCGGCGTTCTGACCGTCATCATGAATGGGGATGGGGCCTTGCAGGCACCGGAAGGCAATGTCTGGTTTGGCGGGTTTCTGGGGTTTCTGGCCGCGCTGGGAATTGCAATTGTCTTTGTCACCACCCGCCGACATCCCGATATTCCGGTGCTGCCGGCGGCCGGAATTGGCGCCATCCTGTCGGGGCTGGTCGGTTTTGTGATGGCCCCCGCCGGCGCGATCCTGACTGGCAATCCAGTGGTCATCGGCCTTATGGGGTTGATCGTGATGCCGATATCCTGGGGCCTGCTGACATTGGCGCCGCGCCACACCAGCCCCACCATCGTCAGCTTGTTCATGTTGCTGGAAATGGTGCTGGCACCGTTCTGGGTCTGGCTTGGCACCGGCGAGCGACCCAGCCTGCCGATGATTGGCGGCGCAGCCCTGGTCCTGGTAACGCTGATGATCTACTTTATCGCCGCTGCGCGTGAGGCGGCACCGGGTGGTAAACTCAGCTCTGCCGAAGATGCGCCGTGACGGCAAGGTCCGGCCCGGCAAGCCGGTAGGCTTGCGCGAAGCCAAGCACCATCACACCGCCGGTCGGGCGCAGCTGCAACAGATGGAAATCCGTGAAATCGCGGATTAACCCCATGGTCGGGCCATGCCGAGCTGCAAAAACATCGCAGACCTCATTGAAGATATCTGATTTTCGAACAATTTCATTTATTTCTGAAACGAATTTAATGCGCTTTCTGGCCCATATATTCTGTGCGCTGGCCTCGTCCTCAATGACCAGACACGCCGCGCTGCCCGCCGCCAGCACCGCCCTGACATGTGCCGACAGACGGCTTGGATAGATGAACATGGCGCCTTCATGCCAGACAAGCGGCGTCACCCCCATTTCGGGTGGGGCACCGTCATCGCCTGGGGCGGCCATTAGGACGGTTTTCGCCGCCGTCAGCAGACTGTCGCGCTCCGCCTCAAGGCTGGAGATATCGATATCTTCCATGTTACATCCCCGTGAGTTACGTTCCTGTGGGCTGCGTTTGGTGTGCCAAGGCACTGCACTATGGCGCTATGGCAGGTCGGCGTCGCGCCTCTCTTGCCCCATACCTCTTGCCCCATACCCCTTGCCCCTTGCGGCGGCATCACTTCCCCTGTATCCGGACTTGCATGCATCTGCTTAGATATGTTGTATCGTAGGCCGTGCAAGTCGTGCAGTGCGGCCACCGCCACAGAGATGAGGGACATGCAGGACCAGTCAGCCAAGACAGATGTACGAACCGTGGCGGTGGAAGTGTTTGCCGACCTTATCTGTCCCTGGTGCTATATCGGCAAACGGCGCCTCGACATGGCTTTTGAGACACGTCCCGATGTCAGACCATCCTATATCTGGCGCACCTTCCTTTTGAATCCGACCATGCCGGCCGAAGGCATGGAACGCACTGCCTATCTCAGCGCCAAGTTCGGCAATTCTGCAGCCGCGGTCTATGGCAGGATCGCGGCGGCTGGTCTCGACAGCGGCATCGAGTTCCGGTTTGATTCCATATCACGCACGCCAGACAGCCGGCCGGCGCATCGCCTGCTGATCGCAGCCGGGCCCGACAGTGCCGAGTTGTCCGAGGCCATCTATAACGCCTATTTCGTCGAAGGACGGGATATCAGCGCACCGCAGGTGCTGGAAAATATCGCCATCGAATTCGGCCGACCCGACCTGATCGATGCTGCGGCGGATGATACCGTGGCGCGACAGCTCGACACGCATCTTGCCACCAGCAACCGGATGCGTCTTGACGGCGTTCCCTATTTCATCTTTGGCGGCAGATACGCCATCGCCGGCGCGCACCTTCCCGAACATCTGGTGCCGGCCATCGACGCCGCGGCGGCACTCTGATTTTCAGCCACCAAGCGCCAGAAGTTCCTGCACGATCTGTTTACAGATCGCCGGACGTGCGTCGGCGGGCGGCATCGCGCGCTGCATGACCAGCTTGTGGTCGGCGCGAAGCTGGACTTCACCGGCCTTTGCGGCGATCCAGGCGACAAGCTGTTCCGGTCTGGAAAACTCATTATTGCGGAATGCCAGTGACAGCCCTTTCGGGCCGACATCGATCCGCTCCACGCCGACACGGCGGCAAAGCTGCTTCAACTCGATGACCGCCAGGAGATTGCGCACCGAGCCCGGCACCGGCCCGAAACGGTCGACAAGCTCGGCAATCAGACCATCGGCCTCGGCGGCGATATCGAGATTGGCAATCCGGCGATAGAGCGACAGCCGCACCGTCAGATCGGTAACATATTCCTCGGGAATACGTACCTCCAGCCCAAGATTGAGTTGCGGCGTCCAGTCTGGCTCAGCGCTTTCGGCATCACCGCCGGCGCGCGCCGTCTCGACCGCCTGACGCAGCATTTCCTGATACAGCTCGACCCCGACCTCGCGGACATGACCGGATTGTTCATCGCCAAGCAGGTTGCCCGCCCCGCGGATATCCATGTCATAGGAGGCAAGGGTAAAACCGGCGCCAAGCGTATCAAGCGTCTGCATGACCTCGAGCCGGCGCCGCGCATGCGGTGTCAGCAGTCGGTTCGGGTCCGATGTCAGATAGGCATAGGCGCGCTGGCGCCCGCGCCCTACACGCCCGCGAAGCTGATAGAGCTGGGACAGGCCAAACATATCGGACCTGTGAATGATCATCGTGTTGGCGGTCGGAATATCAATCCCCGATTCAACGATATTGGTCGACAGCAGGATGTCGGCATCGCCATCGGCAAAGCGCGTCATCACCGTATCAAGCTCGGCCGCCGCCATGCGGCCATGCGCTGAGAGGATCCTGGCATCGGGAACAAGCGCCGTCAGTCGGTCATAGACACGTTGCAGGTCTTCGATCCGCGGACAGACGCAGAATACCTGCCCGCCCCGGAACATCTCGCGCTTGATCGCCTCGCGCAGCACCACGCCGTCCCAGGGACCGACAAAGGTACGTACCGCCAGCCTGTCGACCGGTGGCGTGGCGATCAATGACATTTCGCGAACACCCGACAGCGCCATTTGCAAGGTGCGCGGAATCGGCGTGGCCGACAGGGTCACTACATGGATATCACCGCGAAGCTCCTTCAGCCGTTCCTTTTGACCGACACCGAAATGCTGCTCCTCATCAACAATCAACAGACCCAGGTGGTTGAAACTGATTGATTTGGCCAGCAGCGCGTGCGTGCCAATGGCAATCTGCACATCGCCCGAGGCGATATCGGCGCGTATCTGCTTGGCCTCACCAGCCGGCGTCATCCGCGACAGCACGCCGATCTTAACCGGGAACCCGGCAAAGCGATCGGCAAATAGCCGTCCATGTTGGCGGGCCAGAAGCGTGGTCGGCGCCACAAGCGCCACCTGATAACCTGACATGGCGGCGATGAAGGCGGCACGCAACGCCACCTCGGTCTTGCCAAATCCGACATCACCGCAGATCAGCCTGTCGGTGGCCCTTCCCGAGGCAAGATCGCCAACGACATCCTCGATCGCACCAAGCTGATCATCGGTCTCGGCAAACCCGAAACGGGCACAGAATTCGCTATAGCTGCCGGCTTCGGGCTGCAGAGGTTCGGCCTTCGCTGTCTGGCGCTGTGCCGCGATATTGATCAGCTGCTCGGCCATGATCCGCACCCGACCCTTGATCCGTGCCACCCGCGCCTGCCAGGCCGCCCCGCCAAGCCGGTCAAGCTGTGCGTCGGTGCCGGCACTGCCATAGCGCGACAGCATCTCGATATTCTCGACCGGCAGATACAGTTTATCGCCACCAGCATAGACAATCTGCAGGCAGTCATGCGGACCACCCGACGAATCGATGATTATCAGCCCCTCATAGCGTCCGATGCCATGCTCGGCATGAACGACAAGATCACCCTCCTCAAGCGCGCTGACCTCACGCAAAAAATCCTCACCGCGTCCACGCCGCGCCCGTGGCCGTGACAGGCGTTGGCCAAATATGTCGGTTTCGGTGATAACGAGAAGCCGATCCGTCTGGAAACCAGCCTCAAGCGGCCAGTCGATGAGATGCACCGCGCCAGCCATCAGATCATCGAGGCCATCCGGGTGTCTGATCTCATTGTCAAGATGCGCCGTTGCCAGCTCATCAAGGCGCGCCATCGCACCGTCGCCGGCACCGGCTATCACCACCGCACGGTTCTGCGCCTTGCGCTCTTCGGCAATAATTCCAGCGATTTCGGCCATCACCGACTGACTTGTCTGGGAGTTGGTCAAAACGACGCCGGCCCGCCCACCCGCATCATTGCCGCCCACTTTATTCCCCTCAGAGCCATCCATGGATTCTGGCGGGGCGGCATAGGGCATCAGACGTGCCGCCGATGACAGGACGTCATCCAGTTCACCGGCGTCAAGATACAGCCTGTCCTGAGGCAGGGGACGGTAGGCCATGCTGCCATCCTCATCGGCCGAGTCCCGCCGCGCGGCAAAGAAATCTCCGATCTGTCCCAGCCGTGAACCCATGGCGGCGTCGGCCTCATGGTCAAGGACAAGCTGCCATTGCGGACAATAATCGGTCAGCCGTGCCAAGGATTCATGGAATAATGGCAACCAATGTTCGGCCCCGGGATGCATCCGCCCGGCGGACACTGATTCATATAACGCATCGCGGCTGGCCAGCGCCCCGAAGGCGGCGCGGTAGCCGGTGCGGAACCGCTCTATTGACGCCTCATCAAGCTGAAATTCGGCAACCGGACGCAGGACCAGTCGCGCCATCTTCTCGCCGCCGCGCTGTGTCGCCGCATCGAAGCTGCGTAGCGATTCCAGCTCGTCACCGAAGAAATCAAGCCGCACAGGTGTCTGCTGACCGGGCGGAAAAATATCCAGAATGCCGCCGCGAAGGGCGAATTCACCCGTCTCCCGGACCGTATCAGTGCGAAGATAGCCTTGCCCTGACAGGAATTCGACCAGCCGTGCTGGCCCGGCGGCATCTCCCGGTTGAAGGGCCAATGATCTGTCGGCGAAATAATCTGGTGTCGGCACACGCTGCAACAGCGCATTCACCGTCGTCACGAGCAGCGCACCGCCCTCGGTGGCGGCATGCCCTGCCAAATGCGCCAATGTCTCGACCCGCTGTCCGACAAGCGCATTCTGCGGCGACAGCCTGTCATAAGGAAGGCAATCCCAGGCCGGAAAGACATGAACCGGAACCACCGGACTAAGCCGCGCTATCGCATCGCGCATGGCCATCATCCGCGCATCATCACGCGCCACATAGACAAGACGCCGGCCTTCGGCAAGCCAGCCCATCATGGCCAGCATGCTGACCCCGTCAGGCACACCCCACACCATGCCTTCCGGCCGTATTGATAGTTTCCAGTCAGTCACTTATCAATTGTTCCTGAACTTCTTTATCAACTCTAGAACTGGCGTATCATATTCAGATGGCACAGGTTCAGCACCACTGACCCAGAGGTAGATCTGGCCATCACCCGCCTCCAGAAGTGCTTCATACTGATCGAGTCCGGCATCGCTGAGTCCAGCAAGATGATCCTGTGCAAACCGACCGAGCAAAAGATCGGTTTCCTTCATTCCGGTATAGCTGGACTGATAGACCAGTCGGCGGATTCTTGTGCTACGCGGTTCAGGCATGCGGTAGGACTTCCAAATCTGCACGAGAGTAAAGATGACGAATGACGGGCTGGACAGGTCCCGTCCGGGCAATATGCCGTGCTTCGACAACAAAGCAATGGTTTTTGGCCAATCTGCGTGTTTTTGCAAGCTGCATCATTTACGCCGTGCAGCGTTTAGGACCTGTCTTGTTGCAACCTGTCTTATTGCAACCTGTCTTGTTGCAACCTGTCTTGGCATTTTGCCGTTGGGTCGGTTTCCTGTAGGCTGGCGCATACCTTGCGCGTGATTGACAAGCCATGCATCCAAAACGACCAACCGAAATCTTTGGCCTGTTCGCCGCCACCACGGTTCTTCCCGGGGTCGGACCAAAATTGGCGGGAATTCTCGAAAAACGGATTGGCGCACATGTTATCGACCTGCTTCGTCATCTTCCCGTCGGCCTGATTGATCGGCGTGCCCGCCCGGCGCTTGGTGATGTGGTGGATGGCAGCATCGCCACCTTCGAGGTGCTGGTCGTCAAACATGACCGCCCACCCCCGGGAACACGCCGTCCCTGGCGCGTCATCACCGAAAATGAAACCGGCAGGTTGGAGATCATCTTCTTTCATGCCCGCGATGATTACGTAGCGCGGGCGTTGCCTGCAGGCGAACGACGGATTGTCAGCGGGCGTGTCGAAATCCGCCAGGACCGCCCACAAATGGCGCATCCCGATCATATCGTCGCCCCGGACAACAGCGCCGAGATGCCGTTGATCGAACCTGTCTACCCGCTTACCGCCGGCCTGACCCCGAAAATGCTGCGGCGGGCCATTGAAGGCGCGCTGACGCGCGTTCCCGACCTTCGCGAATGGATTCCCGCATCATTGCTCAATGCCCGTAAGTGGCCGGATTTCACCACCGCCATGCGAGCTGTTCACCAGCCGCAGAGTGCCGATGATCTGATGCCGCATTCGTCCGTACGAAGCCGCCTTGCCTTTGACGAATTGCTGGCCAATCAACTTGCCCTCGCCCTTGTCCGTCACGCCGCCACTGAGGCGATGCCGGGACGACACTTCGTTGGCACCGGCGATCTGACGGCGGCGCTGTTGGACAGCCTGCCATTCATGCTTACCCGGGCACAACTTCGTGCCATCGATGAAATCCGCACTGATCAGATGTCCGGGCACCGCATGCTGCGGATGCTGCAGGGAGATGTCGGGTCGGGCAAGACCCTGGTGGCGCTGTTTGCGATGCTCCACGCCGTTGAGGCGGGCGCGCAGGCAGCGCTTCTGGCACCGACCGAAGTACTGGCACGCCAGCACCACGCCACCATCAACGGGCTTCTGGCACCGCTTGGCTTGGAAGCGCGGCTGCTTCTTGGCCAGGGGCGTGGCGGTGACCGTAAATCGGTCATCAGCGACCTTGCCGATGGCACGGCGCAGATTGTCATCGGCACGCATGCGCTGATCAGCGACGGCGTGAGCTATCATGATCTTGGGCTGGCCGTGGTCGATGAGCAGCACCGTTTTGGCGTACGCCAGCGTATCCTGCTGGGGCAGAAGGGCCACGGGGTTGATGTCATCGTGATGACGGCGACGCCGATCCCGCGTTCGTTGGCCATGACGGCCTATGGTGATCTTGACCAGTCACGGCTTGACGAAAAACCTGCCGGCCGGCTGCCGATCGACACACGTGCCCTGCCGCTGGACAGGCTAGGCGATGTGGTAACACGCCTGCGGGCGGCGCTCGCGACAGGGCGGCGCGCCTACTGGATATGCCCGCTTGTCGAGGAATCCGAGAAAATCGATGTTGCCGCCGCGGAGGACCGCCATGTGGCGCTGACAAATGTCCTTCCCGGCATCAATGTCGCCCTCGCGCATGGCAAGATGAAAGCCGCCGAACGTGATGAGGCCATGCAGAGATTCCGCAACGGCGAGGCACAATTGCTGGTGGCAACAACGGTTGTCGAGGTCGGGGTCGATGTTCCAGAGGCAAGCGTCATCATCATCGAACATGCCGAGAGGTTTGGTCTGGCACAGCTACACCAGCTTCGCGGGCGTGTCGGCAGGAGCGACACCGCATCATCCTGCCTGTTGCTGTATCAGGGGCCATTGTCCGAGACAGCAACGGCACGGCTTGACGTGATGCGCGAGACCAATGACGGATTTGTTATCGCCGAACGCGACCTGGAATTGCGTGGCCCGGGCGAATTCCTCGGCCAACGGCAGTCAGGCGTGCCGGAATTCATTCTTGCCGATCTGGCAGCGCATCAGGATTTGCTGGCGCTGGCCCGCGAAGTGGCAGGCGGCATGATCGGGCCCGATAATCGCCCTGTTGACCAGACACAATGTGATCTGTTGCTGAGCCTGTTTGAACGCGACAGCGCCGTCAGGTTCCTCGCCTCGGGCTAGCCAGACTTGCCGGCGCCGCTCTTCTTAGGGCCGCCCTTCTTGACGGAGGTTCCCTTTTTGGCGGGGCGCTTTGTGGCGATTTTCTTGGCCTGGGTCCTGCCAGCGGCTTTCGCCCCGGGCTTTGTCCCCGCTTTGGCCTTGGTCTTTGCTTTTGCCTTGGCATCACCCTTGCCGTTTTCGGGAGGGTGGACAATGCCGCCAGAAACGACAAGCTTCACTGCGTCCTCAACCGACATTTCAAGATAGATGATCTCGTCACGCGGGCAGAACAGCAGAAATCCCGAGGTCGGGTTCGGTGTCGTCGGGATGAAGACATTCACCATCTCGATATCGATATGTTCGGCCACCTCGCCTCTGGTACCACCGGTTACAAATCCGATAACCCACAATCCACGCCTTGGATATTCAACCAGCACTGCATCGCGAAAGGCATCGGACTGCGTCGAGATCACAGTCTCAAGGATCTGTTTGGTGGCCCCATAGATTGTCCGCACGATGGGCATGCGATTGAGAATCGATTCACCAAGTCTGATGATCCAGCGACCGAGAAAACCCGCCGCGATGGCACCGATCACCGTGATCAGAATCAGGCCGATGATCAGCCCGGCACCAGGAATGTTGGCAAAGACAAGCTGATTGAACCCGGGAAGGATGCTGGCCACCTGCCCGTCAATCAGCTCAATCGCCGCCCAGGTGATATAGACCGTCAGCAGAACCGGCGCGGTGACAAGAAGTCCGGTCAGGAACCATGACCGCAAACGCGCCAGAACGCCGGAGCGTTTTACCGGTGTCTGTCCGGATACATCGGTCATGGCAAAATCCTTATCAGTGGGGTCATGGCGTCTAACCTGCCATGGCGACGATAATGCTGAGAAATGCCATTTTACGCAAGGGGATAGCGCGATATCGGTCGGTAAGATTGCGGCCTGCCGCCAAACAAGCCAGAATGCACCGACAGCATACCGCGATTTTGCCAACAGGGTTTTTCCGCCAATGTCCAACAGCCAAGCTCCTTCCACCGCTCCAGAGATGCTTGAACAGCTTGACCGGATCATCGAGATCATGCGCCGTCTGCGTGATCCCGAAACCGGTTGCCCCTGGGATGTGGAGCAGGATTTTACGACCATCGCGCCCTACACCATCGAAGAGGCGTATGAAGTCGCGGACGCTATCCAGCGCGGTGATGTCGATGACATTCGCGACGAGCTGGGTGACCTGCTGCTTCAGGTGGTGTTTCATGCCCGCATTGCCGAAGAGGCAGGTCTGTTCTCGCTTGCCGATGTGGCACGTTCCATCTCCGACAAGATGATTGACCGCCACCCGCATGTCTTCGGCGATGAAACCCGACCCGAGGCGACCCAACAAAGCCGCCGGTGGGAAGATATCAAGGCCACCGAACGGGCCCGCCGTGGCCAGACCGGGGTATTGGATGATGTCGCTGCTGGCCTGCCGCCGATGCTACGTGCGCTGAAACTTCAGAAACGCGCCGCGCGAGTCGGCTTTGACTGGCCGGATATCGTCCCGGTGATCGATAAGCTGCATGAAGAAACAGATGAACTTCGCGATGAACTGGCCCAGACGCCGATGGATATGGCGAAAATCGAGGACGAGGTCGGTGATGTTCTTTTCGTTGCGGTGAACCTGGCTCGGCAAGCCGGCGTTGACCCGGAAACGGCCCTTATGGCTTGCAATGCTAAGTTTGAAAAAAGGTTCAGATATATCGAACAGGAAGTTGAAAAGGCTGAAAAAACTCTAAATGAAACATCTCTGGAGGAGATGGAGAGGCACTGGCAGGCCGCGAAGACTGCCCGCTAGACACATCAAACTTCAAACCCGTATCAAAGCCACACCCTGTCGCGAAGCGCGTTCCAGGCATGCCTGTCAGGCGCAATCATGAAGCCGCGCGCATAAACCGCGTTGAAGGCCGCCCCATCATCGATCATTGCGGCGTGGGCACCAGCCTCGCGGCACAGCAGATCAACCGGCGCATGGTCCCAGGGCGTGCATCGTGAATGGAGAAGAAAATGCTGCCTTCCGCTGGCGATTTCCGTGCCCATGATCCCGCTACTGCCGGCAAACCAGCGTCCTGGCAGGTCGCGAAGCCGCTCCCGAAGGATGGCACGGCGCGGCTGTTCCACCGCCAGAACATTGGCACTGCCCGTCATATCGTCTGTGCGCCAGTGCCGCGGCGACAGGCTCAGCCTTCTTGTCCCGTCACTGTCTTTAACCACGGCACCCTGCCCGGCCATCGCCATATAGAGGCTGGCCAGCAAGGGAACATAAATCCAGCTGCGTACTGGCCTGCCTTCTGCCAATAACGCCACCATGCAGCAGAACCGGTCATTTCCCTTCACAAAATTACCGGTGCCATCGACCGGGTCGATCGTCCATGCCACCGGCGCAGCAGCGCGGCCGAGAATATCGGGATCAATAGCGCAGGCTTCCTCGCCGATCACTTCACCATCCACCAAATCGAGAAGCCGCGGCGCAAGAAAGATCTCCGCCTCGCGGTCGGCAACGGTCACAAGATCGGTCGGGCTGGATTTTGCCTCAACTTCGTCCTGCCGCAACTGGCCAAAGCGCGGTATCACAAAACGCGCACACGCCTCCTGGAGCAGCACGCCAACCGCCTCATCCAGATCGTCCGGGGAATACGTCACGCAAACAGGAACCTGTTACTCCCCATCCGGGGCTGCGGCACCATCATTACCATCAAGCTCCTGAAGCTGGATCGGTGCCATGGGCATGATCGTCGAAATGGCATGCTTGTAGACAAGCTGCACATGCTGGTCACGCTTCAACAGAATCGAGAAATTGTCAAACCAGGTGATGATCCCCTGGAGTTTCACCCCATTGACGAGGAATACAGTGACGGATGCGTGGGATTTGCGGACATTGTTCAGAAAAAGTTCCTGAAGGTTCCGGCTCTTATCATTGGCCATTGATCGTCCTCCTGATTCCACTGTAACCGGAACGGGCACGTGGCACAATGCCGCGCATCAGATCAATGATGACATCAGGTCAGCCAGACAATCAGAAGAAATCAAGCCGCACCGACAGCAGTTTCTCGACAAGCGGTATCTTGCCGCGGGCAGCAAAAATCGTCACTGTGTCACCAGCCTCGATCACGGTATCACCGCGCGCCGGCATAACCTCGTCCCCTCGCATGATGCCGCCGATGGCCACGCCCTTGGGAATTTTTGCTTCGCGAAGCGACTTGCCGACAAGAAGCGAGGATGGCAGTGCCTCCGCCTCGATCACCTCACCCAGATCCTCGACCACCGGATGCACATCACGGATTTTGCCGCGGCGGACATGCTCAAGGATCGAGGATACGGTGATCTGTGATGGATTGATCACGGCATCAACACCAAGCGCCGACACCAACGGGATGAAGCCTGGGGTATTGACCAGCGCCACCGCATGCCTGGCACCATTTCGTTTGGCCAGTAGCGCGGATAGAATGTTCACCTCATCGTCATCGGTTACCGACACAAAGGTTTCGGTCCTGTGGACCCCGGCTTCCGCGAGGATGCCGCTGTCCAGCGCATCGCCATTCAGCACCCCGCTGCCATGCAGTTGTTCGGCGAGGCTTCGAGCGCGTGCCGCATTCTTCTCGATGATCTGAACCTGCGTATTCTCGAAATTCGACTCGATCCGGGTGGCCAGCATCTGGCCAATCGCCCCGCCGCCGGCGATCACCACCGAACGCGCTTCCGGCTCTTCATGCGCAAAGGTCGCCATGGCTCGGCTGAGATGTGTCGAATCACAGACAAAATAGACCCGGTCACCGGCCACCATCTCCTCGGCACCATCGCGCGGCAAGGTCAATTTGCCATCGCGTATGATGGCAAGAATGGTCATCGACAGGTCGGGGAACAGGTTGGTCAGATGCCGGATCGGTGTGTCGAGAATTGGGCTTTCATCGGTACATTGCACGCCGACAAGATTCATCCTGCCACCACACATATCCTTGACATCAAAGGCGCCCGGAACCCGGATCTGGTTGCCAACGGCGGCTGAAACTTCGGCCTCTGGTGAAATGATGTGGTCAATCGGCAGTTGATCCGGTGAATAAAGATCACCATAGATCGGGTCCAGATAGGGTTGGTGACGGATCCGCGCGATCTTTACGGGGGTGTTAAAAATGGTGTGCGCCACCTGACAGGCAACCATATTGATCTCGTCGGACTCGGTCACCGCGATCAACAGTTCGGCATCGCGGGCACCGGCCTCAGACAGAATGTCCGGATAGGAAGCGGTGCCAACCACGCCGTGAACATCGACCTGGTCTGTCACACGCTGGATTTTCTCCGCCGATGCGTCGATGACCGTAACGTCGTTATGTTCCTCGGCGAGATATGTGGCAATCCCGGCACCAACAAGGCCGGCACCGCAAATAACGATTTTCATCCCTCTCCACCTTCTTCGGAGGACATTTTCCTGTCTGTCGACACCCCAAGCGATCGCAACTTCCGGTGCAGCGCGGAACGTTCCATGCCAACGAAACCGGCCATTCTCGACACATTGCCGTCAAAACGGCGCAATTGCGCACTCATATATTCCGACTCGAAAGCCTCACGGGCCTCACGGAGCGGCAAGGCCACCAGCGCATCCATATCAGAATTGCCACCGGCAGGCGAGATGTTCTGAATTTGCAACGGCAGGTCTTCAAGGCCAAGCGGCTCTGACCTGTCGGGGGGTGCCATGATGATCATATTCTCGATCGTGTTCAGCATCTGCCGGATATTGCCAGGCCAGTGATAGCCCTGCATCGCCGCCAGCACCTCATCACTGAATTTGACTTTGGCCAGACCTGTTCGCCGTGACACGATATCGACAAAATGCCGGGCAAGCGGTGGAATATCCTCGCGCCGCGCGGCCAGCGCCGGCATCGACAACGGCACCACACCAAGCCGGTAATACAGATCGTCACGCAGATTCCCAGCTGCGATCTCGGCTGCCAGATCGCGACTTGAAGCCGAAATCACCCGGACATCGACAGACACTTCCTTGTTGCCGCCAACACGCCGGAACCGCTGTTCGGCGACGGCACGCACAATCTTGCCCTGCGTTTCCAGCGGCAGATCGCAGATTTCGTCGAAATAGAGAGTCCCCTTATGCGCCTGCTCGAACAGACCGACAATACGCCGGCTGGCACCTTGATTTTCCGATCCGAACAATTCGACATCAGCACTGTCAGCACCAAGCCGCGCGCAGTTGGCAACAATAAATCTGGCATCTCGCCTTTCTGAATGGTGATGGATCAGGCGGGCCGCCAGCTCCTTGCCGGCACCGTTCGGACCACTGATCAGCACACGGCTGGCAGTCGGAGCAATCCTCTCTATGGCCGAGCGGATGGTCTTCATCGCCGGCGATACCCCGATCAATGTCGGCTCACCATCCTCGCTGATCTTCTCCCGCAGTTCGGCATTCTCACGTTCCAGCCGGCTGACCTCCAGCGCACGTCGCACCATCAGCAACAGCCTGTCTTCCTTGAAGGGTTTTTCAATAAAGTCGAAGGCACCATTACGGATCGCCTGCACCGCGGTCTCAATCGTGCCATGCCCCGAAATCATCAGGACGGGCAGTTCGGGGTAGACACCCTTGACCCATTCCAGAAGCTCCAGCCCGTCCATATCGGAATCCCGCATCCAGATATCGAGGATGGCCAGGCCGGGCGGCTTCGCGGCAAGGATATCACGCGCTTCACCGGCTGTTGCTGCCTCAACCGTCGGGTAGCCTTCGTCGCGCAGCGTCGCGCCGATCAGCGATCTGATATCGCGTTCGTCATCGACGATCAAAATGTCGCCGGTTGTCATCATGTCACCGTCTCCGGTTCCTCATGGCATGGCAGCGAGATCACGACCCGCGCCCCGCCATTTTCGGCATCGAGAAGGTCAAGTTCCCCGCCATGGTCCTGAATAATCTTGCTGACAATGGCAAGGCCGAGCCCGGTACCCTTGTCGCGTTTCGTCACATAGGGCTCTACCAGACTGGCCCTGTCAATATCTGGAAAGCCAGGACCGTTATCCGTCACGCTCAGCATCAGGAACCCGTCCCTGACGGCCAGCGACAGGCTCACAACCGGCATCTCAACCTGTTGCTCAGCCAGACTGTCCAGCGCGTTCTGGATAATGTTGGTCAGTGCTTGTCGCAACAGCCCCGCGTCGCCGATCATCTGGTCACTTTCGGACGGCTGGCCAAGATCGACTTCAAACTCCACGCCCTGGCCATCATAAAGCCCAACCTGGCCCAGCACCAGATCACGAAGCGCCAATGGCTGCATGACCGGCTGTGGCATGCGGGCGAAGGCGGAAAACTCATCGACCATGCGGCCGATATCATCCACCTGCCGGCCGATGATTGACAGATATTCGGCAAACTGCTCACTCGCTTGCTCGTCATCCGGCTTGTATTTGCGGCGCAGCCTGTCGGCCGCAAGTTGGATCGGGGTCAACGGGTTCTTGATCTCATGCGCGATCCGCCGCGCGACATCCGACCAGGCAGCCTTACGCTGGGCCGTCAAAAGGTCCGTCACATCGTCAAAGGTGACGACATAGCCGATAACCCGTCCATCGACCCTTTCTGTCGCGATCCGCGCCCGCAGCGTCATCCGCGTGCCGTTACGGGTCAGAATGATCTGTTCCTCGGCAAGTTTCCGGCGCCGTGTTGTCCCGGCCGCGATAAGGCCGGTAAATTCCGGCACCACATCTTCCAACCGCTTGCCGATCAATTCGGCATCGTCAAGCTGCAGAAGCTGCCGTGCCGCAAGATTCGGCAGCGTCACCTTGCGCGCCGCATCAAGACCGATCACGCCGGATGACACACCGCCAAGCACCGCCTCGGTAAATTCGCGACGCCTGTCAATCTGCATATTGGCCTGGACAAGCTGTTCACGACTTCGCGTCAATTCATCCAGCATATTGTTGAAGGACAGACCAAGCCTGGCGATTTCATCCATCTCCAGGCCGGCCGGCACGCGTTCCGACAGGTTCCCGTCACGCACCTGCTCAGCCACCGAAATGACCGATCCAAGCGGCTCGACAATGGCGTTGGCAAGGTTCAGTCCGATCCACAGCGCGGTGATCAGGAGCAGTGTCAGAATCAGGCCGAAGACAAAGGCAAAACTGACCTGAAGGTCAAGCTGGCGAATACCAAGCTGCTGGTAATCAGCCGCCGCGAGACGCGTACTGTCAACCGCATCCAGAACCGAACGGTCAATGAAGCGTCCGACGAACAGATAGGCATCGACGAAACTGTTCAGCTTCACCGCGGCGCGGAGCTTGTTCGTCTCGTCACCGCGCAAGATGACAACCTCACCATTACGCGCTTTGGCGAGCCAATCACCACCAATACTAGTAAAGGTTACGGCAAAGGCAAAGCGGGACTGCGCCACCACCTGCCCGGTGCCATCAAGGATTATTGCCTCGGACAGGTTGCGAAGCGCTGTCTGGTTGGTCAGATACTGGTTGAGCAGGTTTGGCTCGGACAACAGCTTGAACGCCTCACGATTGACATCATTGGCGATTGTCAGCACGTCGCTGCGGATTGAGCTTGAATGTTCCTCGAAATAGGAATCCGCCACCTGCACGGAGCCGGTAACAGCGGTCGAGATGCGGTCGGCAAACCAGCCACGAAGCGAATAATCAACGACAAACAGCGCAAACACGGTGGTAATCACGGCTGGCAGCGCGGCAACCCCACCAAACAGCAGCGCAAGACGCCAGTGAAGTTGGTATCCGGCCATCTTCTGCCGTCGTTCCGACAACAGCCTGAGAATCTGCCTTATCACAAAGCCGGCCACAGTCAGAACGGCAAGAACATCGACCACGATCAGGCTGGTCAGCAGGTTGCTGTCTGTCTTGACCGGATCGAATTGCGACAGCTGGTAGATCGTCAAGATACCGATGCCAAGCGCCACCAGAACGGCGACATAGCCAATCCGGTTTTCCGAGAACCGCAAGAGAACGCCGCGGCGGGCCGTGCTGGCAACGCTGCTCATCGACCCGACCATATACCAAGTTCACGAATGCGTTTGCGCAGCGTGTTGCGATTGACACCCAGAATCTCCGACGCCTTCACCTGATTGCCGCGCGTCAGTTCAAGCGTCGCGACAATCAGCGGGAATTCCACCTCGCGCAGAATGCGGGCATGCAGCCCCGGCGGTGGTGGCGCACCGTCAAGTGCCTCGAAATATTTGCGGATATGCTGGTCAACGGAATTCGACAGGCTTTCAACCTCGATCGGCGCTGCCTCGACCGCGCGCACGGCGGCAAGTTCGCGCTCGACCATCTCGGCCGAAATAACATCCTCGCCAACAAGCACCAGCAGGCGGCGCACCAAATTCTCCAACTCCCGTACATTGCCCGGCCAACTCCAGCCCGCCAATGCACGGATGCCATCCGGCGAAAACCGCCTGACAGGAAGGCCGCCGGCAGCGGCCTGCTTCAGGAAATGATTAACCAGCGGGCCAATATCCTCAACACGTTCTCGCAGCGGCGGCAGGCGCAGCGGCACGACATTCAGGCGGTAGAAAAGATCCTCGCGGAACAGCCCCTGCTGCATCAATTGCTGTAATTTCTGGTTGGTCGCGGCGATGATCCGGACATTGGCCTTCACCGGACGATTGGCCCCGACCGGAAGATATTCACCATCCTGCAGCACCCGCAAAAGGCGTGTCTGTGCCTCTGGCGGCATATCGCCAACCTCGTCAAGGAACAGACTGCCGCCCTCGGCCTGCTCGAACCGGCCTGACATGCGACTATTGGCGCCTACAAAGGCTCCCTTTTCATGCCCGAACAACTCGGATTCGACCAGATTACGGGGAATCGCCGCCATGTTGATGGGCACAAACGGTCCCGCCCGGCGTGACCCCAGATCGTGAAGCGCCCGCGCCACCAACTCCTTGCCTGTGCCACTCTCGCCAGTGATGAGGACCGTCAGGTCGGTGCTGACAACACGCGCCATGGCCTTGAAGATGTCCTGCATCGGCGGTGAGCGACCGACCAGCGGCCCCCCTTCCTCAAGAGCTGGGGCGGCGGCGGCGGGGCGTGACTGGCCGATGCTGCCGACGGCGCGGCTTGTTGCCTCGACAAGGCTTCGCAGTTCAAACGGCTTCGGCAGATATTCGAATACGCCTGTCTGCTGCGCCTTTACAGCGGTAAGCAGCGTTGAACGCGCGCTCATCACGATTACCGGCATGTCGGGACGTTTCTGCTGGATGCGCGGCAAAAGATCCAGCGCGTCACCGTCCGGCAGCCCGATATCGGAGATCAGAACGTCACCGCGCCCCGACTCGATGAGCTTCCAAAGGCCAGCGGCGGTGCCACTGGACTGCACCGTATAGCCCTGGCGTGCCAGTGCCTGTTGAACGACAAGACGCACTGACTTGTCGTCCTCTGCCACCAAAATATGCGCTGGTTTTGTAGTCATCTGGCCTGCTCCTCGCCGGCTGGCGGGAAATTCAACCTGAAGACAGTGCGGCCCGGCACCGTATCGACCTCGACCAACCCGCCATGATCAGCAACAACGCTTGCCACCATCGCAAGGCCAAGCCCGCTGCCACCGGACTTTCCGGACACAAAAGGATCGAAAATGTGGTCGCGAAGATCCGGCGCAATGCCGGGCCCGTTATCGATGATCTCGATCTGGATCGGCACATGCAGCCGCGCCGCGCCAGTCCCGTTCAGACGCCGCCCCCTCGCATAGGAGGTCACAACGGTCAATTCTGCAATTTTATCAATAGCTTCAAATGCGTTTTTAATTATGTTTAGAAATGCCTGGATGAGCAGGTCTCGATGCCCGTCAACCGGCGGCAGCGAGGGATCATATCGGCGCGTCACCACCATGCTGTCGCCGAAACTGGCCTGCGATACGCGCAGGCAGTGATCAAGAACCTCATGAATATTGACCGGAGTGAGCGCGACCTGCCCACCGCCGGCAAAGCCTTCCATCCTGTCGAGAAGCGCGGTGACGCGGTTGGTCTCCTCAACAATCATGTTGGCAAATTCCTGATTTTCCTGGGACAGATCGGCCTGCAACAACTGTGCAGCTCCCTTAATGCCGGCAAGCGGGTTTTTCACCTCATGTGCCAGCAACGCCGCCATCGCAGAAATCGACCGCGCTGCGCCATGAAACATCGATTGTCCACGCAGCCGTTCCGCCAGCGCGCGCTCCTGCAGCGTGACAAGCATCCGGCCCTCATGCGTGCGGCGCTCACCAAAGGGGGCAATCTGGACATTCAGCAGCTTCAGGCCAATCCGCGGGCTAGCCATCTCGATCCCCTGATCGGCGACTGACGCCATCTGCTTGCGGGATCGCGCCAGCAGCGCCAACAGGCTGGAATCCGCCGGGATCTGTGCCGACAGCGGGGTGCCGCGAAGTATTGCCTCGCTTGAATCAAAGAACATTTCGGCAGCATGGTTCAGAAAAATGAATCTGTCCTCATTATCGAGGAGAAATACCGGGTTCGGCAGGCTGGCAAGAATATGCGCCGCATCGGCCTGCCGGTTGGGAGGTGCCGCATCATCCATCATGCCGCTGCCACCTCTCCCTCGCACAGCCCCAGGAAGAACCTGTCAACGGCTGCGAACACCGCCGTCGCATCGGTTGTGTTGTTGGCCACATCCCGCAGTTCCGCCGCTCCGGCAAGCCCGTGCGCGTACCAGGCGATATGTTTACGCGCCAGCCGCATTGCCGGCGCACCATAATGCGTCAGCATATCATCGAGATGGCGCAACATCATTTCGTGCCGTTCAGCGATGGTCGGGTCGCGCCGCACCTGTCTGCCGGCAAGAAGATCACCAGCTTGCGCCAGCAACCAGGGTCGGCCCTGCGCACCGCGGCCAATCATCACCCCGGCGGCAGCGCTTTGGTGGATCGCTGCACGCACATCATCCAGCCCGCGAATGTCACCATTGACGATGACCGGTAGTGACACTGTTTCGACAACTTCGCGAACAGCTTTCCAATCCGCCGATCCATTATACATCTGGCAGCGTGTGCGCCCATGAACGGCAATCATTTGAATTCCGGCATTTTCCGCCAGCCGGGCAATTGTTGCCGCATTGTGGCTTTGATCATCCCAGCCAAGCCGCATTTTCAGCGTCACAGGCACATCGACAGCCGCCGCGACAGCCTCGAGAATGGCGCCGGCGAGTGGCTCATCACGCATCAGTGCCGACCCGGACAGGCGGCCGGTCACCTTCTTTGCCGGGCAGCCCATATTGATATCGATGAAGGTTGCGCCAAGATCAGCAGCAATGCGGGCAGCCTCGGCCATGATTTGCGGGTCCCATCCGGCAAGCTGCACTGACAGCGGCGCCTCGCTGACCGTATCGGTCCGAAGCTTGCGCATCTCCGATCTGACCTCGCGCAGGATGGCGGCGCTGGCAATCATCTCGGTCACCACGAGGCCGCCACCAGCGCGCCTGACAGCCCGCCTGAACGGCATGTCAGTCACCCCCGACATCGGCGCCAAAATGGCACCATGCGGCAGTTCTGTGGATCCGACAACCAAACGCATCGCCTACTCACTCCATGCGGTGTGGCAGTATGCGGTGTGGCAGCAATCCCGCCGCAATCCCGCCGCTGCTTAAATTTCAGGCAATATGCACCAAACCGAGGCAGGACTTCCAGCCCTTTTAAAAGGTCAGAGATTTCGAATCAGGGTCTCACAGGTCAAGCCGGCTTTCCCGGCGCGCCATTACCGCCCCAAATGTCACTGCCGTCCCAAATGTCACTGGCTGAATTACCATAGACTTTGCCGCGGCCTTTGGTGATAACGGGATTATGGCATCCCGGATTACGACAGATACGCCCCTGCGCCGCCTCGCCGCCATTATTGTCGCTGCCGGCGGCGGCACACGCATGGGGGATGGCGGCCCGGAAAAGCAGTTCCGCAGCTTGCATGGGCGCAGCGTGCTTGCCCATTCGGTTGCCGCCTTCATCAACCACCCGGCAACAGCACGCATTATTATCGTTGCTGCGGCCGACCGGCAGGCACAGGCTGCGGCGGCGCTGGGCGATCTAGCCGATGATGACAGGATTATGTTTGTCGCCGGTGGGGCGCGGCGCCAGGATTCAGTGGCGGCGGGACTTGCCTTGGCCGGTGGTCCTGGGATCAGCCTTGTTGCGATACATGACGCGGCGCGGCCATTCCTGCCGCAGCGCGTCATCACCGAGTTGATTGCCGCCCTGGATGATGGTGCTGACGCCGCCCTGCCGATTCTGCCGGTTGTCGATACGGTGAAACTCGTCGATGGCAATCGGGTGGCCGATACCATTGACCGGGCCAGCCTTGGCCGTGCCCAGACACCGCAGATGTTCCAGCTTGCCGAGCTGAGTGCCCGGCATGAAAGCCTGCCGCCTGAAGCCGCCGTTACCGATGACATCCGTCTTTTTGAAGATGCCACGACGCGTATCGATATGGTGCCAGGTGATGAATGTCTGATGAAACTGACGGGACCGGCAGATTTTGCCATGCTGGCGGCCCTGTCTTATCCCGAGGGGGACCCATCCATGCCAACCGCCCCGCCGCCCTTTGACATCCGCACAGGCAATGGCTACGACGTGCATAAATTCGGCAATGGCGACGGGCCGGTGCGCCTTGGCGGCGTTGATATCGCGCATGATCGCGGCCTTGCTGCGCATTCGGATGGTGATGTAGGGCTGCATGCGCTGTGTGATGCCATTTTCGGTGCCCTTGCCGATGGCGATATCGGATCGCATTTTCCGCCGTCGGATGAACGGTGGAAAGATGCCGACAGTGCGCAATTTCTGAGGTTTGCAGCCTCACTCTGCGCTGAACGTGGGGCGACAATCCTGCATCTCGACCTGACCCTGATTTGCGAGCGCCCTAAAATCGGCCCGCACCGCGACGCAATGCGCACCCGCATCGCCCAGCTTGCAGGCGTCGACATCAACCGCGTTGCGGTGAAGGCGACAACCTCGGAACAGCTTGGCTTTACCGGACGCGGTGAAGGCATCGCGGCACAGGCGACCGCCACGCTGGCGATGACTGGAGACGCCGAATGACCGGGCGCGCCTGGATGGCGCTGGCAACGCTGGGGCCCGTGGGGCGACTCCGCCCGGCCCCGGGAAGCTGGGGATCGGCAGCAGCGGTGATCATCGCGGCGGCGCTGGTCCAGCTTGGCGGCTGGACACTCGAGGTGGGCACGCTCATCATCTGTGTTCTCGGCGTCAAGGCCGCCGACATCTATGACCGCGAGATGGGCAGCAAGGACGCCTCCGACATTGTCATCGACGAGGTTGCCGGCCAGTGGATCACGCTTCTCGTCGTGCCGCTTGACTGGCGCTGGTGGATCGCCGGTTTTGTCGCCTTCAGGCTGTTCGACATTCTGAAACCCGGACCGGTCAGACTGGCGGAAAGACTTCCCGGCGGCACCGGTGTGATGGCGGATGACATCGTTGCCGGCGCGCTGGCGGCGGCCTGCCTGTTGATCCTGCAATGGGTGCTAGCGTGGTAGATTTGGACGCATCAGACCTGCCAGTGCTTGCCGGCGCGGTGATTGCGCGCGCCGCGGCGGCAGGCGTCATGCTATCAACGGCTGAATCCTGCACTGGCGGCATGGTGGCGGCCGCCCTCACCGACATTCCCGGTGCCTCCGCCGTTCTCGACCGCGGCGTTGTCACCTATAGCAATGCGGCGAAGTCCGATCTTCTTGGCGTTCCCGAGGCTGTTCTCCTGGCGCATGGCGCGGTGTCCGCACAGACAGCCGCCGCCATGGCGGATGGCGCATTGCAAGCCGCCCCGGACGCCAGCATGGCCATCGCCATCACCGGCATTGCCGGACCCGGCGGTGGCAGCGCCGAAAAACCGGTCGGACTGGTCTGGTTCGGTCTTGCCGTTCGCGGCAAGGACACCATGACTGCACAGCATATTTTCCCGGGCAACCGTACCTCGGTGCGCCACCTGGCGGCAGCCACGGCGCTTGCCATGCTGAAAGACGGGATTGGCTGACGGGTTGTCGAACAGGTCAGGATGAGGCAAGGCGCGCCGAGAAGGTGGCGTCAGGCTTGCCATAGAGGTCATCGGCGCGGTCCTCGAACGCCTTCACCATCCGCCGCACGGCCTCTGTAAACAGCGTTTCGATCACCGATTGCAACAGCCGGGAATTGAATTCGAAATCAACATAGAAATCAATCTCACATCCTTCAGGATGCGGCAGGAACCGCCATTTGTTGGTCAGATACTTAAACGGGCCCTCAGCATAATTCACATCAATTTCAAAGTTTTCCGGACTAAGATCAACGTGGGATGTAAACTTCTCACGAAACATTTGAAAGCCGATGATGAGGTCTGCCGCCAGCGAAAACCTGTCTTCATGCCTGATCCGCGCGGCCATGCACCAGGGCAGGAATTGCGGATAGCTGCGCACATCCGCAACCAGATCATATAGCTCCTGCGGGCTGTGCCTGATGACCCGCCTTTCGGCATGGACCGTCATTGTGTGCCTTCCTCGCCCTCCGATGCCACCTCGGATGCCGTCCCCAGGGCCACGCTCCGTGCCTGCTGAAGAGCGGCAAAGTCGGCATCAGCATGGTAGGATGAACGGGTGAGCGGCGTCGATGACATCAAAAGGAACCCCTTGGCGCGGCCAAGACTGGCGTAATTCTCGAAAGTGGCAGGTTCGACAAACCTGTCGACAGGCGCATGTTTGGGGGTTGGCTGCAGATACTGGCCGATGGTCATGAAATCGACATCGGCGCTACGCAGGTCATCCATCAACTGCCCCACCTCCTCGTCACCCTCGCCCAGGCCGACCATAATGCCGGATTTGGTGAAGATGGATGGGTCAAGGGCCTTTACCCTCTGCAGGATCGACAGCGAATGGAAATAACGCGCGCCGGGCCGGATCGAAGGATAGAGGCGCGGCACCGTTTCCATATTGTGGTTGAACACATCCGGGCGCGCCTCAACGACAATCTCCAGCGCGCCGTCCTTGCGCAGGAAATCCGGGGTTAACACCTCGATCGTCGTACCGGTCGACAGGCGGCGGATGGCGTTGATGGTCTGCGCGAAGTGCGTTGCACCGCCATCGTCAAGGTCATCACGGTCAACCGAGGTGATGACGACATGCTTCAGGCCAAGCTTTGCCACTGCTGCACCGACATGTTCAGGCTCATGCGGGTCAAGAAGGTCCGGCCGGCCGGTGGCGACATTACAGAACGCACAGGCGCGCGTGCAGACGGATCCCAGGATCATCATGGTGGCGTGCTTCTGCGCCCAGCATTCGCCGATATTCGGGCAAGCTGCCTCTTCGCAGACAGTGACAAGATCAAGCTCGCGCATCAGCGCCCGTGTTGCACCATATTCGGCCGATACCGGTGCCTTCACGCGCAACCAGTCCGGCCGACGCGGCTGCGGCGTGTCCGGATTGCGGCGCTTTTCAGGGTGGCGCTCGGCGCCTTTGGTGGTGTTGACCTGTGGCATTGGTTGGTGTGTGCGATCCTTGTTGTCTCTATCTGGCAGATAACATGCCAAACCGCCCCTCGCCACCCCTAGAAGTGGATGGCGCGACCATATGCATCAAGAACCGATTCATGCATCGCCTCGGACAGCGTCGGATGCGGGAAAATCGTCTGAATCAGCTCCGCTTCGGTTGCTTCCAGCGTGCGGGCAATGGCATATCCCTGGATAAGTTCGGTGACCTCGGGCCCGACCATGTGCGCACCAAGCAATTCGCCGGTGGCGGCATCAAAGACAGTCTTGATCAGCCCCTGATCATCGCCCATCGCAATCGCCTTGCCATTGGCCAGCATCGGGAACCTGCCGACGCGCACCTTGTGGCCGGCCTCGATGGCAGCAACCTCGGTCATGCCGACAGAGGCGACCTGCGGGCGGCAATAGGTGCATCCCGGCACCGCGCCCTCGCCAATGGCGTGAACATCGGGCTGGCCGGCTATCTTTTCAACGCAAATGATGCCTTCATGGCTTGCCTTGTGGGCAAGCCATGGCGGGCCGGTAACATCGCCGATGGCATAGACCCCAGGCTCGCCCGTGGCACCATAGCCGTCTGTTATGATATGCCCGCGATCCACCTTGACCTTGGTCCCGTCGAGGCCAAGAGACTCAGTATTGCCAATGATGCCGACCGCCATGATGGCGCGTTCGGCGGTGATGGCCTCAATGCCTCCCTCGAAGCTGGCAATGACACCGCTGGCCGATGTCTTCAGCCCGGCTAGGCGCGCGCCGGTAACAATTTTCATGCCGCGTTTGAGGAACGCTTTTTTCACAAAATCGGAAATTTCGGCATCCTCGACCGGCAGAATCCGGTCCATCGCCTCGATCAACGTCACCTCGACACCCATGTCGAGATAGAAGGAGGCAAATTCCGAGCCGATGGCACCGGATCCGATAATGACCAGCGATTTCGGCATCGTCTCGGGAACCATTGCCTCGCGATAGGTCAGGATCGTCTTGCCGTCAGGGTCAATGCCAGGCAGTGAACGCGCCCGCGCACCCGTTGCCAGAATCACGTTCCTTGCCATCAGCGCGGTGCCACCAGCAAGCTTCACCTCACGAAGGTCGCCGCGTTTCGCGCCAAGCGTTGCCAGATCATCAAATACGGTGACCTTGTTCTTCTTCAACAGATGCTGGACGCCGGTCGACAAGCGGCCTGCCACCTTGCGGGAGCGCTTGACCACAGCCGGCAGATCGATGCTGACCTCACCACTGATGGTAATGCCGAATGCCTTCATCTCGTCGATGGAATGCCGCATCTCGGCAGCGCGCAGCAGCGCCTTGGTCGGGATACATCCCCAATTCAAGCAGATCCCACCAAGATGCTCACGCTCGACAAGAGCCACCTTCTTTTTCAGCTGCGCGGCCCGAATGGCGGCAACATAGCCGCCAGGTCCACCACCAATAACGACCAGATCAAAGGATGTCTCGGCTGCCATGATCTTTCCTCCGACGCCCTAGAGCAACATTGTGACAGGGGCCTCGATATAGCCCTTGAACGCCTGCAGCCATTCGGCCCCGACAGCCCCGTCAACCACACGGTGATCGGCCGACAGAGTTACCGTCATCACGGTGGCGACAGCCAGCTGCCCGTCATGCACAACCGGCCGTTGTTCGCCCGCCCCGACGGCAAGGATCGCCCCCTGCGGCGGGTTGATGACGGCAGCGAATTCGCGAACGCCATACATACCGAGATTGGAGATGGTGAAGCTGCCGCCACTGAATTCTTCGGGTGCCAGCTTGCCGTCACGCGCGCGTGTCGCCAGATCGCGGCTGGTTGCGGCAATCTCGGCAAGCCCCTTTTGCTCGGCTGCCCAGATCACCGGTGTCACAAGACCACCGTCAACGGCCACCGCCATGGCGATATCGGCATGGCTGAACAGCCTTGTATTGTCACCTTCCCAGGATGCATTCGCCTTCGGCACCTTGATCAGCGCCATTGCGGCGGCGCGGATAATCAGGTCATTGACCGAGATTTTCACACCTTCCGGCGCGCGGTCATTCATCTGCCTACGGGATTCAAGGAGCGTGTCGATCTCGCAATCAACGGTCAGATAGAAATGTGGTGCCGTGGCTTTGGATTCCTGCAGCCGTGCGGCGATAATCTTGCGCATCTGGCTGTTCGGCTCGGTCCTGCTGTCGCCCTGAACGACCGGGCCTGCTGCAGATATGCCGGCTGACGCGGCCGCGGGACGTGCCGAAATATCGGCAACCTCGACATCTCGGCGCAGGATCCGGCCATGCGGACCGCTGCCACTGATGGCAGCCAGATCAACCCCGCGATCCGCAGCGATCCGGCGCGCCAGCGGGCTGGCAAAGATACGCTCAGCGTTCGGCGCGGCAGAAGACGCCACGGGCGCAGATGTTGCGACAGCGCCAGGTTGTGGTGGCGCGGCCTCAGCTGGGGCCGGTGCGGGCGCATCAGGTTCAACTGCGGCGCGTGTTGGAGCGGCAGCAGCAGCGGGCGCGGCGGCCACCTCATCCAGCGCCTCGCCATCCTCAGCCAGGCGTCCGATCGGGGTGCCGACGGCAACGCCCTCGCTGCCGGCATCAACAAGAATGCTGGCCATCACGCCATCATCCACGGCCTCGACCTCCATTGTCGCCTTGTCGGTCTCGATCTCGGCAATCACATCGCCGCTGCGAACGGTGTCACCGACGGCGACAGTCCATTTAGCCAGCGTTCCGGTTTCCATCGTCGGCGACAGCGCCGGCATCAGAATATCGATCGCCATGTCTTAAGCCCCCCGGAAGCCGGCACAGGTGGCCTGAACCGTCGCCGTGATATCCGCGATTTGCGGCAGCGCCAGCTTTTCGAGGTTAGCGGCATAGGGCATCGGCACATCCTTGCCGGTGACCCGCGCGATAGGTGCATCGAGCCAATCAAATGCCCGCTCCATCACCTGCATCGCAATCTCCGAGCCAAGCCCGGCGAAGGGGAAGCCTTCTTCGCAGGTCACAAGACGCGAGGTTTTCCGCACCGAAGTCACGATTGTATCGATATCCAGCGGGCGGATGGTGCGCAGGTCGATCACCTCTGCCGAAATGCCCTGCTCGGCAAGCTGGTCAGCGGCTTCGAGGGCGCGGCCGACCATGATCGAAAAGGCCGTGATGGTCACATCGCTTCCCTCGCGGACGACTTTAGCCCGGCCAATCGGCACCACCCAGTCATCATCCGACGGCACATCGAAACTCTGCCCGTACATCACCTCGTTCTCGAGGAAGATCACCGGGTTCGGGTCGCGAATGGCCGCCTTCAACAGGCCCTTGGCATCTGCCGCCGACCACGGGGCAACGACCTTCAGCCCCGGACAATGCGCGTACCAGCTGGCATAGCATTGCGAATGCTGGGCCGCGACGCGGCTTGCCGCGCCATTCGGCCCGCGGAAGACAATCGGGCACCCCATCTGGCCACCCGACATATACAGCGTCTTGGCGGCAGAGTTTATGATCTGGTCGATGGCCTGCATGGCGAAATTGAAAGTCATGAATTCGACAACCGGCCGCAGGTCGCCGAAGGCAGCGCCAACACCAAGACCGGCGAAGCCTTGCTCGGTAATTGGTGTGTCGATGACCCGCTTCGGGCCGAATTCGGCAAGCAGCCCCTGGGTAACCTTGTAGGCCCCCTGATATTCGGCAACTTCCTCGCCCATGACGAAAACCCGCTCATCGGCGCGCATTTCCTCGGCCATGGCGTCACGAAGCGCCTCACGAACTGTTGTCGCGGTGCTGTCACCGGCTGCCACCGGCTCGGCCGCCACGGTTTCAATTACCTGTATCTGGGGCG
>CBFHNZ010000008.1:0-20812 GCA_965657415.1 Puniceispirillaceae bacterium (SeqCode) | reverse complement strand
ACCGCTCCGCACGGCCGTGCCTTCCTCG
Source organism: Puniceispirillaceae bacterium (SeqCode) (assembly GCA_965657415.1). GTDB lineage: Bacteria > Pseudomonadota > Alphaproteobacteria > Puniceispirillales > Puniceispirillaceae > UBA8309. The sequence goes on along the minus strand of CBFHNZ010000008.1, from coordinate 20,784 downwards.
ACCAGCCATTTGGCCAACGTTCCCTCTTCCATGGTCGGTGACAGGGCCGGCATCAATATCTCAATTGCCATGGGTCACGCCTCCTGCCGAATGTCGCGGCCACCGGTCGGCAACAGAATATCGGTGAACAACTCTGCTGGATCCGGCTCGGGGCTTGTCTGCGCGAATTCTGTAGCGCGAAGGACGATGGCCTTCACATCGGAATCGATGGATTTAAGCTCATCCTCGTTGACATCCTGCTTGGCCAGCACCTCGCGAAGCTGGTCAATCGGGTCATGCTGCTTGCGCATCGCATCAACCTCCTCGCGGGTGCGGTATTTCGCCGGGTCGGACATCGAATGGCCTCGATAGCGATAGGTCTTCATTTCCAGCACATAAGGCCCCTTACCGGACCGGCAATGTTCCAGCGCCTTGGCACCCGCGGCCCGAACAGCCAGAACATCCATGCCGTCAACCTGCATACCGGGAATGCCGTAGGCGGCCCCACGATCAGCCAATGACCGCCCAGCCGCGGCACGGGTCACGGCAGTGCCCATGCCATACTGGTTGTTTTCGATCACAAACAGGCACGGCAGATCCCACAGTGCCGCCATGTTGAAACTCTCATAGACCTGGCCCTGATTGACGGCACCGTCACCAAGATAGGTCAGGCAGACATTCGGCTCGTCCCGGTACTTATGCGAAAAGGCAAGCCCGCAGCCAATCGGCACCTGCGCGCCGACAATGCCGTGACCACCGAAAAAATTCTTCTCGCGACTGAACATATGCATCGACCCACCCTTGCCGCGTGAATACCCGCCCTCGCGCCCGGTAAGTTCGGCCATCACACCATCAGCATCCATGCCACAGGCCAGCATGTGGCCATGATCACGATAGGAGGTGACAACGGTGTCGCCTGGCTTGCTGACAGATTGCAGGCCGACAACGACCGCTTCCTGTCCGATATAGAGGTGACAGAACCCGCCAATCTGGCCCATGCCGTAAAGCTGGCCCGCCTTTTCCTCAAAGCGGCGGATCAACAACATGTCACGATACATGCCGACAAGATCGTCGCGCGCCGGCAGATCATTCATCGCCGTGGCACCGGATGCCGCCTTTGGCGGGCGCCCCGGCTTGCGCTTGCGTTGGGCTTTTGCCGTCTCGGCCATCAGTTCCTCCCCCGCCTTGCGGAAACCTGTAAAATGCGGACATGCCGGATCGGACCAGCCGTCTGCCACGTCACAGCCGAGAGTTTACTGAAAAAGCATTTTTTTCAATAAATTTATTAGTCTGTTTTTATTGGGTAATTCTTAAATAAACTTATTTTCAGTTTACTTTTGTTTCCAGCGTTATGTCTGAAAATTTCAATTTCGAAAGATCAATTGAAATTATGACATCATTTGGCGAATAGAGACCAAGGTCGGCCCGCGCCGTTTCTGCCAACATGTCAGCATCGAGTGAGTCAGCCTGCAACAGATGGATACGGTGGGATAAGAAATCATGATGCCGTTTCAGGAGTGCAAGCTTTTCCTCGGCCAGCATGATCCGGCGATCAAGCTCGGGTCGGGCAAGAATGCCGCGGTCACCTGCAAGGATATGAAACCCAAAAAACATCACCACCGAGGATAACAGCAGGGAGCTGCCTATCAGAACGGTAAAGCGTCGGCGTGCTGCATACATCTCTTGTCTCTTCCGCTGCATGGATGACCCACATCTCAGAGGACAGTGAATCAAAGCCGAATCGGCGCGTCAAGGAAAAAGCGAATCGGCGGATTCCTTGACGTTCCCAAAAATCTGCAACATCTGCCAGCCTGTCAGGACCGCAGAATGGAGCCACCAGCATAAAGTCCGGAGGCGTCCAGCTCTTCATTGATCCGCAACAGCTGGTTGTATTTCGCCAGCCTGTCGGAGCGCGAGAGCGAGCCGGTCTTGATCTGGCCGGCATTCGTTGCCACCGCAAGATCGGCAATGAAACTGTCCTCTGTCTCGCCGCTGCGGTGCGATATGACAACACCGAAACCGGCCTTTTGCGCCATCTCGACAGCCTGCAGCGTTTCTGAAAGCGTACCGATCTGGTTGACCTTCACAAGGATGGCATTCGCCGTGTCATCGGCGATACCACGGGCAAGGCGCTCGGCGTTCGTCACGAACAAATCGTCACCGACAATCTGAACCTTGTCACCAATGGCGGCCGTCAGCGCGGCAAATCCATCCCAGTCTTCCTCATCCATCGGATCCTCGAGCGATATGATCGGATGGTTGGCAACAAGCGAGGTCCACATCTTGACCATCTCTTGCGAAGACAGATGACGCCCTTCACCCGCCAGATGATAGGTCCCGTCGCTGTACAGCTCGGTCGCGGCGGCGTCGATGGCAATCACCACATCATCGCCAGGGGTGCAGCCGGCGGCCTCGATTGACTTGCGGATATAATCCAGCGCCTCGTCGGTCGAATTGATTGCCGGCGCAAAACCGCCCTCATCACCAACTGCCGTTGAATGACCGGCCTGCGCCAGAAGCGATTTCAGCGCATGGAAAATCTCCGCGCCGACACGCACGGCATCGGGAAAATGCGCCGCACCGACCGGCATCACCATGAATTCCTGAACATCCAGCGCATTGTTGGCATGCGCGCCGCCATTCATGATGTTCATCATCGGGGTTGGCAGAAGATGCGCATGCACCCCACCAAGATAGCGCCAGAGCGGCAACCCGACGGAGTCCGCCGCGGCCCGCGCCGCGGCCATCGACACGCCAAGGATGGCGTTCGCACCAAGCCGTCCCTTGTTGGCGGTGCCATCAAGATCGATCATCGCCTGGTCAAGGCCGGCCTGGTCCAGCGCGTCGGCACCGACCAGCGCGTCAAAAATATCCATATTCACCGCCTCGATGGCCTGCAGGACGCCCTTGCCGCCATAACGTGAGCCATCCCCGTCACGAAGCTCCACCGCCTCATGCGCACCTGTCGAGGCACCAGACGGCACGGCGGCACGGCCAAAGGCACCATCTTCCAGGAGGACATCGACCTCGACCGTTGGATTGCCGCGCGAATCCAGTATCTCGCGGGCTTGGATGTCTTCGATGGCACTCATCTCTTGCTGTCCTTCCATTTGTGGTCTGTGGCTGTTCTGGCCTGTGACTTTTACGCTGGCCCTTCAAACTGCAATTTCACGCTGCGTTTCAGCCACGCCGTGCGGCATCAATCCGGCGCAGCGTGGCCAGCACATCCGGCATCGCATCGAGCGGCACCATGTTCGGGCCGTCTGACGGCGCGTTGTCCGGATCCTGGTGGCTCTCCATGAACAGGCCGTTGACGCCAACGGCAACCGCGGCCCGCGCCAGCACCGGCACGAATTCGCGCTGGCCACCGGAACTGCCCCCAAGGCCACCAGGCTGCTGCACCGAATGGGTGGCATCGAAAATCACCGGATGACCAAGATCGGCCATCTGCGGCAGCGCCCGCATGTCGGACACCAGCGTATTATAGCCAAAGGATGTCCCCCGCTCGGTCAGCATCACTCGGTCATTGCCAGCACCGGTGACCTTCGCCGCGACATGCTTCATATCCCATGGTGCCAGAAACTGACCCTTCTTGATGTTCACGACGGCCCCTGTGTTGGCCGCTGCAACCACCAGGTCGGTCTGCCGACACAGGAAGGCGGGGATCTGCAGCACGTCCACCACCTCGGCAACCGGCGCGCACTGATCGGGAAGATGCACATCGGTCAACACCGGACAGCCGATGGCATCCTTGACCTGCTGGAAGATCCGCAACCCCTCATCCATACCGACCCCGCGGGCCGCCCCGGCCGAGGTGCGATTGGCCTTGTCATAGGAGGATTTATAGACAAACCCCATGCCAGCCGCTGCCGCCATAGCCGACAGCGTCTCGGCACATTTCAGCGCATGATCCAGACCTTCAACCTGACAGGGGCCGGCAATCAACAATAACGGACTGTGACCACCGCAGGGCACTTCGTCGATCTGAAAGCTTGACATATCACTCTCTCCCGATGGTGACATGGCCACCCTGGTATCAGACAAGCCGCGATTTTTCCATCGACGCGGCGACAAAACCGGTGAACAACGGGTGCGGGTCAAATGGCTTGGATTTCAGCTCCGGATGAAACTGCACGCCGACAAACCACGGATGATCCGGCCGCTCGACGATTTCCGGCAGGCTGCCATCCGGCGACAGGCCGGAGAAGGTCATGCCAGCAGCCTCCAACTTGTCACGGTAGGCGATATTAACCTCATACCGATGCCGGTGCCGTTCGGAAATCTCGGGCGTGGCATAGAGGTCACGCGCCAGCGTGCCATCCGCCAACAGGCAAGGATAGGCACCAAGGCGCATCGTGCCGCCAAGGTCGCTGTCCGAGTTCCGCTGCAATGTCTCGTTGCCAGAAGTCCATTCGGTCATCAGACCGACAAGCGGGGTCTCCGGCTCGCCGAACTCGCTCGACCCGGCGCCAGGCAGGCCGGCCAGATTGCGCGCTGTCTCCAACACCGCCATCTGCATGCCGAAACAGATGCCGAGATACGGAATCCGATGCACGCGGGCAAATTCGATGGCGCGTATCTTCCCTTCCGACCCGCGCTCACCAAAGCCGCCTGGCACCAGGATCCCGCTGACATGATGCAGCGCCTCTATGGCCGCGTCCTCTTTCTCGAACAGCTCGGAATCAATCCATTCAATCCTGACCTTGGCGCTGTTGGCGATGCCGCCATGAACAAGTGCCTCGCCAAGCGATTTATAGGAATCCTGAAGCGAGGTGTATTTGCCGACAATGGCAATCGTAACCTCGCTATCCGGGTTGGCAAGCCCGTCGGAGATACGCCTCCAACCTGAGAGATCCGGCGCCTTGTCAGGAAGATCGAAATGCCGGATCACCTCACGATCCAGCCCCTGATCATGATAGGACAACGGCACCTCATAGATGTTGTTGACATCCATGCCGAGGATCACCGCGGACGGACGGATGTTACAGAACAGCGCGATCTTCCCGCGTTGCTCGTCGGGAAGCGGATGTTCCGTCCGGCACAGCAGGATATCCGGTTGGATACCGACCGACTGCAACTCCTTGACCGAATGCTGCGTCGGCTTGGTCTTCAGCTCACCGGCTGCGGCGATAAAGGGAATCAGCGTGACGTGGAGAAAACAGGTCTGCTCGCGCCCAAGCTCGTTGCCAAGTTGGCGAATCGCTTCAAGGAATGGCAGTGATTCGATGTCGCCGACCGTGCCGCCAATCTCGCAGATGACGAAATCCTCATCATCATGATTCGACTGGATGAATGCCTTAATGGCGTCGGTGACATGCGGGATCACCTGGATTGTCGCGCCAAGATAGTCGCCCCGGCGTTCACGAGCCAGCACGTCGGAATAGATCCTGCCGGTGGTGATATTGTCGGTGCGCCGCGCGTGAACGCCGGTGAAGCGTTCGTAATGACCGAGATCGAGATCAGTCTCGGCCCCGTCATCGGTCACGAACACCTCGCCATGCTGGGTTGGCGACATCGTACCGGGATCGACATTAAGATAGGGGTCGAGTTTACGAAGGCGAACCTTGTAGCCACGAGCCTGAAGCAGGGCTGCAAGGGCGGCGGCACCAAGGCCCTTTCCAAGGGAAGAAACCACGCCACCAGTGATGAAGATATATCGAGGCATGGGCCATCTTACTACCGCAATATCCAGCGGCATGTAAGTGCGAAAATCACACCATGTGGTGGTTTAATTCATCTTTTGTGACTTGACAAACCGGCAATCACCGGAGGCGTCTATTCCGCGCCGGAGGCGTCTATTCCGTTGTCGGGACCACAGGGCCGCTGGCCGGGACCGGTGTCTCGTTGATCACCTCATCGACGATGGAAACGCTGTCACGCTGGCTGCCTGCCATGATCGCAAGGATCAACGAGGTGCCAAAGAAACAGGCTGCCAGAATGGCCGTGACACGGGTCATCATGTTGGCCGTTCCGCGCGCCGTCATGAACCCGCCACCGCTACCGCCGCCACCGCCGATACCAAGACCGCCGCCTTCCGACCGCTGCAGGAGAACAGCGCCAATCAGCGCCAGCGCAATCAGGATGTGAATCGTCAGAATAAGCGTCTGCATGCCAAATCAGCCTTGCCAAGGTCAGCGGTGCGTTGATTGGCGAAGTTATATGGCCTGTTCCCCGTTATTTCAAGGCATTTACGACATTCACGACCTCGCCGCCGCAGCACGCGCGCCGGCACTGCAAATGCCACTGAAATCCTCGGCGTTCAGGCTGGCACCTCCAACCAGCGCCCCGCCAACGTCCGGCACACCGAAAATCGCATCGGCGTTGTCGGGCTTCACCGATCCGCCATAGAGAACAGGCACACTGGCAAGACCGCGCCCAGCAAGCCATCGCCGGATGGTGGCATGCATCGCGGCGATTTCCACAATACCCGCCACCTTGCCAGTGCCAATGGCCCAGACAGGCTCATAGGCAATCATTACCCGCGACTCATCGATGCCGGTCGGCACCGACCCGTCAAGCTGGTCAGTGACAACCGCTTCAGCCGACCCGGCCTCGCGTTGGTCAAGCGTTTCCCCAACACAGATCATCACATCAAGTCCGGTCGACAGCCCCGCCACGGCCTTTGCGGCCACAAGTGCGTCATCCTCGCCATGATCGGCGCGGCGCTCGGAATGCCCGAGAAGCACCACCGACGCACCACAATCAGCCAGCATACCGGCGGCAATGTCGCCGGTGTGCGCGCCCGATGCATGCTGGTGACAATCCTGACCACCAACCAACATTTCAGTGCCGTCAAGCCGAACCCCCATCTGCACCAGATAGGGCGCCGGCGGAAACAGAATGCGTGTGACACCTTCAAAATTTTCACCAGCATAGGCGGCGGCCAACGCCGCGGCATCCGCCAGTGGCGGGTTCATCTTCCAATTCGCTGCAATAATCACGTCTTCCCCCTTGTTCCCCTAAACGGGTCCGGTCCGGCCGGATATCGGCGGTTCCGATCGATGCCGGCCGTTCCGATTATCGTGCCGTGCCGGCTCCTACCACCCGGTCGTTCCAACTGTTACCGCCACAAATGACACTCTGAAGGCGCGTGCGTACAGTCTAGAAAGACTACATAATCACAACCATCAACGCCACCGCTTCAACCCCTTCTGGGGTGATGCAAAGCAGCGCAGGTCGCGAAATTGTCAATTGCCCCGGTCTGGCTGAAAGTTTACAACTACCGCGGTGAATTCCTCTGACCAGGCCACGCCAACTGGACGCGTTTGGTCAGGACAACGAAAGCCCAAAGAACAGGCCGAAAAGAACAGGCCCAAAAGAACAGATGTAGGGACAATCCATGCTTCAGGCATTACGCGGCGGTGCCAAGTCGCCCATCATGAAGGTTTTTCTGCTCTTCCTGGCAGCCGGTTTCGCGCTGTGGGGTGTCGGTGACATGACCACCGGGCTCATTGGTGGCAGCGACAAGGCAATCAGCGCCGGTAACCAGAGCATGTCACCGCGGGAGGTTGCCCTTAAATTCGATCAGGCCCGCCGCAATTATCTGCCCAACGCGACCATGGGCGAGGCTCTTGAATCCGGCCTGCTGCCAGAACTTGCCGGCGTGCTGGCGCGCGATGTGGTGTTTCGCGCCGAGTCCGACAGTCTGGGCCTTACGGTGACCCGTGACATGCAGCGTGACGCGGTGGCGAATGAGCCATCCTTCCGGGACGAGCTTGGCAATTTCTCGCAGTCACGATTCATCAGTGCGCTGGCCATTGCCGGCCTCAGCGAAGAGGAATATCTGAAGGAAGTCGACAGCGCCTTGCGGCGTATCCAGATTGTCGACGCGGTTGCATCCGGGGCCGCGCAGCCCGAAGCCGTGGCCCGCACCGTGACGGCGCATGAGCTGGAGCGTCGTACCGCCCGTCTTGTCAGTGTCCCGGTCGAAGCTGATGCCATTGCCGATCCAGATGACAGCACGCTGGCAGCCTGGTTTACCGATGTAAAAAGCCGTTATGACGCCCCTGCTCTGCGCACGGCGCGTATCGGCGCCATCGACGCGCAGATGTTTACCGATGATATCGAGATAAGCGATGCCGAGGTTGAGACAGCCTATCAGGACCGGATTGATGAATTCACCACCCCTGAACGACGCAGCCTTCGCCAGATGGTGTTCGATGACAGGGCCGCGGCCGACGCCGCCTATGCACGGTTGACCGGTGGTGAGGGATTTAACGAAGTTGCGTCGGATACGCTGGGCTGGACGGCAGATGACACGCAGCTTGGCCTCGTCTCGCGCAGTGACCTGGATGAAGCCATCGCTGAAGCAGCTTTCTCGGCGTCGACAGGCGACATCACGGGCCCGGTTGAGTCGGCTTTTGGCGTCCACCTGATCGCCATCGACGAGATTGTGGCCGGCGGTGAGACGAGCCTTGCCGATGTCAGCGAGACAATCCGTGCCGCGTTGCAGGCCGAGGCGGCAATCGACTTGATTTTCGAGAAGGTCAATATTCTGGAAGATGTGCTGGCGACCGGCGCAACCATTGACGAAGGCATAGCCGAGGTTGGCGGCGCGCTGGTGACGCTGCGAAATATCGATCGGCGCGGCAATGACATTGATGGCACGCCCTATGCCGGGGACGGAGCCGAAATGGCGCAGGACAGCCTTGTTCTCGATACCATCTGGTCGAGTGAGATCGACGATCTGAGCGTTATCCAGGAAGGCGCTGATGACATGTTCTTTGTTGTCGAGGTGACGGGTGAGACCGAGCCGCGCGCGCGTGATCTGTCCGAAATACGAGACCGTGCCATTGCCGACTGGAAGCTTGTCGAGGCGATCCGGGTGGCGCGGGAAAAAGCCACCGCGCTGAGCGCTGATGCCTCATCCTTTGACGCAGCCGACGAGACCACGGCGTTCCGGCGCACCGGCACCGGTCTTGACCACGAAGCGGCGCGTCTGATTGCCACCGCAGCTTTCAGCCAGGAAATCGGTGAAATCCAGGTTGTCGAGAGTGGCAACGAGGCCATTGCCGTTCGCACCGAAACCGTCACAGCGGCCGAAGGTGACGAGCTTGCACAAACAGTCCAGCTGCTTCGCACCTTTAATAAATCAGCCATCCAGCAGGATATCCTGAACACGCTGTCACGTGACCTGTCGCAGACGCATGACCTGCAGATCCGCCTTGGCGGGGTTCAACAGCTGTTGATTGGCAGCCGGTAGCCATGGCCACGGACGATGATTTCGAGCGCTTTGCCGATGGGTTTGCCAGCGGCACCCCACAGCTGGTAGCGCGCGAACTCGTTGCCGACACGCAAACCCCCGTTTCCGCCTATCTTCGTCTTGCGGCAGGAACCCGGAACACCTTCCTGCTGGAGTCGGTTGAGGGCGGGGAAATTCGTGGCCGTTTTTCGATCATCGGGCTTGCCCCCGATGTGATCTGGCGGTGTCGCGGCAGCACGGCCGAGATCAACCGCACCCCGTCCGATGGGGACTGCTTCGTTGCCGATGAACGCCCTCCCATCGAGTCGCTGCGGGCGCTGATGGCCGAATCGGCGATGACCGATACCGGCACGCTGCCACCGATGGCGGCCGGGCTGTTCGGCTATTTCGGCTATGACATGATCCGGCACATCGAGGCGATCCCGGACTCCAACCCGGTGGCGATTGACACCCCAGATTCGATGCTTGTCAGGCCGTCCCTCATCGCGATTTTTGACAGGCTTCGTGACAGTATCACGCTGGTTGTTCAGGTACGCCCCGCAGAATGGGACGAACCGGCGGCAGCCTGGAATGTGGCGCAGAGCCGGATTTCCAACGCATTGAAGGCGCTTGACGCGCCGATGCCGGCAACCGAAGCTGGCGGCAGCCAGGCCGTGTTGCCGCAGCCACAATCGAATGTACGACAGGAGGATTTCCTGTCGATGGTGGAGAAAGCCAGAGATTATATCCGTGCCGGCGACATCTTTCAGGTTGTGCTGTCACAGCGTTTCTCGATCCCCTTCCATCTGCCAGCGATCAACCTCTATCGTAGCCTTCGCCGCCTGAACCCCTCACCCTTCCTGTTTTTCTTTGATTTTGACGATCTGGCGATTGTCGGCTCGAGCCCGGAGATTCTGGTCCGGCTTCGTGACGAAATCGTCACCATTCGCCCCATCGCAGGCACCCGCAAGCGCGGCGCCACGCCTGAGGAAGATATCGCCAATGCCGAGGATTTGATGGGGGATGTCAAGGAACGGGCCGAACATCTGATGCTTCTCGACCTTGGCCGGAATGATGTCGGTCGCGTGTCACGTCCGGGCACCGTACGCGTAAAATCGAACTACGAGGTCGAATATTACAGTCATGTCATGCATATCGCCTCGCAGGTGGAAGGTCAGATCAGACCCGATCTTGACGCGGTCGACGCGATGATTGCCGGCTTTCCGGCCGGCACCGTTTCAGGCGCGCCGAAAATCCGCGCCATGCAGATCATCGACGAGCTGGAGCCCGACCGGCGCGGCGTCTATTCAGGCGCTATCGGCTATATTTCGGCTGCCGGCGAACTCGATACCTGTATCGCCCTGCGAACAGCGCTCGTCCGCGACGGCAAACTTCATATTCAGGCCGGTGCCGGCATCGTCTATGACAGTGACCCGCAGGCCGAATATGAGGAAACGCAAAATAAGGCGTTGGCGTTGATCCGGGCGGCTGGTGACGCGCTACAATTCTCCCGATAGACGTATCACAGACGGCTTATCGCAAGATGGCTTCCTGATCCCACATATGCCTGATCCCGAATATGGCCAATCCCGAATATGGCTAATCCCGAATATGACCCTTCAGGCATCTTGCTGATCTGACATCGGCGATGCCGATGCTTAAAGAAATTTGCAGCGCGGATAATTTTTACTAAGCTTTCCCGTATGACATTGTGACCGCAGAGGCAGCGCGCCCGGGATATGACTTGGATGACACAGGAACGCTGGCCCGAAGGCACGCATTATGTCGAGACTGCAAACCTTCCAAAAGCCTTTTTTGCCAATGTCGAGGCGGGCGGCGATCGCAACCTTTTATTCGAGAAGCGTGACGGCAGCTGGCATGGCATCAGCTGGCGCAAGGTCGCCGAGGATGTCAGACGGCTCGCCGCGGTTCTGGTGAATTGCGGGGTCGAACCCGGCGAGCGCGTTCTGATCTCGGCCGAGAACCGGCCGGAATGGGCAATCGCCGATCTGGCGGTGATGTCAATCGGCGCCATTGTCGTACCGGCCTATACGACCAACACCGAGGACGACCACCATTACATCATGGATCATTCGGGGGCGAGCGTTGCCATCACCTCGGGCGGCATGCTGGCCGCACGGATCGCGCTGGCGGCCAACCACGCACCGTCGCTTCACAGCTTGATCGTGATGGATGACAGTTTTGTCGCGCCGGACGGGCTGCGGCCAAAACTGCAATTCTGGGGTGCAGCGCTCGCCGGCGCGACGCCGCTGGAGGATATGGAGGCGCGGATCGCGGCCCAGCAACCGGATGATGTGTGCTGTTTCATCTACACCTCCGGCACTGGTGGACGTCCCAAGGGCGTGATGCTGACACACCGGTCGATCCAGGCCAATATCACGGCGGCGATGGAGCTTCTGGCCGAGGGCGATGTCATCGAGAACCAGCGCTTCCTCTCGCTGTTGCCGCTGTCGCATTCCTATGAGCATACGGCTGGCATGCATCTTCCCTTCCAGATCATGGCTGAGGTCTGGTATTGCGAGAGTACCGACCAGATCGCCAACAATCTGACCGAGGTCTCGCCCACCCTGATGACGGCGGTGCCGCGGCTCTATGAGGTGCTTCACGACCGCATCATGCGCGGCGTCCGGGCAAAGGGCGGGATGTCGGAAAAGCTGTTCATGGCGGCGGTGCGGCTTGGCAGCAAACGCGTTGCCGGGCGGCATCTGCTGCCGCATGAATTCGTCCTGAATCTTATCGTCGAGAGGCTGGTCAGGACCAAGGTACGGGCCCGTCTTGGTGGCCAGCTGCAATATTTCATTTCCGGCGGTGCCGCCCTAAACCCGGACATCGGCAATTTCTTCATGGCCCTTGGCATCAATCTTCTGCAGGGCTATGGCCAGACCGAAGCCTCACCGCTGATATCAGCCAATCGACCGGGACGGATCAAGATTGAAACCGTCGGCCCGGTGGTTGCCGGCGTCGATCTGCGTATCGCTGATGATGGTGAAATCCTGGTGCGCGGTGATCTGCTGATGAAAGGATATTGGCGCGACGAGGCCGCCACGATGTCGGCGATTCGCAATGGCTGGCTTCATACCGGCGATATCGGCGAGATAGATTCTGACGGCTATATCTCGATCACCGGCCGCAAAAAGGACATCATCGTTAATTCCGGTGGCGACAATATCGCCCCTGGCCGTGTCGAGGCCCTGCTAACAATCGAACCTGAAATCGAACAGGTGATGGTCGATGGGGACAAACGCCCCTGGCTATCAGCCGTGATCGTTCCGTCGGATGATCTGCGGGCTATCGCACCCTCGCCGGACGCCCTCCATACGATGATTGCCGCGGCGGTGGATCGCGCCAACAGCCGCCTGTCCCAACTTGAAAGGGTGCGGCGTTTCATTATCGCGGATGAACCGTTTACCACCGAAAACGGCCAGATGACCGCGACACTCAAAGTCAGACGCCATATCGTTCGCGAACTGTATGGAGATCGGATCGACGAACTCTATCCCCAGAAATAAACGCCCCAGAAATAAACGCAAGATGTCCCGCCACTCAGACACACCACCGAACCTGCTCGTGATCATCTCTGACGAGCATCGCCGCGATGCCATGGGGTGCGAGGGTCATGCCTTTGTCAAAACCCCCAACCTTGATCGACTTGCCGCACGTGGCACAAGGTTCAGCAACGCCTACACCGCCTCGCCGATGTGTGTTCCGACGCGCGCCGCGCTGGCCTGCGGACGGCATGTTCACCAGACCGGATACTGGGACAGCGCCACGCCCTATGACGGGACGATGACAAGCTGGATGCATCGGCTTCGTGACAGCGGTATCGAGACCACATCCATCGGCAAGCTGCATTATCGATCCGGCGAGGATGATAATGGATTTTCCCGGGAATTGCTGCCGATGCATGTCGTTGGTGGTGTCGGCTGGGCCATCGGGTTGCTTCGCGACAACCCTCCTTCCTATGATGTCACGATCGAACTGGCGGCTGACAGTGGCGCCGGTGAGAGCAGCTATACTGCCTATGACCGCGCCATCACCGACAAGGCTGTCGACTGGATCTCCTCGCGGCAGGATGCCAACCATGACAAACCCTGGGCCGGTTTCGTCTCTCTTGTCAGCCCGCATTATCCTCTGACCGCCCCAACCGAATTCTACGACCTCTACCGCGATGCGGATTTCGACCTCGCACCACAGACGGTCCCCGACCACCCGGAGATCCGCACACTGGCCTCATTCTTTGACTATGAAGCCCATTTCAATGAGACCAGCCGGCGCGCTGCGATGGCCGGATATTATGGGCTGACAAGCTTTCTCGATGCCTGTGTCGGCCGGGTGCTGGCGGCGCTGGAGGCTAGCGGCCAGGCAGAGAACACGGTTGTTATCTATCTCTCGGACCATGGTGAAATGCTTGGGGAAAAGGGCCTATGGACAAAGCAGGTGATGTATGACGCCTCGGTCGGTATCCCGATGATCATGGCCGGGCCGGGCGTGCCTGCCGGAAACATCTGCGGAACGGCTGTTTCACTGGTCGATATTGCGGCCACCGCGCTGGAAGTCATGGATTTACCGGCGGACCCTGATTGCCCGGGCTCGTCCCTGCGCAGCTGTGCCACCACACCGGATGACGAAGACCGTACGGTCTTTGCAGAATATCATGATGGCGGATCAAGCACCGGTGCCTTCATGGTGCGATGGCAGAACTGGAAATATGTTCATTATGCCGGTCTGCCGCCACAACTCTTTGATCTCGCCTCCGATCCCGAGGAACTAACGGATCGTGGCCGCGATCCGGCGCCCGACGCAATGGCGGCACGTGCCGAGGGGGCACGTCGCCTAAGGGAAATCTGCGATGCCGACGCCGTTGACAGGCAATGCCGCGACGACCAGCAGGCGCGGATCGCAAGTCTTGGCGGCCGCAAGGCCTGCGAGGAGGCATATCTCTTCAACCACACACCGACACCGACGGAACAGGCGGCGTTGGAAACAGACAATGGCTGAACCCGGCGATCTGGCGGCCGGCGCGGCCTGGATGAAGGGTGAGATCATGCCGCTTGCGGCGGCGCGATTGCCGGTCAATGACTGGGGGATCGTGCATAGCGACATCACCTATGATGTCGTTCCGGTCTGGGAGGGCGGCTTTTTCCGGCTGGATGATTATCTGGACAGGTTCGGTCGGTCGATGACAGCGCTGCGCCTGGATATAGGCATGTCTCGGGCAGAGATATACACAGCGCTGAGCGATATGGTGGCCGCCTCGGGATTGCGCACCGCCTATGTGGCGATGGTGGCCTCGCGCGGGGTCCCGTTGATCCCCGGAACGCGCGATCCGCGGGAATGTGGCAATCATTTCTATGCCTGGTGTGTCCCCTACATTCATATCATGCGGCCGGAACTGCCACCCGAAAACCGCACCGCCTGGATTGCCAAACATGTGACACGCATCCCCGAGACAAGTATCGATCCGCGCGTGAAAAATTATCACTGGGGTGATTTCACCGCCGGTCTGTTCGAGGCCAAGGACAAGGGTTATGAAACGGTGATCCTTCTCGACGAGGCCGGACAGGTGACCGAGGGGCCGGGTTTCAACGTCTTTGCAGTGAAGGGCGGCAGGCTGATCACCTCGGATCATGGCATGCTGGAGGGGATCAGCCGCCGCACGGTATTGGAAATGGCCACCGACCTCGGGCTGACAACTGAGATCCGGCCGCTGCCGCTGGCCGAATTCATGGATTCCGACGAGGTTTTCATCTCCAGTTCAGGTGGTGGTGTGATCGCCCTGACGCGAATCGATGACCGGATTTTCGGCAATGGGGTGGCCGGGCCGGTCGCCACGGCGCTTCATGAAACATATTGGAACTGGATGCAGCGGCCGCAGATGCGGACCGAAATCCCTTACCCCGCCCCCAATCAGGTGTGAGGCAATCAGGCGTGACCTGCCACCATCTTTTCAAGCATCGGCAGATAACTTGAGAATGGCGGCACTTCCATGCCGATTTCCTTACCGGCCTCATCGTACCGGCGTACCGCGATGATGGCGTCGAAATGCGGGTGCGACTCGAAGGTGGCTGCCTCCGCATCATCCATCGGACCGCCCTGAAGGTTTAGCGAATGCACCGATGCCTCGGACAAGGTGTCGAAATAGCCTGGTTCCCGCGCGCAAAGATAGCGCTTGGCGGCGACATGATAACGACAGCAATCAACGACAAGCTCCGGAAAGAATGATTCCAGCACCGCCGCCCCGGCATTTTCATGCTTACGGTCGGTCTGGTCGTCAAGAAACACCGTTCCCGAGGGCAGCGGCATGCCGATGAATTCACCGGTGAAATGTCCGATATCATGCAGCAGTGCCGCCACGATGACCTGTTCCTCATGCCCGTCGCGCTGCGCAAAATGCGCCGCCTGCAACATATGCTCGCCAATGGTTACAGGCTCGCCAAGATACTCATCGGCACCGCGCCGCGTGAAAATCTCGTCGAGAAACGGAATGATTGTGGATTTCGTGAGTTCGTTCATTGCTTCAGTCACCTCAGGCCAACGATCATCTTACCCCCGGCCTACCGGAGGCAGCAAAAAGGGTGGTGCCCGCCGGGACCCGTGGCAGCAGCTTACGCTGCTTTGCCTCCCCCCACTGATAATGCCGACATAGCCGGCAGTCTCGACCGAGTACGCACAGCGGGCACCGTCTGTCAGCAGTCAGGACGCGTTTTCAGGCTCGACCTCACCGCTCATTATCTTCTCGAACTTCTCGAAGAACGCCTTCGAGAGTTTTTTCGCCGTACTGGTGATCAACCTCCCACCAAGCTGGGCAATCTTGCCACCGGTCTCTGCCTTGGCAGTATAGCGAAGGATTGTGGTTTCACCATCCTCAACAAGCTCAACATCCGCGCCCCCCTTGGCAAATCCGGCAACACCGCCATCCCCTTCACCAGCGAGGCTGAAGGCGTCAGGCGCCTTGCTTGGGTCCAATGTCACACGGCCGCTGAATTTCGCCTTCACCGGCCCGACCTTGAGGATAACTTTCGCCACAAGTTCGGTATCGGAGCTTTTTTCAAGCTCCTCACAGCCGGGAATGCAGGCTTTCAGGATATCCACATCGTTCAGCGCCGCATAGACTGCTGTGCGCGATGCCGGAATAATGATTTCGTCAGCTAATTCCATTCTGTGTTTCCATTCCAGATGTTGTTTCTGGCATTTGATGTATTTGCCGGTGATGTATTTGCCGGTGATGTATTTGCCAGACGGCGTCAGGAAACACCCTCACCCGGCACGCCTCTATCCAGGAAGCCGATCTCGACGCTCACAGTTCCCCACCCGACCGGTGGTGGAAAGTTATAACATCAGTTGAGGTTGTGACCAATCATCGCAATCATCAAAGCAACGCACCAATGGCCGAAGCGACATGCTGCCTTGATAGCAGCAAACCCCACAAGCCTGCCCTGCCCAAACCATACTTCCCTCCCTTCATAACATCACTGCTGGCAAAGCTTAACATCCAGCGGAATGCCTGTATTTGGCTCTACACATCACACCAGTTGCGACTATATCTTACAAGACGCGACATTGACATGCCGGCCACCCGATCAGCCGGATCGCAACCCGTCAAGCTGTTTGAAGGAGAGATGATATGAAGTCATTGTTTGACCGGTTTGGAGCCGTCGCACGCAGCGCGACCTTTGCCGGGCTGATTATCAGCTCCATGAACATCACTGCCAGCGCCGAGACAATTAAATCGCACGGCATCTCGACCTTCGGTGAACTCAGATACGATGTCGACTTTCCGCATCTTGACTATGTAAACCCCGACGCGCCAAAGGGAGGCGAGATTTCGATCTGGGGTTTTGGTTCGTTCGACTCGATGCACCCCTACACGACAAAGGGGCGCGCCGGACAATTATCCTCTATGTTCTTTGAAAGCCTGCTTGAAGGCACCGCTGACGAGGCCGATGCCGTATACGGCCTCCTCGCTGAATCCCTCGAATATCCTGCTGACAGAAGCTACGTCATCTTCAATATGCGGCCCGAGGCACGTTTTTCCGATGGCTCGCCATTGACCGCCGAGGATGTCATCTTTTCCTACGAAACCCTGCGTGACAAAGGGCTGCCGTCTTTCCGTGCGGTCATCCAGAAGCAGATCGAAAGTGCCGAAATCCTGGGTCCCCACAGGGTGAAATTCACCTTTAAGGATGGCATACCAACACGCGATCTACCACTGACGGTTGGCGGTCTGCCCATTTTCTCCAAAGCCTGGTACGATTCCACCGGCGCTGACTTTGAAGATTCGACTCTCACTCCCGGCCTTGGCTCCGGTCCCTATGTTCTCGACTCGCTCGATGTCGGCCAGCAGATTATCTATCGTCGCAACCCCGATTACTGGGGCAAGGATTTGCCGATCAATCGCGGGCGGCATAATTTCGACCGTATCCGGATTGAGTATTTCGCCGATTACAACAGTGCCTTTGAAGGCTTCAAGGCTGGCACCTACACCTTTCGGAACGAAGCTTCGTCAAAAATCTGGGCTACCGGGTATGACTTCCCCGCCATCGAGAAAGGCTGGGCGGTCAAGGACACGCCGCCTGACGGCACACTGGCCAGCGGCCAATCCTTCATCTTCAACCTGCGACGTGCGACATTTCAGGACATCCGGGTGCGCGAGGCCATCGGCCTGATGTTCAACTTCGAATGGTCGAACAAAACTCTGTTCTACGGCATCTATGCCCGCATCAATTCATTCTGGGAAAACAGCCATCTGAAGGCCACCGGCCTGCCTGAAGAGGGAGAGTTGGCGCTACTCCGCCCAATTGCCGACATCCTTCCCGACGGCGTTCTGGACGGCGAAGCGGTGCTGGCGCCAACCTCGTCCGAGCGCCAGCTTGACCGGCGTAATCTTCGCCGTGCCTCGGCGCTGCTTGACGAGGCGGGGTGGCCTGTAGGCGATGATGGCATACGCCGCAATTTCCGTGGTGAAACGTTGAAAGTCGAAATTTTGAATGATTCCCAGGCTTTTGACCGGGTGATCAATCCCTATGTGGAAAATCTGCGCGCCCTGGGTGTCGATGCCATCCATACCCGCATCGACAACGCCCAGATGACCGAGCGTGAACGGAATTTCGATTTCGACATGGTGACCGGCAATTTCCGCACCCAGTTGACCCCCGGTTCCGAGCTTGAACAATATTTTGGCTCGGAAAGCGCTGAATTCTCGATCTTCAATCTTGCCGGCTATGGCAGCGCGGCGGCGGACAGGCTGATCGCGGATGTAAAGGCGGCAGAGACCCGCATTGAGCTTGACGATGCCACAAGGGCGCTGGACCGCGTGTTGCGGGCCGGAAAATTCTGGGTGCCACAATGGTTCCGGAATATTCATACCGTCGCCTATTACGACATGTATCGCTATCCGGACACCCTGCCCCCCTACGCGCTTGGCACGCTTGATTTCTGGTGGTTCGACCAGCAGGCTCATGACAGGCTGAAGGCCGCCGGCGCCTTCTGATCCCTGTCCTGGAGGCAGTTCCCCTATGAGCGCCTATATCCTGCGCAGACTGGCCCTTATCCTGCCAACCCTGTTCGGCATCATGCTGATCAATTTCGTTCTGGTGCAGTTTGTCCCGGGCGGACCGATCGAACAAATCCTCTCGCAGCTGGAGCAGGAAAACGGCGTTTTTGACAGCATTGCTGGCGGTGGCGGTGAAATCAGGCAGGCCAGTGAGCGCGGCGACTATCTTGGCGCACAGGGGCTGCCGGAAGATTTCGTGGCCGATCTCGAACGCCAGTTCGGCTTCGACAAGCCGCCGCTGGAGCGGTTCCTGTCGATGCTGTGGGGTTATATGCGATTTGATTTCGGCGAGAGCTATTTCCGTTCGATCAGCGTCACCGACCTGATCATCGAGAAGATGCCGGTGTCGATTTCGCTAGGGCTATGGACAACGCTTCTGGCCTATCTGATCTCGATCCCGCTTGGCATCCGCAAGGCGGTCCGCGATGGCAGCAGCTTTGACAGCTGGACCTCCAGCCTGATCATTGTCGGCTACGCCATTCCGGGATTCCTGTTCGCAATCCTGCTGCTGGTGCTGTTCGCCGGCGGATCCTATGTGAAAATCTTCCCGCTGCGCGGCCTGGTCTCACCCGATTTCGCCGACATGTCGGCCTGGCGCCAGATCGTCGATTATTTCTGGCACATCGCGCTGCCGGTGATCGCCTCGACAATCTCCGCCTTCGCAACGCTGACGCTGCTGACAAAGAATTCCTTCCTTGATGAAATCCGCAAGCAATATGTGCTGACGGCGCGCGCCAAGGGCCTGACCGAGAACCGCGTCCTCTATGGCCATGTCTTCCGCAACGCCATGCTGATTGTGATTGCCGGCTTTCCGGCGGTTTTTGTGTCGGTCTTTTTCGGCAGCTCGCTGATCATCGAGACGATTTTCTCGCTCGACGGGCTTGGCCGCATGGGGTTCGAGGCGGCGGTGGCGCGCGACTATCCGGTTGTCTTCGGCACATTGTTCATTTTCAGCCTTATTGGCCTTGTCATCGGTCTGATCTCGGATCTGATGTATGTCTGGATCGACCCGCGTATCGATTTTGAATCGAGGCTGTCATGAACCCCGTCAACCAGGATCAAGCCAGCCCGGGACCTATCAGCCTGAACCAGCGGCGCTGGCAGAATTTCCGGCGCAACCGCCGCGCTTTCATCTCGCTGATTGTCTTCAGCATCTGTTTCATCGTCTCGCTGTTTGCCGAGATATTGGCCAATGACAGGCCGATCCTGGTGAAATACCGGGATGGTTTTTATATGCCGGTCTTTCAGTTCTATGCCGAGAAGAGCTTTGGCGGCGACCTTCGGACTGAGGCGATTTATGGTGATATCGAGGTGCAGTGCCTGATCATCACCGGCGGGATCGAGGCATGTTGGGACACGCCTGAAACCTTGATTGAGGATGCTGCGGACGGGCGCATTGATGGCCGGGAGATTGCGCGCGGATGGCTTGTCTGGCCGTTGATCCCCTATCATCATTCGACCATCGCGACGCTTGACAGTCCAGCCCCCTCGCCGCCAGATGGCGATCACTGGCTTGGCACCGATGATACGGCGCGCGATGTACTGGCACGCATCATTTACGGCTTCCGGCTGTCGGTGCTGTTCGCCATCATCGTGTCGGTCATGGCGTCGGCCATCGGCATCCTTGTCGGGGCGGTTCAAGGCTATCTTGGCGGCCGCACCGACCTGCTGGCGCAAAGGCTGATCGAAATATGGGGGGCGACGCCATCGCTCTATATCATCATCATCGTGTCGGCGATCTGGCGCATGGATTTCTGGCTGCTGGTTTTCCTGATGACACTGTTCAGTTGGACGGCACTGGTCGGGGTTGTGCGGGCGGAATTCCTGCGGGCGCGCAATTTCGAGTATGTGCAGGCGGCAAAGGCACTTGGCGTACGGCCGCTGGCAATCATGTTCAGGCATGTGCTGCCGAACGCCATGGTGGCGACGCTGACAATGCTGCCCTTCATTGTCACGGGTGCCATCGGCTCGCTGGCGGCGCTTGATTTCCTCGGTTTCGGCCTTCCCTCCTCGGCGCCATCGCTTGGCGAGCTGACACTTCAGGCAAAGC